>CAXTVM010000048.1:16044-25688 GCA_964247725.1 uncultured Acetobacteraceae bacterium | reverse complement strand
CGGGGTTTGGGGCCCGCGGCCCCAACGGGTCCAGGGCAGAGCCCTGGCCTTCCTTACTGGAGACCACATGAGAGCGGTCGTGTTCGACATGGACGGCGTGCTGCTCGACAGCGAGACGTTGTCGATGGAAGCGCTGATGCTGGCTGGGCGCGACCTCGGCGCGGTCATGCCCCAGGCGTTCTGCCGCTCGCTGATCGGTTCCCCGCTCGACCGCTGCCGCCTGGTGATCCGCGACCGCTATGGCCCCGACTTCCCGCTCGACCGCTACGTCGCGCGCCACGCCGAGCGGCTGGCGGAGCTGGTGGCGGCGGGGCGGCTGGCGCTGAAGGCGGGCGTGCCCGAGCTGCTGGACCTGCTCGACCGGCGGCGGCTGCCGCGCGCGATCGCGACCTCGTCCGACCGCGCGCGGACGCTGCACCATCTGGAGCTGGTCGGCCTCCTGCACCGCTTCGACGCGGTGGTGACCCGGGACGACGTCGGCCGCGGCAAGCCGCACCCGGAGCCGTTCCTGACCGCGGCGGCCCGGCTGGGGGTCCCGCCTGCGGACTGCCTGGCGCTGGAGGATTCCCACAACGGGGTGCGCGCCGCCCATGCGGCCGGCATGCGCGTGATCATGGTGCCCGACCTGCTGGCCGCGGACGACGAGATGCGCGGCATGGCCTGGCGGATCGAGGCCAGCCTGCACGACGTGGCGCGGCTGCTGGCGGACCTGCTCCCGGCCGCCGTACAGCGGCCTTGGGGTCCGGTCAGGCGGACGAGCCCGACGGCTCCAGGCGGTCGTAGCCCTTGATGCGGTAGACCGCGACCGAGATGACCCAGCTCATGACGAAGACGCCGATCACGACGAGGCCGAGCATGTTGAAGTTGTTGTTGAGGCTGCTCAGCAGGCTCCAGACCCAGCCGTGCAGCGACAGCTCGTCGCCGAGCAGCCCGAACGCCTCGATCCCGCCGATCAGCACGGCGACGACGACCGACACCAGCGTGATCGTCAGGTTGTAGTAGACCTTCCGGATCGGCCGGATGAACGCCCACTCGTAGGCGCCCAGCATCAGGACGCCGTCGGTGGTGTCGACCAGCGTCATGTCGGCCGCGAACAGGACGGGAAACGCCAGCACCGACCAGATCGACAGGCCTTTCGCCGCCTCGGCCGCGGAGATGCCGAGCAGGCTGACCTCGGTCGCGGTGTCGAAGCCGAGCCCGAACACGAAGCCGATCGGCAGCATGTGCCAGCTCTGCGACACGATCCGGAACAGCGGGCGGAAGATGCGGGCGAGCAGGCCGCGGGAGCCGAGCAGGATGTCCAGCTCCGCAGCGTCGAAGGCGCCGCCGCTGCGGAGCTGCCGGAACGCCCGCCAGACGCCGCGCAGGATGACGATGTTGATCGCGGCCAGGATGAACAGGAACGACACCGACAGGATGGTCTCGAAGATGCCGCCGAACGTCGCCATGCCGTCGAAGTGCGCCCTCAACGCGCCCGAGGTGGCCGTGACGAGGTTGGCCACGATCAGGACGACGGCGGAATGTCCGAGCGCAAAGAAGAAGCCGACCGCGACCGGACGCTTGTCTTCCTGCATGAGCTTGCGGGTGACGTTGTCGATTGCGGCGATGTTGAAGGCGGCGAGGAAGGCGTAGATGCCGACGATGCGGCCCTTCAGGTTTCTCGTCTGGCGAGCAAGGGTTGAGGTTGATACGGGAGAGGTCTCCGGATCGTCATTGCCGACGCGACCGGCCCCGGGGCACCCCGCCCGGACGTGGCCGCGTCGATGCCCTGACGTCGGCTCGTGCCGACGCCCCGATGGCAGGTCTCCTGGCTCGCGGGGCTCCGCAGGTCGCCGTCTTCCCAGGACGTCCCAGTGGCGTGTGGCGACCGGCTCTCCGCCTACAGTTGCGGGGTAGCCCCGGCCTTGGACCGCGTTCCCTTTTCACCCCTCTCGGGGCGCCGTCGCGTCCAGCATCGACGATCGGGACGCGGCGGGCAACCTGTCCCTGCGCTGCCCCCAGGGCTGTCGCATTTGAGAAGAAGGCCAGGGCTCTGCCCTGGACCCGTTGGGGCCATCGTGCGGAGCACGCTGGCGCGCGACGGCCCAGTGGGGTCCGGGGGCAAAGCCCCTGGCCTTCTTCCCGATGCCGCGATCACGGTGCGACGAACATGCCGGCGATGGTGGCGCTCATCAAGTTCGACAGCGTCCCGGCCAGCACCGCGCGCAGGCCCAGGCGCGCGACCTCGGGCCGGCGCTCGGGCGCCACCGCGCCGTAGCCGGCCAGCAGGATGCCGATCGAGGACAGGTTGGCGAACCCGCACAGCGCGAACGAGGCGATCGCGATCGAACGGCCCGACAGCGTGCCGCCCCGGATCATCGGCGAGAGCTGCAGGTAGCCGACGAACTCGTTGAACACCAGCTTCTGGCCGATCACGCCGCCGACCGGCAGCGCCTCCCGCCACGGCACCCCGATCGCCCAGGCCAGCGGCGCGAACAGCGCCCCCAGCACCGACTGCAGCGACAGGCCGGGCAGGCCGACTGCGCCGCCGAGCAGGCCCACCAGCCCGTTCAGGCAGGCGATCAGCCCGATGAAGGCGACCAGCATCGCCCCCACCGCGACCGCCACGTGCACGCCGTTGCCGGTGCCGACCGAGATCGCCTCGAACACGTTGGCGGCACGCCGCCCGTCGAACGCGACGTCCAGGGTGTGGATGCGCGACGGCTCGGCGGTGGGCACCAGAAGCTTGGCGAACAGCAGCCCGCCCGGGATCGCCATCACCGAGGCCGCCAGCAGGTAGTCGATGCGCACGCCGAGCGCCGCGTAGCCGGCCAGCACCGAGCCCGCGACCGAGGCGGTGCCGCTCGACATCAGCGCGAACAACTCCGCCCGGGTCAGCAGCGGCACGAACGGCTTCAGCGCCACCGGCATCTCGCTCTGGCCCAGCACGACCGTGGTGACCGCGCCGAAGCTCTCGATCCGCGAAGTGCCGAGCAGCCGCCGCACCGCACCGCCGACCAGGTCCGCCAGCGCCTGCATGACGCCCCAGTGGTAGAGCACCGCGATCAGCGCCGAGATGTAGACGATCTGCGGCAGCACCCGGAGCGCGAACACGAAGCCGCCGTCCGGGAACAGGCCGGCCATGCGCGGCCCGACCAGGCCGCCGAACAGGAAGGCGATGCCGTCGTCGCCATAGCCGAGCACGGTCCCCGTGGCCGCCGACGCCGCCCGCAGCGCCGCCCGCCCCGGCGGCACGAACAGCACCAGCGCGCCCAGCAGCACCTGGCAGCCGAGCGCCGCCAGCACGGTGCGCGGCCGGATCCGGCGGCGGTCGGTCGAGAACAGCGCGCCGAGGGCGAGCAGCAGCAGCATCCCGGGCAGGCCGCGCAGCAGCGCCTCAGCCATGCGGGGTCGGAGGCGCGGCCGGCTGGCTCATCGTGACGGTCGCGACTCCCCAAGCGTCCGATGCTTGTCGGGCGGAACCGCGGCGTGGCGCAAGGCATGAGGAAGAAGGCCAAGGGCTTCGCCCCTGGACCCCACTGGGGCCGCGGGCCCCAGGCCCCGATTGGTTAAGGGGGCGGTCTTCTTGTGAATCGGGTTCCAAGGGCCGCCGGCCCTTGGCGGGTCCAGGGCAGCGCCCTGGCCTTCTTCGATTGCATCCGGCGGGCCGGCGCCGCCTACTGCCGGGGCACCGTCCGACCGGGAGCCGCCGATGACAGATCGCGTCCCGCCGCTGCTGATCCGCGGCGGCACGCTGCAGACGGCGGAAACCAGCCTGCGCCGACCTGCTGCTCGACGGCGGCCTGATCGCCGCCATCGGTGCCGTGGGCGGCACGCTCGAGGCGCCGACCGGGGCCGTCACGCTGGACGCCTGCGGGCTGCTGGTGATGCCGGGCGGCATCGACCCGCACACCCACATGGAGCTGCCCTTCATGGGCGAGGTCTCCAGCGACGACTTCCGCACCGGCACCGAGGCGGCGCTAGCCGGCGGCACCACCACCATCCTGGACTTCGCGATCCCGTCCCCGGCGGATCGCTGCTCGAGGCCTGGCGCACCTGGCGGGAGCGGGCGGCGAAGTCGGTCTGCGACTACGGCTTCCACGTCGCGGTCACGCACTGGTCGGACCGTGTCGCCGACGAGATGACGGCGCTGGTGCGCGACCATGGCGTCAACAGCTTCAAGCACTTCATGGCCTAAAAGGGCGCGCTGATGGTCGATGACGGCGTGCTGCTGGACAGCGTCGGCCACGCGCTGTCGCTGGGCGCGCTGTGCAGCGTGCACGCCGAGAACGGCGAGGCGGTGGCGCACCTGCAGCGGGCGCTGCTGGCGCGCGGCGTCACCGGCCCCCGGGGCCATCCGCTGTCGCGGCGGCCCGTGGTCGAGGGCGAGGCGGCGCAGCGGGCGATCGCGATCGCCGGGCTGCTGGGGGGGGCCGCTCTGCGTCGTCCACGTCTCCACCGCCGACGCGGCCGCGGCGATCGCCGCCGCTCGCGGCCGGGGCCAACGCGTGTTCGGCGAGGTGCTGGCGCAGCACCTGGTGATCGACGAGGGCGTGTATGACAGCCCCGACTTCGCGTTCGCGGCCGCCCACGTGATGAGCCCGCCGTTCCGGGCCAAGGCGCACCAGGCGGCGCTGTGGGCGGGCCTGGCCAGCGGCCAGTTGCAGACCACGGCGACCGACCATTGCTGCTTCTGCGCGCCGCAGAAGGCGCTCGGCCGCGACGACTTCACGCGCATCCCGAACGGTACCGCCGGTATCGAGGACCGCATGGGCGTGCTGTGGCACCACGGCGTCCGCGCCGGCCGGCTGACGCCGGCGGAGTTCGTCGCGGTGACCTCGGCCAACAGTGCGAAGATCTTCAACATGCACCGGCGCAAGGGTACGATCGCGGTCGGCTCCGACGCCGACCTGGTGCTGTGGGATCCGGAGGCCAGCCGCACGGTCTCGGCCCGGACCCACCACCAGCGGGTCGACTTCAACGTCTACGAGGGCATGGGGGTGACCGGCCTCGCCCGCAGCACCATCTCCGGCGGACGGCTGGCCTGGCACGACGGCACGCTGCGCGCGGCGCCGGGGAGCGGGCGCCACGTGTCCCGCCCGGCCTTCGCGCCGATCTGCTTTCCAGGTCATTCCACGTACGGACGGCAGGAAAGGCCAGGGCGCTGCCCTGGACCCGCTTGGGGCCGCGGGCCCCAAACCCCGATTCGTAAGGAGATGGCGCCCACATGGAGGTACACCCTTAACGAATCGGGGTCTGGGGCCCACTTTCCTGAACATCAGCGCTGCGCCTGGGCGGAGCTGGCCGGGATTCCGCGTGCGCAGCACCTGGAATGCCAGCGGAAGGCTGCATGTTCGGGGCCATCCGCCCGGCTCGGAAGCCGACATCGGGCACGGGCCAGTCGACGATGCCGGACGTGTTAGGCCGCGATTAAGGTCTCCCGGCGATCATCCGGCCCGTTCGCCAGATCCACGGGGCCGGTATCGAGATGGGCATCATTCGGGCTTCCGCAGCCATCGCGATCGTCGCATCCGTATCCGGATGCGCAACGATCACGTCCGGTACCATGCAGACGGTGACCGTGAACTCCGAGCCGACCGGCGCCGCCTGCAGCGTCGAGCGCGACGGCGTGCTGGTCAGACAGTTCGTGACCCCCGGAAGCGTCACGGTCTCGAAGAGCTCGGATGCCCTGGCGATCACCTGCCGCAAGCCCGGCTATGCGCCGGTCATCGGCACCGATCCGAGCAGCCTCGACGGGGTGATCCTGGGCAACGTCCTGTTCGGCGGCCTCACCGGCGTGGGCATCGACCTCCTCACCCATGCCGACCAGACCTACCACCAGAACGTCATCGTCAGGATGCATCCGCTGGCACCGGATCCGTATGCGGCGCCTGCCGGGCCGTCCACGGCGCTCAACCTGCCGCCGACCCCGTCGCCGGCCGATCCCGGCACGTAGCCCGACCTTGCCGACGCTCAGCCCGGCTTCTGCAGCACCACCAGCACCTGCGGCAGCCGCACCGGGTTGTCGAGGAAATCGACCAGGCGGAACAGGTGGCCCCACTTCCTGACCACGTAGCCGCGCGGGATCACCGCCTCGCCGTAGTGCGACTGCGGGTGCGGCGGCAGCGTCGAGGCGGCGTGCAGGAACTGGCCGGCCTCGTAGCGCGAGTTCTCCAGCGGCTCGTCGACGAAGCTGTCGGCGCAGGCCTCGTACCACGGGTGGTCGAGCCGGATGCCCGAGGCGCGCCGGAGCCGCATCTCGGCGCAGAAGGCGATGAAGCGGCGGCTCTGCGTGGTCAGCAGCAGCAGCCCGCCCGGCTTCAGCAGGCGGTGGAACTCCTCGATCCAGCGCAGCGACAGGAACTCGTCGAGATGGCTGAACACCGACCAGCTGATCACGTAGTCGAGGCAGTCCGGCATCAGGATGGTGGGCGGGGTGAGGGTGCAGGACAGGAAGTTGACGCTGGGGTTGCAGCGCCGCGCCTCCATCAGGAAGCGCGACGTGCTGTCTGTGCCGAACAGGTTGGCCGGCTCGATGTCCTTCATGAACAGGCGCAGCATCCGGCCCCAGCCGCAGCCGAAGTCGAGCATCGTGCGGCTGGGGGCGATCGGCCGGCCGGCATAGGCGCAGTACGCCTTGATCTCGCGGAAGAACACGTGCGCCTCGTGCAGCGACACCTCGCCGGCATGGCCGTGAATCTCGCGCTGCAGCGCCTCGGCCGGGAAGCCCGGCATCGGCACGCCCTCGATGTCGGGCACCCGCAGCGAGCTCAGCAGGATGTCGAGCCAGCTCTCGTCGCTGCGGTCCCGGAACGTCCGGAACAGCGTGTCCGCGCCTGCCACGTAGACCATCGACGACCTGCGGCTGATGTTGTCGAAGAATTAACGATTTCGGCCGAGCTTGTCGATAAGTCGCCGCCAAAGAAGCAGCAGCACGTCCCAGGGGAGAGCCGGCACCTCGCGCAGCCGCCAATGCCAGCGGTGCCGGGGCCGGCGGGACGCCGGCTCCCTCGGCGGCGGCACCGGCCTGGCCGGCACCCCGGCCAGGCGCAGCAGCACCAGGCAGCGCGGCAGGTGGTAGGCGCTGGTGGCGGCGAACACCGGGCCGCGATGGCCCCGCAGCAGCGCGGCGCAGAGGCGCACGGAGGCCAGCGTGTCGCGGGCGGTGTCCTCCAGCCGGATGCGGCGATCGGGGACGCCGGCCTCGCGCAGCAGCCCGCCCATCACCGAGGCCTCGGACGGGCCGTGGCGGCCGATGCCCCCGGTCGGCAGATAGTGCGGCGGCGGCGACAGGCGCTCGCCGAAGGCGATCGCGGCCGCGACGCGGCGGGCCAGGGTCGGCGTCGGCCTGCCGTCCGGACGCACCCCGGCGCCGAAGATGACGATCACCGCCTGGTCCGCTGGCCTAATGGGCCACCGCGCGGACCAGGATCCGGTTGACCCGGGACAGCGCCCGGTAGGTATCGGACCAGGCGGCCTCGAACCGGGCGCGCCCGATGCCGCGCCCGGCCAGCGCTTCGGCGATGGCGCCCACGGTCCGCTCGCCGTCGATCAGCCCCAGGATCGCGCCGGCCTGCGGCGGCAGCGGCACCGGCACGGCAAGGCGGCCGAACGCCGTCGGCAGGGTGCCGTCCGGGCCGATCCGGCGTGCGATCTCGGCGGCCGGCATCTCGCGCGCCACCGGCACCAAGTCCGGCGCCAGCGGGTCGGGCGGCACCGGCGCCGCGCCGGTCCGCACCGCGTAGGCAACATGGGTGTTCATGTTGCCGGCCAGCGACTCCGCCAGCGCGGCCCGTTGCCCCAGGTCCAGCCGCGCCGCCGCCGCCCGCAGCCGCGGGTCCGGCAGCAGCAGGTCGGGATCGTAGCGCGACGGCTCCATCAGCGCCGCCGCCTCCAGCCCGGCGCCGGCGAGCAGGTCCAGAAAGCCCGCGATGCCGTAGGCGACGTCGCGCGGGTTCAGCAGCAGGTCGTAGAGCCCGGCGTCGCCGCCGGTGAGGTGATCCTCGAAGTTGGCGTTGGCGCGCAGCCAGGCGGTGGCCGGCAGGTGCCGCATCACCCGGCGCGCGGTGTCGAGCCGGGCCGGCGGCGGCGCGCCTGCCGGCGCCAGCAGCGCCAGCGCGTCCTGCAGCATGTAGACCCCGGTGCGGCCGTGCGGCGCGTACACCATCAGCCCCATGCCGCCGCCCGGCGCCAGCGATCGCTCCAGCGCACGCAGGGCCGCCGGCGGGTCCGGCAGGTGGTGCAGCACGCCGCAGCAATCGATGTAGTCGAAGGCGCCGAGGTCCGGCGCCGGCAGCTCCAGCAGCGAGCGGCGCCGGAAGGCGATGTTGTCCAGGCCCCTCGCCTCGGCCCGCGCCCGCGCGACGCCGAGCGCCCGTTCAGAGCGGTCGAGGCAGGTCAGGTGTCCGGGACGGCCGGCGCGCGCCATCTGCGTCGCCAGCATGATCGCGGCGTCGCCGGTGCCGCAGCCGGCCACCAGCACCCGCAGCGGGCGGTCGGCCGGGCGCCTGCCGCCGAACACCCAGTGGTCGATCTCGCGCAGGTGGCTCGGGCTGCCGACCACCAGCCGCTTCGCCTCGTCGCGCGGATCGCGCTCCGGATAGGGGTATGCCTCGTACTGGGCCGCGAGGCTCAGGTCGGGCTGGTCCGGCCCGGACTCGAGCTCCGGCGCCGGCTCAGGCACGCGGCGTCAGCCGGCCGCGCTGCCAGGCCTCGGCGGCCTCGTCGGCGGTGAGCCCGTCGCGGCGCATCGCGTGCTCCAGCGCGCTGACCACGGCGTTGCCGAGCGTGAGCTCCTCCAGCTCGTCGAGCAGGTCGGGGTCGACGGTGGCGCGCAGGCCGACGCGCAGCAGCAGCCTGGCCTCCTGCCGGCCGTCGAGAGCGAGCAGCGGGTCCTCCAGCGGGCGGGTGCGGCCGCCATGCGCCAGCGCATGCGGCTGCCACAGCGGCAGCACGGCGGCGGCGGCGGCGTCCAGCGCGGCGCCGGCGCGCCCATAGGCGGCCTCGCTGTCCAGCACCTCGAGCCGGTAGCCGGCCCGCTCCAGCCCGTAGGCGGCGACGACGCGGTTGGCGTAGGCCTCGAGCCGGCGCGGCAGCACGATCGTGCGATCGAGCCGCCCGGCGATCTCGGGACGCAGCAGGTCGGCGATCGAGTCGAGCCCGGGGATCTCCAGCGCCGCCGGCACCGCCCACATCAGGAACGGCCGGTACAGCACGCCGCCCAACGTCTCCATGTAGGCGGGGTCGCTCCAGTTGGCGTCGATGTCGGGCAGCCAGGCGGTGGCCAGCAGGTCGATGCGGCCGCCGACGATGTGCCGCATCAGGGTGTCGCGGTCGGCCGCCACCATCGCCACCTCGACGTCGTGCGCCTCCAGCACCCGCAGCACCGCCGCCGCGGCCGCTTCGTGCTGGCGGCTGTCGAGATGGCCCAACGTCAGGCTGGAGGTGTGGCTCATGCGCGCGGTCCCCGGGGTCGGTCGGCGGTTGCAGCAAATGCCGGCGTGCTCCGCAAGGCCACGACCCCGGCGGAGGCGGCGCCCAGGATGGCAGCACGCCGGCAGTCCGCAACAGCTTCGTTACGGCAAGCGGGCGACGACGCCGACCGGAGGGCCTCGTCCTGGCCTCGACGCCGGCGGACTTCGAGCGTTTGCTGGATGGCGCGCCGC
>CAXTVM010000048.1:0-15944 GCA_964247725.1 uncultured Acetobacteraceae bacterium | reverse complement strand
CTCGTCCTGGCCTCGACGCCGGCGGACTTCGAGCGTTTGCTGGATGGCGCGCCGCGTTCCCGCCCCGCCCCGAAGGATGCCCATGCGACTGATCCCGTTGATGGCCGAAGCCGCCCTGCTCGGCATGACCGCGGTCCCGGCGGCGGCCGAGGCTCAGGCTCAGGCCCAGGCGCCCGCATTGGTAATCGACGGCGCCGTGGCGCATGGCGGCACCCTCGACGCCGGCCGGCTGGCCCGGCTGCCGCAGCTCAGCCTGCCGGTGACCTCCGGCGCCGGCGGCGGGCGCAGTGACCGCGGCCAGGGCGTGCTGCTGTGGGACGTGCTGCGGCAGGCGGACCCGGTCGAGCAGCCGGTCAAGAACCCCAGCCTGCGGCACACCGTGCTGGTGACCGGGCGCGACGGCTATGCGGTCGCGTTCTCGTTCGGCGAGCTCGATCCGGACGGCGGCGCCGATGCCGTGATGCTGACGACGCGGAGCGGCGCACTGCAGCTGCTGGTGCCGGGCGATCGGACGAGGACACGGAACGTGCACGACGTGGTGCGGGTCACGGTGCAGTAACGATCGGGGCGTCGCGCGACGGCGTGCTTCGCACGACGCCCCTGGACCGCGCCAGAAGCTGGTCTCTGGACTTGATCCTTAGGAATCGGGATCCAAGGTCCTTGGCGGGTCCAGGGCGGAGCCCTGGCTTCCTACCAGATCTGCACCCGATCCTTCGGCGCCAAGTAGAGCCCATCCCCCGGCTTCACCGCCCAGGCGCGATACCAGGCGTCCATGTTGTGCATCGGCATGTCGACCCGTGCCCGCGGCGGCGCGTGCGGGTCGGTCACCAGCAGCATGCGGGCGCGGTCGTCGCGCACCTTCTGGCGCCAGACCTGAGCCCAGCCGAGGAACACCCGCTGGTCGCCGGTGAGCCCGTCGATCACCGGGGCGGGGGCGCCGTGCAGGTGCGCGTGGTAGGCGTCGAGCGCCAGGGTGAGGCCGCCGAGGTCGGCGATGTTCTCGCCCATGGTGAGCCGGCCGTTTACGTGCAGGCCGGGGAACGGCGTCAGCGCGTCGAACTGCGCGCCGAGCCGGTCGGCGCGGGCCTGGAAGCGGCGGGCATCGTCCGCGGTCCACCAGTCGTGCAGCCGGCCCATCCGGTCGAACTTGCGGCCCTGGTCGTCGAAGCTGTGCGTCATCTCGTGGCCGATGACGCCGCCGATGGCGCCGTAGTTGATCGCGGCGTCGGCGTCGGGGTTGAAGAAGGGCGGCTGCAGGATGGCGGCCGGGAACACCACCTCGTCGAAGTGCGGTGCGTTGTAGGCGTTCACCGTCTGCGGCGTCATCTGCCACTCGGCGCGGTCGACCGGGCGGCCGAGATGGCCGCGCTGCCAGGCCCAGTCGAAGGCGGTGGCGCGGGCGACGTTGCCGTAGAGGTCGTCCGGACGCACGACCAGGGCGGAATAGTCGCGCCAGCTGTCGGGATAGCCGATCAGGATCAGCTGGTTGTCGAGCTTGGCGATCGCGGCCTGCCGGGTGGCGGGGTCCATCCAGGCGTTGTTCGCCAGCCGGACGCGGAAGACGGCCTTCAGCTCGGCGGTGAGCGTCTGCATGAACCGCTTGCGCTCGGGCGGGAACCAGCGGGCGGCATACGCCTTGCCGACCGCCATCCCCATGGCGGCGCCGGTGGCGGCGACGGCGCGCTTCGGGCGCGCCTCCAGCTCCGGCTGACCGGACAGGGTGTGGCCGTGGAACGCGAAGCTCGCCTGGACGAAGCGCGCCGGCAGCTCGTCGGCGGCGTTGTCGACCAGGTGGAAGGCGAGCCAGGCGCGCAGCGTGGCGAGGTCGGCGGCGCCGACCAGCCCGGCCTCGGCCAGGACCGCCGACTTCTCGGTCAGCACGACGTCGTGGGCCTGGGGGAGCTCGGCGCCGGCGAAGTAGGCGCGCCAGTCGAACTGCGGCGCCTGCGTCGCCAGGTCGGCCACCGTCATCGGGTTGTAGGTGCGGACCGGATCGCGCCGGTCGGCACGCGCCCACTGCGCCTGCGCCAGCGCGGTCTCGAACGACAGCACGGCGGCGGCCGATCCGGCGGCATCGGGCCAACCGGCCAGGGTCAGCATCTGGACGACGTAGGCCTGGTAGGCGGCCTTCTTAGGAGCGAACTCCGGCCGCAGGTAGTAGTCGCGGTCCGGCAGGCCGGTGCCGCCCTGGTCGAGCTGGATCGCCGAGCGGGTCGGGTCGCGGGCGTCGGGCGCCACCGACAGCCCGAACGGCGAGAACTGGTAGCCGTCCTGCGCCGCGCCGAGCAGGACGGCGAGGCGGGTGCGGTCGGTCACCGCGCGGATGGCGGCGAGATCGGGCTGCAGCGGTGCGAGGCCGCGTGCCTCCACGGTCGGCTCGTCCAGGTAGGCGGCGTAGAACGCGCCCAGCTTCTGCTCGACCGTGCCCGGATCCGCGACCGGATGGCCGGCCAGCTGCTGCAGGATGTCCTGCACCCGGCTGCGGGACAGGTCGGCCAGGATGTTGAACGAGCCCCAGGCGGCGTGGTCGGCCGGAATGTCGATGCGCTGCACGGCGGCGCCGTCGGCATAGCCGAAGAAGTCGTCGCCCGGGGTGACCGCGGTATCGCGGCCGGACAGGTTGAAGCCCCAGGGGGCGTAGGCGGCGCCCGTGCTGGCGTTCGCGTCGGCGGCCGGCGCCGAACCGGGATGAAGTGCCAGCGGCCCCGATGCGAGGGCTGCCCAGGCCGAGCGCGTCAGGCGCCGCAGCACGCCTCGATCCGTGTGTTGCCGCTTAACTGAGTCCACCTGCATCGCCCCTTGCGTTACCGGTCTGAAGACAGTCCGCGCACGCCGGATCGTCAAGCGCGGAACGTGGCGGGACACCTTCCTCAGCGGTGACGACAGGCTTGGCATCGCCGGCTGCATGTCCCGCCTTGTGACATAGCGGCTCGATCCCAGAACGGGAACAAGCTGGAGAATGCCCGTGCGGACTCTCGCCATGAGCACCTCGAGAGACTTCTGGAGCCGGCGTCCTCAGGCAGAGACGCCACCGCGCGCTTGGTATGGCCTGGTGTCGCGTGCCTAGGGGTCGGGCCCTGCCGAATCCGGCAAAGCTTCAACTCGGCTGACTTCGTCGGCGATAGACGCGTCATCTTCGCAAGCGGGCAGAGGCAGCACCTTGGCTGCCTATCGCCGGATCCAACCGAGGCTGTGTGAAAAGTCAGCTGCGAGCAACCTGTCCAGAGCTGTGATAGCGTCCTTGCTCGTTGAGAGAGGTTAATCGTGCCGAATGGGTCTAGCCGAGCGGACTTCTGGCGAGCGTTTATCGTAGGCCGGTGCGGCTATCCGGCACCCGTCCGGCTGCACGCTCAACTGGAAGTCGCCGAGTTCCACTCGTTCTGCGAATGTGGCTGCAACAGCTTTGGGGTACGTATACCGCCCGGATCCGAAATCCTTCCGCTGACACTAGCGAATGGGCAGGGAGGAATGTTCTTTGAGGCTGATTTTACGCTTCCGACTGAGGACAGTCTGGAAATTCTGTTGTTTGTGGATGAAGCAGGCAACCTTTCATTCATTGAGATTGACCTGAACTGCAACAGTGCTCCCGTTCCTGAGAAGTTTGATGCTGTGGAGCCAGCTTACCACAGCTATGCGTCAGCAAGCCTTCTAAAAGACTGATGACCCAGTGGCACTCCAGCCCAGGTTCAACGATTCCTGAATAAGGAACAGTGGAGTAAGCTGGCGTTGGCAAAACTCGGGCACGTGATGAAGCGCTACGTCGAGGGCTGGAACCGGTGCCAAAGCTTCCTGCTGCCTGAACGCGTGGACGACTACGTGGGTGAGGATAACCCGGTCCGAGTGGTCGACGCGTTCGTAGACGAGTTGGACTTTGCTGAGCTGGGCTTCCGCCGCGCCACGCCCGTCGGCACCGGCCGTCCCGGCTACCAGCCAGCCACTCTGTTAAAGCTCTACCTCTACGGCTACCTGAACCGAGTGCCCTCCAGCCGTCGCTTGGAGCGCGAGGCGCAACGCAATCTCGAGGTGCTGTGGCTGACCGGGCGGCTCGCCCCAAACTTCAAGACCATCGCCGATTTCCGCCGCGATAACGGCCTCGCCATCAAGCCCACCTGCCGCCAGTTCGTTTTGCTGTGCCGCAAGCTCGACCTGTTCTCCGACAGTCTGGTCGCGATCGACGGCAGCAAGTTCAAGGCGGTGAACAGCCGCGACAAGAGCTACACACAGGCCGTCATCCAACGGCGGATGGAGCAGGCAGAAGCTAGCGTCTCGCGCTATCTGGCTGCCCTCAATACGGCTGACCTGCACGACCCGGGCCTGCCCTCCGGCAAGGTCCGCCGTCTGCGGGAGAAGCTGGACAGGTTGCGGGCCCAGATGGGGCATCTGCGCGAGATGGAAGCGGTCGTCGCGGCATCACCGGACGGCCAGGTTTGTCTCACCGATCCGGATGCCAGGGCCATGACCTCGGCCGTGGCTCGACCGTGGTCGGATACAATGTCCAGGCCGCCGTAGACACGATGCACCATCTGATCGTGGCGCACGAGGTCACCAACATCGGGACGATCGCGCACAGCTGACGCCAATCGGCAGACAGGCCCAGGCGGCTGTGGGCCGGACCGAACTCACCGTGCTGGCCGACCGCGGCTACTACTCCGGGCGCCAGGTGCTGGAGAGCACGCGAGCTGGAATGGTGCCCTACGTGCCCAAGCCGCTCACCTCAGGCGCTAAGGCGGAAAGCCGGTTCGGCAAGCAGGACTTCGTCTACCTGCCCGGGGAGGACGTGTATCGTTGTCCTGCCGGGGAACGGCTGACTTGGCGGTTCGACAGCGTCGAGAACGAGATGACACTGCGAAGCTACTGGACCGATGCCTGTTCCACCTGCGCCATCAAGTCGGCCTGTACGACCGGCAAGCAGCGGCGGATCAAACGCTGGGAGCATGAGGCCGTGCTGGATGCCATGCAGAAGCGGCTGGATCAGGTGCCGCAGGCCATGGTGCTGCGTCGGCAGACGGAAAGCCTCGTAGACGAGGCAGCGTTTGTCCGCGTCACTCCAGCGGCGACGCTGCAACGGACCGCCCATCACCTCGGTCAGCGACGTGGCCGGAGGGAGTGGGCAGGCAACGGGACTTGCCGTGTCGTCTGCCCCGCCCGACGCGTCGTCATGCATCCCAGCTGGATGGACCGGCCCAAAAAGCCGGGTCCGCCAGGCTCGCTCGCAGTGAGCGAGGTGCCGACCCGGCCGGCGCAATGCGCTCGCTGTGTCTCGCCGGAGACCCGATGAGCTTCGATATGCACGGTCCAGAACGACGCATCGTAGTCCAAGCCAGGTCCCTAGTCCGTGGTCACAGGACCAAGGGACAGACCAGGAACGGAAGCGGATGTCAGCGTGTGACCATCGAACGCATACTCATCTTCGACGTTGGCGCCGATGAGTATCGCCTCGTCGTCCACGTCGCCTGCCGCCACAAGCGCGTGCTCGTCAAGTTTATCGGCACGCACAAAACTATGACAAGATCGATCCGGAGGATGTCCGACGAGATGGACCTGACCTGCACCGGCTGGAACGATGGCTTGACGCGATCCACACTCATGAGAACGAACGTGGACGTCCGACCCATCCAGGACGACGAGTTCCTTGGGAAAATTGGACAATGTCTCGGGAATGAGCCGCAACCCGGAGGTCCGGAAGGCGACCGCTTCGATGTTCTCGCGACGCTGATCGAGGCGTACAAGACGAAGCGCTTCCCGATCGAGGCTCCGGCGCCGATCGAGGTGATCCGGTTCGTCATGGAGCAGCGGGGGCTGAGCCAGGCGGATCTGGCGAAGCTCCTGGGCCCGAGGCTCCGGGCGTCCGAGAGCCGGTCCGGCAGGCGACGGCTGACAGTCGACATGATCGCACTGCTGAGCCGCGAGTGGCGCGCTCCCGCCGGCCCTCTCCTTCCGCGACCCGAGATGGCTGAACCCAATCGCGGATAGCCCGGCGGGCCGCGCGGCTCAGCTGGCGAGCGCCGCCTCGCCGTGGCCGCCGGCCTCGACCGGCGGCCTGGCGGCGGCGATGCGGGCGAAGCGGGCGCTGCGCCGGCGCATGGCGCCGAACGCCAGCTGCGAGGCCGCCCGCGACACCCGTCCGCGCGGCGTGAAGCCGATGGTCTTGAACATCATGCCCATGGCGCGGTCGACATGGTGACGGCGGTAGCAGCCCATCGTGCGGGTCATGTAGGCGGCGATGCAGCGCTGGTGGTCGTAGGCCACGCCCTCCGGCTCGTTGGTGCAGTGGTAGGCGTAGGCGAGCTCGTCGTCCTCGCTCTCGGTGACGCGGCCGAGCGCGATCCGGGTGCGCGACAGCACGCCCAGCCGCTCGCGCCGGAGGTAGCGGTGCATGTGGTCGTAGAACAGCTTGAAGTGGCGGTACTCGTCGGCGGCGATCTGCCTGCAGATGAGCTTCAGCACCGGCTCGTCGGTGGCGTCGGCGAGTGCCGTATAGAAGCTGGACGTTCCGGTCTCGACCATGCAGCGCGCGATCAGCTCGCCGGTGCGTGAGCCGCGCACCGAGGCGTCGACCTCGATCGGGATGCGGTAGGAGGACCGGTATCGGTCGAACGCCGCCGGGTAGTCCCAGCCGCGGTCGGCCAGCATGGCCCACTGGCCGAGCGCGTCGCCGTGCTGCACCTCCTCGACCGCCCAGTTGTCGGACGCGTCCTGGAACGCGGGATCGTCGGTGAACACGTTCTTCAGGTAGGCGGCGTAGTCGACGCCGTTGCGCTCCACCACCGAGGCGGCCTTGACGATGCGCACCACGTCCGGGTCGACGCGCGCGGCGTCGAACCGGTCCCAGGCCACGTCCTCGATCCGCCAGTGCTTCATGGCCAGTGCTTCATGGTGTGTCCCGTCCGCGTCGCGGTGTCCCAACTCCGTCATAATCACAGGGTTGGCAAGCGGTTGCGGTCCGGCCGGGCCAGGCCGTGGCGTCGTGGACACGAGGGTGGCGGGGCCGGCGGCCGGGACGGCGTGACTTTCGGCGGCGGCGGATGCAAAACAGCGCCCGCGGCGCGCGTCAGGATCTCAAGGGCGCCAGGGACGCCAGCGCAGCCGGGCGGGGCGTCCCCCGCACGGTCAGGCCGATCTCAACCCGGAAGGAGCCCGCGGGGCATGAACATCCACGAATACCAGGCCAAGACCCTGCTGAAGGGGTTCGGCATGCCGGTGCTGGAAGGCCGGGTGGCGCGCTCGCCTGAGGAGGCGCTGGCCGCGGCGCGGGCGCTGCCGGGTCCGGTCTACGTGGTGAAGTCGCAGATCCATGCCGGCGGCCGCGGCGCCGGGCGCTTTGCCAACGATCCCGACGGCAAGGGCGGCGTGCGGCTGGTGAAGAGCCCGGCCGAGGCGGAGCAGGCGGCGACCGCCATGCTGGGCTCGGTGCTGGTGACCAAGCAGACCGGGCCCGCCGGCAAGCAGGTCAACCGGCTCTACGTCGAGGCCGGCTGCGACATCCGCCACGAGCTGTACTTCTCGATGATCACCGACCGCGAGAGCGGGCGGATCGCCATCATCGCGTCGCGCGAGGGCGGCATGGAGATCGAGGAGGTCGCGCATGCGAGCCCGGACAAGATCCTGAACGCCACCATCGACCCGGCGGTGGGCTACTCCGACTACATCGCCCGCGACCTCGCCGCTGGGCTCGGGCTCACGGGGAAGTCGATCGGGCACTTCGCCCGGGTGGTGCGCTCGACCTACGACGCCTTCGTCGGCCTGGACGCCGCCTCGATCGAGATCAACCCGCTGGTGCTGGTGGGCGACGGCAGCCTGATGGCGCTCGACGCCAAGATGACGTTCGACGACAACGCGCTGTTCCGCCATCCCCAGCTCGAAGACCTGCGCGACGAGACCGAGGAGGACCCCAAGGAGCTCGAGGCCGCGCGGCACGGGCTGTCCTACATCGCGCTCGACGGCAACATCGGCTGCATGGTCAACGGCGCCGGGCTCGCGATGGCGACCATGGACATCATCAAGCTGGAGGGCGCCGAGCCCGCCAACTTCCTCGACGTCGGCGGCGGCGCCACCAAGGAGCGGGTGGTGGCCGCCTTCAAGATCCTGCTGTCGGACAAGAACGTGGAAGGGCTGCTGGTCAACATCTTCGGCGGCATCATGCGCTGCGACATCATCGCCAACGCGGTGATCGAGGCGTCGCGCGAGGTGAAGCTGGGCGTGCCGCTGGTGGTGCGCCTCGAGGGCACCAACGTCGAGCTCGGCCAGAAGCTGATCGACGAGAGCGGGCTGCCGATCATCAACGCCGACAACCTGTCGGACGCGGCGCGCAAGATCGTCGCCGCCGTGAAGGGGAGCAAGGGCTGATGTCGGTCCTGGTCAACGCGGACACCAAGGTCATCACCCAGGGCTTCACCGGCTCCCAGGGCACCTTCCACGCCGAGCAGGCGATCGCCTACGGCACCAGGATGGTGGGCGGCGTGACGCCGGGCAAAGGCGGGGCCACGCACCTGAACCTGCCGGTGTTCGACACCGTCGCCGAGGCGCGCGAGGAGACCGGCGCCACCGCGACGGTGATCTACGTGCCGCCGCCGTTCGCGGCCGACTCGATCCTGGAGGCGATCGCGGCGGGGATGCCGCTGATCGTGTGCATCACCGAGGGCATCCCGGTGCTGGACATGGTGCGGGTGAAGAGCGCGCTGCAGCGCAGCGACAGCATCCTGATCGGGCCGAACTGCCCGGGCGTCATCACGCCGGACCAGTGCAAGATCGGCATCATGCCGGGGCACATCCACCGGCCGGGCAAGGTCGGCATCGTGTCGCGCTCCGGCACGCTCACCTACGAGGCGGTGGCGCAGACCACCGCGGTGGGGCTGGGGCAGAGCACCTGCGTGGGCATCGGCGGCGACCCGGTGAAGGGGCTCGACTTCATCGAGGTGCTGGAGATGTTCCTGGCCGACCCGGAGACGACCTCGATCGTGATGATCGGCGAGATCGGCGGCGCGTCGGAGATCAACGCGGCGAACTTCCTCAAAGGCAACAAGGTGAAGAAGCCGACGGTCGGCTTCATCGCCGGCGTCACCGCGCCGCCCGGGCGGCGCATGGGCCATGCCGGTGCCGTCATCACCGGCGGCAACGACACCGCGGCGGCCAAGATCGAGGCGATGCGGTCGGCGGGGATCCACGTGGCGTCGAGCCCTTCGCTGCTCGGCGAGACAATGGTCAACGCGCTGCGGGGGTAAGGCCAGGGCTCCGCCCTGGACCCGGCAGGGGACAGTCGTCCCCTGCACCCCTTTAACTAAGCGGTTTCCAAAGGCGAGCCTTTGGCGGGGTCCAGGGGCAGAGCCCCTGGCCTTCCTTAGTTTCCGAAAGACCGATCATGGACCTGCGGCACGATTGGGAAACGGACGAGGTGCGGGCGCTGATGGCGCTGCCGTTCCCCGAGCTGATGTTCAGAGCGCAGGCGACGCACCGGGCGCACCACGACCCGTGCGCGGT
Organism: uncultured Acetobacteraceae bacterium; assembly: GCA_964247725.1. Lineage (GTDB taxonomy): Bacteria > Pseudomonadota > Alphaproteobacteria > Acetobacterales > Acetobacteraceae > Lichenicola. The sequence continues at coordinate 6,467 of CAXTVM010000048.1, read as the reverse complement.
GCAGATCTCGACGCTGCTGTCGATCAAGACCGGCGGCTGCCCGGAGGATTGCGCCTACTGCCCGCAGAGCGCGCTGCACGAGAGCCCGATGAAGGCGTCGCGGCTGATGGCGGTGGATGCGGTACTGGCCGACGCGCGGGCGGCGAAGGCGGCGGGGGCCAGCCGGTTCTGCATGGGGGCGGCCTGGCGCAGCCCGAAGGACCACGATCTGGAGGCGGTGTGCGCCATGGTCGAGGGGGTGCGGGCGCTGGGGATGGAGAGCTGCGTCACGCTGGGCATGCTGGATGGCGGCCAGGCGGGGCGGCTGCGGGCGGCGGGGCTCGACTACTACAACCACAACCTGGACACCTCGCCGGAGTTCTACGGGTCGGTCATCACCACGCGGACCTACCAGGAGCGGCTGGACACGCTGGCGCACGTGCGCGACGCGGGGATCGCGGTCTGCTGCGGCGGCATCGTCGGCATGGGCGAGACGGTGGCGGACCAGGCGGGACTGATCGCGACGCTGGCCTCCCTGCCCCGGCATCCGGAGAGCGTGCCGATCAACATGCTGGTGCGGGTGGCGAACACGCCGCTGGCGCAGGCGGACGCGGTCGATCCGATCGACTTCGTGCGGGTGATCGCGGCGGCGCGGATCACCATGCCGGCGAGCCACGTGCGGCTGTCGGCCGGGCGCGAGGGGATGAGCGACGAGACGCAGGCGCTGTGCTTCCTGGCGGGAGCGAACTCGATCTTCTACGGGGAGCGACTGCTGACGACGCCGAACCCGGAGGCGAACCGGGACATGGCGCTGCTTAAGCGGCTGGGGATGCGGACAGTGTAATACCGTAACATTGAAAGCCGGAAAATTTTATAGGGGGAGTTACCATGGCTAAGCCTCGTGTATTCGTAAGCTCTACATATTATGATCTCAAGCACATACGTTCTTCATTAGAGCTTTTTATAGAGTCGATAGGATACGAACCCGTTCTTTCAGAAAAGGGCGATATAGCTTATCATCCAGATGTCGCTCTTGATGAGTCTTGTTATCGAGAAGCTTCTTCTGCCGACATATTCGTTCTTATCATAGGTGGTCGATATGGCGCGGCAATTAGCAATCACAAAAATGTAACGGTTCACGAATTCTACGACCGTTATGATAGTATAACTCGACGCGAGTATGAGGTTGCATCTAATTTAGATATACCGATTTACATACTTATTGAGACAAACGTACATAGTGAATATCAAACTTTCTTAAAAAACAGGGATAAAGAAGCTATAGTTTATGCACACGTAGATTCAGTAAATATTTTCCACTTGATCGATTATATACTGTCCAGGCCAAGAAATAATCCGGTATTTAATTTCGATCGTTCTTCTCAGATTGAGAACTGGCTCCGTGAGCAATGGGCGGGGCTATTTCGGGAAATACTGAAAACCCGCTCACAGCAGAAACAAATTTCAGCGCTTACCGAACAAGTTGGTGAATTAAAAGCTGCCAACGATACATTAAAGACTTATTTAGAAGCTGTGATGAGAAAGGTTGATCCAGGCGACTCTAGTCAAGTTATTCGAAAGGAAAATGAATTACAACAGCGATCTATTGAGCGGCGCTTGATCTCTAAAAATGATCTGTTCAAATTCATCAGTGCTGATAACGATATTGGCTTTGAAAAAATAAGGCAGGGATTCATAGATGCGGAAACGTTTTCAGATCTGCTGTCAAATTTGCGATCTTTGTTTCCTGCAAACAAGAGGAGAAGGATTGATGTGCTAGTTAACAACTCAGCAGCATTGGAAGATGCGAACTTAATTCGTGATATTTTACATCTAACTCGATTTCCTAATTTAGATGAATCTTAACAGTGGATTAAGATTAATACTATTGAAAGCTGCTTTATTATTTTTAAGTTATAAATAAGACATTGTCTTAATAGTGAGTCATAGTCTATCTCGATTAGGCAAACAATTTCATTGAACTTTTTAACTTATCGTAGGAGTGATGCAAAGACAGCGCGGCGTGTTAGATAGGAGCAGAACTTAACGATAGAGGCTTCGCCGATACGGTCGTATTCTTGAGCAATTTCTCAGGCAGGCAGGAAGTCGGGCACCGACAGGTAGCGCTCGCCGGTATCGTAGTTGAAGCCGAGGACGACGGCGTCGGAGGCGAGCTCGGGGAGCTTGGAGGCGATCGCGGCCAGGGTGGCGCCGGACGAGATGCCGACCAGCAAGCCTTCCTCGGCGGCGGAGCGGCGGGCCCAGTGCTTGGCGTCCTCGGCGTCGATGGCGATCACGCCGTCGAGCAGGTCGGTGTGCAGGTTGGCCGGCACGAAGCCGGCGCCGATGCCCTGGATCGGGTGAGGAGCGGGCTTGCCGCCGGAGATCACCGGGGACTGCGACGGCTCCACCGCGTAGACCTTGAGGCGGGGGAAGCGCTCCTTCAGCACCTGGGCGGCGCCGGTGATGTGGCCGCCGGTGCCCACGCCGGTGATCATGGCGTCGAGGCCGTCGGGGAAGTCGGCCAGGATCTCCTCGGCCGTCGTGTGGACGTGGATGTCGATGTTGGCCGGGTTCTCGAACTGCTGCGGGGTCCAGGCGCCGGGGTGCTCGGCGACCAGGGCCTCGGCGCGGGCGATGGCGCCCTTCATGCCGAGCTCCTTGGGCGTCAGGTCGAAGGTGGCGCCGTAGGCCTGCATCAGGCGGCGGCGCTCGACCGACATGCTCTCGGGCATCACCAGCACCAGGCGGTAGCCCTTCACGGCGGCGACCATGGCCAGGCCGATGCCGGTGTTGCCGGACGTCGGCTCGATGATGGTGCCGCCGGGCTGGAGGCGGCCGTCGGCCTCGGCGGCCTCGATCATGGCCAGCGCGATGCGGTCCTTGATCGAGCCGCCCGGGTTGGCCCGCTCGGACTTGATCCAGACCTGCCGGTCGGGGAACAGCCGGCTGACCCGGATGTGCGGGGTGCCGCCGATCGTGCCGAGAACGCTGTCCACCTTCATGATGCCGGCTCCGTGTCCGCCTGAGGCTCAGTCTGATCCGGACGCCGGGAGGCGGGGTCGGGTTCCGCCGCAGGCATCACTGGCCCCTCACCCGCCTTTGCCGAGCAGGCCGTCGCGGAGCTGCCGGGACGGCGCGGTGGGACCGAGGTCGGAGTCGAGGATGATGCGGCCGAAGCCCGGGATGGCGATGGTCGCCAGGCGCCGGTCGTCGAACCGCACCTCGAGGCTCGCATCCCGGGCGATGAAGCTGGTGCGGTCGCCGGGATGGACCGCCTGCGCGGTGGCGAGCAGTTGCGCGAAGCCGGAGCGGTCGGAGGCGGTGCAGGCATGGTCGGCGCAATACTGGGTGCTCGACTGCATGTAGAGGTCGTGCACCTGGGTCTGGCTGGCCTCGCGGGCGAACTGCAGGATCAGCGCCTTCGGGCCGGGCTCCGACAGGGCCGTCCCGGCGTCGGTGGTCTTGGTGGCCAGATAGAGGGCCGCGACGTAGCCGCGGACGTTGAACACGGTGAAGGTGCGGATGCCGATGCCGTTGAGCTGCAGCGTCGCGCCGTCGACCTGCAGGGTGTCGGCCATGGTGACGCCGCCCTTGGTCATGGCCCGGCCGGGGAGGATGGCGCCCGGCACGGCCGCCAGGAGGACGGCGGCGGCGGTCAGGGATCGTGCGAGGCGGGTCATCGGGTCTCCGGGGCGGACGGGGTACACAAGCATGGTCCGGGAGAAGAAGGCCAGGGCTCTGCCCTGGACCCGCCAAGGGCCGGCGGCCCATGGAACCCGATTTGTTAAGGGTTGACGCTTAACGAACTGGGGCCCGCGGCCCCAGTGGGGTCCAGGGGCAAGGCCCTTGGCCTTCTTTCTAGGGCGATCGTCCATCGCCCAGCCAAGCCAGCAGGCCGCCGGCGGCGGCGCGGCCGGTGGCGATCGCGGCTTGCAGCAAGTAGCCGCCGGTGGGCGCCTCCCAGTCCAGCATCTCGCCGGCGACGAACAGGCCGGGCCGGGCGCGCAGCATGTAGCGGGCGTCGACCGCGCCCTGCGGCACGCCGCCGGCGGTCGAGATGGCGCGGTCGAGCGGCGCCGGCGCCACGAGGCGGACCGGGACCGACTTGACCAGGGCGGCCAGTGCCGCCGGGTCGCGCGGCGGCGGGCCGGGACCGGTCTCACGCAGCAGGTGGATGGCGACCGGGGGCAGCGACAGCGCCCGGCGGAGCGTGTTGGACAGGCTCTCGCGGGCGCGGACGCGGGCCAGGCGCGCCGCCAGCGCGTCGGCCGGGAGGTCGGGGCGGAGATCGAGTACCGGCAGGGCGGCGCCGTCCCGGGCGATGGCGTCGCGCAAGGGGGCCGCCAGCGGATAGACCGCACCGCCCTCGAGGCCGGCGGCGGTGACGACCAGGTCGCCGCGGGAGACGTGGCCCTCGAAATGCAGCGCCACCGACTTCAGCGGGGTGCCGGCGTGGCGCTGCCGGAAGCCGTCCGACCAGGCGGCGTCGAAGCCGCAGTTGGCAGGGCGGAGCGGCGCGGTGGCGATGCCGGCCTCGGCCAGCACCGCGCGCCAGGCGCCGTCCGAGCCGAGCCTGGCCCAGCTGCCGCCGCCCAGCGCCAGCAGTGCTGCGTCGGGGCGGATGCGCTCGGGTCCGGCAGGAGACTCAAGGCGCAGGACGCCGTCCGGCTCCAGGGCGGCGAGCCGGCTGCGGGTGCGCAGCGTGACGCCCAGGCCGTCCAGCCGCGCCATCCAGGCGCGCAGCAGCGGCGAGGCCTTCATCGCGCGTGGGAACACCCGGCCGCTGCTGCCGGTGAAGCAGGATTGGCCCAGGCCCTCGCTCCAGGTGCGGAGGGCGGCGGGCGGGAACGCGGCGATCGCCGGCTCGAGCCAAGGGCGGGCGTCGCCGTAGCGGGCGAGGAAGGCGTCCAGCGGCTCGGAATGGGTGAGGTTGAGGCCGCCGCGCCCGGCCATCAGCAGCTTGCGGCCGGGGCTCGGCATGCGGTCGTGCAGGGTGACGGCGGCGTGCGGCGCCAGCAGCTCGGCGGCGGCGAGGCCGGCCGGGCCGGCGCCGACGATGGCGACCGCGGGCTGGCCCGGGAGCCGGTCAGCCACCGAAGGCGGCGAGGCGGCGGGCGGCCTCGGCGATGTCGGCCTCGGGGCCGCAATAGCTGAAGCGCACGAAGCGGTGGCCGCGAACGCTGTCGAAGTCGACGCCGGGGGTGGCGGCGACGCCGGCCTGGTCCAGCAGGCGGGCGCAGAAGCCGACGCTGTCCTGGCTGCGGGCGCCGATGTCGGCATAGACGTAGAACGCGCCCTGGGCCGGCAGCAGGTCGGGGAAGCCGGCGGCCGGCAGGGCGTGCAGCAGGTGGGCGCGGGCGCGGCGATAGCCGGCCATGGTGGCGGCGAGCTCGTCGGCTGCGTCGAAGGCGGCCTCGGCGGCGATCTGGCTCACGTGCGGGGCGCTGATGAACAGGTTCTGCTTCAGCCGCAGCACCGCGGCCAGGAGGTCGTCCGGCACCACCATCCAGCCGACGCGCCAGCCGGTCATGCCCCAGTACTTGGAGAGGCTGTTGATGACGATGGCGCTCTCGCCGAGCGAGGCGGCGGTGGCCGGCGGGGCGTCCCAGTTCAGGCCGTGGTAGATCTCGTCGCTGACGAGGCGGATGCCGTGGGCGTGGCAGAACCGCGCCAGACGGCCAAGCTCGTCGGGGTCGAGGCAGGTGCCGGCGGGGTTGCAGGGGCTGGCGACGATCAGTCCGTCGGGGAGCCCCTCGGGCGTGTCGGCCAGCGCCTGCAGCAGGGCGACGGTCGGCTGGTAGCGCGTGTCGGGGCCGGTCGGCAGCACCACGGGGCGCATGCCCAGCGCGTGGAGGATGTTGACGTAGGGCGGGTAGTAGGGGCTCGCGAGCGCGATGCGGTCGCCGGGGTCGAAGGCGGCCAGGAAGGCGAGCAGGAAGCCGCCGGAGGCGCCGGTGGTGACGACGATGCGGCCGGGCGGGATGTCGGCCGGCGCGGCGTAGAAGTCGCGGTAGTGGGCGGCGATGCGGGCGCGCAGCGACGGCAGGCCGAGCGCGTCGGTGTAGCCGAGCGGGGCGCCGCCGGCGAGTGCGCGCTGCACCGCGGCGATCGCGGCGCGGGGGGCGCCGGTGGCCGGCTGGCCGACTTCCAGCCGGATGATGCGCGGGTCGGCCGGGCCGCGGGACGCCTGCAGGGCGTTGGCGCGGGCGACCACGTCCATGGCGAGGAAGGGCTGCAGGGAGGCGCCGGCGCCGGTCTTCAGCATGGGGCTTGGGTGGGGATCGAGTTGGGCATGGCGGTTCGGGCGGTCATCCGGGGCGGTCGTGGGTCGGATGCATGCCTTGGGGTCCGCGGGCGGCATGCCGGGGACGATGGAAGACCATGGTTGACGTGGCCGGGGCAAGGCAGGCTTGCCGGCTGGTGTGACGGACGGGGGGGCTGCTCCGGGCGCTGGTGGCGCGGTCAGTTCCGGTTTGGGCTCATCC
>CAXTVM010000047.1:0-25863 GCA_964247725.1 uncultured Acetobacteraceae bacterium | reverse complement strand
GTCGCAACGGACCATCTGTTGCGCGTCTGGCCGTTCATCATTGCGCGTCGCTACACATAGGGCGGTGCCAGCCGCTCGGCGTCCGCCACGCCCAGCGCCGCGAGCGCCGCACGTGCACCGGCCAGCCGAGGCTTGCCTGCCACCTCGGCCTGGTAGGAGGCGGTGGTGAAGCGTGCGGGATCGGCCAACCCGGTCAGGGCATCGCGCCAGGCCTGCTCGTGCGGCGAGGCCAGCAGCACCCCGTCGACGTCGAAGATCGCCGCGGCAGGTCGCCTCCGCCGGGTCGCCGCATCTGACGCAGGATCAAGCCGGATCATCGAGTGCCTATCATCCCCGCCGGGTCCGCGTTCACGATGTCGGAGGCTGCGGCATCCAGACCAACCGCGACAGGTTCGGAAACTACTCGGCCCGACCCGGGGCTGTCGGTCGACCGGGCGAGGACGCTCCGGTCCCGGCGATCTGCGTAGTTTCCGATGCTCCCGCGCATCGCTCCGTCCGACTACGATCTGCTCGATCGGGCCCGCGGCTGGCCGTGGTCGGGGTGCAAGCGGGGAGTTCGAGCGGTGGACATGAAGGTCGAGCCGGTGGAGACCGCCACCATACCGTTGCCGGCCCAGGTTGCCGCCGCCCGGGTACGGCGGGAGGCGGGTGTCGGGTCGGAGAGAGGCGGGGCCCGCATTGCCCTCGCCCGGACTGCGGACGACCGCACACCCTCGCCGCAGGCCGCCCTGCCCGGGCCAGTCCGGCCGGCGTGGGTTCCCGATTTCATCGAGCAATGGCCGATGCAGAAGATCGCGATCGACATGGTCGACTTCGCCGAAGAGCTGCATCGATGCCTCGCCGTCGCCAGCGGCTCCCACACCCATGTCGCCCGGAGCCTGTGCCTCACGTTGATCCAGCTGGACGCCAGCCTGACGAAGCTACTCGCCCGGAGCGGGATCGAGCGGGACGACCCGACCGGCTCGGCCTTCGATCCGCACAGCCACCAGGAGGTCGTCCAGCAGCCTCTATCAGGCAACGGCCCGGGAACGGTCGTGCGGGCCCTCTCGTCGAGCTGGACGCTGAACGGCCAGCTGCTCCGTCCGGCCATGGTCGTGGTCTCGACGGCGCGGCCCGACAAGCGACCGGCGGTCACGATGACGGTGGTGTCCCCTTCCCACGCGACAGCCGATCCGGGCCGTTGAGGCCCGGCGGCCGATCGCCGCGGACGATCGGAGTCCGACGCGGACCGGTCAGTGCGTCATCAGCAGCGGTATCTCCGCGTGCGCCAGCATGTAGCCGGTCATGCCGCCCACGCCCGCAACTCAAACCCGGCTGTGGGTGAACGCGCCCAACGCCAGCAGGCTGACCCGGAACGCCTTGGCCTCGCGTAGCAGCGCGGCGCCGACGGCCTCGTCGGACTGGACGTCGACGTGCGCGGCGGCGGCCTGGACGCCCTGCCAGGCCAGCGCCTCGACGACCTCCTCCGCGGAGATCATCGAGGGAATCGAGGATCGGCGTCGCGTGCGTGCGGAGCCGCCACGGCGAGGATGTCCACCCGCTCCGCCTCGTGCAGGAACGGCATGGCGGCAGCCAGGCAGCGCACCGCCGGCAGGCTGCTGTTCCAGGCCACGGCGACGTGCTCGAGCATGGGAACGTCGCTCGCACCCGGGATGAGGAGCAGCGGCCGGCCACTGTCGAACATGGCGGCGTCGACCAGCACGGCGTTCAGGCTGGCCTGCCCGTTCGGCATCGCCATCACGATGAGGTCGGCCAGCCGCCCGCGCCGGAGCATGCCGATGACCGGCGGACCTTGCCATATCGACCACTTGGCATAGGTGCTGCGCAGCATCCGGCTCACGATCTGGTCGGGAAGGCCGTGCTTGTCGCGCCAGGCCTCGAACGCCGCGCAGGTCGCATCAGCGGATTTCCGGCGGTCGAGCTCGATCTGGTCGAGAGGGCAGATCCTGGCGAGGGCGGGATAGGAGGCCGCCATCTCGGCGAGATCCGGTTGCAGCAGCAGGACCTCCAGATGGCCTCCCATGCGGGTGGCGATCGCGAGCGCTCGGTCGAGCAGCATCTCGATCTCCACCGTCGGATCGAGGGCGACCATGATCGTTCGGAATCGGCATGACATTCTGCATCCTTCGGGAGTGACCAGGCGCTGGGATCCGCGAGAGGCTCGGGCACCGGCACCCGATGGTGCCGGGCTCGCTGCGCCGCCGGCGTGGGCGCGTCGCCGAGCAGGGTGTTCGACCCTGCCGATCCGACCGCATTGCATCCTACCGACCCCGAAATCCGGTGGCAGGATCGGAAATACTCGAAGCTCCTCCATACCGGGATCCGGCTCACCGCATCATGGCGGAGGCGACCTGCAGCGCGGACGCCATGTCCTTGGTCCGGGTGCCGTTGGAATGGAGATCGGGACGTTAGGTGAATCCCGAGGCTCATCGCCCGAGGACCGTCGACGCTAGACTGGAGGCAGATCGAGGCTGCGACATGGGCGCCGCCGGGCCGGCGCGTCTCGCACCGGGAAGATGGGGATCAAGTGGGATGGACAGCCGTCATGACGCGTCGGCGGAGGGCCGATCTCCGCTGCCGACCGAGGCCGCGACGCAGCTCATGGGGCTGATCAAGCGCCTGTTCCGGGACATGCATCGACCGGAAGAGCCGGTCGGACCGTCATCGACGGACCCTTCGATCGAAAGCCCGAAGATCGAGATCGGAACCGCAGACGGGCTGCGGAAGCTGGCGGCGGTCGCGCCCGCCCGGAGGAAGCAGGAACAGAAGGCGACGCGCGAGCAGGACGCTCTTGCGGAGAAGCGGCGGATCAAGGCGTTGCTTCAGGCGCATCTGCAGGATGCGATGTGGGACGAGCTCCTGTCCCACCTTCAGCCTGCGGCCGAGCGCGGCGATACCGAGTTCCAGCTGCTGCGCTTCCCCTCTGGCCTCTGCACCGACGGGGGCCGGAAAATCAGGATCGGCGACGAGGCCTGGCAGGACACGCTGCAGGGAGAAGCGAGCGAAGTCACCGCGCGCTGGAAATGCGACCTCGAGCCGAAGGGCATCGGCCTGAGCGCCCGGATGCTCGATTACTCCAACGGCATGCCGGGCGACATCGGGCTGTTCGCGACGTGGCGAGGGTAGCGATACCCCGGATCGGCGGCGGCGGCCACGCAGAGCATCGTCCGACCGGACGGACGTGTCGGTCGGAGGCCGAAGTCAGCCCCTTCACCCGGGGAAGGATCGCCGATGCGGGAGCCGACGGTTCCGGTCTCGGCTGGATCCCGCCGGGCTAGGTACTTTCCGAACCTGCCCAGGGCGACCCGACCGTCCTACAAGGCGGTCCATCGACGACCGGATGCGGCCAAACGTCTCTCCCGGCGGTGCAGATGACCTAGTCCCTGCCCATCGCCGATCAGGCCGCTCGCGCCATCGTGCCCCTCTCGGAGCCAACCGCAATGAAATTCCGTCCGCTGCACGACCGGGTGGTCGTCCGCCGCGTCACTCCGCAGGAGAAGTCCGCCGGTGGGATCATCATCCCCGACACGGTCAAGGAGAAGCCGATGGAGGGCGAGATCGTCGCCGTCGGTCCGGGCGCCCGCGACGAGCAGGGCACGATCGTGGCGCTCGGGGTCACGGCGGGAGACCGCGTGCTGTTCGGCAAATGGTCGGGGACCGAGGTCAAGCTAGACGGCGAGGAGCTCCTGATCATGAAGGAGAGCGATCTCATGGGCGTCATCGACGGGCCGCACGCGCTCGCCATGGCCTCCTGAACTCTTACGGTAAGGTAACGGACATGGCAGCCAAGGACGTTCGCTTCGGCGACGACGCACGCAGCCGGATGCTGCGCGGCGTGGATATGCTGGCCGACGCGGTCAAGGTGACGCTCGGGCCCAAGGGCCGCAACGTGCTGATCGACAAGAGCTTCGGCTCGCCGCGGATCACCAAGGACGGCGTCACCGTCGCCAAGGAGATTGAGCTCTCCGACAAGTTCGAGAACATGGGCGCGCAGATGGTGCGCGAAGTGGCCTCGAAGACCAACGACGTCGCCGGCGACGGCACCACGTCGGCCATCGTGCTGGCCCAGGCGATCGTGCGGGAAGGCGGCAAGGCGGTCGCTGCCGGCATGGCGCCGATGGACCTGAAGCGCGGCGTCGACAAGGCGGTGGCGGCCCTGGTGGTCGAGCTGGCGGCCCGCAGCAAGAAGATCACCAGCCAGGCCGAGACTGCGCAGGTCGGCACCATCTCCGCCAACGGCGAGAGCGAGATCGGCCGGATGATCGCCGAAGCCATGCAGAAGGTCGGCAACGAGGGCGTCATCACCGTCGAGGAAGCGAAGGGCATGGAGACGGAGCTGGAGGTGGTCGAGGGCATGCAGTTCGACCGCGGCTATCTCAGCCCGTACTTCATCACCAACGCCGAGAAGATGTCGGTCGACCTCGACAACCCCTACATCCTCATCCACGAGAAGAAGCTCTCGGCGCTGCAGGCGCTGCTCCCGCTGCTGGAGGCGGTCGTCCAGTCCGCGCGCCCGCTGCTGATCATCGCCGAGGATATCGAGGGCGAGGCGCTGGCGACGCTGGTGGTCAACAAGCTGCGCGGCGGCCTCAAGGTCGCGGCCGTGAAGGCGCCGGGCTTTGGCGACCGCCGCAAGGCGATGCTGGAGGACCTCGCGATCCTGAGCGGCGGCCAGGTGATCTCCGAGGAGCTCGGCATCAAGCTGGAGACCGTCACGCTGGCCATGCTGGGCCAGGCCAAGCGCGTGCTGATCGAGAAGGAGAACACGACCGTCATCGAGGGTGCCGGCAGCCACGAGGCGATCCGGGGCCGCGTCGAGCAGATCCGGGCGCAGGTCCTGGAGACCACCTCCGACTACGACCGGGAGAAGCTGCAGGAGCGCCTGGCCAAGCTGGCGGGCGGGGTGGCGGTGATCCGCGTGGGCGGCAGCAGCGAGGCCGAGGTCAAGGAGCGCAAGGACCGCGTGGACGACGCGCTGCACGCCACCCGCGCGGCCGTCGAGGAGGGTGTGGTGCCGGGCGGCGGCGTGGCGCTAGCGCGGGCCAGCCTGATCCTGGCCCGGCTGAACGCGGACAACCCCGACCAAAAGTTCGGCATCGAGATGGTCCGTAAGGCGGTACAGACGCCGCTGCGGCAGATCGCGCAGAACGCGGGCGAGGACGGCGCCGTGATCGGCGGCAAGGTGCTGGAGAACAGCTCCTACGGCTTCGGCTACGACGCGCAGACAGGCGAGTACAAGGACCTGATCGAGGCCGGCATCATCGATCCGACCAAGGTGGTGCGGGTCGCGCTGCAGAACGCGGCATCCGTCGCCGGGCTGCTGATCACCACCGAGGCCATGGTGGCGGAACGTCCCGACAAGCGCGCGCAGCCGTTCCCCCAGGGCGGCGGCATGGGCGGCATGGGCGACATGGACTACTGACTCCCGCTTCGGGACGCCGCAGCGGGCGGAGATCCCGCGGCGACGGCCCGACCGCGCATCATCGCCAAGCGGCATGGCCGCCGATGCCGGGGATGAGCGCCGGGGGCACCGAGGGGACCGAGGCCAAGCTTGAGGAGCTCGACAGCCGCGAGGGCGCCGCCGGGGATGTCGCAGCACGGCGTCGCGGCCAGCAGCGAGCCGGCATTCCTGGCGGTCGCACGCGGCATTGCAGGCAAGCTTCCAGCACCAACCCCAGGAGCCCCAAGATGATCGCGTCAGCCTTCGGATCGGTCCCGGCCTATCTCTATCTGATCCCCATCGTCGCGGTGCTGGCGCTCATCCTGAGCACCTCGACGATCAAGATCCTTCGCGAATACGAACGTGCGGTCGTCTTCACCTTGGGCCGGTTCCAGCGGGTCAAGGGGCCGGGCCTAGTCCTGCTCATCCCCTTCGTCCAGGAGATGGTCCGCGTCGACCTGCGGATCCAGGTCATCGAGATCCCGAGCCAGGACGTGATCTCGCACGACAACGTCTCGATGAAGGTCGATGCGGTGCTCTACTTCAACGTCGTCGACCCTGAGCGCGCCATCATCCGGGTGCAGAACTTCCTGCCGGCGACCAACATGCTGGCGCAGACCACGCTGCGCGCCGTGCTGGGACAGCACGAGCTGGACGAGATGCTGTCCGAACGCAAGAAGCTCAGCACCGATGTGCAGGCCATCCTCGACACCCAGACCGAGACCTGGGGCATCAAGGTCAGCAACGTCGAGATCAGAACGGTCGAGCTGACCGACAACATGGTCCGCGCCATCGCCAAGCAGGCGGAGGCGGAGCGGGACCGCAGGGCCAAGATCATCCATGCGGAAGCGGAGTTCCAGGCGTCGCAGACGCTGGTCGACGCGGCGAAGATCCTCGGCAGCATTCCGGCGGCGATGCAGCTGCGCTACCTGCAGACGCTCACCGAGATCGGCGGCGAGCAGAACTCGACCATCGTCTTCCCGATGCCGATCGACATCATCCGGCCGTTCCTCGACATCCTAGAGAAGGCCGACAAGGGCACCCAGCCCGCCGGCGTGTTCACCAACGGGACGGCCATGAGGGACAAGCCGTTGGCCAGCTGAACGGCATCTCCAAGTTCTTGTGGGCTGGCAGGGCGCCGATCCAGGGCTATCGCTTGAGGAGGAAAGCCAGGGGCCTTGCCCCTGGACCCCACTGGGGCCGCGGGCCCCAGACCCCGATTCGTTAGGGTTGTACCTCCACGCACGGATGATCTCCTTACGAATCAAGGTTTGGGGCCCGCGGCCCCAACGGGTCCAGGGCAGCGCCCTGGCCTTCTCCTTCCACGTCTCCTCAATGCGATCTCGTGAGTCGCGTAGCGCGGGCCGGCGATCAGGCGCCCATCGCCGCCCGCATGAAGGACCGCCGCAGCGCCGGCATCCGGTGCACGCCGGCGATGCCGAGGTCGCGCGCGAGCCGGATCGCCGGGTTGTCGTTGCTGAACAGACGGTCCAGCACGTCGGTGGCCGCCAGCATTGCCAGGTTCGCCGGCCGCCGCGCCGCCTGGTAGCGCCGCAGCAGCGCCGGGTCGCCGGGATCGGCGCCGGCCTGGTGCGCCTCGATCAGCAGCGCGGACAGCGCCGCCACGTCGCGCAGGCCGAGGTTCAGGCCCTGGCCGGCGATCGGGTGGATGCCGTGCGCGGCGTCGCCGACCAGCGCCAGCCGGGTGTCGACGTAGCGCTGCGCGTGCAGGGCGCTGAGCGGATATAGCCAGCGCCGCCCGACCGGCCGGATCCGCCCCAGGTGCGGCCCCAGCCGGCGCTGCACCTCGCGGGTGAAGGCGGGCTCCGGCAGCGCCAGCAGCCGGTCGGCCAGCGCCGAGCCCTCGCTCCACACGATTGCCGACAGATGCGGCGCGCCCTCGGTGCCGGCCATCGGCAGCTGCGCGAACGGGCCGCTCGGCAGGAAGTGCTCCAGCGCCTGGTTGTGGTGCGGCCGCTCGTGCGCCACCGCGCACACCAGCCCGCTCTGGCCGTAGCGCAGCCGGGTGACCGGGATGCCCGCCTGTCGCCGCAGCGGGCTCTCGCGCCCCTCCGCCGCCACCACCAGCCGGGTCCGGATGATGCGGCCGTCGCCGGTGCGCACCTCCGCGCCGGCGGCATCGCGGGCGACCGCGGCCTCGGCCGGCGCCGCGACGGTGACCGACCGCTGCGCGTGCAGCGTCGCGTTCAGCGCCATCCGCAGGCTGCGCGCCTCGGTCATCCAGCCGAACGGCTCGCCCACCTCGGCGTGGTCGAAATGCAGGAACAGCGGCGAGGCCGGCCGGCCGGCACGCCCGTCCGACACCCGGATGCCCTCGATCGGGCCGGACGGCAGCGGCAGGCGGGCCCACACCCCGGCCGCCTCTAGCAGCCGGCGGTTGCCCGACGCGATCGCGTAGGCGCGGCCGTCGAAATCCGGATGCTCCATCGGCGGCAGTGCCGCACGATCGACCACCGCCACCGGCACCCCGGCGGCGCCCAGCCGGCAGGCAAGGGCGGCGCCGACCGGGCCCGCGCCCACGACGCACACCGCGACGTCGATGTCGCTATCGGGGCCGGTCATGCAGGGCGATCCCGTGGCGCGGATGATTCCGGGCGTCCGCCGCCCGGGAGACGGCGGGCCCGGGATCGTGGCGTCCGGGACGCACCCTGCGGCCCAGCCGCTCCGGGCGGCGGTTCGGGCAGGACGGTGGCATGGATCTTGGAACGGTCGCGTGTCAAATCAGGTCCTGCTCCAGCGCGGCGTTGGAGAGCCCGGCCGATTGGCCGCCGGGCCGGAGCTGGACATGGAGGGATGGGATGAAGCTCGTCACTGCGGTCATCAAGCCGTTCAAGCTCGACGACGTGAGGGAGGCGCTGACGCCGCTGGGCGTGCAGGGCCTGACGGTGTCGGAGGTCAAGGGGTTCGGCCGCCAGAAGGGCCAGACCGAGATCTACCGCGGCGCCGAGTATCATGTCAGCTTCCTGCCCAAGGTGAAGATCGAGGTCGCGGTCTCGGACGACCTGGTGGACCAGGTGGTGGAAGCCATCCTGCAATCCGCGCACACCGGCAAGATCGGCGACGGCAAGATCTTCGTGAGCGAGATCCTGCGCGCGATCCGCATCCGCACCCGCGAGACCGGCGAGGACGCCCTGTGACGATCATCCGCCCGATGCGCGCCGTGCCGTGCCGTCCGATCCCTGCCCGCCTCGGCCTCGCCGCACTGGCCCTCCTGGCCTTCCTGACCCTGCTGGCCACCGCCCGGCCGGCGCTGGCCGCCGCCCCGCCGCCGCCCAGGCTCGACAGCGGCGACACCGCCTGGATGCTGACCAGCACCGCGCTGGTGCTGATGATGACGGTGCCGGGCCTGGCGCTCTACTACGCCGGCATGGTGCGCAAGAAGAACGTGCTCGCCACGCTGATGCAGGCGTTCGCGGTCTGCTGCCTGGTCAGCATCACCTGGACGGTGCTGGGCTACAGCCTCGCCTTCACCACCGGCTCGCCCTATCTCGGCGACCTGTCGCGCTTCATGCTGAACGGCATCGGCGCCAACATCGCGCAAGGGGCCGACATCGGCTTCACGCTGGGGCTGGGCTCGTCGAACCCGACGGTCACGACCATCCCCGAGAGCGTCTACATGATGTTCCAGATGACGTTCGCGATCATCACCCCGGCGCTGATCGCCGGCGCGTTCGCCGACCGCATGAAGTTCTCAGCCATGTGCCTCTTCATGGTGCTGTGGTCGCTGGTGGTCTACGCGCCGATCGCGCACTGGGTGTGGAGCCCGATCGGCTGGGTCGGCGCGTTCGGCGCGATCGACTTCGCCGGCGGCACCGTGGTGCACATCAACGCCGGCATCGCCGGGCTGATGTGCGCCCTCGTGCTGGGCCGGCGCACCGGCTACGGTCATGACGACATGTCGCCCTACAACCTCACCTACGCGGTGATCGGCGCCTCGCTGCTGTGGGTCGGCTGGTTCGGCTTCAACGCCGGCTCGGCGGTCGGCGCCAACGGCCGCGCCGGCATGGCGATGGCGGCGACGCAGATCGCCACCGCGGCCGCGGCACTCGGCTGGATGTTCGCCGAGTGGATCATCAAGGGCAAGCCGACCGTGCTCGGCATCATCTCCGGCGCCGTCGCCGGGCTGGTCGCGATCACGCCGGCGTCCGGCTTCGTGCTGCCGGGCCCGGCGATCGTCATCGGCCTGGTCGCCGGCGTCGGCTGCTACTACGCCGCCACCAGCCTGAAGCACCTGCTGGGCTACGACGACAGCCTGGACTGCTTCGGCGTGCACGGCGTCGGCGGCATCATCGGCGCCCTGCTTACCGGCGTATTCGCCTACGCGCCGCTGTCGGCCACCGGTACCACGGCGGGCATCGCCGGCTCGTTCGCGCAGCTCGTCATCCAGGCTAAGGCGGTCTGCATCACCCTGGTCTGGAGCGGCCTGCTGTCGTTCGTGCTGCTGAAGGCCATCGACCTTACCGTGGGCCTGCGCGTCAGCCGCGACGACGAGGTGGAGGGGTTGGACACCGCTCTGCACGGGGAGCGCATCAGCTAAGGCCAGGGGCTCTGCTCCTGGACCCCGCCAAAGGCTCGCCTTTGGAAACCGCTACTTAACCAAGGGCCGCCGGCCCTTGGCGGGTCCAGGGCAGAGCCCTGGCCTTCCTTAAAACTATCACCAGCACGCCTCCGATGAAGACCCCGGTGAAGCTGTTCAGGATCAGCGGCAGCGACATGTCGTCCCGCCGGAGCAGGGAGACCGCGACGTAGATCGCGGTGGCTTCCTGCCGGATCAGGTGCTCGACCATCACCGCCCTCGCCTCGCGCCGCCCCACCTTCGCCACCCGGCACATCACGGTCGCCCAGGCGACGTTGAGGGCGTTCATCGCCAGCACGACGAGCATGAGGCGGCCGAAGGCACGGCGCAGCGTGTCGAACTGCTGGACGAGGATCAGGATCAGGATGAGCACCAGCGTCAGCGTGGCGGCGCGCTTGATCGACGCGCCGATCCGGCCTGCCGCCCGCGGCATGACGGCGCGGACGCCCATGCCGACGGCCACCGGGAACAGCGTCACCAGGACGATGTGCCCGCAGGACGAGGCGAACGGGATGCGGACGGCGGCGTCGTAGCCCATCACCGCCGGCAGCGCGATCCGGACGATGAGCGGCAGGGTGACGACGTAGACCATGCTGACGAACACGCTCAGCGAGACCGACAGCGCCACGCTGCCGCCGAGCAGGTCGGTCAGCACGTTCGAGAGGATGCCGCCCGGCGTGGTCGCAAGGAGGACCAGGCCCATCAGCAGCGGCGGCGACGGCGCCGCCAGCACCGCCGCCGCGATCCCGATCGCCGGCACGACCAGGATCATGCTCGCGGCACCCAGGACGAACCCCCTCCGGCTCCGCAGCACCTGGCCGAAGTCGGACGGATGCAGGTCAAGCCCGATGCCGAACATGACCAGCCAGAGGGCCAGCGGCAGCACCCAGTCCTGGGCCATCGTCATCAAGGGCTGCATGGTGCCGGGACAGGAGGGGCTGGGCTACAGGTCAGCGGGCTGGATCTCAATTGACGCCGAGCTGCCGACGGCAGGTCTGATCCGCCCCTGGGACGACTGGCACGGGCGAAGCGTCAGGCATGGCCGTTCGATCAGCCGCCAGGACAGGCCGGCACCGATGACGGTGGCCAGAACGGTGAACAGCACGGCCTGGCCAGGACCAAGACCGTGGCGGACCTGGAGGTCGCCAGCCAGGAACAGGATCGGCAGGTGGCATGGATAGAGCGGGGTAGCTGTGGGTGCTCAGCGTCCGGATCGGACTGTGGAGCAAGGGCGGCAGCCGGACGAGCCGCATCGTCGCCGGGAGGCAGAGCGCGAAGCCGAGGCCGCTGAAGTCGAAGATCGTCATCTTCTGGAAATGGTCGGTCCAGATACGGAAGGGCAGCCGGTCGGACCACCAGACGGCCACCACGAGGAGCAGGCCGACGACCAGCAGCGAACTGGACCAGCGGGAGAAGATCCCGTACGGCGATACAACGCCGCTATCGCGACGCCCCAGGCTATCGAATCCAGACGGCAGAAGACGATCTTGCTGGTGACCTCGTCCCAGTCGTTCGGCCATGGCAGGCTGAGCCGCCACGCCAGCGGCAGCAGGAACAGCACGGAGAGCGCCAGCCCGAAGGCGGCGACGGACCGGAGCCCGAGGGCGAGCAGAATCAGGAGCAGCGCAGGGAAGCAGACGTAGAACCATTCCTCGACGCCGAGCGACCAGGACACGCCGAACCAGCCCGACACCGGCCTCCACATCAGGTTCTGCGTCATGCTCAGGTAGAACGGGAGCACCCGTTTCGCCTCGTCCCACGGCACGCCGTAGGGACCGAAATAGGCGAGCGGGACCAGGACCAGCAGCAGCCACGCATAGTAGGCGGGCAGCGTGCGGAGCCACCGGCGGACGAGGAAGACGCCCCAGTCGCACGGCGGCGCGTTCGCGTCGAGCAGGTCGACGATGATGGTGCCGATCAGGAATCCGCTCAGCAAGAAGAACAGCATCACCCCGTAGAACCGAGATAAGCGAGATGCGCAGGCAGCGTGCGATGCCACCAGGACAGCATGGCCCCGCCCTCGTGACAGGTGAGGACCGAGAGGATGGCAATGCGCGCACGCAGGTTCTCGAAGGAGGGAAGCGACCCAATCGCGCTCATGTCCAGGCAGATCCTCGTACAGTAGGGGTGACCTCTTGATTGTCTCTCTATGTATCTAATCCGATTGACGCCCTGCCGTCCCGATAAGGAATTTAGATTCCGGTCAAGTTTGGCCTGGGCGGCAACGGTGCCTTTAAGTACGCCTACATCTCGGCAAGCCGGCGCATTCGCTGCGGCTCCTGTGGAAGGATCGTGAGATACGAGATTTCGCGATGTAGATGCAGCAGGTGGCGGTGGGGGCGGCAGAGATAGCCCTACCCGCCTCCTTCGAAGACAACGCTGCACCTCAGACTTTGCTTCAAGGCCAAGTCCTGCCCCTGCGGCCCGCCCCTCGCCCGCGTCAGCCCGCCGCCTTGGCCTCCCGCCGCCAGCGGTGCAGCGTCTCCTCGGTGTAGCCGTTGGGCTGCGCCGCCCCCTTGAACACGAGGTCGCGGGCGGCGCTGAAGGCGGCGCCGTCGTAGGCCGGCGCCATCGGCCGGTAGGCGGGGTCGCCGGCGTTCTGGCGGTCGACCACCGAGGCCATCCGCTGCAGGCTCTCCATCACCTGCGCCTCGGTGACCAGGCCGTGCAGCAGCCAGTTAGCGATGTGCTGGCTGGAGATCCGCAGCGTCGCGCGGTCCTCCATCAGCCCGACGTCGTCGAGGTCCGGCACCTTCGAGCACCCGATGCCCTGGTCGACCCAGCGCACCACGTAGCCCAGGATCGACTGCGCGTTGTTGTCGAGCTCGCGCGCCGCCTCCGCCGCCGACGGCCGCGCGTTGCCGAGCAGCGGCGGCCGCAGCAGGGCGGCCAGCGGGTCGGGGGCGGCCGACTTCAGCGCCTGCTGCCGCGCGGCCACGTCGACCTGGTGGTAGTGCAGCGCGTGCAGGGTGGCCGCGGTCGGCGACGGCACCCAGGCGGTGCTGGCGCCGGCGTTCGGGTGCCCCGCCTTCTGCGCCATCATGTCGGCCATCCGGTCCGGCGCCGCCCACATGCCCTTGCCGATCTGCGCCCGGCCGCCGAGGCCGCTGGCGAGCCCGATCGCCACGTTGCGCTGCTCGTAGGCGGCGATCCACGGGGTTCCCTTGATCGCCGCCTTGGCGACCATCGGGCCTGCCTGCATGGCGGTGTGGATCTCGTCGCCGGTGCGGTCGAGGAAGCCGGTGTTGATGAACATCACGCGGCGCGGCACCGCGGCGATGCAGGCCGCCAGGTTGACGCTGGTGCGCCGCTCCTCGTCCATGATGCCAAGCTTGAGCGTGTCCGGCGCCAGCTCCAGCATGCCCTCCACCGCCCCGAACAGCGCATCGGTCAGCGCCACCTCGTCCGGCCCGTGCATCTTCGGCTTGACGATGTAGATCGAGCCGTGCCGGCTGTTGCGGACGCGGCCGGTCGCGCGCAGGTCGTGCAGCGCGGCCAGGCTGGTGACGGCGGCGTCGAGGAAGCCCTCCGGCACCGGCTCGCCGTCCGCGTCCAGCACCGCGTCGGTGAACATGTGGTGGCCGACGTTGCGGATCAGCATCAGGCTGCGTCCCGGCAGCGTCAGCGTCCAGCCCTGCGGCGTCTTGTAGTCGCGGTCGGCGGCCAGGCTGCGCTGCACCGAGCGGCCGCCCTTGTCGAACGAGGCGGTGAGGCTGCCCTGCATCAGCCCGAGCCAGTTGCGGTAGACCAGCACCTTGTCGGCGGCGTCGACCGCGGCCACGCTGTCCTCGCAGTCGATGATCGTGCTCAGCGCCGCCTCCAGCACGATGTCGGCGAGCCCGGACGGGCTGCCGGCGCCGGTCGGATGGGCGCGGTCGAACGCCAGCTCCACGTGCAGCCCGTTGTGGCGCAGCAGCACCCGGGCCGGGTCCGCCGCCTCGCCGGTGAAGCCCACGAAGTGCTCCCGGTGCACGAGCCCGGTGTGGCGGCCGTCGGCGAGCTGCACGACCAGCTCGCCGTCCTCGTTGGCGTAGCGCACCGCCTTCTGGTGGCTGTCGTGGCTGGCGAGCGGCGCCACCTCGTCCAGGATCAGGGCGGCGCGGCGCACCACCTCCTCGGCGCGCGCGCGATCGAGGCCGGCGGGCGGCGCGGCGCCGCCCGACTGCGGCAGCGCGTCGGTGCCGTAGAGCGCGTCGTACAGGCTGCCCCAGCGCGCGTTGGCGGCGTTCAGCAGGTAGCGGGCGTTGCTGGCGGGCACCACCAGCTGCGGGCCGGCGAGCCGCGCGATCTCGTCGTCGAGGCCGGCGGTCTCGATCGTGAACGGCGCCGGCTCGCCGGCCAGGTAGCCGATCTCGCGCAGGAAGCCGATGGTCCGCTCCGGCTCGTCGCCGGCGCCGTGGCGGTCGCGATGCCAGGCGTCGATGGCGGCCTGCAGGCGGTCGCGCTCGGCCAGCAGCCGCTTCAGGCGGGGCGCGAGCGTCGCCAGCAGCGCCGCGAACCCGGACCAGAACCGGTCCGGCTCGATGCCGGTCCCGGGCAGCGCCTCGGTCTCGATGAAGTCGGCGAGCACGGACGCGACGCGCAGGCCGTTCTGCTGGCGATATCCCCCGCCCGGGATCGTCTGCATGTTCACCGCCATTCTCCCGAAGCTGGTCGCGCACGATCCGCCGCACCGGCGTCCGGGCGGCCATCGCAATGTCATACCCCGGAAACGACCGCGGCTGCACGTGCGGCGACGGCGGCGGCGATCGGCGCCGGCGGTAAAGCGCAGGGCGGCGTGACAGGGCTTCCGCCGCGCCTGTCAACGATGTAAAAACAATCGCATGGCTCGTCCGCTCCTCGGTCGTACGATCCGTCGCCTGCGGCAGGAGCGCGGCCTCACCCAGACCGCGCTGGCCACCAAGCTCGGGATCTCGGCCAGCTACCTGAACCTGATCGAGCATGACGGCCGGCCGGTGACGGCGTCGCTGCTGATCAAGCTCGCCCGGCAGCTCGATGTCGGACTGGAGGCGTTGGCCGGCGACGAGGAGCGCAGCCTGGCGGTCGGCCTGCGCGAGGCGCTCACCGACCCGCTGCTGGGCGGCGAGACCGTCGGCGAGGAGGCGCTGGCCGCGATCGCGGCGCACCCGGCTGCGGCCCGCGCGGTGCTGTCGCTGTCCCGCGCCTGGGTCGCGGCGCGCGAGGGCTCCGGGCTCACCCTGCCCTCGGGGCGGCGGATCCGGCTGCCGCAGGCCGAGACCCGCGACCTGTTCCACGACCGGTCCAACCACTTCGCCGAGCTGGAGCAGGCGGCGGAGGCGGTCCGGCTCGACATGGAGCGGGACGGGCTCAGTTCCGGGCCGGGCGGGCAGTTCGAGATGACGCAGGCGATCGCCGAGCGGCTGCGCCAGCGGCACGGGCTGGTGGTGCGGGTGGCGCGCATGACCGACACGCTGCGCTCCTACGATGCGGACGCTCGCCTGCTGCTGCTGTCCGACCTGCTGAAGCGCGAGAGCCGCGGCTTCCACATGGCGTTCCAGCTCATGCTGATCGAGGCGCACGCGGTGGTGGACCGCCTGGTCGCCGGCGTGGCGCCGTCCTCGCCGGAGGCGGCGTCGATGATCCGGATCGCGTTGCTGAACTACGCCGCCGCCGCCCTGCTGATGCCCTACGAGGCGATCCTGGAAGCGGCCACGGCGCTGCGCTACGACGTCGACCAGATCGCCGGCCGCTTCGACGTGTCGTACGAGCAGGCGGCGCAGCGCCTGTCGACGCTGCAGCGGCCGGGCCGGCGCGGGGTGCCGCTGTTCTTCCTGCGCATGGACGCGGCCAGCAACATCGTCAAGGCGTTCGCCGGCGCCGGCTACCACTTCACCCAGGCCGGCGGCTCCTGTCCGCTCTGGGTCGCCAACACCGCCTTCTCAAGCCCCGACCGCATCAGCGTCCAAGTCGGCCGGCTGGCGGACGGCGCCACCTTCCTGTGCTTCGCCCGCATCGTGGTCGGCAGCACCACCGCGTGGCGGCAGCCGCCGCCGGTGCACGTGATCGCGCTCGGCTGCGAGGTCGAACAGGCATCCCGGGTGGTGTATTCGGACGGCATCGACCTTGAGGCCGCCGCGACCGCGATCGGCCTGTCCTGCCAGCTCTGCGACTGGACCGGCTGCCGCAGCCGCGCGCTGCCGCCGCTGCACCACCGGCTGTCGCTCGACGCCAACCGCCGGCTGTCGGCACCGATGATCTCGCCGGCCTCGGCGTAAGGAGAAGGCCAGGGCGCTGCCCTGGACCCGTTGGGGCCGCGGGCCCCAAACCCCAATCCGTGAGAAGATCATCCCTGCATGGAAGTGAGCCCTTAACGGATCGGGGCCTGGGGCCCGCAGCCCCAGTGGGGTCTAGGGGCAAAGCCCCTGGGCTTCCTATGCGATAGCCGTAGGCCTACCGGGCCCAGCCTTGCGGGCGATGACAGCGTTTGCCGGTCGCGGCACGGTCTTGTAAAGATCGTGACCGCTTTCGGGTCGGGCCGCGTCGCCGGCCTGGCATCGCCGCCGCGCCGTCCCGTAGATAGGGCACCGGTGACAGCCAGAGCGGAAGCCAGACCATGAGAACAGCCAACCACTCCCCCGAGGGCCTGAGCCTGGGCCCGATCCCGGCCGCCGGCGCTGCGTCCGCCACCTACCGGGACGAGGTCGCCCAGTGCGGCGAGCTGGTCGAGGCACGGGGCCGCACCTGGAACGGCATCAACGCGGAATCGGTGGCCCGCATGCGGCTCCAGAACCGGTTCCAGACCGGCCTCGACATCGCGCGCTACACCGCCACGATCATGCGGGACGACATGGCCGCCTACGATGCCGATCCCGGGCTCTACACCCAGTCGCTGGGCTGCTGGCACGGCTTCATCGCCCAGCAGAAGATGATCTCGATCAAGAAGCATTTCGGCACCACCAGCCGCCGCTACCTCTATCTGTCGGGCTGGATGGTGGCCGCGTTGCGCTCCGAGTTTGGGCCGCTGCCGGACCAGTCGATGCACGAGAAAACGGCGGTGGTCGACATCATCGCCGAGCTCTACACCTTCCTCCGCCAAGCCGACGCGCGCGAGCTGGGAGACCTGTTCCGCCAGCTCGACGCCGCCCGCGGCCGCGGCGACGGCGAGATGGAGACGCTGCTGATCGACCGGATCGACAGCCACCAGACCCACGTGGTGCCGATCATCGCCGACATCGACGCCGGCTTCGGCAACGCCGAGGCGACCTACCTGCTGGCCCGCCGGATGATCGAGGCCGGCGCCTGCGCGCTGCAGATCGAGAACCAGGTTTCCGACGAGAAGCAGTGCGGGCACCAGGACGGCAAGGTCACGGTGCCGCACGAGGACTTCCTGGCCAAGATCCGGGCCTGCCGCTACGCGTTCCTGGAGCTCGGCGTCGAGAACGGCATCATCGTCGCCCGCACCGACAGTCTGGGGGCAGGGCTCACCAAGCAGATCGCGGTCAGCCACGCGCCGGGCGACCTCGGCGACCAGTACAACGCCTTCCTCGACTGCGAGGAGGCCGGCGCGGACGGGTTCAGCAACGGCGACGTGCTGCTCAACCGGGACGGAAAGCTGCTCCGCGTGAAGCGCCTGCCCAGCAACCTGTTCCAGTTCCGGCCGGACAGCGGCGCCGACCGCTGCGTGCTCGACTCCATCACCTCGCTGCAGAACGGCGCCGACCTGATCTGGATCGAGACCGAGAAGCCCCACGTCGAGCAGATCGCCTCGATGATGGACCGGGTCCGTGCGGTCGTGCCGGACGCCAAGCTGGTCTACAACAACTCGCCCTCGTTCAACTGGACGCTCAACTTCCGCCAGCAGGTATTCGACGCCTGGGCCGCCGAGGGCCACGACGTCACGCCCTACGACCGCGCCCGGCTGATGGGCATCGAATACGACACGACGCCATTGGCACTCGAGGCCGACGCGCGCATCCGCACCTTCCAGGCCGACGCCTCCAAGCGGGCCGGCATCTTCCACCACCTGATCACGCTGCCGACCTACCATACGGCGGCGCTGTCGACCGATACGCTCGCCAAGGAGTATTTCGGCACCGAAGGCATGCTGGGCTACGTGCTGGGCGTGCAGCGCGAGGAGCTGCGCCGCGGCATCGCCTGCGTGAAGCACCAGAGCATGTCCGGCTCCGACCTCGGCGACGATCACAAGGGGTACTTCTCCGGCGAGGCGGCGCTCAAGGCGTCGGGAAGCAACAACACCATGAACCAGTTCGGCTAGTCAGGAGGAAGGCCAGGGGCCCTGCCCCTGGCCTTCTGCCCTCAGAAGGGGTTGGTGTCGCCGCTTAGCATCTGAATGAAGGCGGTGGCTGCGGTCGGCGGTGGCGGCGGCCGCAGCACGTGCAGCCAGGCGGCGGCGATGCCGACTGCGACCGCGAGCAGCACCGTGGCCACCGCGATGACCGGGCTGCTGGTCAGCACGGCGCGCAAGCGGGGTCCGAGCAACGGCAGCGCGATCTCCCCCGGGTCCGGCCAAACCGGTGTGGGGCCGTGCAGCATGCTCGTCGGACACGAGCCGACGATCAAGCGGGCCGCCGGCGGGGACCGGTCAGACGGGCGGCAGCGCCTCGGCGTCCCGCGGCTCGGTCATCGGCGCACCGGTGCGCTCGCCCCGGAACCGCGCCGAACTCTCGTAGGCGCGCCGGCGCGCGCGCATCACCGAGCCGAGCGGCTGATGCGCGAGAAGGCCGCGCCAGGGGCTGAAGGTCATCGCCTCGTCGATCGCCGCCACCTTGGCGGCACTCCAGCTGTCCTGCGCCGGCACCGTGATCCGCGCCACCGCCACATACGGGCTGCGCGGCTCCGGCCACTGCACCGACGCGTCCTCGACCGGCATCGCCTCCAGGTCGACGCAGAGCTGCACCCGCACCTCCCAGATCGCCGCCTCGGTGGCGAAGAACCGCCGCACCTCCTCGCGCAACCCGTCGGGCCGGCCGCGCAGCTCGACCGGCGCCTCGTGCAGCGCCAGCAGGCCCGGCGAGATCGGCGACACGCAGAGCTTGGCGACGTAGTCGCCGTGCCGGAGCGCTGCCTGCGAGTAGAAGCTGTCGCCCAGGATGTGCGTCATCGCCTGCCCGGCATAGGTGGTCAGCACGGTGCTCTTGCCCCCCACCGCCTCCAGCGCGTGCTCGGCCGCCCGGGACAGCGCCGAGATCGCCTTCTTGGCCGGCTGCAGCCGGTCCACGGTGGCGGACAGCTTGGCGATGTTCGAGACAAAGGCCTTGGCGTCGCGGGCGTTGAACGCCGGCGCGTTGCCGAGCACGAAGTTCTGGGTGACATCGGCCTCGCTGCCCGGCAGCCGCTCGCCCTGCACCCCCACCACCTTCAGCGCCATGCCGCGCGGCGTGGACACGGTGTCGTCGAGCATGTCGCCGGGGGTGGTGGACAGCCGCAGCAGCACCGGATGGCGCGCCTCCCGCGCGAACATCCCCTGCGCATAGGCCGGCGGCAGCATCGGCAGCACCGCGAGCTCGCCGCGCAGCAGCCCGTGCGCCTTGGCGTGCACGGACCGGCGCACGTGGCCGGTGTCCCGCCAGACCGTCTCGCTCATGCCCAGCATCTGCTCGGTCAGCGTGCGGTCCTGGACGTCCTCGTCCGGCAGCCTGGTCTCGATGTCGGGCGTGAAGCGGACCGGCTCGAACATGGCGTCTCCTGCCTGCCCGGAGGTGCCGCCTGGGCCGCTCCGGCATGAGGTCCGAAACGGTCCGCTCCGGCGTCGGATCGCCGGCCGGCCCGGCCGCCGGCTTCACGATCCGATGATCCCCGACGCCCCGGCTGCGGAGCCCAGCCTTGCCGCTCCTGCGGTCAGTCACCCGGCCGAACGGGATCGGTCGTCTTCAGCGACTCGCCGTTACTGGTGATCGCCTCGGCCAATGCCGCGACCGGGCCGTCGAGCCGGCGGCCGCGGCCGAGCACCACCACGTCGACCACCGGCAGCGCCGGCAACCCGGCGGAGTCCGGCGCGGCGACGAGGACGCCGCCGGCCAGCGCCGCGGATTGCGCGGAGATGCCGAACCCGGCCCGCACCGCGGCCAGCAAGGCGCTCAGGCTGTCGCTGCTGAAGGCCAGGTGCCAGGCGCGCCCGTCCCGGTTCAGCGCGTCGATCGCCGCCTTGCGGGTGATGCTGGCGCCGGGAAACAGCACCAGCGGCACCGGCTGCTCCGGACCCAGCCGCATCTCGGGGCTCGCCAGCCAGATCAGCCGCTCCTGCCAGACGGTGACGCCGTCGGCGTCGCCCGGCCTGCGCTTGGTGAACACCAGGTCTAGCCCGCCCGCCTCCAGCTTATCGTGCAGCTGGCTGCCGAGGCCCACCACCAGCTCCAGGTCGACCAGGGGATGGGCGGTCCGGAACGCGCGCAGGATCTCCGGTAGGCGCGACAGCACGAGGTCCTCCGACACGCCGAAGCGCAGCGCGCCGCGCAGCACCAGCGGATCGAAATAGGCCAGCGCCCGGTCCTGGGCGGCGATGATGTCGCGGGCCAGGCCCACCATCGCGGCGCCGTCGGCGGTCAGCTCCACCAGGCGGGTGTTGCGGAGCAGCAGCGAGCGCCCGACCGCCCGCTCCAGGCGGCCGATCTGCTCGCTCACGGTCGACTGGCTCATGCCGAGCCGGCGGGCGGCGGCGGTGAACTGCAGCGTGTCCGCCACCGCCAGGAAGGAACGCAGGAGCACCGGATCCAGGACCGTCATCGGCTTTTCCGGTAAGTAAACTCGTTAACATCTTTTGAAACGATATATACGGGCTTCAGCGACAACGATCGGACGATGACATACCTTTCCTCGCTCGCCGCGGCCTGCTGGCCGCCGTCGGTGCCCTGGGCGCCGCCGGCGCCGCCCGCGCCGCCTCGTTCGGCAACCCCGACAACCCGCCGCAGGGCGCCATCAACGCCCGCGGCACGCCGACCGGCCTCGCCAACCCCGGGCCGCAGAACCCGGCCCTGGCCGGCCAGTTCCCGTCGTTCCAGGACCCGCCGGCCACCGACGTCGACGGCATGCCGCTGTTCTGGGCCTCGTTCAACAACGCCCACCGGCGGATCCAGAACGGCGGCTGGGCCCGCGAGGTCACCCAGGACGACTTCGCGATCTCGCAGGACATCTCCGGCGTCAACATGCACCTGGCCGCCGGCGGCATCCGCGAGATGCACTGGCACCAGCAGGCCGAGTGGGCCTTCATGACCAACGGCAGCTGCCGGATCACGACCATCGACGACCGAGGCCAGCCCAGCATCGACGACGTCGGGCCCGGCGACCTGTGGTACTCCCCGGCCGGGCTGCCGCACTCGCCGCAGGGGCTGGGACCCGACGGGGCGGAGTTCCTGCTCGCGTTCGACAACGGCCGAGCGTCCGAGTTCAACACGCTGCTGCTGACCGACTGGCTCGCGCACACGCCGCCCGACGTGCTGGCGTTCGACTTCGACGTGCCGGCGAACACCTTCAAGGACATCCCGCTGTCGAACCTGTGGATCTTCGAGGGCAAGGAGCCGGGCCCGCTCGAGGACGACCGCCGGGCGGCGGGCGCCGTCTCCGGCACCGAGCCGGTCATCTTCCGCATGGCGGCGATGCAGCCGAACAAGCAGAACAAGGGCGGCCGGGTGCAGATCGTCGACAGCGGCAACTTCCCGATCTCGAAGACCGTCGCGGCGGCACTGGTGACGGTCGAGCCGGGAGGCCTGCGCGAGCTGCACTGGCACCCGAACGCCGACGAGTGGCAGTACTACATCGAGGGCCAGGCGCGCATGACGGTGTTCAACACCGGCCCGAAGGCGCAGACCGCGGACTTCCGCGCCGGCGACGTCGGCTACGTCAAGAAGAGCCTCGGCCACTACGTCCAGAACACCGGCCGCACCGAGCTGCAGTTCCTGGAGATCTTCAAGTCGGACCGCTATTCGGAGATATCGCTGTCGCAGTGGCTGGCGCGCACGCCGCCGCAGATGGTGGCGCAGCACCTGAACGTCGATCCGGCGGTGATCGGCCGGTTCCCGAAGAACGCACCGGACGTCGTCCCGGTGTGAAGGCGGGAGGGTTCGCAGGCAGCGCGGTGGCAGCCCGCCGGGCATCCTCAGGATCAAGGACACGTTGACATGACCACGCAGCGCATCGCGTTGATATTGCGCGTGTCCAGCCTGTTGTCCGGGTGCGATTCGTATCAGCCAAGGCAACTCACCCACGCCGACATCGCGAGCGGGATGCCGCCCCTCACCGGGACCCTGCCCAACGGCATCATGGCCGACAACGCCTCCAGGTGATGAGCCGATCCGGCGTCACCGGGACGGCGCGGCATCCCGCCTCACGAACAGCCGGTTCGCGGCCCAGTCGATCCAGACGTCGCGGGTCGCGAACCAGTCGGCGCCGAGCAGCAGGTCCACCCGCTCGTCCAGCGGCGCCACCGTGAGCACCGGCCGCTCGACGGTCTCGGCGCCGATCGCCAGGCTGCGGAAGCGGTGCCAGTGATAGACGCTCTCGTGCAGGTCGATGCCGGCGGTGACGCCGCCGGGGTCGAGGCCGAGACGATCCGGCCCCACGCCGAGCCGCGCCGCCGCCCGCGTCGACAGGATGCGCGAGCGGGCGCCGGTGTCGAGCAGCACGCTGATCGGCTGCCCGTCCAGCCGGGCCTGCAGCGTCATGCGGTCGCCGAGGCGGGCGAGCGGGATGCTGTCGAAGGGGGGTGCCCAACCCGGCGGCGCCCAACCGGCCGACGGAGCGCAGCCGGCCGGGTCCGCCGCCATCGCCCAGAAGCCGATGCGGTGCCGCGGCAGGTCGAGCTCGACGTCGTAACGGGCCAGCACGTCGGCCCCCAGCAGGCCGGCGATCGGCGGCGCCACCACCGGCATGCCCGGCAGCACGCCCACCGGCAGGCTGCCGCCGGGCAGCCGCAAGGCGCCGATCGCGAGGTCCGGATAGAGTGCCGAGCGGACGGTGGGACCGGTGCCGCCGGTGCCCCGCAGCACCACGCGGCGGCCGGGATCGCGCCGCAGCCGCAGCCGCGCGACCCCGGCCGCGGTCAGCATGCCGTTGTCGGAGCCGGTATCGACCAGGAGGCTGGCGGCGCGGCCGCCGATCGTTGCGGGCAGGCTGATGAAGCCGTCGTCGTCCCGCAGCGCCGCGGTGGCCAGGAGCCGGTCCGCGCACGGCTGTCCGAGGGCGGGACCGGTAGCGGCGACGCAGGACAGGGTCGCCATGAGTGCCGCCGTCACCCTGTGGCAAAAATGCTCCAGCGCCGTGTCTCCAAGCGTCCGCCGCGGCGAACCGTCCCATCCCGGCATTCATTTCGCTTGCCCACCGGGCTAGCCTGCCGGGACTACGGGGATGGATGCCGATGGGAACGCGCTCTTTCAAGGCATGCCTGCTCGGTGCCAGCGCGATCTGCGTCGGCGGCCTGCTCCCCGCGTCCGCCCGGGCCGACGACACCGCGTCGCAGATCGGCTCGATCGAGCGGCAGATCCGGGCGCTCCAGGGCCAGCTCGACCACATGAAGCACGACCTGTCCGCCCGCTCGGCGGAGGTCCGGGCGGCGCGCCAGGAGGCGGCGGAGGCCAGCCGGCAGGCGCGCGAGGCCGAGGAGCGCGCGGGGCCCACCCGCTACAACGCGAATGGCCGGCCGCTGCCGCCGCCGCCGCTCGCGGCACCACCCGGATACGGCGCCGCGGAGTTCGCCGCCGGCAGCCAGTCGCCGTACATCAACAGCCGCGGCAACCCGGGCTACACGCCCAGCGGGCCGAAGCTGAAGCAGGGCCAGTTCGCGGTCGGCGGCGTGCGGGTCACGCTGGGCGGCTTCATCGAGGCCGCCGGCATCCTGCGCAGCCGCAACGAGGTCGCCGACATCTCGTCGAGCTTCAACGCCGGCATCCCGTTCCCGCAGAGCCCCAACTACCACCAGGACGAGTTCCGCGGCAGCGCGCGCCAGAGCCGCATCTCGCTGCTGGTCGAGGGCTCGCCGAACTCGGCGACCCAGCTCGCGGGCTACTACGAGACCGACTTCAACAGCGCCGGCGTCACCTCGAACTCGGTCGAGAGCAACAGCTACACGCTGCGCACGCGCCAGCTCTACGCCACCTACGCGCGGTCCGACCTCGACCTCTACGTGCTGGGCGGCCAGGCCTGGTCGCTGGCGACCATGAACCGGATCGGCATCGTCCCGCACCAGGAGAACACGCCGCTCCAGATCGACGCCCAGTTCGTGGTCGGCTTCGTCTGGAAGCGGCAGGTGGGCCTGCGCATCGTCAAGGGCTTCGACGGCGGCCGGTTCAACATCGGCGCGTCGGTGGAGAGCCCGCAGAGCAGCTACTTCGTGGGCGCCAACGGCGACGGCACCGCGGCCGCCAACACCACCAACGCCGGCACCAACGGCGGCGGCGCCACGCTCAACTCCAGCGCCACCTACTCGACCGAGTTCGCGCCGGACGTCATCGTCAAGGCGACCGCCGACCCCGGCTACGGCCATTACGAGCTGTTCGGGCTGGCGCGGTTCCTGCACGACCGCACCGAGGTGGTCGGCAGCGGCGCCAGCCACACCGTGTTGGGCGGCGGCGTCGGCGCCGGCACGATCCTGCCGCTGATCCCCAAGACGCTCGACTTCCAGCTCTCCGGCCTGTTCGGCCAGGGCATCGGCACCTACGGCTCGGCCCAGCTCGCCGACGCCACGCTGAAGCGCGACGGCAGCCCACAGCCGCTGCCGGAGGTGATCGCGCTCGCCGGCCTGGTCTACCGGCCGATCAGGCCGCTCGACCTGTATGGCTATGTCGGCACCGAGCAGGTCACGCATCGCGAGCAGTTCACGGTCGCCGGCAAGGGTTACGGCTACGGCAGCGGGCTCTACGTGAACAGCGGCTGCAACGTCGAGCTGAGCCCGCTCGCCTGCACCAGCAACACGTCGAGCGTGGTCGAGGCCACCGGCGGCGCCTGGTATCGGTTCTTCAAGGGCGACTACGGCACCCTGCAGGCCGGCGTGCAGTACGCCTTCGTGAAGAAGCTCACCTATGGCGGCATCGGCGGCTCGCCCAACACCGACGAGAACATCGTCATGACCTCGTTCCGCTACCTGCCGTTCCAGTAGGGCGGGGAAGACCCGGGGGTCCGATCGGCGACGTCGATCGGATCGGCCTAGATCGACGAGAACGCCTGGGGCGCGATTTCGGCGTCGGCGGTTCGCCTCGTCCCGGACGTATGGATGGTTACGCCCGCCCGCCGGGGGTTGCCGTTTGGTCGACCGGCGCTCGCCCGGACCGGGCCGGGGCGGCGGCCGGCGATGGCGGTCGGCTCCGGGGGTGCGGCCGGGGGAGCGGGCCTCTCGACGGTCGTGTCGTCCGGTGGCGGTGGGTCGGCATGCGGTCGGTCTGCCTCGGTGGTGCTGGGGCGGGAGACTACGCTGTCCCAAGGAGGACGGTGCAGTGGAATCGCGAGCTCAGGGAGGCTCGGCGTGGTGTCATGGAATGGTGTCGCGAACTTGCGATGGGGGTTCCGGGCGGGGAATCGGCGTCCGGCGGCGGTCGGGGGGGCATTTGCTCAACGCTCATGCGAGAGGATTGACAGAGGGTGGGAACGAACGGGGTCCACCTGTCGGTGGAGGAAGGCGGGTAGGGTGGTTCCATGTCATGCGCGCGGCCGCTGGTTGATAATGTTTTCCGGGCGTATGTGGCTGCTTCGCGCCTCATTCCAAACGTTCATTTAGCTCGAATGGCGTCCCAACAACGGACACAGCGACTCGCGCATTATATGACTGATTTCTAATAACGTGGGTCGTAAGACGCTTGGCGTCACCTAGAGCTTTTTCCGACCTGAGGGGTCGAATGGGGATTCCCGCCCTGACCGTGAT
>CAXTVM010000046.1:0-26894 GCA_964247725.1 uncultured Acetobacteraceae bacterium | reverse complement strand
GCTCGTCAGGCTCATAACCTGAAGGTCACAGGTTCAAATCCTGTCCCCGCAACCATCTCCATTTGCACAGCCAACATTCCAGGAACACCGCCACCACCGCGGCCCAGCGCCAGCATGGCCGCGAGCTTCCCGCGGAGCTCGACGCGGCGGCCGGCGTCACCGTTCGGCTCTGGAGCGCTAATGGTGATGCTGTCGATCAACCCACGGACCATCTCCCGAGCGCCTGTTGCGTCCTCGGCGTCCAGAGCATCCGTCAAGCTGGCGACCTCCTGCCGATAGACCTCCGCCAGGTTGGGGTGCAACCGGGGCCGTGTCGGTGCCGGCGCCGACAGCTCTGCCGTGAGTTCCGCCTTGCGCTTCTCCAGCGCTTCCAGTCGAGTTCGGATGCTGGCTCCGGTGACATCACCGTCTGCAACTGCATCGATCAGACGCTCGATCTGGCCACTGATCCGGACAAGCTCGCTGCGGACCTTGGCACCCTCGCCCGAGATCGCTGCAAGCTGCCGGTTCCACTCGGACACGAATGCATCGGCGAACGTCTTGTAGACCGCCGGGTCCATCAGGCGGTTGCGTAGGCCGTCCAGGACCGTCCTCTCCAGCTTGTCGCAGCGGATCGTGGCGCGGTTGCCGCACACCGCTTCACCCTTGTTCCGCGCACCTGAGCAGCCGAAGTGGGTGGCGCTGATCTTCGAGAAGCCGGCACCGCAAGCGCCGCACCTCATCAACCCCGAGAAGATGCTGCGGGGTCGCTGCTTGGCACTCGGGGCACCTCCACTGGCCTCAGCCTGCTCGTCCAGCTTGCCTTGCCGTTCACGGACGCGCTGCCAAAGTTCGTCGTCCACAATCCGCAGTTGCGGCACCTCCGTCCGGATGATCTCCTCCTCGGCGTTGTGCCGGGAGACGCGGTTGCCGGTGGCAGGGTTCTTGCCGTAGTTCTGCCGGTTCCAGACCAGGACACCCACATACAGCTCGTTGTTGAGGATACCCGTGCCGCGGCGGCGGTTGCCGTTGATCGTGCTGGCCGCCCAATTCTTGTTCCGAGGCGACTTGACGTCCTCCTGGTTCAGGGCTGCCGCGATCGTCCTTGGAGAAAGACCATCGGCATAGTCGTGAAGAATTCGACGAATGACGGTAGCCTCTGGTTCGACGATGCGTCGCACGCCTGCGACCACCTTGCCATCCTCATCAATCCGCGGGGCCACTGCGTAGCCGTAGCTGACGCCCCCGCTCGCGAAACCCTTCTCGACGCGGCCGTGCTGTCCACGGTGCGTCATGTCGGCGATCTTCTGGAGAAGAAGCGCCCCCATCGTGCCGGACAGGCCCACATGAAGGGGAGAGATCTTACCTTCTGATATCGTAACGATCTTGACGCGAGCGAACTTGCAGGTCTTGTAGACAGATGCGACGTGCTCCTGATCACGAGAGAGGCGATCCAGCGACTCTGAGACGATCACATCGAATGCCGCATCTCGTGCGCCTGCAAGCATGGCCTGATAATCTGGCCTTCGGTCGCTTGAGCCGCTGATCGCGGCATCGCTGAACACCCTGATCAGCGTCCACCCCTCCCGCTCAATTCTCACGGAACAGAGTCGCACCTGATCTTCGATCGAGGCGGCACGCTGCAGATCCGATGAGTATCGAGCATAGATCACCGCTCGGGTAATAGCCGGCGAGCGCTGCGCTGCTTGAACCCCCACCGTCACCATCCCACGATCATGAGAATCATCACAGATATCAGGATCAAAGCAACCGCGATGGCCACGTGCCAGTCCAGGACCGCGGCGCTGCCCTCCGACCGGAACCGCCGCCGTGCCGACCGTTCACCGAGCAGCCGGGCAAGGCGGAGAAGATCCTGCATACCCTCTCCAGCACGGGCTTCAAAGTCCGGGTTAGTGTCCAATCGACCGTCTCAGGGTCATGCTGCGCCTGCTGGACGCTGGACGACAAGAGGCTGGAAGCCGTCTCAGGACGCCAACCACCAGGCTTGGGACAGTCCTGCTGGACCGGCCTCGACGTCAATTCACCAGTCCGCATACCGGCCGTCTTATGCGGCCGGCGCATCGTCATCTCCTTCAATCACCAGCTCTCCACCGCCGGCGAGCACGACGGCTTGGACCTCGGTGAGAGCGCCGATACCCGTCCAGCACCTACGATCGCCGTCATAACGCCCACCGAGTTCCTTGAGGCGCTTCGTAACCTCAGGAGCCGGCCGTTGTGAAAATCTGGCGGTCCAGATCGAGTGCTCCGCTGCGGTGATGTCGGGCTCTTCAGCGTCGACATGCGGCTGCTCAGGTTCGTCCGCAGCTGAGAGGAACGCCGAGTCCGCGTCTGCCTCCTCGCTCACGTTGTTCGCTGTCAGGCCCGGGCTAGGATCACCCTTCACCTCCAGTTTAAACGCTACCCCATCCTTCGAGCAGATGGGCAGCCCGGGCGAGATGCTGGTGGAGTGCGTCAATCTGATCTTAGCGCCGCAATCAGGGCAGCTCGCACCCAACAAACTACCTTTCTGGGGCTTGGTCCCGCCTACAGCCCTAGTTCCGACGTTGAGCGCCTGATGCGGATATGGACCTAGTGTCTGGGCCAGAGCGAGCAAGCGAATGCGGAGAACTGGCGTGCATTGTGGGTCCTTGCGGGTGCCCCGCAGACCGACTTCCTCCGCAATGGTCCTGTACTCCAACCCAAGTGTCGGGCTCTCCTGCAGCAGCGAGATCACCAGCAGTGACACAAGCATCGTCAACACTTCAAGCTCATCATCGACATCCGGCTTGAAGAAGAGTTCGACGACGCCACCCGTCGATTCAACCGAACGCCAGACTTCTCCACGCACGTTGCTGAAGCGGCCAGCTCCGGTGAAGCCAACGCCCATGCGGATCTTGTCCGCGAGGACGTAGCCGAGCGCTTCAAACATCGGCCGAATTCCTATGAGGGCTGCATCAAGATAAGCCTCCCGAGTTGTGTAACCGTTCGATTGCGAGGGAGTCGAACCTACATACTTCCGTGCCATTATACTGTCCTTACCGAATCAACGACCGAACCGTCGTCGAATGGTCTATGGCAGGTCCGACAGTCGCTATAGATCAACCATTAAATTAGCCTTGGCGAGCGATTTAGAGCTTGAGCGATAAGGATGCCTGTGGTGCTATTACTTGGCGCTGAGATTCATGGAGCGGCAAGGAGTGCGCGGTATAACCGCGCTTCCTTGCCAGGGAGGCGCTCCGCCCTCCCGTGGACCCTCCAGGACACCTCGGAAATCGGCGTTGTGAGGCGGGATAGGAAAGATGAGCGTTGCGAGTGGGTCCGATAAGCGACAGCGAACGCGTCTGATCGCGGTACGCTTCCTGCCCAAAGAAGCGGAGGCGGTGAGCACCGCCGCGGAGTTGGCAGGCCTTTCTGTAGGGGCTTACCTGCGTACCGTCGCGCTAGGTAGGCCTGGGCCGCGGGCGGTAAGACGGCCGCCCGTCGAGAAAAAGGAGCTGGCTCGTATCCTTGGACAGCTCGGAAAGATCGGAACGAACGTAAATCAGATAGCAAGGAGACTGAACAGCGATGGCGTCACGCCGGCTCCGCCCGAGATGGCGCGGATGCTCGAAGACCTGCGCTCAATGCGCAATGTCGTCCTCGCGCTCCAGAAGCATCGACCGTGATCATAAAGGGAGGTGCGATAGAGGCCCGGGCAGCGGACATCAGGTTCATCGCCGAGCACTTGCAGCGGCTCGACACGAACGAAGAGTTCTGCATTAGGGAGATTTCTGGGACTGTCGCGACCGACCTGCTGGGGGCGCTGGAGGAACTGGCAGGCCATGGGGCCGGGGCACGGACAAGGCGACCCT
Organism: uncultured Acetobacteraceae bacterium; assembly: GCA_964247725.1. Classification (GTDB taxonomy): domain Bacteria; phylum Pseudomonadota; class Alphaproteobacteria; order Acetobacterales; family Acetobacteraceae; genus Lichenicola. The sequence goes on along the minus strand of CAXTVM010000046.1, from coordinate 23,064 downwards.
TATACACAGCGAGCGTGAGCCCCGATCCGGCTCAGGCGCTCCTGACCGAAGGGCAGTGGGCAACCACAACCCGTTGGATGGAGGACGTGCTGGAGTTTGCCGGGCAACCGCGGATTGTGGTGAGCCACCGCAAGAACGGTCGCGATCACCGGCATTACGTGTGGAGCCGGATCAATCTCGATACCATGACCGCAATCCACGATGGCCATGACCGCCGTCGCCTCCACAAGGTCGCTCGTGATCTCGAACGCGAGTTCGGCCACCAACCTGCCACGTTCACGCTGATGGGCGATGTTGAAGCGCTGCCAGGTCGGTCGTCGACGTGGGCGGAACAGCAGCAAGCCTACCGTAACGGGATCACGCCAAGTCAGCTAGCAGAACGGGTCACTGGCGTCTGGAGTACTACTGACAGTGGACAATCGTTCAGAGATGCGCTGGCCGAGATTGGGATGGTGCTGGCGCGTGGTGACAAGCGAGGTCTGGTCATCGTCGATCCCGACTTGCAGGTCCACGGCGTAACGCGACAGATTAAGGGCATACGGGCCGCCGAAGTCGTCGCGCGCATGGACGATCTCGACATCGACACACTGCCAAGTGTGGCGGACGCGAAGTCCGATCAGCGGAAGCGGTTCAAGATGCCATGGGTGCTCGCTTACAGGCTGGGCATCCCTGCGTCGCCGGGATGGGAGGTCGTCGACTACGCCCCCTGGGAACAACGGTCAGAACGGCGGATGGACACTGAACCGAAGGCTGACCAAACGTCAGCTCCAGATATGCAACTACTCGTACCGGGAGCGTTGCCCGTTGGGGCGACGGACGTGAGCATCGACATTAGACAACAGTCTCTTGTGCCAGGGAAGTCTTCCAACACCGAGTTACCACTGACCGGCAAACCTTTGGGAGCGACCCCGCCGGTCGTCGAAGCAGCGCCAGATGCGTTGAACATTGTGCCGATCTCGGCCAGCGAAGTGGACTCCGCTCTGGTAAGACGGCGCCGCTACATCCGCTCGCAACCGCCAGCAACACCGGACGTGCCGGCATTCAAGGCGACGGCGGCATCGGATCAAGCGGCCGAGCCAAACCCGCCCGCTTCCCCATTGCGAACGACAGTGAAGCCGTCGCAACCAGGGCCTGGTCAGTCGGCCGATGACGTATCGGCGTCACTGACGCTCCCGACGGTGGCGGATGTAGTCAGACCTCCCGCATTGGGCACGTCCAGCTTAGAGGCAACGAGCACATCGCGGTTGGGCGTGGCCGTCGTCATCGTCGGCGAGGTCATTGTCGGCCGGCACAAGAAGTGGCCGTCTGCCTGGGCAGCGGCCCTCATCAGGGCGACGACACCGGCGGAGCGCGGGGCTGTCCGTGCGGCGTGGGAAGCGGCCATGCCGCAGGCGGACGACCGAGTCGCAGTCGAATATACCGTGACGAAAATGCTGCAGATCAATCCTGCCGCGACCTTGGCGTGGGCGAAGAGCATGCCCACCCCAGACGAGGTAACGACCACGACGCGCGCCGCGGTGGCCAGCCAGCGCCAGAAACGTGCGATAGCTCGGCGGTCTGGAGCGCAACTGACACAGAGCACCACCGATCGCGACAAAGTTGATGAGGGCCAGTCGAGGGTGCCTGCGCCATCCACAGGCGGCCAGGCAAAGCCGTCCGACGCTGGCATCGTCATAGTCCCCGGCAGTTCCCTCAAGCTAGGCATCGGGCCCGAGCCGGCGGGCAAATCCGGTCGGAAGCGGTCAGGCATCGGTCGAGGTCCGAAAAAGAAGGGGCGTTAGGGCGACGTGCTCTGGCTCGAAGGTCCAGGTCCGTAAGCAGAGTGGTTGGTCGTGGTGGGTGGCGCTGCATTGCGCCCCCAAGGAGAGCCGATTCCGGCTTCCTTGCACCGAAGGAGACCGACATGACGGTTGCGAAGGCCATTTTCGACGACGCTAAGGGAAGCTACGTCTCTCGGCCATTCGTCTACACTCCCGCGCCGGTGTCGCCGGGTCGGCAACTCGACAGGGACGTGGAGCAGTATGTCGAGTGCGCCGCACGGTGCGGGTTGCTGCCAAGTTCGCTCAGCCTGTTGTTCGTGGACGCCGCCGCCGAGGAACTCTTCCTGCGGCGCGCCGAGACGCCCGATAGCTGGGAAGCGTTCCGCGCCGAGGTTGTCCGGCGTCATCCTAACCTCGCCGCCCGCACCGCCGCGGTCACTGCACAGGTCAAGGCCCTGGCGACCGGGGACCGGAGAGGCGCGGCGCGGGACTGGCGCCCGACCACCCCGGAGCTCTGCGTCGGCGCTGCTCTCCTGACCGCTCTCCCAGTCGGCATGACCCTGGTTGCCGATGCGGCGCTGCCCGGGGGTCGGCGGCTCACAGGACATGTCCGGCGGAGCGACTTCGTTCTCGCATCCCAGAAAGCGCAGACCCGTGTGGAGGTGGCAGGCCTGGTCGACAGCTTCGGGCGGCCGAGGACGATCCACGGCGCCCGTTACGTGGCCGAGACCATGGTGGCTCGGGCAGAAGCCTATGCGGCGCTCGGCTTGCCGCCTCCCGTGACGTTGTATGCCGACCAAGTTATTGACCGGCTACGCCTCGCCGCGATCGTCACGGGCATGCTTGCGGCTCTTGCGTAGCGCGAGCCGTCGAGCCGACGCAGGTCCTCGGACACCAGGACGCCGCCTAGTGGGTGCTTCGTCCGGCAAGGTCGCGAGGCCCTCCTGCCCGGTGCAGGAAGCAGCGCTGACAGAGGTGTGGGTACGTGGGTGGGAGGGGAAGTGCCCCTCCCCAGAGAGCGCCCATGACTGCGGATGGCAGGGGTGTGGATGTCGTTCTCAGTAATCCTCCATACGAACAGGATCACCATGAACTCCGGTTTCAATGACCACGATCAGTGGTTCACCAGCGTCCGCGCCATTGCGTTCGAGGCGACCACGGCGCCGACCCCCGAGATAAGGGGATTGGCACGCGTGGATTTCGGCGTGGGAGTGGACGGGTGTGCCCGCTTCGAAGTGGCATCGCGCCGCTTCGCGACCATTGCGGACGAGACCACCCGGAAGCTGACCGTCTGCACCCCGGCCACCGTCGCGCAGACCATCTGGGCACCTCATCCGCCCGACGCCATCGCCGTCTATGGGGCGGCGACCTGGGATTGGTTCCCGCCTTTGGTGACACGGGGCATCGCGCGGATCGACATGGCGAAGGTCGCACGGGTGGTCTGGCCGGGCGCACCCTCCTTCGATCTGGTGCCGCTGATCAACTGGGTCCGGACGGACTACGCCGGTCAGGTGCCCCCCGCGAGCGGTCACCTCCGCCTCGCCTGGGTGGCCGAGGCGATCGCAAACTTGACCATGGCCGCCGCAATGGTGGCGGGTGAAAGCACGATTCGGCACGCGGAGCGCCTGGGCCAGCCTGCCGGTTCGTCCCTCGACGACGCGTTCGAAGGCATGAGAAGTGACCCCAGGCTGCAGGCATTCGTCACCATCAGCGCGACCCCGACGGCACCGGCCAAGAGCTTGCCGGGACCGTGGGACGACGAGCACGAGTGGTTTGGAGTGGCCGCCGAGGACCTGTCCTGGGTCGTCGCCAGCGCTACCGCGACGGACTGCATGCGGGAGGCCGCTGCGGCGGAACTTGCACGACGGGCAGCCCGCGATGCTGCGCTCCTGATGCCGCGGATGCTGCTCCGGCGTGCGCACTGGCGCTGAGCCCAACCCGACAACGACGCGGGCGCGCTCCGGCGCCGCCCGCCATCGGAGACCGCAAATGCCGACATTGATGGAGTCGCCGGGCACCCCCCGGCGTCGCTTCGACGCGCCTCAGATCAACCTGGCGTCGGCCGCGGCGCTGACAGCCGTGGCGCAGAGCCTGGCAGTTTTGCCGGGTCAGCCCGATGCGGAGCTGATGGCAGCCTGCCTGCTCGCCGGTGAGCTCTGGCGCCGGTACCGCTCAGCCTTCTACGGACCTGAAAGTGTCATGGACGACGAGCAGCGAGACCTCGTCATAGGGCCCCTGTGGAAGGAGGCCGAGGCCATAATCCACTCCATCGCGGACCACCGGGCGACAACGCCGTCCGGCCATCAGGCCCGGGCAGCCGTCGTGCTGAGTTGGAGTGCCGACGCCATGCTGGGCGCGCCGGAAACTGCCGAGAGCAGGTTGGCATTGGCGTTGGTCTGCGATCTGCTGCAAGTTGCTGAGGCACCAAGCGTGCACGTAGGCTGCTGATCGGTCTAACCCTCCCGATAGAACGACCGCTCTGCGCCTCCCAGCCGCCGTCCAGCTGAACTCCGCAGCCGGGAGCGACCGTTGCGGTAGCGGCGCTTTGCAAGGTGGTTCGCGCCGGCAGTGGCCGCCGTTCGGCTCGAGGCCGATGCAGGCGTTTGCAACGAATCACTGGCTTGGACGGTTGCCACCTCGCGTTCGCGAGGTTGCGGCATGTTACCTGCCCAGTGGCAGCAGGAGTTTCCGCCGCTGCTATGGGGCGAGTGGATCCCGGCCGAACCCCTGCTGCACCAGCAATGCCAGGCCCGGCATGCCGCGACGCACGTCCGTATGGCCCGTCGCCAGCCAGGTTCGCACGCTGCTGGCGACCGGGGTCACGCGCGCACCGCCGCCATGATCCGGCGCAGGCTCGTCAGCCCCACGTCAGCACCGACCCGGACGCAGGTTCCATTCGGCAGCGTGATCTGAGCAGCCCCCACCGGGTGGTCCGGGTTGATAGTTAGTGCATCGTGATCTCCGCCGCCATCGCCGGTCGGAGGTGAAGCGAAGCGGAACCGGAGGCCGGCAATGGCGGTGTCGCCGCTTCCGGGGCCGGTGGGCGGTAGCCCAGACTGCTGTGCGGCCGGATGGTGTTGTAGTGGCGCCGCCACGCCTCGATCAGCACCTTGGCCTTGGCGAGACTGTAGAAGATCTCGCCGTTGAGCAGTTCGTCGCGCAGCGAGCCGTTGAAGCTCTCGTTATAGCCGTTCTCCCACGGCGAACCCGGCGCGATGTAGAGTGTCTTCACGCCGATCTTGCCCAGCCACTTCTGGACCTCGGTCGCAATGAACTCGCTACCATTGTCCGACCTGATATGTGCTGGCGGACCCCGCTCGATGAACAGATCGGCAAGCGCTGCCAGCACGTCTTCGTGGTTGAGCTGGCGCGCAACGATCAGCGCCAGGCATTCCCGGCTGGCCTCGTCGATGATGGTGAGGATGCGGAACTTGCGTCCGTCATGCGTCCTTGCCTCGACAAAGTCGTAGGCCCAGACGTGCCCTGGATATTCCGGGCGCAGCCGGATGCAGGAACCGTCGTTCAGCCATAGCCGGCCGCGCTTGGGTTGTTTCTGCGGCACTTTCAGACCCTCGCGTCGCCAGATCCGCTCCACCCGCTTGTGGTTCACCGACCAGCCGGCCGCATGCAGCAGAGCGGTCACCCGGCGGTAGCCGCAACGACCGTACTGCTTGGCCAAGGCGATGATGTCCTCGGTGAGCGCCTCTTCGTCATCTGCCCCGCACGGCGGCTTGCGCTGCGTCGACCGGTGCTGGCCGAGCACGCGGCACACGCGTCGCTCGGATACGTCCAGCACCTCTTTTACCTGGTCGATGCAACGCCGACGCCGTGCGGGGCTCAGAGGTTTCCCCGGGTGGCCTCCTGCAGGATCAGCTTGTCCAGCGTCAGGTCCGAGATCGCGCGGCGCAGCCGCAGGTTCTCCTTCTCCAGATCCTTCATCCGACGCGCCTGATCCGTCTTCAGCCCGCCATACTCCTTGCGCCACCGATAGTAGGTCTGCTCGCTGACCGCGATCCGCCGGCACGCCTCGGCGGTCGTACCACCTTGGCCCAGCACGATCTCCACCTCACGCAGCTTGCCGATGATCTCCTCGGGCTTGTGCTTCTTTGCTGGCATTCGTCGTCCCTTCCTCGATCCAGACTGTCATAGTCGATGGACCACTCAGAAGGGGGCAGCTCAAACAGCCCAGCACCGTATTCAGCACGAGACGCTTACTTCGGGATGATGATGAGCGCGACCTCATCATAGGGCCGCTATGGGCCGAGGCGGAGGCGGTGCTCCACTTCATCGCAAACTGTCCAGCAACAACGCTAGGCGGCCACCAGGCCTGGTCGGCCGTCGTCTTGAGCTGGAGTGCCGACGCCATGCTGGGCGCACCGGAAACCGCTGAAAGCAGGTTAGCACTCGGGCTTGTCTATGACCTGCTATGAGCCCCGACATGTCGATCTGCCACACATAAGGCGCTGACCGGAAGGCCGCCGGCGGCACGTCTGTCAATGTTAAGTCTCATCACACACATGGGACAACCATCAAGCGGGCCCAAGTTCAGGCCGGGGACGCGAGGCAGGAGAACCCGCCGCCGCCGGACGATTGACGATGCGCGTGAGAAGGTTCTTACGGAATGCCTCCGCGTAAGGCGAGAGCCGAACTCGCTCGCTTAGCACACCCTCCCAGGCCGGGCTCCCGCCGTAAAATTTGGTGTAGATGCACTTCAGCATGCCCTTGCCGTCCGCAAGTCGCGTCAGATGCCGCTCCTTAGCTTCCAGGTCCTGCCCATTGCTGATGAACGCCGCCCTCACGCGTCTCATTAGAACGAGCATCCGCCTGAGGAAGGCCGACCATTCCAGACCCTCCGCCACAATCTTGGGCTTCAGCGTGCGAAGTATCCCGAGGATCGTCAGCTTCGATTGAAACATGCCTTCGTGCACGCTCACCTGCTTGCACGGCGTGCCGCCCCTGTGGAAATCCCCGGCGACGAACTTCAGAATTGCAAGAACGTAAAACCGCTGCGCCAGCTGCCGGAGGTCGGCGTGAATTACCTCGTTGGGAACCTTGCCAACCCTGGCGAAGGTGACCTGGTTCGCGATGAACGACGCCACGTCTGCATGGCATAGCATGATGTTCTCAAGTTCTAGCTCGGCGAGGAACAGCAGCCCTGAGAGCTTCGGCCCGTCGAGGGAGAAGAACATGCTCCGGTTATCGATGAGCGCCTCGACAAAACCGAACGCCGCCGCGGCCTCACCGTCAAGGAGGCCGTGCACCTTGGTGTTGCCCCTCTCGCGCTGACGGTGCACCTCATCCCGCACGGCGAAGTGGCCGGAGCCACCCGAACGCGGCACCTTGAATTCAAGGAACTCACCGACATCCATTCCCACGAGGCTGTTGTAGACAGCCTCGTCACCCTCGCCCTCCACGTAGACAATAGTTTTATCCGAAAAGAGGTTGTCCAGTTCGTCGGGATCAAGGTCTCCCAGCCGTCCCATTAGCTAATGTCTTCCGTCAATAGATAACCGCCCTTTACGATGCCCCGCTCGGGTGTCCGGTGGTTGAATACCTTCACAAGCTCGCGGTCATGCGTGGTGAATACGATTGAGAGTGTCGGCATGGACCTAAGCAGCGCCTTCAGCACCTGGAACATCCGATTTACCCACGTGGTGTGGAGGTGGAGCTCGACTTCGTCGAGCAGGATTACGGTGTTCCGCGACATGTGTGCCACGGTCCTCAGATAGATTTGTAATAAAGCTCTCTCGCCGTGGCTCAAACCGTCCAAGCCATGCTCCTGCCCCTCGCTGGACACGTAGACCGCGACCTCCCGTCGGCGCGGCGGGCGCATGGACTTACCCTCGTCGAAAAGGTTGATATTGACAAACTCAAGGATCTGCTCAAGCTGCCCTTCGCCGAGCCAGGACAACCAGACAAGGAGGTTCTCCAGCGAGGTATTCCAGTCCGCCCCATCCACTCCGAAGCGGTGCGCTGGCTGATAGATCCAGTTGTCTGGCGCCTCGACTGTTCGGCGCTGGGTCGACGGCATCAGCATACGGTCGGCGGGGAAGTAAAGGACGGTCGGGAGGTCGGGTCCGCTGCCGAATATCTGAGCGGGCGTCTGACCCGCCGCTTCGCGGATCGCGCGGTAGAGGATGAGCCCGATCTCGTTCGACCCCTCGGTCGACTGCGGCCCGAGCGGCATAGGCACGAGTCCGAGCTTCGCCCAATCGGTCGCCTGGGCCTCGCTTTCCAGCCGCTCCTCGTTCCAGTCGCTCAACGGACCGGGTTGTCCGGTCCAGATCGACAGAAGGACCGTACTGGTCACGCTGTCAATTGTCCAAGTAACGCGCATGTCCAGCTGAGCACGTCCCGGAGCCGTCCCGTCGGCGAATCGTCCCGTCGGCGGATTGGCCATAAGCCCGAACAGGCCATGGATTGCCTCAAGGACAGTCGTCTTTCCACGGCCATTGCGGCCCAACAGCATATACAGGCTGCTCGGTCCGGGCAAAGCGTCGGAGTTCTCAAGCGCGGGCGTGTCGCCCATGAAAGTAAACACCTGTCCGCCACCCTGGAATGGTCCGAGCTCGTCGAGAGTCAACCCGACAAGACGCAAGTCTGAAAGGAGGAGGTCCGTCACGAACCTACCGCGGCCAGGATGTCGCCGGGATCCACGCGGCAGCCATGCGCGCGTCTTGTCGGCTGCCCAGCGAACCGCACCAGCATGTCGCCGCGCATCAGCAGGCTCTCCGCGCCCGGTTCGTCGAGAATGATCCGGGACTCAGAGGCCTTCTGGACGGTCAACGCGATCCTACTCGGGATGTTCGACCGCAGCATCCCCGGAAAAGTCGCCGCTTCCGGTCGCTGCGTTGCAAGCACCAGGTGGATGCCGGCCGAACGTGCCTTCTGCGCAAGTCGGATGAGCGGGAGCTCGACCTCGCGGCGGCTGAGCAGGAGGTCCCCCAGCTCGTCGATCACCGCTACGATCCGGGCCAGACTGGCACCCCGCTCGTTCGCTTCCGCCAAGTTGCGGGCTCCAAGTGCTTGGAAGCGCTCCTGCCGGGAGCCCATCTCCTCTACTAAGTCCTCTAGCGCCGCGAGCGAGCTCTCGGGGGAAGTCAGGACGCCGCCTCGAACACGGGGCGACCGGTCGTAGGCATTCAGCTCGACCGCCTTCGGGTCTATGAGCACGAATTCGGTCGCGGCGGCTCCCTCAAACAACGACAGGAGCATAGTATGCAGGCACATGCTTTTCCCGCTGCCGGTGGTTCCGCCGACAAAGAGGTGCGGAGCCTCGGCCAAGTCGATGAGCATCGGCGCCCCGAGAACATCCGTCCCGAGGCAGACGGGCAGCGCCATCGCCCTCGCCGCGTCGGAGTCGAGCGCCGGTCGAAGTTGAGACCAGGTCACGGTGCGCCAACTTGATGGCGGGCGGGGCACGAACAGCCAAACTTGGCGCTCGCCTCCCGCGAGCGAGCTGCTGACCGCCTCTTGGCCGAGTCCTAGCGCGAAAGCGATCTTGTTTTGGCCACGGCGCAGGCGGTCCAGGTCGTCGAGCGCGTGCAGCTCCAGCGTCATCCGAGTCAGGCGCGGACCCTCGTCGACCGCGAGCAGATTGGCGCCGATCCCAAGCTGGCCGAGGACCCTCAGGACTCTGTCCGCGACGTCGCGATCACCAAAGTTGGACCTTGTGTCGTCCGAGCCGCCCGGATCGAAGAGTAGTTCCTGCGCAAGGAATTGATTGAAGTCGGTGTCCCGAGTCCAGCCGGCGAGAAGATCTCGGAGACCGCGTCTCACATGCCGCTGAAGCGAGGCGTGAAACGCCTCGTCGTCGCCAAACAGGTTCCGCCCCTCGTAAGCGGACAGCAGCGCACGGAAGGCGTCGGTCAAGTCCTGGTCGTCCGGAGCGCCTTCTCCGGTGAGCTGCTGCGGATGAAGCTCGGTCCCTTTTGGCTGCTGCGACTGTACTGGATAATCCTCGGAACTAGGGGCGTTCGCCATCTGTAATGACCGTGCCAGCGCCAATCGGGCTGGGATCCACTGGTCTACCTTCGCCTGAAGGCCACCGCGCACGGTCGCCAGCATGTCGCGCTCGTCTGCGTTAAGATGGACGCGATCTACCATACCCTAGACCTCCACCAGCGGCCGGTGCTCGAAGGTCGCCGCATCGCCTGCGTCATTGTTGATGCGCCATTCGTCCGCAATGAACGGCTCCAGCATCCTCTTCTTGCGCGCGTCAATCTCTGCGTTGGTTGGAAGCATGACGACCTGCTCGGAGAGCTTGGGGTAGTACCCCACCAGCATGTTGTCCTGGTTCTCGCGGTCGATGCGCCCGAGGGGTGTATCGATGATGACCGGCATCTCGATGCCCGCCGCGTCCTTCATCGCCCAAAGGAGCGCCGTCGCGGCGAGTTGCTTCAGTCCGCTTGAGAGGCTGGCGCGTCCGATCCGGCGACCGCCCTCATCGAAGAACGTCAGAGTGTATGTGTCGTCAATCTCAATACGGTCGATGAGCGAATGGTCGAACACCAACTGGCGAAACCGCAGGTTCAGCCGCCGCTGTACCTCGTCCCGCGCCGCCGCGCGCATGCGCTCGCGGACCTCGCGAAGCGCGCGTTCCGCGCCCTCAACGAAGCGCGCCTCGGTCTCGTCTTGGTCGGCCCGAACCAGCCGACGCTCAAGCTCCGCCAGCTCAGCCTTCTTCGCGCGGAGGGTCGCCTCCGCCTCGTCGAGCCGGCCTGCACTGAAGCCCTTCCGCTGATTAAGCCGGGCGATCTCTGACTCCAGCGAGGCAATCTGCTCCACCGCGGCACGATACCGATCTATGTTTGCCTGGCTGCCGACCTGCAATCGCATGAGGTCGTCCCGGATCTGGTCGGCCTCCAGCCGCAGCCTGTGCGCCTCCATCAGCAACTTGAAATGGGCGGCTCGGACCTGCGCCCCGCCGCTTGCGAACTTGAGAAGCCTCTCCCGCACACGGTCTGCCCTAGCGACGTCTAGGTCGGCGAAGAGGCCCAGATCGCCCCGTTCCTTAGCCATCAATGCGACCCCGGCGCGCAGCGCCCCCACCAACGCCTCGCGTGCGCCCTCGTCCAATTCGAGCTCCGCGTCATCCACCCAGGCGGGAAGCTGCTCCTGTATGCGCCTGATCAGGCCGGCCTCCGCGCCCGCGGCGGTGCCGACGCGTCGCTCGAGCTCGGCGAGAGCGGCACCCACCAGCGGCAGGTTCGCAATGAGCGGCGACTGTGCCGGCACGCTCGTCACGACCGTATTGACGGCGTCCAGCAACTTGCCCTGCGTCGATTTGAGGTTCCGCTCGAGGACCTCGCGCTGTGCATCCGAAGCACCGCTGGACAGGTTGTCGCGCACCGTCTGCTGCCGCTTGAGCTCGGCGCCCCTAGAGGTTAGCTCCTCCTCGACGGTGGCCAGCTCGCGGGTCGCCTCACGGCGGTCTGCACGCGCCTCTTGCATGGCGCGCTCGACGGACCGGAGCTGCTCGCGGTCCCGCGTGTCCATAGTACGCCGGCGGCGTTCGACTGCGACGTTCCGGAGCTCCCCGGCCAGTTCAGCGACGAAGGTGATCCGAAGCAGACGGTCGAAGTCCAAAGATTTCCGTTCCGCGGTCTCCGCCAGAGCCTTGATGTCCTCGCCATCGAAAAAGAAGAAATCGACGTAATCCGGCGGCAGGATGTCGGCTAAGCGCTCCGCGGCCGCGTCGCCGGTCAGGCGGGCCGAACCGTCCGTTACTTGCAAGGCCTCGGTGTACGTCCGGTCGACGACGGTCCAAGCGCGTTCGGCGGTGATCTCCTGCCCCGAGACGACGAGCGTCGCGGACACGCTCGCGGTGACAGGCCGCCGCTCACGTTCAGCCTGGCGCGCTGCCTGGCGGTTGACCACTCCGATCCAATGCTCGCCGTCGCCCCTGACGAACTGGCCATGGGGCAGAGGCCGGGGCGGAAAGCCAACTGTCCTTGTCCGCTCGGAATCGATGCCGGCGAACAGCAGCTTCATCGAGTTGATAAAGCTCGTCTTGCCCTTGCCGTTGCGCCCCCAGATGAGGATCACATTCCGCTCACCGCGGGTTAGCGAGAGGTCAATCGCCTCCTCTTGAAAGTAGGCAAATATGTTAGTCAACCTTACCGAGAGCAGCTTCATCCGGCGTCGGGCTTTGCCGCAAGCGCCGCGTCCAAGATCTGCTCGGCTGCACGGCGCAGGCGCGGCCGGGCGCCCCAACCGTGCAACTCGCTGTGCTCTTCCTCCAGCCGGAGCAGGCGGATCAGTAGCTCCGGGTCGACGTTCTGCTCCGCCGCAACCTCGCGCACGATCCGATCAAGATTGTTAGGTTGCTTACCTTCAACGCCATCGCTCATGATCTCAGATGGAACACAAGCCGTCGCCCTTCGCAATGTCGGACGCCCGATTGATCCCACATCAATGCGGGCGCCCGCGTATGACACAACGCCCATAGGCAGGACGCGAGGGCCGCCAATAATCAACAACTTAGCGGAAGATAAGCATCTCTATGCCTTGCTGTCAAGCATATCTTTCCCACTCCCGGTATCAACCAAGTTCACTCTCACTTCGCTAGGGTCTTCAGTGGAGTTCATTGTTGTAAAAAGATCGATAGTCGTCAGCAGATCGGCACCGTGCAAGGCAATAAATTTGGTGTAGATACGCGATCTGTGATCTACCGGAGGCGATTACTTGCGACCGCGACGTCAAACACCAGCCTTGCTACGGCCTCTGCTGTGAAGGCAGCGGGCTCGGCCACTGCGCAACCCAGACACCGTCTAGGCTTGTCGCCGCAGGCGACTAGGCCCAGGCTTAAATACTGCGGGAACTGGCCGCGCAGACTCGCGCCGGTCCGCGATCGACGAGGCTGGCAGCCCACCGGCAAGCTGACGTCGGTAATGAGGACGACGATCGTCGCGCTTCTCGGTTCACGCCGTCTGCCCTACAATCAACCGGTATCCGCCGCGCCGCGATAGTAGCCAGACGCGCATGGAGTTCCCGGGTGACTGCTCAACTGCCGATCTACCTCGACCACCAGGCGCACGAGCCTCTTGACCCCAGGGTCGCGGCGACAATCGCCGACGCGTTCGCGCGATACGATGCAAATCCTCACTCGACCCACGGTCCAGGAGAGGAGGCGCGGAGCGCCGTGGAGGAGGCCAGGCGCAATGTCGCGAACTTGATCGGCGCTGAGCCTGCTGAAATCATCTTTACCTCGGGCGCGACCGAAGCCAACAACATTGCTATTCGCGGCGTTGCACGCCGACTGACCCAGATCGACTCGAACCGGCTCCTCGTCGCGGCCGGCGAGCACCCGTCCGTGCTGGCCGCATGCGAGGATCTTGCCGGCATGCGCGTCGTGCTGCTGCCGCTGCAGTCGACTGGTGAGCTCGATCTGACGGAGCTGGACCGGTCTCTCGCGTCAGGAACCGGCCTAGTGAGCGTTGCGGCTGCGAACCACGAGATCGGTACGGTCCAGGACATGGCGTCAATCTCCCGGCGGACCCGGGCCGCAGGAGCGCTCCTGCACACCGACCTGGCCCAGGCCGCGGGAAAGGTCCAAGTCGGCATTGAAGGGATCGACCTGGCGAGCATGTCCGCGCACAAGTTGGGCGGGCCGATGGGGGTCGGAGCGCTCTACGTGAGGCGCAGCTTGCGCCGCCACATGCAGCCGATCACCCGCGGCGGAGGGCAGGAGGGCGGCCTGCGCCCCGGAACCGTGCCAGTCGCACTCTGTGTCGGATTCGGCGAGGCCTGCCGCCTGGCGGAGATGGAGATGGAGACGGACGCGAGTCGTGTGGCGCGCCTGCGCGACTCCCTTCTTGAGCAGCTCAGCGAAGCCGGCGGACTGGTAGTGAACGGCGGCGGCCCCAGGCTGCCTGGCAATCTCAACGTGTCTTTCGACGGCGTCGACGGTGAGGCGCTCGTAATGCGGCTACGCAATGTGGTGGCCCTGTCCACCGGCTCCGCCTGCACGTCAGCGTCGCTCGAGCCATCGCACGTGCTGGCGGCGATCGGCGTGATTGGACGACGTGCCGAGCAGGCCGTCAGGCTGAGCCTCGGGCGCGCGACCACGCAGGAGAACGTGGCCGCCGCCGCGGCCGAGATCTTTGCAGCGGTCCAGGCGCTACGCGCGACCGCGCGGAGGGTGGCATGACCGCTCTGTCCGCGTCGAAGCCCGATGAGCCGCTCGACGAACGCATCGGCCGGATCCTGGAAGACCTAAAGGACGAGTACCGCCAGCCACACGCGGCACCCTGGATCATAGGCTTCTCGGGCGGCAAGGACAGCACGCTGCTCGCGCAACTTGTGTTCGAGATGCTCATGGCGCTGCCACCGAGGGCCCGCACGCGGCCAGTCCACGTCGTAGCGAACGACACGCTAGTCGAATCGCCCATTATAGCCCGCCACCTGGACACTGTGCTCGACCGAATCGCGGCCGCAGTTGAGCCCCTTCGCCTCCCGGTCACCGTGGCCCGGACGGTCCCAGAGCTGGATCAGACGTTCTGGGTCAACCTAATCGGCCGGGGCTACCCCTCACCCAGTCGAATGTTCCGATGGTGCACCGACCGGATGAAGATCGCCCCGACGGCGAAGTACGTTCGGGAGCAGGTCGACCAGGCGGGTCAGGTCATTATGTTACTGGGCGTGCGAGCGGCGGAGTCGGCACAGAGGGCGGTCAGCGTCTTCCGCTACCGAAACGCCGGACAGCGCCTCAACCCCCACAACAGCCTGCAGGGCTGCCTCATCTACAAGCCAATCGTGGACCTCAGCACCGAAGAGGTTTGGCAGGTGCTCCTGCAGTCGTCGCCGCCATGGGGTGGAAGCCACCGCGAGTTGGTGACCATCTATCGGAACGCGGTGGCCGGCGAGTGCCCCCTGGTAACGGATAAGGAGGAGGCCCCGTCGTGCGGAACAAAGTCGTCTAGGTTTGGATGCTGGACGTGCACAGTCGTCGAGAAAGACCGCAGCGCGGAGGCGTTCGTTGACGCCGGCCACGGTAACCTCGAGCCGCTCCTTGAGATGCGAGACTGGCTGAAAGCGCTGCGCGAGGACAACAGCAAGCGGTCGGAGCGGCGGCGCAACGGCAGTCTTAACTTCGTCGGCGAGGGCCGGCTCATCCCCGGCCCATTCACCTTGCAAGCACGCCGCGAGATCCTCGACCGACTCCTCTCCACGCAGGAGGAGGTTGGGCTTGAACTGATTAGCGTCGACGAGATTGAGGCTATAAAGCGCCACTGGGCAGCCGACGGGCTCCTCGAGAGCGCTCCGGGGTGAGAGGAACAATGCCCGCCGACGTGGCAGCTTTTGATAACCCGGCCGTCTCAAAAACGATAGCGGCACTCACCGCTATCCGTGCGACAACGTCCCGGGCGGGAAATCGCCGCAGCCTCTTCGCCCACATGGATCAGCTGTTCGGCGGCGGAGACGAAGGCCGCCGCGGCGTCTCGGAATCAGCACCCATGATCGCGGCTCAAGGCTTGAGCGTCCGCCTTGAGCGCCTACGTCTCTGCAACTGGAAATCGTTCGAGCGGGCCGAACTCGTCATACCCGGCACGGCGACCGAACGGTCAACCGTCGTGATTCTTGGTGACAACGGCTATGGCAAGAGCTCGATCTTGGAAGCCTTCGCGTTCGGCCTGTTCGGCAGCCGCGCCCTGACGGACATAGGTTTCCTGATGAACGGGACGGTCGGGCGGGGCGAGCGCCGGCGGTCCTACCGCGCGCTGCTGGAGAGGACGCTCCACCGGTCGGCGCGCGCGACCGAGGCTGGCATGTGCAGCGTCGAGCTGGAGTTCTCCACCGCCGAGGGCCCCATAGCCGTCGAGCGCAAGTGGTACTTCGACGAGGCGCGTCGCCTCATCGAGGAGGATGAAGAGCTGCTGGTGCGCACCGGGCGGGACAGGGCACCCCTGAAGGCGCCGGCCGGCGTGCCGCTGCAGCAGTGGAGGCAGGAGGAGATAGAACGGCGCATCATGCCGGCCGGGCTCGCCCCCTTTTTTGTTTTCGATGGGGAGCAGGTGGAGCGATGGGCGGACCGGCGCATGTCGGATCAGGTCCGTTCGGCTCTTGACAGGATTCTTGGTCTAAGCGACCTCGCCGCGCTTGCGGAGGACCTTAAAGACTACGCGCGCGACCGAGAGCGCGGCGGCGAAGATACGTTCAGGACACTAAGCGGGCTCCGGGACAACGTGGACGCGATCGAGCGCGACATGGCCGGAGAGCTGGCGGCCATTAAACAGATCGATGCCCGGGTGGCGGCGGACCGCGCGGCACGCGACGAGTCGCTCGCCCAACTCGCGGCCGCCGCCGCGTCGCATGGCGAAATGGCGACGCTGCTTGAGGCGGAGCACAGGCTCTCAAACGAGGTAGTTCTCCTGGAACGCGAGATCGTCAGCCTGATAGCGGAAGATGGGCCGCTTACGCTTGTGGGGCAGGATCTAATCTCGGCCACGCTGAAGCACCTCGAAAGTCAGGAACAAGGCTCGACAGGGGGACCAATCCTCGACGAAGCCGAAATCGAAATCATCTGGAGACGGTTCGAGAGCTCGGGTCCGCCTCTCGACCCAGCGCACGGCGAGTCACTCCGCGAACGCTTCCACCAAGCTTGCCGGCCGCACGAAACGCCGGACGACCGCAGTGGACAGGACGGTCCCCTCGACCGAAGCACCGCCCGCGCGGCCTACCGCCGGCTTAGTATGATCTCCGGAGACTACGCGCTAGGACGACTGGCAAAGGCCCGCGAGGCCCACCGGCTAGCGCGCAACTCGCTGAACGTAACGAAAGCGATGATCGCTGACCGCCGCCGCGGGGGTGAGCAACGGGCCGGGGCACAGGAGAGGCTCGCCATTGCAGCTCATCGCATTGAACAGGCTGAAGGCGAACGCGGAGCGCGCCGCCAGCACGCCGCCGCTCTGCAGGAGTCTCTAGAGCCGAAGCGCGCAGAGCTTGACCGCCTGGGCGCTTTGGCCCGAGACGCCGCGCCGAGGTTCAAGGCGGCGGCGGCCGCGCGCCAGCTGGCCGAGCTGATCGACGCCCACATGGCTCGCCTGGCCGACACCGAGCACAAGCGGTTCGCGCAAGCCGTCACCAAGTGCTTCCGGACACTCTCGCATAAGGACCAGCTCGCCCGGATCGACATCGGGGCCGACGGCTCGATCGCGCTCTACGACAGCTACGACCGGGACGTAACGGACTTCAGGCTCTCGGCTGGCGAGAGCCAGCTCTTCGCCATGGCACTCATAGGCGCAGTCGGCGAGCTGGTCGGCGACCGGCTGCCGCTCATCGTAGACACGCCGCTCGGGCGCCTTGACACGTTGCATCGCCGCGCCGTACTCGAACTACTCGGGAGCCGCACCTCCCAAACAATTCTGCTCACGCAGCCCGAGGAGATGACCTCAGCGAACCTTCAAGCCATCGGCGAGTACCTCGGCGGTAGCGCTCGCCTCGAACATCACGTGGACAGGGTCTCGGGAGTTGGGATTAGCACATTCGCAGAGGGGCTCAAAATGGCCCCGGAGCCGGCATGACGACAGGAAAGGCCGGATGACCCCCTCCAGAGCAACAAACGTCCTGAGCATTGGCGAGATCGGGCGCATCGACTTTCGGACGTCGCGTTCGGGCGAGTCCGCAACGATGTCAATCCTGAGCGGTCTCGCCTTGCAGCACAGGTACCAGCCTGCCCGGCTCGCGCTCGGACGCTCCCTGCAAATGCCCACACCTCCGAACCCAGTGGACAACCTGGATGGCCGCACCATTCGTGGGGAGACACTGTTCGGCCAGGATCAGGGCGATCTCGGCGTGTGGGTCAGTCTGATCATAGTCCACACCGGCTCACAAGACTTAGGCAGGAAGCAACTGCGGGAACTCGTCGCGGCACATTGGGCACGCGGCGCAGGACTCATCTGGGACTCTTTGCGAGGCGCACCCGACCCGTTCGAAGCAATGATCCAGCAGATCGATCGCGCCAGGAACAAGACGAGCGGCAGGACAGCGGTAGCGGCGAGGAGGGTGCGAAACGCCGACAGCAGCCCTAACCCAACCCGCCCGAGAGCAGGAAGTCTTATTTAGCATCACAGCGCCCGCGTCACGCCGAGGCTATTCGAGGGCCGGTAGGATCGGTCCGCACCGGCGCCGGTGCAACTTAGCCGTAGGCGAGCCTGGTCAGCTCCGCCCGGCGGCGTCCGGCTAGGGATGAGTAATCGAGTGTCTGGCCGTTGGTGTCCAAGCTTGGTGGCGGAAGGTCAATGCGTGCAGCGAATTTGAGGATGGGCCGTTGTAGAAAGCTTGCTTCCACGCCCGCACTATCGGGGTTGCAGGAAGCTCGCGCCAGCTACTCCCTCCCCGTCATGATCCCTTCGGTGAGACCCTTGCCACCATCGATACCCGGTCTGGACCTACAGCTATCGGAAATCTTGCGGATCCTGCGCGGTTTCTAAAGCCTCAATTGATGCTAAGCATCATCGGTGTCCGGCCGGCATCAGAGTTCCGCCCTTCGCTGGGAATGTTGGTCATGGCCAGGAACGAGATCGTGCCCGAGTCGAATTGCACGTCGGTCCGGGGTGCCACACCGAACACCCGCTCGGTCTGGAACTCCTTGACGAACCGGTAGCCACTGCCCTCGCGCCGAAGATAGCCGATCAGCGAGCCTTCCCCATTGCCGGTCGGATCCTCGGCGAACCACGCCACGACCAGCACGTCGGCGTTCAGGCCGTGACCCGCGTCGCCCTGGTATAGCTTGTAGCTGCGCATGTTGACGCTCAGGCTGCAGTGGGCGTCTTTGCCCTGCTGGTCGAAGCATCCCTTGCGCTGCCGGGTGAACCACTGCCTGAACGACTCGGCCGCCGGGCCACGATCGCTCGCCAGTGTCCCGACATTGTTGTTGGCAGGCGCGTCCCGTGATCGCGGCGCCGCGACTGCGATCGCCGTTCCGGCTGCCGTTGGAGGGTCGGTATCGGCGACGGCGCCTTGCTGGACCATGCACTGCATGAAGGCGGCGTTGTAGGCGTCCTGGATGCGCTGGTTGTCCACCTCGATCTGCTGCGTCGTCCGGAAAGCAACGTTCAGCCGGTTAGCGAACGGCTGCACCTGCCTGTCGGTGGCGTCCATGCAGGTCCGCTTGTCAGCCATAAGCACCGACGCCAGCATGTTGGGTCCAGGCCTGAAGCCGACGGTGGGCCCGATCGCCTTGCAACCTGCAAGCGCCAGGGCCGAGGCGACGGCGAGCGCGGTGGTCCTGAAGGCGTTCATCGGCCGTCCTCCGCGAGGATGTGGGTCTTGCCGGGCAGCATTGGTGCTTGGCTGGGTTGCGCCCGCCAGCCATCGCCATCGTTGCGGAACACCACCCCCCGCACGTCCAGCGGCTTCATGGGCGGTTGCAGCGCCTGGATCACGCGCTGGTCCGTCACCCAGGCCGGCATGCGGTCCGGGCGGAACAGGATCAGCGCGGTGACCTCCGACACGCCGTTCCCGTGGTCCACGACGTCGCCGTATTCCAGCACCCGGTCGGGCACGAGCGCGTAGCAAAGATGGCTCGTGCTCCAGATGCCCGGCGGCGGCGAACCGGCACCCGGTCCCTGGCTGGCCGGATCGGCGCTCGCGTTCGCCAACGGCGGCGGTCGCGGCACCAGGAAGTCGGCGTCATGGGCAAACAGCTGGCGGTCCGGCCCGGTGACGAGATAGACGTCGCCTTCCGACGTGGCGTCCCGCTCGACGAAGGCCGGCTGCGGCGCCGTCCCTCCCCCCGAGGCTGCCGTGCCCAGGTCCTGTAGCTGCGGTGTCCGCAGCGTGGGCACGCGTGTGTGCTGCGTCCAGATCACCCGCAGCCGAGCGGCGGCGCCGACGTCGAGCAGCGCCTGCGCGAACGGGGAGGCCGGGGCGCCGGCGGGACCATCACCCAGGTAGGCGCCGACCGTCGCGGCGGCGTAGGTGGCCGACCCGGCGGACACCCGCTGGTCGCCGAGCACCGGCGGCATGCCGAACGCGTTGGTGAGGCCGTTGATCGACAGGCAGATGCGGCGGCCGCCGGCATCGGCCGGGATCGCCTTGGCGGCAGCGAGCAGCTGCGCGGGCAGATCGGCCGCTTCCGCTGTGCTGACCACTGCAGCCTCTAACGCTAGCGGCAGCGCGGCCGCGATCGCCGTCCTGCCGAGGATAGCGTGCCATGGCTCCCGACGCCGGTTCCTGATGCCGATCACGGCCGGGTCTCCTCGCGCACGTAGGTCAGCTTGTCGCCGTCCATGTTCAGGATGACGGTGGCGCGGCGGGGCTTGGTGATCGACGGCGTATCCGGCCCGATCGCCGCCCGCTGGAAGATGCGCGTCTGCATCCAGGGGGGCGGATGCCCGGTGAAGCGGACGTCGGCCTCCATGTAGTGGCCGCCAAACAGGTTGTCCTTCACGCGGATCGCGTCCACCCCGTCCAGCGTCTCCGGGAAGCAGGCGGCCGAGACCGTGCTGATGGCGTAGGGTTGGGTGGTCGGCACCAGGTAGTGCGTGTCGGGGGGCGGCAACGGCGTGTCGTAGAGCCGGGATGGAAATCCCGGTCCCTGCATGAAGCTCGGCCCCAATGTGGTCTGCAGCACGTAGCCGAACGCATCGTCGAACGCGTTGGTGGTGTAGATGTCGACCGGGAACGTCCGGGTCAGGTGCCGATAGAGGGTCGGGTGGTCGTAGATGCCGGTTGCGGAGACTGTCTGCGCGCCAAGCGCGGTGGTCTCGGCATCGGTATGCACCTCCACCGTGACCTTGGTCAGGACGCCACGGTCGGCCAGATCGGCGACGAACTCGGGCACCGGCGCATCGGCCCGGGCGGCCCAGAAGACGAACAGGTGTCGCACCGGCGAGGTCGGCCCGGTGGACGGATACCACATCGTCTCGCCTGGTCCGGCCGCAACATGGATCCCGGTGGCGTTGCCGAGGTTGAGGCACCGGCGCGGACCGTCCGGGAACTTGGCCGCGATCGCACGGGTGACCTTGGTCTCCTGCGGGTTCGAGCAACCCGGCAGCAGGAACAGCCCGCAGGCTACCAGCCCGGCCCAACGGAGATGGCAATGGCCGACCACGTCCTGCATCCTGCCCCCTGATCCGGGCAGGCTGATGCCCGCCATCGTCCTTGCCGAGAGCAGGACTCCATCACGGTAAGCCGTTTGCTGCAAGCGGCAAACCCGAATGGCACCCGTGATCTGCTCGGCGGACAAGTCACTTATGAAGGGATTGGGAGAGCGGCTGCGCGCCCGGGCGCGCGCACTGGGACTGTCGGATGCCGAGATCGCGCGGCGCGCCGGGCTGAGCCAGACGCGCTATGCCGGCTACATCATCGACCGCTACGAGCCCGACCTCGAGACCTTCATGCGCATCTGCGCCGTCCTGGGTGCGCCCGTGACCGAGATGCTGGGGTCGCCCGTCGGCCAGGCCGATGAGGCCGGTCAACTGCGATTGAAGGTATCCGCCGCTCTGCAGGCGTTGGATCAGCGCTCGTTGGAGGTGGCAGCGATCGTCATTGACGGCTTAGTGGCCAGAATACCTTCGCCTCCGCCGTCCACAGCTGAAGACGGTGAGGAGTAAGCCTACAAATCCGCAATTCAGCATCCGCGATGCCGCGTGACGCGGCTTCGGCCGGCTACCCAGTCAGTAGCAAATCAAGGATGTTGCGGGTCCCCGCAACCCCCATAGCAGATAGGCCGCTCCAGCAAGCCGTGACGGCGCGCTGGCGCGGCCGTCCGTATGCGTGCAGCCCCGGCGGAGCAGGCGCTTGGACTCGTCCCCAGCCGCTAACGTCAGGATGGTGGCGAGGTCGCCCGCCAGCTCGATCCGCAACCGGTCCGGCGCCCCCGCATCCGGGGTCAGCACGACGCGCTCGATCAGCGCCTGCAGCGCCTCCGATGCCTCCTGACGCACCTCTGGATCGCACAGCGCCCGCTCCAGCGCCGCCACACGCTCCCGGTAGAGTTCAGCCATGTCCAGGTGCAGCCGGACCACCTTGGACGGCGCCGGCGTGGCCTCCAGCTGCGCGGTCAGGTCCAGCTTCGATCGCTCCAGCTCGTCGAGTCGCGCCTGCAGGCTCGGGCTCCAGGCGCCGTTCTCGATCGCGCCCAGCACGCCGCCGAGGCGGCGCTCAACCTCGTCGAGCCGTGCCCGTGCGGCTTGGCTCGCCTTGCCGGTGGATCGCTCCAGGTCCGCCAGCTCGGCCTAGTAGGCCCGCACGAACTCGGCGGCGAGTGCCGGGGTCAGCATCCGCTCGCGCAGCCCGTCCATCACCCGCCGCTCCACTGTCTGCCGGATGATGGTGGTGGCGTTGCCGCAGGTGCCCTTGCTTCGGCGCATGGCGCAGCCGTAGCGGTCGCGGCCGACGATGGTGTAGCCGCCGCCGCAGCACCCGCAGCGCAGCAGGCCGCTCAGCAGGAAGACGCCGCGGTGCGCCCGGTTGAGCACATTGCCGGCCTCATCGCGTCCGATCTCGTGGGTGAGCGCCTGCTGCCGGGCCTTGGCCGCCTCCCACAGGTCCTGGTCGACGATCCGGAGGTAAGGAACTTCGACGTCCTCCTACCGCGCGCGGTCGTTGACGCGTGCCACGCGGCGGCCGGTCTGCGGATCCTTGACGTAGCTGCACCGGCCCCAGCACGAACGGCGGGATGGTGACCGATGTCGTCCTCGGGTGGCTTGCGCGCCCCGCTAGCTCCGGCCTAACTTGCTGGGCCCGAGGCACCACGTCCGATGTCGGGACGATGACCTCGTCTAAATTCCGGTCCGGCTGCATCCCGCAATACTCCTCACGTCCGCCCGGCCGCACATGGCCGGGGCACTAGGCTCAGGACTCATTGTGGCAGCCAGAACGTGATGGTGGCTGCGATGCAGATCGCTGAAGAGAAGGCGTGCGCGCATCGATCGTAGCGGGTTGCTACGCGACGCCAGTCCTTCATACGGCCGAAGGCATTCTCGATGCGATGACGCTGCCGATAGAGGACCTTGTCGTAGGCCAAGGGGACCTTCCGGTTTTTGGTCGGCGGAATGCAGGGCTCGATTCCGCGAGCGCGCAGCCCTTCCCGGAACCCGTCGCTGTCGTATCCACGATCGCCGAGCAACTCGCCTGCCGGAGGGAGCACAGGAAGCAGGAGAGCGGCGCCCTTGTGGTCGTTCATCTGCCCTTCGGTGAGCATCATGACGACCGGTCGGCCGTGCCCGTCGCAGACGGCATGCAGCTTGGAGTTCAGGCCGCCTTTGGTCCGTCCAATGCAACGCGGAGCACCCCCTTTTTGAGCAGGCTTGCTGCGGTCCGGTGAGCCTTGAGATGGGTGCTGTCGATCATCAGC
>CAXTVM010000045.1:0-27292 GCA_964247725.1 uncultured Acetobacteraceae bacterium | reverse complement strand
CAGAAACTTCCTCGCCGCAGCCGGATACGTCTCTACTTGATCGGAAAATGCTCTATGTGGATCTCGACAGCCTCAAGGCCCACGTCCTGGCGTTCATCTCGGCCTACAACTTCGCAAAGCACCTCAAGGCCATCCGATGGAAGACGCCGTCCGAGGCGATCTGCTAGGCCTGGACCAAGACGCCCGATATCTTCAAACTTGATCCGTGTCACCTCATGCCGGGACCAAACACCTAATATTAGAACGCGACCGAGAACGAGGTGTGGCGAGCGAGAGCGCCGTGTCAGCGGCATGCCCGGCGTGTCTTGCCTGAACCGAAGTGAAGTGGCCTCTTGAGTGTAAGCTCAGGCCAGGCGCGGAAGGCGCATCGGATCGCCCGATAAGACCCTTTGCGTAGTAGATATTGAAAATGTCGTTAATGCGGGGCAACGCCGTTCAGCTGGCGCTCGTTCAGCTTATCGGTGGTGTCGTCGTTGGCCGGAACGGCCCCATGACGCGGCGCCTCGCGACGCGCCATGAGGGGTATGGGCGGGCCCTGATCGGTCGCAGGTTCGACCGACACGTCCCCACCGGCCGCGGATGTCGGCTTCGGCGCGAGGACCGACCCATCCTTGACCGCCTGCGCACTCAGCGGGACGCCGCGGCGCACGCCGCCGACCCGTCCGAGCACGGGGCTGGCGACGCCGTCGACCGTCAGCCTGACGCCGCCGGCGTTGCCGGTCGCCAGCGTCAGCGGCAGCGGGTCCTGCGGCACCGCCCAGGTCTCGCCCGACTTCAGGACGTGGTCGTAGAGCACCTTGCCGCCGACCTCGCGCACCTGGACCCAACTCGTCGCGACCGCCTCGACCGTGACCTGGCCAGGCGCCCCCGCCGTCGGCGTCAGTGCCGCGGCGGTCCCCGAGCCGGCCGGGGGCGGAGCGCCCGCCACCGCGTTTGGGGCCGGTTCTGTGCCGGCAGTGGGGGGAATGACGGGCGCCCCCGGGACAGGTGCCGTCGCGGTGGGCGGAGGTATCGACGGGGCATCGGCCACGACCGGACCGCCGGACCCCGCGGCGGACGGACCATTGCCGGCCGGACCGGTCAGCGGCGACGGCGTCTGTCCCGGGCCCGGCATCACCGTCGCCACCTGCGGCGAGGGCGCGACCGGCCCGGCATAGGGCGACAGCGCAGCCGGCACCGGCGGCACGGCATGGCCGATCCGGCGCTCGTGCCCGCTGAACTCGTACCAGCCCGCATAGGCCGCCACGACCACCACGACGCCCAACAGCACCACCGCCCCGGCCGGCACGCCCCGTTCCGGCACCGGCGCCGGAAACGACAGCTCCGGGCGGCGATTGACGTCCTTGGTCTCGTGCCGGAAGCGGCGCGACATGTCGTCGGCATCAAGCCCCAGCGCACCGGAGTAGGCGCGCAGGAAGCCGAGCGCATAGGCATGGCCGGGCAGCTTGGCCACCTGCCCGCCCTCCAGCGCCTCCAGGTACGACAGCTTGATCCGCAGCCAGGCGGCCACGTCGGCCAGCGACCAGCCGAGCTGCTCGCGCTTGTTCCGGAGCAACGCGCCCACCGGGAGCAGCGCCGGATCGATCTCGCTGGAACGAACCTGCTCGGTGGTCATCGTGCCGCCCTGATTGTCATGCCGTTAGCCGATGGCTGCTTTTCTAGACGAGCTGCAGCCTCGACGTCAGGGCCTCGACCGCCTGCCCGACCAGCTCGTCCAGGATCGCGGCGACCGGCTGCACCGCCCTCACCATGCCGACCGACTGCCCCGCCATCACCGAGCCCCCCTCGATGTCGCCGTCGACCACAGCCCGGCGCAGCGAGCCCGCCCAGAAATGCTCGATGTCGAGCTGCGCCGCCTCCCGGCTCAGCTCGCCCGACTGGAACCGCCGCAGCGTCTCCGCCTGGTGCACCAGGAAGCGCCGCGTGCCGTCATTGACCAGCCCGCGCACCGGGATCACCGGGAACCGCTCGTCGAGCTGCACCGACGGCAGCGCGTCGCGGGCGTTGGCGCGCACGAACGCCTGCTTGAAGCGGTCATGCGCGACGCTCTCCGTCGAGGCGGCGAAGCGGGTGCCCAGCTGCGCCCCGGCCGCCCCCATCTCCAGCAGCGCCAGGATGGCGTCGCCGCGCCCGAGCCCGCCGGCGACGAAGATCGGCACCTCCCGCAGGTGCGGCAGCACCTCCTGCGCCAGCACCGCGAGCGAGACCGGGCCGATATGCCCGCCCGCCTCCGATCCCTCGATCACCAGCGCGTCGGCGCCGAGCTTGACCAGCCGGCGGCCCAGCACCAGCGCCGGCGCGAAGCCGATCACCTTCGCGCCGCCATCCTTGGCCGCCCGCATCGCCGCCCCGGACGGCACCCCGCCCGCCAGCACCACGTGGCCGATGCCCCCCTGCACGCACACCCGGATCAGGTCGTCGAGCTTCGGATGCATGGTGATCAGATTGACGCCGAACGGCCGCGCCGTCAGCGCCCGCGTCGCGGCGATCTCCCGCTCCAGCAGCTCCGGCCCCATGGCGCCGCAGGCGATCACCCCGAAGCCGCCGGCGTTGGAGATCGCCGATACCAGGTGGCGCTCGCTGACCCAGCTCATGGCGCCGCCGAGGATGGCGAGCTCGCTGCCCAGAAACGCGGTGCCGCGCGCCCACAGCCGGTCCAGCCGCGCCCGCGCGGCCGCCCGGTCGGCCGGCCCCGCACCAGTCAACACCGGGTCGGCCAGCACCGGCTCGGCGTTCATCAGGTCAGGCGACATCGAGGCCGTAGGCGCTGTGCAGCGCCCGCACCGCCAGCTCGGTGTACTCGATCCCGATCAGCACGCTCACCTTGATCTCGCTGGTCGAGATCACCTGGATGTTGATCGACCGGTCCGACAGCGTGCGGAACATCGTGCTTGCGACCCCGGCATGGCTGCGCATGCCGACCCCCACTACGCTGATCTTGGCGACGTCCGGATCGGTCAGCATCTCGCCGTACTGGATGTCCCCATGCGCCGCCTGCAGCACCTGCACCGCCCGGGCGAGGTCGGTCTTGCCGACCGTGAAGGTCATGTCCGTGGTGCCGTCGGCGCCGGTACTCTGCACGATCATGTCGACGTTGACATGCGCCTCGGCCAGCGGCCCGAACACCGCCGCCGCCACTCCCGGCCGGTCCGGCACCCGGCGCACCGTCACCTTGGCGTCGTCGCGCGAGTAGGCGATGCCGGCGACAATTTCCTTTTCCACGATCTCGTCCTCGTCAACCACCAGCGTACCGGGCAGCACGCTGTCCGCCCCGTTCTCCTGCGACGCCACTCCGGGGCCGAAGCTCGACAGCACCTGGACCCGAACCCGCTCCTTCATCGCGAGCTCGACCGATCGCGTCTGCAGCACCTTGGCGCCCACCGAGGCCAGCTCGAGCATCTCCTCGTAGGCGATCTTGGCGAGCCGGCGGGCCTTGGGCACGATCCGCGGATCGGTGGTGTAGACGCCGTCCACATCCGTATAGATGTCGCAGCGATCCGCCCGCAATGCCGCCGCCAGCGCCACCGCGGAGGTATCGGAGCCGCCGCGCCCCAGCGTGGTGACGCGGTTGTCGGGTCCGAGCCCCTGGAAGCCGGCCACCACCGGGACGTGCCCGGCCGCCATCCGCCCGATCAGGCCGCTTCCGTCGATCGCCTCGATCCGCGCCTTGGCGTGCGCGCCGTCGGTCGCCACCGGCACCTGCCAGCCGTGCCACGAACGCGACTCCACGCCCAGCGTCTGCAGCGCGATCGCCAGCAGCCCGCTGGTCACCTGCTCGCCGGTCGCGACCACGGCGTCGTATTCGCGCGCGTCGTGCAGCGGCGACAGCGCCTCGCAGTAGCCGACCAACTGGTTGGTGATCCCCGACATCGCCGAAACCACCACCGCCACCTGGTCCCCGGCGTCGCGCTGGCGCTTGATCCGGGCAGCCACCGAGCGAATGCGGTCGAGGTCGGCCACCGACGTGCCGCCGAACTTCATCACGATGCGGGCCATGAGGAGGTCGTCTCCAAACGGGGCGCCGCCGCTCCGGTCCCGGTTGCGGGCAGGCGGCCGCCGGGTCACATAGCTCCCCGACAGCAAGGCAGCAACATGCAGGCCCTGGATATCACCCCTAGCCACACCGCCCCTGGCCACGACACCGGAACCGGCCCGGCCAGCTCGGTCTCGGCCGCCGAGATCGCCCGCTTCGATGGGCTGGCACAGCGCTGGTGGGACCCCGCCGGGCCGATGCGGCCGCTGCACCAGATGAACCCGCTCCGGGTCGGCTGGGCCGAGGCGCGGCTGTCGGCGCTGCGGGCGCTCCATCCGGACCGGCCGCTGCGGCTGCTCGATGTCGGCTGCGGCGCCGGGCTCGCGAGCGAGGCGTTCGCCCGCCTCGGCCACGAGGTGCTGGGCATCGACGCAGCCGCCGAGGCGATCGCCGCCGCCCGCGCCCATGCCGCCGCCCAACTCGCCTCCGCCACCTGGGCTGGCCCCGGCACCCTGTCGTATCGGGTCGCCAGCGCGGAGCCGCTGGTCGCCGAAGGCCTGCGGTTCGACGCCGTCATCGCCTTCGAAGTGATCGAGCACGTCACCGACCCGCCCGGCTTCCTGCGCCTGCTGGCCAGCCTGCTGGCGCCCGGCGGCCTCGTCGTGCTGTCGACCCTCAACCGGAGCTGGCGCTCGCTGGCGACCGCCAAGATCGGCGCCGAATACGTGCTGCGCCTGCTGCCGGCGGGCACCCACGACTGGCGGCGCTTCATCACCCCGATCGAGCTGTCCGGCCAGGCAAGCGCCGCCGGCCTCCGCCTGGTCGACATCGCCGGCATGGTGCCGAGCCTCAGCGGCCGCACCGGCCGGTGGCGGATCAGCCGAGACCTCGGCGTCAACTACATCACCTGCCTGACCCTCGACTGATCGGGACCCTCGGCTGATCAGGACCGGTCAGGGAGCCTGCAGGCGGCCCCGATCATACCGGCATAGCGGGTCCAGGTCCTGGTCTCGCCGAACAGCGGCAGCAGCAGGTAGCCGCGCAGCTTCAGCACCCCCGGATGCGGCGACCAGATCGTGGCATCGTAGCTGCGCCCGTCATCCGGATCGAGGATCGAACCGACCCAGTGCCCGTCCGCGATTCCAGGCCTAAACCCGGTCAGCAGCCGCTCGCGGCACTGCGGATGCTTCAAGATGTCGAGCGGCATGGCGCCGCGATACCGCATGCCGACCAGCCGGCCGCACAGCCGATCGCCGCAGGCGCCGATCTGGAATACGCCATCGCCCTCGGCCGTGATCCACATCCCCTCGACCGGTGCCCCTTCCACCGGCACCGGCGGATGGCGATCCTGCGCCAGCGTCGCCGTCCGCGGTCCAGTCAGCAGCAGCAGGGCAAGCGCCGCGGCGGCGCCCGGCGCACGCAGCCTCATCCGTCCGGCAGCTTCAGCCATGGGATGCTGGAAACCGTCACGCCCTCGTCCGCCAGCGCCTCATGGTCGTCCTCGCTGGCGTTGCCGTAGATGCCGCGCGGCGCCACCTCGCCGCGATGCATGCGGATCGCCTCGGCGGCGAAGCCGTCGCCCATGTTGTCGCAATGCCGCTCCACCTCGCGCCGCATCCGCTGCAGCAGCGCACGCAGCGCGTCGGGCATCGGCCTCGGGCCCGCCTGCGGCACCGCATCCGCCGCCGGGGCGGGCAGCGACTGCGCTGCCGGCGAGGCGGGCGGCGGCATCGAGGCCGGCCGCGTCCGCACCGCCGGCGCCATCAGCCCGCGCACGACCTGGGCGGTTCCGCAGTACGGACAGCCCAGCAGTCCGCGGCGCGCCTGCTCGTCGAAGGAGTCGCTGTCCCGGAACCAACCCTCGAACTCGTGGCCGACCTCGCAGCGCAGCGCGTAGTGGATCATCGAGGGTCCCGCACGTGGACGGTGCCCTCGCGCTCAAACACGATGCAGCAGCCGGTCGAGCTCGCCGCGCCGGTCTAGGGCCACGAGGTCGTCGCAGCCGCCGACATGGTGCCCGTCGATGAAGATCTGCGGCACGCTGCTGCGCCCGCCGGCGCGCTCGACCGACTCGCGGCGCTGCGGCGAGCCGTGCGGCGCGTCGATCTCGCGCACCGCCACGTCCTTGCGCGACAGCAGCGCCAGCGCCCGTGCGCAGAAGGAACATCCGGGCTGGGTATAGATCTCAATCGTCGCCATCGCTTGTCCCCGGTCGCGGCCTGGACCGCGGCTACGGTCGCGAGGCTAGGACCCGAAATCGTGCGACCCATCCACCCTGACAAGGGGCGAGGCGCAGGGCCGTCAGTTACGGGAACAGTCCTGGAGAAGAAGGCCAAGGCTCTGCCCTGGACCCGTTGGGGCCGCGGGCCCCAAACCCCGATTCGTAAGGAGATGGTCCCGGCTTGAAGATACACTCTTAATAAATCGGGGTCTGGGGCCCGCGGCCCCAACGGGTCCAGGGGCAAAGCCCCTGGCCTTCTCCCTAATGCGATGGCCGTGCCGCAAGACGCGCGGCAGCCCGCCTACCAGTCGATCTCGCGGCCGCCATCCGCGCGGGCCTCCTCGCGCTCGGTGCGGGCCGCGGCGAGCACGTCCACCGAGGCGGCACCCGCCGCCAGCAGCGCCTCGGCGCAGACCCCGACAGTCGCCCCCGTGGTCAGCACGTCGTCCACCAGCACCACCTGCCGGCCGGCGAGCAACCGCACCCGGCTCGGCCGCGCCGCGATCGCCCCCGCCACCGCCCGACGCCGCTCGGCCGCCGACTGCCCAACCAGCGGCGCGGTCTGCCGCACCCGCACCAGCGCATCGACCAGCACCGGCCGTCCGGCGAGCCGCCCGACCGCGCCTGCCAGCAGGGCCGCCTGGTTGTAGCGCCGCACGAACAGCCGGCGGCGGTGCAACGGCACGGGGACCAGCAGGTCGCAGCGCTCCAGCAGCGCCCGGCCGGCGCGCGCCATGTGCTGCCCCAGCACCGCCGCGTTCTCGGTGCGGTCGCCATACTTGAGCGGCAGCACCAGCCGCCGCGAGAACTCGTCGTACACCAACGCCGCCCGTCCCGACCGCCAGGGCGGCGGCTCGGCCAGGCAGGCCGGGCAGCTGAGCGCGAACCCGGCCGCCGCTTCGCTGGCGAAGCCGACCCCGCAGCGCTCGCAGCAGGGCGCCACGATCAGCGCCGCGCGCCGGAAGCAGGCGCCGCAGAACCGGCCGGGCGCATCGACGATGCCGTCGCAGGCCGGGCAGTGCGGCGGCAGCACGAGGTCGAGCAGGCCGCGACCGATCGCCGCCCCCAGCCGCAGCGGCGCCGCCAGCACCGACATCCGCTATCCCCCCGGCCGCTCAATCCATGCGACCATCGCAATGGTCCACGCCTGGCGCCAGCCCGAATCGGCTTGGCAACACCGGTCCCCGTGCGCACATGCGCCAAGGCACCGGCGGGACCAGCATGGACGACAGCCTCATCTTCGACCGCGCCGCCGTCCGGCTGCACCGCGACCGCGCCGCCGCCGGCATCGACGCAGTCGCCGACATCCTGTCGGACTCCGCCGCGCGCCTGCTCGACCGCCTCGACGACGTCACCCGCAGCTTCACGTGCGCGCTCGACGTCGGCGGCCGCGGCGTCACCACGCCGCTGCTGCAGGCCCGCGGCATCGCGACCGTGTCCTGCGACCTGTCGGCGCGCATGGCGGGGCGCAACCCCGGCCTCGTGGTGGTGGTCGACGAAGAGTGGCTGCCGTTCGCGCCGGGGAGCTTCGACCTGGTGGTCGCCAACCTATCCCTGCACTGGATCAACGACCTGCCCGGCGCGCTGATCCAGCTGCGCCGCGCCCTGCGGCCGGACGGGCTGTTCCTCGCCGCGATGCCGATCCTACCGACCCTGGGCGCGCTCCGCGCCGCTTTGCTGGAGGCCGAGGCCGCCCTCGTCGGCGGCGCCTCGCCGCGCATCTCGCCGTTCCCGGAGCTGCGCGACTGCGCCTCGCTGCTGCAGCGGGCCGGCTTCGCGCTCCCGGTGGCGGATGCCGAGGTTGTGTCGCTGCGCTATGCCGACCCGCTGGCGCTGCTGCGCGACCTGCGCGCCGCCGGCGAGGCCAACGCGGTCCGGCTGCGCGACCGCCGCCCGAGCCCGCGCGCCCTGTTCGCCGCCGCCCTCGGCAGCCTGCCGGTGGGGGATGACGGCCGCATCGCGATGCCGTTGCGGATCGCGATGATGACCGGCTGGGCCCCCTCGCCCGACCAGCCGAAGCCGCTCCGCCCGGGCCAGTTTACGATCCCGCTCGAGGACGCGCTGCGGGCGATGCCGGACCCGGCGCCAGATCGCGCTTGAGGGAGCCGTCGGCACCAGGACTGTCGCATGGAGGGATAGTTCCTGAGAAGCAGCACGCTCCGCGTGACGGCCCCAGACCCCGAATCGTAAGGAAAAGAGCCCGCCATGGCCGGGCCGCCGGCGCTTGTTTCCCTTCACGAACCGCCGCGAAGCTGCGACACAGGCTGCCGGCATTCGGAGGAAACGACCATGTCCCGTACGTTGCCGGTGCTCGCCGGCCTCGCCGTCGGCGTGCTGCTCTCCGCCTGCACCGGGTCCGAGGTGCTGGCCCCGACCTCCGCGCCGTCACCCGGCGCCAAGCCTGCCCTCGCGACGCCGCCATCCTCCATGATCACCCCGCACGGCTACTGACCGCACGGCGGCGCCCTCGGTTGCTCCGCCCTATCCGCCGGTGGCGCTCATGTGCCGAGCCACCCCGCGCGAGCCGGAGCCGGAGCCGCGGCCGATGACGAAGTCGTGCCCCTTCGGCTTGGCCGCGATCGCCGTCCGGATCGCCGCAGCCAATGCGGCGTCGTCGGCACCGGAGCGCAACGGCCGCCGCAGGTCGGCGGCGTCGTCCTGGCCGAGGCACATGTACAGCATGCCGGTGCAGCTCAGCCGGACGCGGTTGCAGCTCTCGCAGAAATTGTGGGTCATCGGCGTGATGAAGCCGAGCCGGCGCCCGGTCTCGGCCACCCGCGCATAGCGCGCCGGCCCGCCGGTCCGGTCGGATAGGTCCCGCAGCGTCCAGCGCCGCTCCAGCCTCGCGCGGACCAGCGACAGCGGCAGGTAGCGGTCGGTGCGGTCCTCCCCGACATCGCCCATCGGCATGGTCTCAATCAGGCAGAGGTCGGCACCGACCTGGCCGCACCAGGCGATCATCGAGTCGATCTCGTCCTCGTTGGTATCCCGCATCGCCACCATGTTGACCCGGACCGCCAGCCCCTCGGCCCGCGCCGCCTCAATGCCCTCCAGCGTGCGCTCGAGCCGGCCGAGCCGGGTGATGGTCCGGAACCGGCTGGGATCGAGCGTGTCCAGGCTCACGTTCACCCGGCCGATGCCGGCGCGGCGGAGCATCGCCGCATGTCGGGTGAGCTGGCTGCCGTTGGTGGTGACGGTCAGCTCGTCGAGTCCTGGCTCGCCGTCCGGCCGACCCAGCCAGCTGCCGAGCTCCGTCAGGAAGCCGTCGATGCCGCGCCGAACCAGCGGCTCGCCGCCGGTGACGCGAATCCGCCGCGTTCCCAGCCTCACGAATGCCGCGCTGAGGCGGACCAGCTCTTCCAGCGACAGCACCTCCGCCCGGGGCAGGAACACCATGTCCTCGGCCATGCAGTAGACGCAGCGCATGTCGCAACGGTCGGTTACGGATACCCGCAAATAGTTCACGGCACGTCCGAACGGGTCGATCAGAGGGCTGGTCATGCTGTCCTGCGCTGGAGCTCGCCCGGTATCCTGGACTACGGGACCTTAGATTGCCGCCTAGCCCAGTATGTCCAGCTCAATCACCGCGGCATTGATCAGGACCTTGCCCTGGTGCTCGAAATTGACCGTGATCCGTGCGCCGATCGCCGACTGCACCTGGCCGTCGCCCCACTCCGGATGGGCCGGGTGCCTGACCCGCTGTCCGGGCTCGATGGAGGAGCGATCGATCGCGGCATCAGTCATGGCGCGTCCAACGCGGCTCTATCAGGTCGGTTCTCGTTTACCGTTCGTTCGCTTCCGCATGGGCATCATCGACCTTGGGAACGGACCGATGGAGTGCCGACTTGGACGATCTGCTGGCAGAGTTTCTGACCGAGACCGCCGAGAGCCTGTCGGAACTCGACCTCGCCGTCGTGCGCCTGGAGCGCGCGCCGGACGATCAACCCACCTTATCGCTGATCTTCCGCCTGGTGCACACCATCAAGGGCACCTGCGGCTTTCTCGGCCTGCCGCGGCTGGAACGCGTCGCCCATGCCAGCGAGACCGTGCTCGACCGGCTGCGCAACGGCAGCCTCGTGGTGTCGACCGAGGGGATCGGGCTGATCCTGTCGGCGATCGACCGGATCCGGATGATCCTCGACACCATCGGCCGCACGGAGGCGGAACCCGACGGCGACGACGTGCCCTTGATCGCGGAGTTGAACGCGCTCGCCGAAGGCCGCACGCTCGCCGCTGCCCGCACCGCGGTCCCGCAGGCCACTCCGGAGCCGGCCGCGATCGCGATCCCGCTGCCGACCGCGACCCTGGCGCTTGAGACCGCGCCCCGGCCCGCCGCCATGCCTGCTGCCGTGCCGGATGCCCCCGCCCCCGCCGACCCCGCGCAGACGCGCGGGCAGACCATCCGCGTCTCCGTGGATGTGCTGGAGACGCTGATGACCCTGGTCAGCGAGCTGGTGCTGACCCGCAACCAGTTCCTGCAGCAGCTCCGTTCCAGCGGCGACTCCGAGCTGACCGGGCCGGTGCAGCGCCTATCCCACCTTACCACCGAGCTGCAGGAGGGCGTCATGAAGACGCGCATGCAGCCGATCGGCAACGTCTGGAACATCCTGCCGCGACAGGTGCGCGACTTGGCGCACGACCTCGGCAAGCGCGTCGACCTCGTCATGCACGGCGCCGACACCGAGCTCGACCGGCAGGTGCTGGAGCTCATCAAGGATCCCCTCACCCACATGATCCGCAACAGCGCGGACCACGGCCTGGAGGGTCCGGACGAGCGCGACCGCGCCGGCAAGCCGACCACCGGCACCATCACCCTGAGCGCCCGGCACGAGGGCGGCCACGTCGTCATCGAGATCGAGGACGACGGCCGCGGCATCGACCCGCGCCGGATTGCCGAGAAGGTGATCTCGCAGGGGATGGCCACGCGTGCCCAGGTCGAGGCGATGAGCGATGCCGAGATCCGCGGCTTCATCTTCCAGCCGGGCTTTTCCACCGCCGCCGCCGTGACCGCGGTCTCAGGCCGCGGCGTCGGCATGGACGTCGTTAGGACCAACATCGAGCAGATCGGCGGCACCATCGAGCTGCACAGCGTGCTGGGGCGCGGCAGCCGGTTCCTGATCAAGATCCCGCTGACGCTGGCGATCGTGTCGGCGCTGATCGTCGGCGCCGCCGGCGAGCGGTTCGCAATCCCGCAATCCAGCGTGGTCGAGGTGGTGCTGCCCGGCGCGCAGGCGGACACCCGTATCGAGATCATCGACGGCGCGCCGGTGCTGCGCCTGCGTGACCGCCTGCTGCCGCTGATCAGGCTCGCCACCCTGCTGCAGCTACCGGAACAGGCGGACGGCCCGAAGGCCGACATGGTCGCCGTGATCGCCATCGGCGCCACCCGCCTCGGCCTGATCGTCGACGGCGTGTTCGACACCGAGGAGATCGTGGTCAAGCCGGTGGCGCAGGTGCTGCGCCACATCCCGTTGTTCGGCGGCAACACCATCCTTGAGGATGGCGCCGTGATCATGATCCTCGACCCCACCGGCATCGCCCGCCATGCCGGGCTCGACACCGGCCGCAAGGAGGCGGCACGCGCGGTCGCCGAGGAGGACGCCTCTGGCGGCCACCTCGACATCCTGCTGGTCCAAGCGGGCGCTGGCGCCCCCAAGGCGCTGCCGCTGTCGCTGCTCGCACGCCTCGAGACCTTCTCCACCGAACGGCTGGAGGTGTCCGGCGACCGGGTCATGGTGCAGTATCGCAACGACCTCATGCCGGTCATCTCGCTCGACGAGACGCTCGACCTGTGCCGGCTCGCGGCAAGCGCCGACAGGGCCGCCGTCCATCCGGTCCTGGTGTTCGACAACGGCGGCAAGCCGGTCGGCCTGATGGTCGAGAAGATCCTCGACGTCGTGAACACCGACCTTTCGATCCAGCTCGGCACCGACCGCCAGGGAGTCCTCGGCACCGCGATCATCGCCGGGCACGCCACCGACATCATCGACGCCGCGTTCTGGCTGACGCGGGCGTCCGGCACCTGGTTCCAGGCCCGGACGGCCAGCCTCACGGTACGGCGGCGGCTGCTGGTCGTCGACGACAGCAGCTTCTTCCGCCAGCTGGTGGCGCCGAGCCTGTCCGCCGCCGGCTACGACGTGACCGTCGCGGACTCCGCCGAGAAGGCGCTAGCGCTGCGCGAGTCGGGCAAGAATTTCGATGCCATCGTCTCCGACATCGAGATGCCGGGGCTGGGCGGCTTCGGCTTCGCCCGCAAGGTCCGCGAGGGCGGCCGCTGGGCCGATCTGCCGATGCTGGCGCTGACCGGCAGCGACGTCGCCCAGGAGGCGCGGGAGGCCGGCTTCACCAACACCATCCGCAAGTTCGAGCGCGACACCCTGCTGCTCAGCCTCGAGCAGTGCCTGACCCCATCCATCGCCGCCTGAAGGGAGCCGGACCATGTCCGCCCGCATCCAGAAGCACGCTGCCGACGACGGCGAGGAACAGGGCTTCGTCACCCTGACGCTGGCAGGCCAGCTGTGCGGCGTGCCGGTCCTGGCCGTCCGCGAGGTCATCACCAACAGCAAGATCGTGCGGGTGCCGTTGGCTCCGCCGGAGATCGCCGGCAACATCAACCTGCGCGGCCGCATCGTCACCGCGATCGACACGCGCTGCCGGCTCGGCCTCGAAGCGGCATCGGACGCGGCCCAGCCCGTGGCGCTGGTCGCGGAAGCGGATGGCGCGCTCTACGCGCTGCTGATCGACCAGGTGCAGGAGGTGCTGAGCCTGCGCACCGACATGATCGAGGACATCCCGTCCAACCTGGGGCCCACCTGGCATCAGTTCGGTAGGGGCGTGTTCCGACTGCCGGAGCGCCTGATGGTGGTCCTCGACATCGGCCGGCTGCTGGCGCTGCAGTCGTGAGCGGCGTCGCGGGCGATGCCCTCTGCCTGATCGTCGACGACAGCCGCACCGTGCGGCGGATCGCGCGCCGCATCATTGAGGAGGCGGGGATGCGGGCGGCCGAGGCCGGCGACGGCGACGAAGGCCTGGTGGCCTGCCGCGACCTCGATCCCGACTACGTGCTGCTGGACTGGAACATGCCTCGCATGAACGGCCTCGACTGTCTGAAGGCGATCCGCCGCGAGTTCGGCGACAGCCGGCCGGCGGTCATCCTCTGCACCACCGAGAACGACTCCGACCACATCGTGGCCGCCATCGAGGCCGGCGCGCAGGAATTCATCATGAAGCCGTTCGACGCCGGGATCCTGCTGGGCAAGATCGCCGAGGTGCCGGTGCCCGCACGGTCGGTCCCATGATCCGCGCCGCCATGCAGGCCGCAAGCCCGATCGCTGATCCGCCCCGGGTCAGGGTCATGATCTGCGACGATTCAAGCGTCGTCCGGTCGCTGATCGCCCGTGCCCTGGCCGCCGACCCCGGCATCGAGCTGGTGGCCAGCGTCGCCAACGGCGCCCTCGCCGTCGAGAGCCTGAAGCGGGTTCCGGCTGACATCGTGCTGCTCGACGTCGAGATGCCGGTGATGGATGGCCTGACCGCCCTGCCACTGCTGCTGCAGGTCGACCCGACCGTGAGGGTCATCGTCGCCTCGGCATTGACCACCGCCGGAGCCGCGATCGCGATCCGCGCCATCCAGGCCGGCGCCGCCGACTGCCTGCACAAGCCCCAGGCCGGCCGCCAGGACGCCTTCGCGCAGGACGTCGTGGCCCGCGTGCTCGGCCTCGGGCGCCGCACGATGCGCGGCCGCGCCGCACCGTCCCCCCTGGTCCAGCCCGCCACGGCGCCGATCGCGCTGCGCCCCGGCGCCCGGCGTACGCCGCTGCTGCTGGCGATCGGCAGCTCCACCGGCGGTCCGCAGGCGCTCTTCACGCTGTTCGGCGGCCTGACTAGGCGGCTCGGCCAGCCGATCGTCCTCACTCAGCACATGCCGCCGCTGTTCACCCGCAGCCTGGCCGACCATCTGGCGCGGATCGGCCATCGGCCCTGCGTCGAGGCCGAGGACGGCATGACGCTCCTTCCCAACCGCGTCCACGTGGCCCCGGGCGACAGGCACATGCTGGTCGAGGCCTCGGGAAACCACCTGGTCGCGCGCATCGTCGAGACGGCGCCCGAGAACTCCTGCCGTCCCGCGGTGGACCCGATGCTGCGCAGCGCCGTCGTCGCCTGCAACGGCCGAGTGCTGACCGTCATCCTCACCGGGATGGGCCGCGACGGCGCCGCCGGGGCGCGCTGCGTGGTCGAGGCGGGCGGCGCGGTGCTGGCGCAGGACGAGGCCAGCAGCGTGGTCTGGGGCATGCCAGGCGCGGTCGCCCGCGAAGGCCTGTGCCAGGCGGTGCTGCCGCTGGGGCAGCTGGCCGCCCAGATCGACGAGCTGATGCCATGACCGGCTACGACGCGATCGTCGCCACGGTCAAGGCGCGCTCCGGGCTGGCACTCGGCGCCGACAAGGACTACCTGGTGGAAGCCAGGCTGGCGCCGATCCTGAAGCGGCGGGGCCTCGCCAGCCTCGCCGTCCTCGCCGACCGGATGCGCACCGATACCGCCCTGGAGCGCGAGGTGGTCGAGGCGATGACCACCAACGAGACCCTGTTCTTCCGCGACGGTAGGCCGTTCGACCACCTGCGCGACCTCGTGCTGCCGGCGCTGCATGGCAGCCGTCCCCGGGGCCTGCCGCTGCGGATCTGGTCCGCTGCGGCCTCCACCGGGCAGGAGGCCTACTCGCTGGCGATGCTGGTCAGCGAGATGGGCCCCGCACTCGGAGGCCGGATGATCGAGATCGTCGGCACCGACATCGCCCGCGAGCCGCTGGCCCGTGCGAGCCGCGGCCTCTACTCGCAGTTCGAGGTGCAGCGCGGCGTGCCGGCTCGGTTACTGGTCAAGCATTTCACCAAGGAGCCGGAAGGCTGGCAAATCAGCCGCAACCTGCGCGAGATGGTGCGGTTCCGCGAATGGAACCTGCTGTCGGATCTCTCCGGGCTTGGCCGCTTCGACGTCATCTTCTGCCGCAACGTGCTGATCTACTTCGACCAGCCGACAAAGGTGCGCACGCTGAACGCCATCTCGCGTCAGCTCGCACCGGACGGCGTGATCTATCTGGGCGGTGCCGACGCGGTGGCGGGACTGGGCAGCGGCCTCGTTCCGGTCGCGACCGGGCACGGCATCTTCCAGAAGACCTCGCTCAAGGCGACCGTCCCGGCGATGGTCCCGTGAGCGCCGCCTCGAACCGCCGGACGAGACCGTCGCATACCGCAAGGGCGCGGCCGTCGAGCGAGGCGATGCCGCGGATGCCAAGGCTGTTGCAGAGGAACATCGCCTCCGCGTCCCGAAGCGCCTCCCGGCCGAGCGAGGCGACCCCCACCAGCCCGGCGCCGATCAGCACGCCGCGCGCGATGCCGGGCAGCGCCCCGTCCTCCACCGGCGGGGTCAGCAACGCCCCGTCCAGCAGCACGACTAGGTTGGCGCCCGTCGCCTCGGCCGCGCGACCCTGCGTGTTCAACAGGATCGCATCGTCGGCCCCGGCCCGTTCCGCTTCCCGCCGCGCCAGGACGCTGTCCAGGTAGCTCAGCGACTTGATCCTGCTCAGCGCCGACCACTCGTTGCGGCGCGTGACGGTGGCGACGACGACGTGCGCGCGACCGTCGCCCGGCGGTGCGGCCGCGGACGGAGACGGGGCCGCCACGATCAGGAGCGTCGGATCGAGCGACGCCGGCGTCGCCAGGCCCCTCGGCGCCGGGCCGCGCGAGAGCGTCAGGCGCAGGCTGCCGTCGCGGATGCCGTTCGCCGCCAGCGTCGCATCCATCGCCTGCGCCAGCGCCTCGTCGCCGTGCGGAACCGGGATGCCGAGCACGGCGGCCCCTTCCCGCAGTCGGCGCAGATGCGCCTCGTGCCGCAGGACCTGTCCCGCCTGCACGCGCAGGGTCTCGAACACGCCGTCACCGAGCGTGAAGCCGCGATCGTCCGCGGCGATGCAGCTCCCCGCGGCGTCCCGGATCGCGCCGTTCAGCCACAGCATCACGCGGGCGCCGCCCCGTCCGGAAAGACCCCCAGCAGGGGCGAGACCTTGGCCAGCATCTCCTGGTGTTCCGCTTCCGGCACCGAGTCCGCGACGATTCCGCCGCCGGCCTGCGCGATCACCTGCTGGTCCGTCACCAGCAGCGTGCGGATGACCACGCTGCTGTCCATGCCGCCGTCGAAGCCGAGCCAGACGACCGCGCCGCAATAGGGTCCGCGCGCGGCCATTTCCAGCTCGTCGATGATCTCCATGGCGCGGATCTTCGGCGCGCCGGTGACCGAGCCGGCCGGGAAGACGGCGCGCAGCAGATCGACCGCCCCGGCCTCCGGCGACAGCCGTGCGGTCACAGAGGAGACGAGGTGATGCAGCGTCGCGACGCTCTCGAGCTCCATCAGCTGCGGCACCCGCACGCTGCCGATCTCGGCGACCCGGGCCAGGTCGTTGCGCATCAGGTCGACGATCATGAGGTTCTCGGCCCGGTCCTTGACGCTGCGCTGCAGACCTGCCGCCGCCCGAGCATCCGCCGCCGCATCCGGGTGGCGCCGGCTGGTCCCCTTGATCGGACGGCTCTCGATCTCGCCCTCGGCCGTCAGCCGGATGAACCGCTCCGGCGATGCGCCGCACAGCGCGCGGCCGCCTGTCCAGCCGATATAGGCTCCGAACGGCGCCGGGTTGAGCCGGCGCAGCGCCAGGTGCAGGCTTGCGGGATCGAGACCGGCCGGGCGGGCGGCGACGTGACGCATGGTCAGGTTGACCTGGAAC
Organism: uncultured Acetobacteraceae bacterium; assembly: GCA_964247725.1. Lineage (GTDB taxonomy): Bacteria > Pseudomonadota > Alphaproteobacteria > Acetobacterales > Acetobacteraceae > Lichenicola. Next base: position 10,327 of record CAXTVM010000045.1, on the reverse strand, counting down.
ACGTCGCCGGCACGAATGCGGCCGATCCCCCGATCCACCATCGCCGCGTAGGCCGCCGGAGGGAGCTCCGGACGCCACTTCACCCCCGGAGTCGAAGCCTCAGGCCGAGCCGGTCGCCGCAGCAGCGCCTCGAGTGCCGCGGCACGCGCCGAGGCCCGCCGCACCCGGGCACCCGGCTCGTGTTCCGGGGCACCGGTCGAGATCAGCCAGCATCGCCGGCACGCGCGGTCGAAGCCCAGCAGCAGGTCGAACATCCCCAGCCACAGCTCCGGCAGCGCCGGGTCTTCCGCATGCCTGTGCGGCAGCCGCTCCAGGTGCCGGGCGAGATCGTAGCCGAGCAGGCCCGCGGCGCCGCCCATAAACGGGACCGGCCCGGGCGAGGCTGCCGGCCGGCGGTGTTGCCGCAGCCGTCGCGCCAGCAGCTTGAACGGATCATCCGGTACCACCGCGCCGTCCTCGCGCAGCACCCCGTCGCGCAGCTCCAGCACGCCGAATGGGTCGATGCAGAGATAGCTGTATCGACTGCGCGGTCCGACCGGCCCGGCGCTGTCCAGCCACACGAGGTTCGGGCGGTCGGCCACGCGCCGGAACACGTCCTCCGGCGCTTCCCACGCCCGCTCGCGAACCAGGATATCCGGTTCAGGCGGCAGCGAGCTGCTCGCGGAACTCGTCGTCGTCGATCAGCAGGTCGCGGTCGTAGAACGCCGCCGCCTCGTCGCGAGCGTCCGCCTGCAGGCACCTCACCTCCCGATAACGGTGCCCGAACACGTTGGCCAGGAACCAGAAGAACGTGTCCGGCATCTCCGCGCCGGCGAACAGCAGCGCCTGCGCGGGGCGTTGCGCGAAGGCTAGGCTGGTCATCGCGGCACCCAGCGCGCCCGCCACCACGCGGGCGTCGCACACGGCCGCCACCTGCCGGGCGAGGCTGAGGCCTTCCGGCCGCAGCACATAGTAGCCCTGTTCGGCGGCGATCCGCTCCAACCGCGCCGGCTCATGGAAGTTGCGCCGCAGGCCCGCTGCGCGGGCGATGAAGACGCGCTCCCGGCCGATCCCGCCGATGCCGTGCCGGAGGCGCTCGTGGCAGTCCCGCACCAGCGGCGACAGGTAGGTCCCGTGCGTCGTGAGCCCCTCGACCAGGATCAGCCGGCGGAACGCCATCGGCGCCAGCCCGGTCACGCGGACGCGGAGGTCGGGCATGCCTAGGCGGCGCAGGCTGGTCTGCATCACCTCGCCGAGCTGCGGGTCGGCGGTGTCGTGCACCAGCACGCCGAGCTCGACGCCGCCGAGCCGGTCCATGACCAGGTGCAGCATCGGCAGCATCTCCATCAGCCAGTGGCCGTAGTTCGCCGCACCGCGCTTCTTCGCCAGCACGACCGGCAGCTCGGCCGCCACGGCCACCCCCCGCGCGAGCGCCGCACCGACCGCGGCCGCCGTATCCTCGATCTCGCCCTCGGCATGCTGCGTCACGCTGGCCCGGTAGAGCGCGCCGCTGCGGTCGAACACCAGACCCTCGAAGCCGACGACCACGTCGTCGAGCAGCCACAGCCGGACCGGCCGCGGCGTGAACCACCGCTGCTCCTGCGCCTCGCAGGCGGCCAGGATCCCCGCCGGCATGCGCTCGGCATGCGCGCGCTCGGGTGGGGCGGTGGGGAACCCGGGTGACTCGATCTGCATCAGCAGCGACGTTGGCGGTGGCTCGATGACCGCGACCGACCCGGCCACGCGACCGCCGCGCGCCTTGCCCGAGGACCTCAGTGCCCGGCGTTGGTGCCCGAGAAATCCGGCGCCTGCAGCCCGGACGCCTCCAGCTGGTGCACGAGGTCGGCCTTCAGCCGCTCCAGCCCGTCGGCGCTGAGGCCCTCGGCCCGTGCCACCAGCACCGCCTGGGTATTGGAGGCCCTGAGCAGCCACCATCCGTCCGGGGTGCGCACGCGCACGCCGTCGATGTCGGAGACCTGCGCGCCGCTCTGCGCCAACCGGGCGGCCACCTCCTGGATCACCCCGAACTTGCGGGTGTCGTCGCAGTCGAAGCGCAGCTCCGGCGTGCTGACCGCATGCGGCAGCGCCTCCTTCACGTCCGACAGCGGCCCATCCATGCGGGCGACGATGCCGAGCACGCGGACGGCGGCGTAGAGCGCGTCGTCGAAACCGTACCAGCGATCGGCGAAGAACACGTGGCCGGACATCTCGCCGGCCAGCGGGCTGCCGGTCTCGGCCATCTTGGCCTTGATCAGCGAATGCCCGGTCTTCCACATCAGCGGAGTACCGCCGGCGCGCTCGACCTCGTCGAACAGCACTTGGCTCGCCTTCACGTCGGCGATGATCGTGGCGCCGGGACGCGACCGCAGCACGTCGCGCGCCAGCACCACCAGCAACTGGTCGCCCCAGAGGATCTCGCCCTTGTTGTCGACCACGCCGATGCGATCGGCGTCGCCGTCGAAGGCGATGCCGAGATCTGCCCCCCGCTTGGCTACCGCGGCGATTAGCTGCTCCAGGTTCTTGGCCACCGTCGGGTCGGGATGGTGGGCCGGGAAGTTGCCGTCGATCTCGCCATTCAGCACCGTGTGCTCGCCCGGCAGCGAGCGCACCAGCCGCTGCAGGATGTCGCCGGCCGAGCTGTTGCCGTTGTCCCAGACGACCTTGAGGATGCGGTCGCCGCCATCCCAGTCGGCCATCAGCCGGGCGATGTAGTCCTGCGACACGTCGATCGCGCGGTCGCTGCCGACCGCCTCGTCCACCACGTCGCCCGCCTCCGCCAGCCGTCCCAGCTCCTGGATCTGCGCGCCGAAGAAGGGTTTCCGGCCCAGCATCATCTTGAAGCCGTTGTAGTTCGCCGGGTTGTGGCTGCCGGTGACCATGACGCAGCCGTCGGTCTCCCCCGTGGTGGCGGCGTAGTAGAGCATCGGCGTGGGCCCGCAACCGACCCGCAGCACCTCCATGCCCGACAGCTTCAGCCCCTCGACCAGCGCCGCCTCCAGTTCCGGCGAGGACAGCCGACCGTCGTAGCCGACCGCCACCACCCGGCCGCCGGCCCGCGACACGATGCTGCCGAAGGTGCGGCCGATCGCGCGCGCATCCGCAGCGTGCAGCGTCTGGCCGACGATGCCGCGGATGTCGTACTCGCGCAGGCTGGTCGGCTCGAACTCGTGCGTGAACGCCATCAGAGCTGCCCCACATAGGTCCGGAGGAAGTCCCTCACCGCAGGTCCCAGGTCCGGACGCTCCAGGGCGAAGGCGATCTGCGCTTCCAGGAAACCGATCTTGTCGCCGCAGTCGAAGCGGCGGCCCTCGTAGCGCAGGCCGTGGAACGGTCCATGGCCGATCATCTTGGCCATTGCGTCGGTGAGCTGCACCTCGTTGCCGGCGCCGCGCTCCAGCCGGCCCAGATGCGTCATGACGTCGGCGGTCAGCACGTAGCGGCCGATGATCGACAGGTTGGAGGGCGCATCCTCCGGCCGCGGCTTCTCGACCAGCCCGGTCACCTCGACGATGCGGCCGTCATCGGCGCCGATCTTGAGGATACCGTATCGGTTGGTGTGCTCCCTAGGCACCTCGGTCACCGCGACGACGCTGCCGCCGGTCTCGTTGTAGGCTTGTGCCAGCTGCTGCAGGCAGGGCGTCTTCGACAGCACGATGTCGTCCGGCAGCAGGATCGCGAACGGGTCGTCGCCGATGAACGACCGCGCGCACCAGATCGCGTGACCGAGCCCGAGCGGCTCCTGCTGGCGCACCGAAACGATCGAGCCGGGCTGCATGCTCGACTCCTTCAGCGCCGCCAGCGCCTCGGGCTTGTTGCGCTCGCGCAGCGTCGCCTCAAGCTCGTAGGCGCGGTCGAAATACTCGACCAGCGCGGTCTTGCCGCGCCCGGTGATCAGGCAGAACTGCTCGATCCCGGCGGCCCGCGCCTCATCGATCGAATACTGGATCAACGGCCGGTCCACCACCGGCAGCATCTCCTTGGCCATCGCCTTGGTGGCCGGGAGGAAACGGGTGCCCAGTCCTGCGACCGGGAGCACTGCCTTTCGTAAGGGCTTGATCACGATACCTACCTTGCGCCGGGAACGCCCCCCCTGCAGGACGGCGTCGTTACGGGGAAAGGTGCCATGCGACGGGCCGGGCCGCAATCCGGACCCTGTAGGACGGCGGCGACGGTCTATGGCCGGATCAGGTTAATGCGGTCGAGAAGACTCGAACTTCCACGAGGTTTCCCCCACAAGCACCTCAAGCTTGCGCGTCTACCATTCCGCCACGACCGCACCGTGACATCCCGAGGCCAGCGGGCCATATCCGGGAGACGGAGGCTCTCTTAGACGATGGACGACCAGACGGCAATCATCGATCCGGCCGCGGGAAATGCGGGCTGCGACTGGCTCCGGAGCACGGTCCCGGTCGGCTATGCGGACGCGGTCGGCGCCATGGCCGACCTCGTCGCCGGCATCCGTGGCGGCGGCGCGCGCGAGACCGTCTGGCTGCTCGAGCATCCGCCGGTCTTCACCGCCGGCACCTCGGCCCGCGATGCCGACCTGTTCAACCCGCAGGGCTTCGACACCCACGCCAGCAGTCGCGGTGGGCAGTGGACCTACCACGGGCCCGGCCAGCGCGTGGCTTACGTGATGCTCGACCTCGTGCGGCCGCACGGCCCGCTGCCGCCGCGCGACGTGCGTGCCTTCGTCCACGCACTGGAGGGCTGGCTGATCGCCACCCTGGCCCGGCTGGGCGTCGCGGCCGGGCGCCGCGAGGGGCGGGTGGGCGTCTGGGTGGCCGAGCCCATGACCGGCCGCGACGCTAAGATCGCGGCGTTGGGCATCCGCATGACCCGGTGGGTCAGCTGGCACGGCGTCTCGCTCAACGTCGATCCTGCGCTGGAGCATTTCGACGGCATCGTGCCCTGCGGCATCCGCGGGCACGGCGTGACCAGCCTGCGCGCTCTGGGCGTCGGCGCCATCCTGGCCGACGTCGATGCCGCACTCGCCGCCGCCTGGCCGCATTGGTTCGGTGGCGCCCCCCCCTCTATCCGGGCAGCGTGAACAGCGACGGCGCGAAGCCAGGTCCCAGCTGCTCGCCATAGAGCCGGAAGCGGGTCCGCTGCCGTTCCGCATCCACCGCCTCCAGTCCCGACAGCAGCAGCGAGCCGTCCGGCCGCACGGCGAAGAACAGCGTCAGCAGCCCCTGCGCCGGGTTGCTGGCGCGGGTGAGCGACAGCTGCAGACCGGTGGCGCTGCGCTGGATGTCGGTGACGTCGATGGCGCCGTCCAGCCGGATCGGCCCGGCCAGCAGCAGGCCGAGCGGGTTGGCGGACAGCGAGACCCGGGTGGTCGCATCGGTGGTGGCGTCGCGCACCACCAGCCGTCCGTCGCCCGCCACCACCAGCCGGCGCTGCGGATTGCGGTAGTCCAGCCGCAGGTGGCCGGGCTCGAACCAGGCGGTGCCGGACGCCGTGCCGCCGTCGGGACCGAGCTGCAGGAACTGGGCGGTCAGCCCGTGCAGGCCGTCGAGCGTCGACTGCGCCTGGTCGATGCTGGCGCGCTCGGCCGGCGTGTGCGGCGTCGACAGCGGTCCGAGCGCGCAGGCGGCCAGCAGAACCGATGACAGCGACAGCGGCAGCGCCGACAGGAACCAGCCGGCCGGCCGGCACGATCGGCTAGCCGACATGCGCCGCCGCCTCGCGCGGCCGGGCCGGATCCTCGAGGTCGTAGAACAGCCGGTCGATGCGCGAGAAGTTCGGGTTGAAGAACGGGTCGCTGCGGAAGAACGGCTTGTCGCCCCAGCGCTCGTACATGGTCTGCTGCTCGCGGAAGAACCGTGCTTCCTGGTCCGGCCGCATGTCGCTGCCGCGCGACAGGCTCTCGTGATGCTCGGCCACGAAGTCGGCGCACCAGACCACGCGGCGGCCGCTCTCGTAGACCTTGAGGCACAGGTCGACGTCGTTGTAGGCGACCTTGAGGTGCTCCTCGTCGAAGCCGCCGACGGCGCGGAACACGTCGGCGCGGATCAGCATGCAGGCCGCGGTCACCGCGACCAGGTCGTGGCTGAGCCGGGCGCGCCCGATATAGCCGTAATCGTCGTCCGGAATGCCGAGATGGATGTGTGCGGCCACGCCGTGCGTGCCGACCACGACGCCCGCATGCTGCACGGTCCGGTCGGGATAGAGGAACTTGCCGCCGACGATGCCGATCCGGTCGTCCGAAAGCGCCTCGCCGATGATCCGGGCAAGCCAGCCGCCGTCGCTGACGAACACGTCGTTGTTCATGAACACGAAGAACTCGGCGTCGTTGCCCTGGGTCGCCAGGTTATTCAGCCGCGAGTAGTTGAACTCCTCGATCACGTCGACGATGCGCACGGTCGGCATCGCGGCGACGTCGCGGAAGAACCGCTTGGCCTCCGCCGAGGTCGACCAGTTGTTCACCAGCACGATCTCGAAGTTGTCGTAGTCGGTGTTCTCGAGCAGCGCCGCCACGCACGCGCGGGTGGTTTCGATCTGGTCCCGGAACGGGATGATGATCGACACCGCCGGCCGCCGCTGCGGGATCCACTCGACGCCGTAGATGGTGAGCCCGTTGATCGACGAGACGGTCGCGACCTGGCCCTTCCGCTTCAGATGGTCCGATACCGCGAGCACGCCGGCATCGACCGCATAACCCTTCTTCGACACGTCCGCCGCGGTCGAGTTCGGCGTGATCCTCCAGTGATACAGCAGCTCGGGCACGTGCGCGATCTGCCGGGGCTCCAGGATCTCCGAGCAGCGCAGGATGAAGTCGTGGTCCTGCGCGCCGTCATATTCCTTCTGAAGCGGCCCGACCTTGCGCATCGTCGCGGTCTCGATCACGGTCAGATGGCAGACGTAGTTGCAGCCGAGCATGTAGCGGTAGTTCCAGTCCGGCTTCAGGTTCGGCTCGAGGTAGTAGCCGGCCTGGTCGATCTTGTCCTCGTCCGAGTAGAGCAGCCGGGCGCCGGTGCGCTGTGCTGCGCGGATCATCACCTCGAGCGCCACGTCGACGATCAGGTCGTCATGGTCGAAGAACACCGTCCACTCGCCGCGGGCCGCCTCCATCGCCAGGTTGGTGGCGCGCGCGATGCCGACGTTCCGCTTCGAGCGGATGCAGCGGATGCGTCGGTCGGCGCTGCAGAACTCGTCGATCTTGTCCGACACCTCCTTCGACTTCGAGCCGTCGTCGACGATGATCAGCTCCCAGTTCTCATAGGTCTGCGCCACGACGCTCTCGATCGCGGCCACGAAGTCGGACAGCAGCGGCTTGTAGGTCGGCACCATCACCGTCACCAGCGGCTCCGCCGGCAGGGTGCCGGCCTGCTTCAGGTGCCGGCGCTCGGCCGCCACCCGCGCGCGCAGGTTCTCGTAGTAGCGGCGCGCCCAGCGGTCGTAGTCGCCGAGATGGTAGCCCTGGCTCGGCAGCAGGGCGGTGATCTGGCGCCGCAGCCGCTCCATGTCCGCATACATGCGGCTCATGTCGTTGGCGATCGCGACCAGCCTGCCCTCGAGGAAGTCCGACACCGTCGCCGTCACGAACGGGCTGTTGTCGAGCTCGATCATCTCGGGCAACACGAAGAACCGGAATTTCTGGGTGTAGTCCTTCTGGAAAGCGTGCGGGATGGCGAACTCGAAGCCGCAGTTAGGATCGCAGCCGAGCACGTTGCCGACGTCGCGACGGAACCGGTCGGCCCGGACCTGGGCGATCTTGACGTTGTCGCAGGTGATCAGCACGTCGCAGCGCGCCTGCCCCACCGGGTTGCGGCCGACCTTGCGCAGCACCCAGCCGCGCAGCGCGTTGTGCACGAGGCCGTCCACGTTGCCCTGGAGGGTGACCACCGGCATGCCGGTGAAGCCGTAGGACGGGCTCAGGCTGCCCAGCCCGGACTCGCCCATGTGCGGCAGCGCGGTCCCGTCGGGCAGCAGGAAATCCAGCACGTGCGGCTGGCCGTCGAGGTAGGCGTCCGGCACGTCGAAGCCGAAGCCTACCTGCGCCGTCGGCAGGCCGAGCGCCCCGCGCACGTCCTCGCGCGCCATGTCGCAGACCACGATCCCGACCGGCTGCCGGTCGATCCGCGCCGAGAGCCGCACCACCTCCTGCGGCGAGACCAGGTCGGTGACCCAGCCTGAGGCGTGGCCGGCTGCGTAGCGGTCAAAATAGCCGTTGTAGCGGGTCGAAATCATGGTCGGCGCGGCATCGTCGAAGTCGGCCATCACTCACCCGCTCGCAATCGGTCACCGCGTCCGCCGTGCGGAAACTATCCGAGGGCACCCGCGCGCGCAAACGGCAAGGGCGGTCCCGCAGCCTCAGCCGGGCGCGCGCGCCGCCGACTGTTCCACCGGCGTCCGCAGCGTCAGCGACAGCGCGTGCAGCCCGCCGCGGAACTCGGCCGCCAGCGCCTCGTGCACCATGCGCGACCGCTGCACCCGGCCTATCCCTTCGAACGCGCCGCTGACCACCAGCAGCGCGAAATGGGTCTCGCCTCCGGCCGCGGCCCGCTCGCGGGCACCGGCATGGCCGGCATGGCGGGCGCTGTCGTCCTGCAGCTCCAGCAGCACAGGCGCCAGGGCGGCGAGGCCGGCACGGATCCGCCCGGCGCGACCGCCCTCCGGCGGCGGCCCAGCCCTCGTCCCGGCCCCCGCCTCCGCCACGCCGGCCGGCGGTCGCCGCACCGCATCCATCGCCTGCTTGTCCTGCGTCATCCCGACCTCCCCGATGCGGCGCCCCGGTTCCAGGGCGCGCCGCTTCCTCTTGCACGAGCCTCGCCAGCGCGCACATAACCGCGCGTGACGATGCGACGGAACCAGCGACACCGGGCCTTCGATCCCGATCCGGCGGCGCCGGACCAGCCCTGCGACATGCCGGGCTGCGCGGAGCGGGCCGGCTATCGCGCGCCGCGATCGCGCCAGGCCCTCAATGCCTACTTCTGGTTCTGCCTCGACCACGTGCGCGAGTACAACGCGCACTGGGACTATTATAAGGGCATGACCCCCGGCCAGATCGAGGCGCACCTGCGCGCGGACGTGTCGTGGAACCGCCCGTCCTGGCGCCTCGGCCATCTGGGCGGCACCGCCGCCCTCGACGAGGACCAGCTGCTCGACCCGCTGGGGCTGCTGCGCGGCGCGTCGGACGCGCGCGGCCGCGGCCGGAGCCGGGGCCCGAAGCCAGTCGACGAGCGTCCGGAAGCGCTGCGGCAGCCGCTGGAGGCGCTCGGGCTGGGCTGGCCGGTGTCGCTGGCCGAGGTCAAGACCCGCTACAAGGATCTGGCACGCCGCCACCATCCCGACGCCAACGGCGGCGACCGTGCGGCGGAGGAGCGGCTGAAGACGATCAACGTCGCCTACACCGCGCTCCGCCAGCACCTGGCCGAGGCGCGGCCGCCGGATTTCGCCAGGACCGGCTAGAACCAGTCCACGCCGTGACTCGGCTGCTGGAGCACAGGCCGCCCGGCTCTCGAAGGTCGGTCACGCCGTGGTCATCGAGGGTGCGGCTTGCGCGGCAGCCGGTCACGACCGACGATGCGGCCCGCCGGCGCCAGCCGGCCGGATCACCTCCGTCGCGACCGCGCGGCGCGACCGAACGAATACGGACTCCCGCACCATGGACGACATCGCCGACCGCCCCGGATCGGGCCCTGCACCGGACGCCGGCACCCTCGACGATCCGATCCCGGGCAACGGGCTGGGCGACGCCGGCACCCCCGGCCTGCCGCCGACGGCGATGCTGTCGACGCCCGACGTCACCGTGGACGCGCGCACCGTGTTCGGCATCGCCGCCGACCTGCAGGTACCGGCCTTCTCGCTGCGCACTGAGCACGTGCCGGACATCGACCATGCCTACAAGTTCGACCGCGATACCACGCTGGCGATCCTGGCCGGCTTCGCCCACAACCGCCGCGTGATGATCCAGGGCTATCACGGCACCGGCAAGTCGTCGCACATCGAGCAGGTGGCGGCCCGGCTGAACTGGCCCTGCATCCGCATCAACCTCGACAGCCACATCAGCCGCATCGACCTGATCGGCAAGGACGCCATCGTGCTCAAGGATGGCCGCCAGGTCACCGAGTTCCGCGAGGGCCTGCTGCCGTGGGCGCTGCAGCACCCGTGCGCGCTGGTGTTCGACGAGTACGACGCCGGCCGCCCGGACGTGATGTTCGTGATCCAGCGCGTGCTCGAGGTCGAGGGGCGGCTGACGCTGCTCGACCAGAACCGGGTGATCCGCCCGCACCCGTCGTTCCGGCTGTTCGCCACCGCCAATACGGTCGGGCTTGGCGACACCAGCGGGCTGTACCACGGCACCCAGCAGATCAACCAGGGCCAGATGGACCGCTGGAACATCGTC
>CAXTVM010000044.1:0-28003 GCA_964247725.1 uncultured Acetobacteraceae bacterium | reverse complement strand
ACGCCCATCCGCCACCTCCAGAAGGCCGCGTTGAGCCACCCTCCAGATCAGAAGGACATACCTAGTGTCCACACGGCCTAGCGCCTCGCCTTCCCCATGTCCCGCATCGCCACCACGAGCTTCATGTGCTGCATCAGCAGCCGCTGCGGCAGCGACGGCAGGTAGATCCGGATCACCTCCAGCCGCTTCTGGTCCGGCAGGGCCGCGAACGCCGTGCGCACCTTGGTGCTGTCCCTGTCCGGCGCCTCGGCGCCGGCCTCGTAGCTCCGGGCCACCGCCGCCAGGATCTCCGGCGGCACCGCGGCCAGCAGCGCCTTCTGCTCCGGGCTCAGCGCGGTGTCGCGCAGCGGGCCCGACAGCGTCCTGACTTGCGCTACCTTCGGCGCCTCGTAGGGCTTCAGGCGGCTCAGCGGGAACTCGACCTCGACCCCGTTCGCCTGCAGCACGTAGCCGGTGTCTCCGTCGACATCGACCAGCTTGCCGTCATGCGACCCGGTCAGGTCCGAGACGCGGTCGCCGATCGAGACAGGGGACATCATTGAACTCCGGACAGCATCGCATCGTCGTCGACGGGGACCGTGCGTCCCGCGCGCGATGATCATGCACCGGCAAGCCGAACACCAGAGCGTTGCCGAGCCCGACGAACCGGGGTCTAGGGCGCCGCCCGCTTGGCGATGGCCAGCATCGGGGCGACGTTGGCGTTGGGGAGCGGGCCGATGATGTGGCCCCGCCGGAGGCGCGTGAGGCCGGCGACCGCGTCGGGCCCGGGGTCCAGCCGGTGCCAGGCCAGGTTGAGAGCCGCCAGTTCGGCCTCGGGACCGCGGCGGGCGCGATGTTGAACCGAGGCAGGATCGCGTCCGGGTTCTCGCGGTGCAGCAGGTCCAGCCGGACGAAGCCGCGCCGCCGCCATGATGCCGCCGCGCCAGTCGACGACGGTCCCGAACACGTCGAACAGCAGCGCCTGGGCGGCGAAGGGTGGCATGATCGGTCTCCAGGGGCAGGATCTCGCGGCGGATCACGGATTTGCGGCCGTCAGCACGCGGATCATGGTCGCGATCCGCTCATGATCCGACGGCGTCGCCAAGCTGTGGACCACCGTCACCCGGTGCGGCCGGCCGTCGGAGGAGAATGCCGAGCACCCCATCGTGACCTGGCCCGGCAGCGGGTGCCTCGGGTGCTTCACCCCGTCGCCGTCGCCGTGCCCGCCGGTGTCGTATCAATTGCCGCGAACGGCGCCCGGTTTCGCGAACCCGCGCAACTTGCAGGGCCCAAGACCTCCGGCGAGGTTGACGCCGAAGGGAAAGATGCTCCTGAGGGATCGGCGCACCGTTGCTCCCGCCGCCCCACGCCTCCGGAGACATCCATGACCGCATTCAAGTCGATGGCCGCGCTATCCGCCCTGGCGGCCCTGTCCTCCTGCGGACCTCAGCCCGGCGGTCGGCCACCCATGGTGCAGGGCGTCAATGGCCCGGCGACACCGGACAGCCTTGGCGGCAGCAACATGGGGGAGGGCGGCGCCAACGGCGGGATGGGGAACGGCGGCGGCGTCACCGCCGGCGGCGGCGTGGCCGTGCACTGAACGGCCACGCCATCGAACCGCTCGCTTCGGCCTTCCCATCGTCCCAGAGCCCATCCCCGATCACCCGCCGGCACCGGGCGGGCATCGGCATCCCGACCAGCGGCAGCGATCGCCGGAACCGCCGGCGAGCGGGTCCGTCTGGAGCACGGCCGCTCGGTCGCCGACTTCGTGTTCTTCCGCAGCCCGGGGCCGGCGGAGACGCTGCGGCAGGACCTGCTGCGCCGGGGCATCGTGGCGGCGCGGGCGTTCCCGCCGCTGGAGGGGTGGATCCGCATCAGCATCGGCACCGAGGCGGAGGTGACGCGGACGATCTCGGCCCTCTGCGACAGCATGCAGCGTTGAGATCGCCGCTCGTGCGATGATCACGGACGGGATCGCCGTGCACCATGTCGGTCCGAGCCCGTTGGAGGCTCCAGGAGGTTCGGTCATGGTCGCCTACGATCTCACCCATCTGACGCAGCCCGAAGACCAGCTGGTCGTCGGCTCGGTGCAGGACGACGAGGCGCTGTTCCTGTACGCGCTGATCCGCTGCATGCGGCTGCGCCGGATCCTTGGGGGTCGGCGGGCTGGAAGGCTGCAGCGCCCGCAACTTCCTGAAGGCGATGGGCCCCGGCGGCGCGCTGTAGACGGCGGACATCAGGTCCACCATCTCGCCGCAGTCCACCACAGCGCCATCAGGAGCTCGTGCGGGGCGCTGACCGGCGGCGACGTCGGCGGCGTCCCGCTCAACCTGGTTTTCTTCGACTGCCACATCTGCGCGGCGCAGATGACGCTGTTCCACAACCTGTCGGCCGAGGGCGTCATCGACCGCAACACCGTGCTGGCGCTGCACGACACCAACCTCCATCCGGCGGTCGCCCGACCGGATGCGCCGCCGCGCGGCTGGGGCACGGCGGTCGAGGGCGGGTGGATGCACCAGGCGGTGGAGCGGCAGATGGTTAACACGCTGCGCAACGAGGGCTACGACGCGCTGATGCTGCATACGACGCCGGACCGCCACGACAGCCGGCTGCCGCTGCGCCACGGCCTGACCATCCTGACCCGGGCCCGGCACCTCGACATCGGCGAGATCGCCCGCCCGCTGGACGAGACCTCCTATGTCGGCAGCGAGTATCACGCGCAGTCGTCGGACGAGCCTCCGCGCGGCGGGGCCGACGCGGAGGTCGGACCGGCGACCGGCGACGCTTCAGGCGGCTGACCGGCGCCGCAGCCGGCGGGCCAGCCTGGCACCGAACCTGGCACCGAGCCCGCGCAGGTCCAGCACGCCCAGCCCCTGCAGCGCCAGCGCGTAGGCCGACATGCCGACCAGGACCAGCGCGCCCAGCATCGCCACCCGCGCCAGCCCGTGCCGCCGCTCCAGCCCGGCGAACGGCCCCTGCGCCAGCAGCGCCAGCGCCCCGGCCATCGCCGCCGCCGCCAGGCCCATCCGCAGCAGGCGCGACAGCATCGCCCGGTCCGGCCGCAGATAGCCGCGCCGCAGCAGCATCGCGGCCAGGATCGCGGCGTTGGCCAGCGATGCCAGGCTGGTCGCCAGCGGCGGCCCGACATGCTGCAGCGGCCGGTACAGCACCAGGTTGAGGCAGAGGTTGATGCCCAGCGTCGCCATGCCGATGCGCACCGGCGTGGTCATGTCGCCGCGCGCGTAGAAGCCCGGCGCCAGCACCTTGATCAGCACGAAGAACGGCAGCCCGCACGCGTAGGCGGCGAGCGATTGCGCCGACAGCCGCACGTCGCGCGGCGTGAACGCGCCGTAGCCGAACAGCGTCGCCAGGATCGGCACCGCCAGCACGACCAGCGCCAGCGCGGCGGGCAGGGTCAGCGCCAGCGCGTACTCGACCGCGCTGTTCTGGGTCCGGTGCGCCGCCGCGTCGTCGCCGGTCTGCACCTGGCGGGTCAGCACCGGCAGCATGGTGGTGCCGGCCGCCGCTCCCAGCACGCCGAGCGGCAGCTGGTTCACGCGGTCGGCGAAGTACATCAGCGACACGCTGCCGGCCGGCAGCAGCGTGCCGATGATGGTGTCGACGCCGAGGTTGAGCTGGGTGATGCCGCTGCCGACCAGGCCCGGCAGCATCCGGCGCATCAGCAGCCGCATGCGGGGCGTGAGCCGCGGCCGCGGCAGCCCGAGCGGCATCCCGGCCCGGGCTGCCGCCACCATCAGCACGCCGAGCTGCGCCACGCCGGACGCGGTGACGCCCCAGGCGGCGGCGTGCGCCACGCTGCCGACGTAGGGGGTCAGGAACAGGATGGCGGCGATGCCGACCACGTTGAACAGCACGTAGGCCGCAGCCGCCACGCCGAACCGCTCGAGCCCGTTCAGCACCCCCGACACCAGGGCCGCGGCGCAGATCAGCAGCACGTAAGGGAAGGTGATGCGGCCGAGCGAGATCGCCAGCGGACGGTTGGCGCCGAAGCCGGGCGCGATCGCCCGGATCACCGCCGGCATGAACAGCTCGCCCAGCACGGTGAGGCAGAGCAGCCAGAACAGCAGCACGCCCAGCGCCTCGCGGGCGAAGCCGCGCGCGACTTCCGGGCCCTCGCGCGCCAGCACGCCGGAGAACAGCGGCACGAAGGCGGCGTTGAAGGCGCCCTCGCCGAACAGGCGGCGGAACAAGTTGGGCAGCCGGAACGCCACCTGGTAGGCGTCCTGCACCGGACCGGCACCCATCATCGCCGCCAGCAGCTGGTCGCGGACCAGGCCCAGCACGCGGCTGAGCATGGTCCAGCTGCCGACGGTCAGGAAGCCTTTAAGCATGGAGTACCCGAAAGGAAGGCCAGGGCGCTGCCCTGGACCCGTTGGGCCGCGGGCCCCAGTGGGGTCCAGGGGCAAAGCCCCTGGCCTTGCTTGCCTCGCATGATACCATGAGTGCAATGACCGATCCGGTTCGCCGACAAGCGGCTGGTAACGGTCCCGGGGGGGGCTGCCACTGATCCCGGCCGCCCGAGTGCGGCCCGACCGGAAGGACGGCATGTGATGGGCGCACGACTGAGCCAGCTGCGGGTGGGCGACGAGAGCTTCCTCGTCACCAGCATGATCGAGCGCTGCCCGAAGGTGATGATGCTGCGCGAGCTGGTGAAGAACGCGCTGGAGGCGGCGGCGACGGCGCCGGCGGGGGCGCGGCAGGTGCGGATCTCCGGCGTGCCGGTCGAGGGGCACCGCAAGCTCGCGATCTGGAACACCGGCCGCGGCATGGACGCGGACGAGCTGTTCCGGATGTGCGACATCGCGTCGTCGATCCGCAAGGAGCACCGGCTCGACCAGAACTTCGGCATGGGCGCCAAGGTCGCGTCGCTGCCCTCGAACCGGCACGGGCTGCGCTACCGGTCCTGCCACGACGGCGTCGTGAACGAGGTGATGCTGGGCTATCGCGACGGCGTCTATGGCCGGCTGCGGCGCCCCGGCCCGGACGGGCAGTGGCAGGACGTGCTGGTCACCACCGCCGACGCCGAGGGAGAGGGGCGCGACCCGTCGATCGACTGGACCGAGGTGGTGCTGTTCGGCAACGCGCCCGAGCAGGACACGCTGTACGACCCGTACCAGAACGCGCCCGGCATGCACCCGCACTGGATCGCCGAGGAGCTCGCCTACAAGTTCTACCGGCTGGAGGACGGCGTCGAGCTGCTGTTCGACGAGCACCAGGGGCGCCGGTTCCAGCCGTTCGCCGAGCGCATCCCGCACGACTACACCCGGCACGAGACGGTGACGCTGCCGGACGGGGTGCGGCTGCACTACGTGCACGACGCCGCCGAGGGCGACGACCCGAACCGCAGCGCCGCCGCGCGCGGGGCGCTGTATCCGGTGCACGGGGCGTGCGGGCTGGTGTACAAGGACGAGCTGTACGACGCGCAGCGCTGGCACCAGTGGCTCCACGTGGCACCCATCTTCGGCATCCCGTTCGGTGCGCGCAGCCTGTCGGTGTTCATCGAGCTGCCGTCCGGGTTCGGGATCGTGCCCGACGGCTACCGGCAGTTCCTGCGCTATGGCGACGGCAGCCAGGCTGAGGTGCAGTGCCGGCACTTCGCCGAGACGGTGTACCGGAACCGACCGGACTGGCTGGTCGCGCTGATCGAGGACCAGGCGCCGACGGCGCGGATGTCGCGCGACGTGTCGGATGGGCTGGGCGGGCTGCTGCGCGACCTGAAGGTGAGGCGTCGTCCGCGGGCGATCCCGCCGGCGCCGCTGCCGCCGGCGGAGCCCCAGCCGGGCGCGGCCGGGCGAGTCGACGGGACGCTCGAAGCGTCCGAGCCGCGCGAGCCGGAGGCAGGGGAGGACGGGCCTCGGCCGGAGGCGCTGCCGTCGACTGGCGCGGAGCCGGCGGAGGCGGAGATGGACTATGAGCCGCCGCCGGAGATGCTGATGCTGCGCGAGCCGGTGGAGATCGACGCGCGCGCCATGACCGGCTGGGCGGCGCGCTACTATCCGGAGACGCACCAGCTGTTCCTGAATGGGCTGTATCCGGCGGTAGGCGCCATGCGCGACCAGCTGCAGGCCGAGTTCGCCTGGATGCCGGACCAGGAGCGGGTGCGGACGCAGGCGCTGCTGCTGTCCGAGCGGTCGCTGGCGGCGCGGGTCGGGCGGCTGCTGGTGTTCGGGCTGTCGAAGCACGGCAGCTGGAACGACCACGACATGATGTTCTCGCACTCGGTGCAGGCGTTCTCGCTGGTGGCGGACGATTATGCGCCGAACCTGGAGGCGGCGCGGCGGGCGATGGAGGCGCAGGCCTGATCCATGGCCAACGAGCGCCCCTGGGACGCGTCCGCTACGGCGGCGGATCGATTCGCTCATCCTGCTGCCGACGAGCCTTGCGTCATCCGGAACGACCTGCGGCGGAGGCACGCGCTGCCGGACGCCCTCCGGCAGGCGATACTGGGGTACGCGCGACGGCGCGGTGGATGGACGCGCCGGGGCGGTGACGATATGGCCCCCCGAAGCTGCCTGTAGGTGACGGCGAGGCTCGTGTCCGGGTCCGGATCTGGGCAAGGGCGTCCACAGCCTGAAATCATCGTCTTTATATGCCGATCCAGCCCGAGACTATCTTTTGACGAGTCGAGGTTTGGGGCGCGTGGCCCCAACGGGTCCAGGGCAGCGCCCTGGCCTTCGGCTGGAGCCGCTCACCTTCCACGGCGCGGGGGTTGGCAGGCGTCGGCGGCGCCCGATCTTTGTGCCATGACACCCTACCGTCCCTGGATCCCGAAGCGCGTGCTGGTCACGCCGTCGGCGCTCGGCCATGCCCATGGTGCCGCGATCGTCGAGCGCGCCGCTGCCGCCGGTGCCGCCATTGAACGGCTGCCGGCCGACCGGCTCGCCGGCCTGCCCGACAGCTATCGCGATGCCAAGACCACGATGGCGGTGGTGGTGGCATCGCCCAGCCGGCGCCGCCCGCAGCCGATCCCACCCAGTGCGGACTGGCGCTTCGATTTGGCCGAAGGCTGCCCGGCGCACTGCCAGTACTGCTACCTGGCGGGATCGCTGGCCGGGCCGCCGATCATCCGCGCCTACGCCAACCTGCCGGAGATCCTGGCCGAGCTGCCCCCTCTGCTGGGCCGCGGCGAGGTGACGTCGCGGTCGCCGGCGCGGGCGGCGGAGGGCACCACCTTCGAGTGCTCGTGCTACACCGACCCGCTCGGCATCGAGCACCTTACCGGGAGCCTGGCCGAATGCATCCGCCGGTTCGGTGCCTGGGAGGCGCCGGTGCAGCTCCGCTTCACCACCAAGTTCGATGCCGTGGCATCGCTGCTGGAGCTGCCGCACGGCGGCCGCACGCGCGTCCGGTTCTCGCTCAACTCGGCCTCGGGCGAGCGGTACGAGGGTGGCGCACCACGCATGGATCGCCGGCTGGCGGCGATGCGGGCGATGGCGCTGGCGGGCTATCCGATCGGTCTCACGGTGGCGCCGATCCTGCCGCTGCCCGGCTGGCGCGAGGAGTATGATCGGCTGCTGGCGGAGGTGGCGCGGTCGCTGGAGGGCATCGACACCGCCGACCTGACCGTCGAGCTGATCACGCACCGCTTCACCGACAAGTCGAAGGCGGTGCTGACCGGCTGGTATCCGGGCAGCAGCCTGCCGCTCGACGAGGCGGACCGGCGGCGCAAGCTGACCAAGTTCGGCACCGGCAAGTGGGTGCTGCCGAAGGAGGAGATGGGCGAGATGCGGGCGGCCCTGCAGGCGTCGCTGGCGATGCGGCTGCCGTCGGCGCGGACGCTCTACTGGACTTGAGAGCGGTCGCGGAACACCAGCCGCCGCGACAGCGTGAAGTTGGCGGTCATGCCCGCCAACGAGCCGGCGGCCAGCGCCACCACCGGATGGGCAAGGCAGAACGGGCTGGATTTGAACAGCCCGA
Source organism: uncultured Acetobacteraceae bacterium (assembly GCA_964247725.1). Taxonomy (GTDB): domain Bacteria; phylum Pseudomonadota; class Alphaproteobacteria; order Acetobacterales; family Acetobacteraceae; genus Lichenicola. Next base: position 20,086 of record CAXTVM010000044.1, on the reverse strand, counting down.
AGACCATGCTTCGGTTCAGCAAGAAGCCGAGTCCGTTGGCCCCGAGAAAGCTCAGCCATTGTCGGAACAGGCCGTCGCGGCTGCCGCGACCGCGGAAGGTCCAGAGCCGGTTCAGGGTCCAGTTCATGGTGGCAGCGACCAGGAACGAGGCCAGGGTAGCTAGATACGGGGCCAAAGTGGTACCGGCGAACGCTAGGAGCGGCCTCACGGCATAGAAGGTCGACACGTCCCATACCAGCCCGAGGCCGCCGACGGTGCCGAACCGCAGCATCTCGGCGGCGAGCGAGAGGAGCCTGCCCTGGCGGGCGCTGAGCGAAGCGACCACCGGGTCCGCGGCCGACGCGTCGGCCGCCGGAAGCGCCGCCGCGTCGCCTGTCAGGATGCCCTGGAATGGCGGGGCGGGCGGCGGCGAGGTTTGGATCAGGGCTGGATCGAGAATGATGCTCACGGCGTTCGGTAGCGCCCCGGCGTTGGCGGGAGCAAGCGCATAACGAAAAAGGGGTGCCCGGAGGCACCCCTGTCCCGCGTAGAGTGTCGTTTCGGGATCAGTGCAGGATGATCTCGACGCGGCGGTTCTGCGGCTCGCGGGCGTTGGGCCCGGTCGCGACCAGCGGGCGGGTCTCGCCGAAGCCGTGGGTGTCGATGGCGCTGCCGGGCACGCCGTCGCGGATCAGCTCGGCCTTCACGCTCTGGGCGCGGCGGATCGAGAGGCCCTGGTTGTAGCGGGCACCGCGGGCGCCGCCGTGGATCGAGGAGGTGTCGGTGTAGCCGTTGACCTCGATGCGGGTGGTCTGGACGTGGGTCGAGGCCTGTGCCGCCTGGGCGACGATCTCGCGGGCACGAGGGGTCAGCTCCGAGCGGTCCCAATCGAAGAACACGAGGTAGGTGCGAGCCTCGGCCGGGGGCGCGGCGGGCACGACCGGAGCCGGCGGCGGCGGCGGCGGCGGTGCCGTGTTGAAGGCGTAGCGCACGCCCAGCATGAAGCTGTGGTTGAACTGGTCGTTGAAGTCCGCATTGCCCTTGTGGATGCCGCTCGGGTTGAACGACGTCGAATGGTAGGCCTCGTCGTCGAGCTGGCCGAGGAAGCGATATTCGGCGGTCAGCGCCAGGCCCGGGACCGGGGCGATGTTGTAGGCCGCGCCGATGATGCCCTGGTAGGCGAACGAGCCGTTGGTTCCGCCGGTGCGGTCGATGTTGCGGTTGGTGTAGGTCGTGGTGAACGGCGACAGGTGATCCCACATGTAGCCGGCGCCCAGGCCGACATACGGCGTGACCGGCGAAGCGATGCCGTACTTGTTCAGGTCGATGTCGTAGAGGACGTTGACCAGGCCGCCGTAGCTCTCGGCGTGACCGCTGGTGATGCCCGGATAGGACGTAAGGCGGCGGTGGTTCACGTTGTTGTAGTAGTAGGCGCCCTCGAACTCGGCACGCAGGCCGTTGCCGAAGCCGTAGCCGGCCGAGCCTTCGCCGTTGAACCCGTCACCGTACCGGAACGTCGACTTCGAGCCCGTGCGGGTCGCCGAGGTGCTGTTGCCGGCCGCGTTCGAGAACGGGCTGTAGTGAACGGCCTGGTCCTGCCGCAGGTTGTAGCCCGCGCCGAGGCTGACGTAGGGCCCGGTGATCGGCTGTGCCGTGGCCGCCGCGGTGGTCGCCGCCAGCAGGGTCGTTGCGAGTAGTGCCGTGCGCAGACGCATTGTCTCGTCCTTCTAGGGTCCGTTGGTCCGGCCACCAACCATCGGCGGCGCAGGCTCTTCGGGATGCGTAAGCACCGTATAGTTCCTTCGGTTGCTCATGGAGAGAGCGTGATTGCCGTCCCGCACCATTCGCTCCATCAACCGTGGCCGCGACGCCACAGTTCGGTGCGCTTGCCTAACGACCGATGCGCCAGGCCGTTGGTCGCACTGGAATATGGATTTCGAGGCGAGTTTCGACGGCTCGATACACGAAAGCGTGAGCCGCTGTGGCGAAATTGTTACGGATTGGATAGACGTGGTGGCGGATCTGCCATTGCCGCCGCCGCCTGTTCCAGCACCGCCAGCACGTCGCCCGGCTCGACCTCGCGGCTGGTGAATGCGCGGCCGATCCCGTGCGCCAGGACGAAGGTCAGGCGGCCGTCGCGCACCTTCTTGTCGCGCCGCATGTGCGCCAGCAGCCGGGACGGCGGCAGCGGGCGCCCGCACTCGGCCGGGGTCGTCCTCATGCCGATGTCCCGCAGGTGCCGTTCCAGCCGGTCCGCGTCGTCCGGCGGACAGAGCCCGAGCCGGACCGACAGACGCAGCGCCAGCACCAGGCCGATCGCCACCGCCTCGCCGTGCAGCAGGCTGCCGTCGTATCCCGCCTCCGCCTCCAGCGCGTGGGCGAAGGTATGGCCGAGGTTCAGCAGCGCCCGGCCGTCGCTGGCCTTCTCCTCGCGCTCGTCGTCGCCGACCACCGCCGCCTTGAACGCGCAGGCGCGATGCACCGCCTCCGCCCGCAGCGCCGGGTCGCCGGCGAGCAGCGCGGCGCCGTTGGCCTCGCACCACGCGAACAGCGCCGGATCGCCGATCAGGCCCGCCTTGACGATCTCGGCATAGCCGGCCCGCAGCTCGCGCGGCGGCAGCGTGGCCAGCAGGGCGGTGTCCGCCAGCACCGCGACCGGCTGGTGGAAGGCACCGAGCAGGTTCTTGCCCGCTCGGGTGTTGATGCCGGTCTTGCCGCCGACGCTCGAATCGACCTGGGCCAGCAGCGTGGTCGGGATCTGCACGAACGGCAGCCCGCGCAGCACGCTGGCGGCGGCGTATCCGGCGAGGTCGCCGACCACGCCGCCGCCGAGTGCGACCACCGCGGTCTGCCGCTCGACGCCGAGCGCCAGCATCCGATCGGTCACCTGCCCGAACGTGGCCAGGCTCTTGGACGCCTCCCCGGGGGCTACGACGATGCTGTCGGCGGCGATGCCGGTCTCGGCGAGCGACGCCAGCAGCGTCGGCAGATGGAGGGCGGCCACGATCTCGTCGGTGACCACAACGACGCGTCGCTGCGGCAGCGACGGCGCCAGCAGCGCGCCCGCCCGTCCCAGCAGGCCGGCGCCGATCACCACCTCGTAGCGGCCGCCGGCCAGGGCGACCGCGAGCCGGCGCGGCGGCGCGTGCGCGGCCAGCGCCGCCAGCACCTGGTCGGTGGTGTGCTCCACGCCGTCCTGGCCGCAATCCACCACCAGGTCGGACTCGGCGTAGATCGGGTGGCGTCGCTCCATCAGCGCCGCCAGAACCTCGCGCGGCGGGCCGTTGCCCAGCAGCGGCCGATGGTGGCGGCCGCTGACCCGCCGCACCAGCAGGTCGAGCGGGCAGCGCAGCCAGACCGAAGTCGCGGCGCCGCGCACCGCGGCGCGGGTGAGCGGGTCCAGGAAGGCGCCGCCGCCGGTCGCCAGCACGATCGGCGGCCCGGAGAGCAGGCGGCGGATCACCCCCTGCTCGCCGCGCCGGAACTCAGCCTCGCCATAGCGCGCGAACAGCTCGGAGACGGTGATGCCGGCGGCGCGCTCCACCTCGGCGTCGGCGTCGCGGAACGGGATGCCGAGCCGGGCGGCGAGGCGGCGGCCGATCGTGGTCTTGCCGGCGCCCATCAGCCCCACCAGCACCACCGAACGCGCGGTCGGCGCCGTGACGGGCCCAGCGTCGGACGTCGGCGCTGCAAGGGGACGTGACATGCAGACCACGCTATCATAGAGGCGGTGCCGTCTCCATGCCGCGGCACCGGCCGGGGCGGCTCGCGCATGCCGCCGGGGCGGCTTGTGTATCGAAAACGGCAGCTTTATCAGTCGGCTCGGACCTGCGGCAGGATCAACCGCCGGCCTCGGGCGGTGCCCGCCGCGGCGGACCCACAACGGAGACGTCATGCGCCGGATCCTCGTCACCCTGTTCGCGGTCATGGTGGTGGCCCTGGGCGGCGGCTTCCTGGCGCTGGGCCTGTTCCCGCCGCGGGCACCGGCGCAGCGGGTGCACGAGGCGGTCTCGAACGATCGGCTGGAGCAGGCCAACGCGCCGCCGGTGCCTGTGCTGCCCCCCGTTCCCGTACCGGCGCCCGCTCCGGCCCCGGCCGTGCCTGCGACGTCCCCCGCGGCCTCCGTCCTGCCTCCAGCTCCGGCTCCAGGTCCGGCGCCCGCTCGGGCATCGGTTCCGCCGCCGACGCCGCGGCGCTAGCGCCCAGCACCCGTCATGGCGGCGGCCCAGGCCGATTGGCGCCACCAGGAAGCGTTCCTGGAGATGCTAGCGGCCGAGCGCGGCGCCGCCCCGAACACGCTCAAGGCTTACGGCGCCGACCTCGCCGACTTCGCCGCCCACGCGCTGGCCGCCGGCGAGGGCGTGGCGTCGGCCTCGCCGGCGACGCTGGCCGCCTACATGGCGCAGCTGGCGCAGGCCGGGCTGTCGGCGCGCACCGCCGCCCGCCGGCTGTCCTGCCTGCGGCAGTTCCACCGCTACCTGGCGCAGGAGGGGCTGCGCGGCGACGATCCGACCGCCCGGATCGAGGCGCCGCGGCCGCGGCGCACGCTGCCGCGCTTCCTCGGCGAGGCCGAGGTGGCGGCGCTGCTGCGGGCGGCGGGCCCGGAGGGCGGCCCTGGGGGCAGGCTGCCGCTGGCGCGCCAGCACCGGGCGCTGGCCGGGCTCGAGATCCTCTACGCCACCGGCCTGCGGATCTCGGAGATGCTGTCGCTGCGGCGGGCGCAGCTGTCGGGCGACGGGCTGGTGCTGCTGGTGCGCGGCAAGGGCGGCCGCGAGCGGCTGGTGCCGCTGTCGGATGCGGCGCGCGCGGCGGCGCAGGCGCTGCTGCGGCACGAGGCCGATCGAACGCCGCCCGAAGCCGGCGCCGCCCGCCCCCGCTCCGACTACCTGTTCGCCGGCCGCCATCCGGCCCGGCCGATGACGCGGCAGGGCTTCGACCGCATCCTGCACGAGGTGGCGCTGAAGGCCGGTCTCGATCCGAACCGCCTGTCGCCGCACGTGCTGCGGCACTCGTTCGCCAGCCACATGCTGGCGCACGGCGCCGACCTGCGCAGCCTGCAGCGCCTGCTCGGACACGCCGACATCGCGACCACGCAGATCTACACCCACGTGCTGGCCGAGCGCCTGCAGCGGCTGGTGGAGGCGCATCACCCGCTGGCGGGCGGAGCTTGGCCGGCTGCGGAATCGTGATAAAGGCCGCCGACCATGCGCCAGTTCCTCGACTTCGAAAAACCGATCGCCGAGCTCGAGACCAAGATCGACGAGCTTCGGCAGATGCCGGCGGCCGGCGATCCGCCGGCCGATCCCGCGCATGGGCCGGGGGGCGCATCGGGCGGCGCCTCCAGTCTCTCGATCGCCGACGAGGTGTCCCGCCTCGAGGACAAGGCGCAGCGGCAGCTGCGGGCGACCTATGCCAAGCTGACGCCGTGGCAGAAGGTGCAGGTGGCCCGGCACGCGCAGCGGCCGCATGCCTGCGACTACATCGACGGGCTGGTCACCGACTATCTCCCGTTGGCCGGCGACCGCGCGTTTGCGGAGGACGAGGCGGTGGTCGGCGGGCTCGGCCGCTTCGAGGGTCGGCCGGTGGTGGTGATCGGCACCGAGCGCGGCGTCGACCTCGAGACCAGGCTGCGGCACAATTTCGGCATGGCGCGGCCGGAGGGCTACCGCAAGGCGGTGCGGCTGGTCGAGCTGGCCACCCGCTTCCGCCTGCCGGTGCTGACCTTCGTCGATACCCCCGGCGCGTATCCCGGCGTCGACGCCGAGGCGCGCGGCCAGGCGCAGGCGATCGCGCGCTCGATCGACGTCTGCCTGTCGGCGCCGGTGCCGATCCTGGCCACCGTGATCGGCGAGGGCGGTTCCGGCGGCGCCATCGCGCTGGCCGCCGGCGACCGCGTGTTCATGCTGGAGCACGCGATCTACTCGGTGATCACGCCCGAGGCCTGCTCCTCGATCCTGTGGCGCGACACCACTCAGGCGACGGCGGCGGCGGAGGCGCTGCGGCTCACCGCGCAGGACCTGAAGCAGTTCCGGCTGGTCGACGAGATCGTGGCCGAGCCGCTGGGCGGCGCGCACCGCGATCCCGGCGCCGCGATCGCGGCCGTGCGCGCGGTGCTGTTGGCTGCGCTGCCGACCCTCTGCGCGATGGACCCGGCGGCGCTGCGGGCGCAGCGGCGGGAGAAGTACCTGGCGATGGGACGCCAGGCCGGCGGCTGAGCGGGCGCCGCGGTCGCGCCGGACCGGGTCGCACCGGATTCGGGGGGAGTTGGTCGCGGCGGGCTCTTCCTATAACGTCGTACACCCGCTCGGCCGATCGTCCCGCAAGGTCCGGCAGACGCGTCTCGGGAGGCCGTATCGTTGTCTGATCAAGCGGACGTCATCGTCCGGATTGCCACCGTCCTCCACGGCATGGAGGATCCGGCCGCCCAGCACATCGGCCGCATCGACGCTCAAACCAGCATCGTAAGGGACCTGAAGCTCGACTCGCTGGCCGTGATGGACTTCGTCATGGCCCTGGAGACCGAGTTCGACACCGTGATCCCGATCGACGCGCTGTCCGGCGTCGAGACCATCGCCGACCTGGCCGACCTGCTGCAGCCGGGTTCGCCGCAGCCGCATGCCTCGCATGCCGCGGCCGGCCTGTAGCCGATGCTGGAGAAATATGCCGACCTGAAGGCGGCGCATGCGCGGCTGAGCCCCGGCGGCCGGAACCCGTTCGCGGTGGCGTTCGACGAGATGCTGTCGCCGACCGAGGCGATGCTCGACGGCCGCCCGGTGCTGCTGTTCGGCACCAACAACTATCTCGGCCTCACCTTCGAGCGCAGCTGCATCGACAGCGCCGCCGCGGCGCTGGAGGCGGAGGGCACCGGCACCACCGGGTCGCGGATCGCCAACGGCACCTACGGGCGCCACGCGGCGCTGGAAGAGCAGATCGCCCGGTTCCTCGGGCGTCGCGAGTCGATGCTGTTCACCACCGGCTACCAGGCCAATCTCGGCGTGCTGGCCGGCCTGGCCGGACGCGACGACAACCTGTTGCTCGATGCCGACAGCCACGCCAGCATCTATGACGGCGCCCGCCTCAGCGGCGCCCGGGTGACGCGGTTCCGGCACAACGACCCGGAGGACCTGCGGCGCCGGCTCCGGATCCTGGGCGAGCGCGCCGAGCCGGGGGCGCCGGGACGGCTGCCGTCGCGGAACCTGATCGTGGTCGAGGGCATCTACAGCATGATGGGCGACGTGGCGCCGCTGGCCGAGATTGCCGCGGTGAAGCGGGAGAGCGGCGCCTTCCTGCTGGTCGACGAGGCCCATTCGCTCGGCGTGCTGGGCGAGCGCGGGCGCGGGCTGGTGGAGACCGCCGGCGTCGACGCGGACGTCGACTTCATCGTCGGCACCTTCAGCAAGAGCCTGGGCGGCATCGGCGGCTTCTGCGCGTCGGACGCGCCGGACTTCGGGCTGCTGCGGCTGGCGTCGCGGGCCTACATGTTCTCGGCCTCGCTGCCGTCCTCGGTGGTGGCCGGGGTTTCGCGGGCGCTGCAGCTGGTCGAGGAGCAGCCGGCGGCGCGCTGGCGGCTCGGGCGCCACGCCGAGCGGCTGTATCGCGGGCTGGCCGCGGCCGGGTTCCTGCTCGGGCCGACGGCGAGCCCGATCGTCTCGATCAGGCTGCCGGGGCCGGAGATCGCGATGGCGTTCTGGACCGCGCTGCTGGAGGCCGGGATCTACGTCAATCTGGCGCTGCCGCCGGCGACTCCGGAGGGCCGCTCGCTGCTGCGCACCAGCGTCAGCGCCGTGCACAGCGTCGCCCAGATCGATCATGCGGTGGAGGCCATCGCCGGCATCGGACGGACGCTGGGGCTGATCCCGGGCAGCAGCCCCGAGCTGGCGGCGGCCGACTGACGGCGCGGGGCCTCGCTTGACACCGCCCCGCCGCGGCTGCACTCGACGGCGATGATCTATTCCAGCTGGCGCCGGCACGGCCACCGCTTCGACCTCGGCCGCATGAGCTTCCGCCGCCTGGTGGCCGCCTATGCCAGCCATCCGGCGGTGCACGTCTACGTCGGCGGCGCGCTCGTCTCCGGGGCGCTGGCGGTCGGACTGCATGTGGGCCCCTGGTGGCGGCCGACCGGCGCGGTGCTGGCGACCGTGGCGGCCTATCCGCTGGTCTGGTACCTGCTCCACCGCTTCGTCCTGCACAGCCGGCTGCTCTACCGGTGGCGGCTCACCGCGGCGCTTTGGAAGCGCATCCATTTCGACCACCACCAGGACCCGCACCGCATGGACGTGCTGTTCGGCTCGCCGCTGAACACGCTGCCGACGTTGGCGGCGATCCTGCTGCCGCTCGGCTGGGCGATCGGCGGCTGGAGTGCGGCGGCGGCGGCACTTTGCGCCGGGCTCGTCACCACCTGCGTCTACGAATTCTGCCACTGCGTGCAGCACCTCAACGTCCGGCCGCGCAACCGGCTGCTAGCGCGCATGAAGGACCTCCACCTGGCGCACCATTTCCACGACGAGCACGGGAATTTCGGCATCACCAGCTTCGCGGTCGACCGGCTGCTGGGCACCTATTACGGCCGTGCGGCCGAGCGCGCGCGGTCGCCGCACGTCTTCAACCTGGGCTACGACGTCGAGGCCGCGAAGCGCTACCCCTGGGTCGCCACCCTGTCCGGCGGGCCGCCACGCGAGCGGCCGCTGCGCACGCGGCCGGCCGGGAGCCAGCCGGCCTCGCCATGATGCGCCACACGGCGCGGCCGCGATGACGAGCGACGCGGCGGTGCCGCGATGACGAGCGACGCGGCGCCACCGGTGTCGGTGGTCGCGGTGGCGGGCAGGGCAGGGCTCGGGCGCTTCATCCGGCTGCCAGAACGGCTGTACCGGAATGATCCGAACTACGTCCCACCGCTGCGGGCCGAGCGGCGTGCGTCGCTCACCGCCCGCGGCAACCCGTTCTTCGCGCACGCCGACGCGGCGTTCTGGCTGGCCTGGCGCGATGGCCGCCCGGTCGGGCGGATCAGCGCGCAGCACGACCGGCTCGGCTGCGACCGGGACCTGGCGCATTTCGGCATGCTGGCGGCGGTCGACGACCCGGACGTGTTCGCCGCCCTGCTCGGCGCCGCCGAGGACTGGGCCCGGCGTCGCGGCCACGCCCGCATCCAGGGCCCGTTCAGCCTGTCGATCAACGAGGAGGCCGGGCTTCTGGTCGACGGCCACGACACGCCGCCGATGCTGATGATGCCGCACGACCCGCCCTATGCCGCCGCCCGGCTGGAAGCGCTCGGCTACACGAAGGCGCAGGACCTGCTGGCGTATCTGTGCGACGCCTCCGCGGCGCTGCCGGCGCCGGCGGCGGCGATCGTGGCGCGGGGGCTGCCCGGCCGCGTCACGCTGCGGCCGATGCGCCGCGAGCAGCTGGCCGCCGACGTCGCCGCCCTGGTTGCGATCTTCAACGAGGCCTGGGCCGACAACTGGGGCTTCGTGCCGATCACCGCCGACGAGGTGGCGCACATGGCCCAGGCCATGAAGCCGCTGCTGCACGAGCGGCTGGTGTGGTTCGCTGAGGTGGACGGGGTGCCGGCCGCGTTCGGGCTCTGCCTGCCCAACCTGAACGAGGCGATCCGCGACCTGTCGGGGCGGCTGCTGCCGTTCGGCTGGGCGCGGCTGCTGTGGCGGCTGCGGCCCGGCCGGATCCGGACGGCCCGGGTGCCGCTGATGGGGGTCAGCCGGCGCTACGGCGGCAGCCTGCTCGGCCGGCTGCTGGCGCTGCACGTGGTCGAGGCGCTGCGGCGCGAGGCGGCCGCCATGGGCATCGAGGCGGTGGAGATGTCTTGGGTGCTGGAGGGCAACGCGCCGATGCGCCACCTGGCCGAGGCGGTCGGCGGCAGCGCCTACAAGACCTACCGGGTGTACGAGAAGTCGCTCGCCGCGTGAGCGGCCGGGTCCGGTCGCCGCAGCCGGGCAGTGCGGCGATTTGACGCGCGCCCGGTCGGTGGCTAGGGGATTTCGGCACGGCCGGTCCCGGTCAGGCCGCCGCCGGCCAGCGTAGCGCGGAGCCCACCCGAATGCCGGGGTTCACCCCCACCTCCAGCGGCCTGCCGCCCCGCCATGGCGACTTCCCCACGCTGCTCCAGGCGCTCGACTACGCCGCGCGGGGCGAGAGCGGGTTCGATTTCTACTCGGTGCGCGGCGAGCTCGCGGCGGCGCTGCCCTATCGCCGGCTGCGGGAGCGGGCGGTGGGTCTCGCCCACCGGCTGGCGGCGCGCGACCTTGGGCCCGGCGGGCGGGTTGCGGTGGTGGCGTCGACCGGGCCGGAGTTCGTCGAGGCGTTCTTCGCCTGCCAGTATGCCGGGCTGGTGCCGGCGCCGCTGCCGATGCCGCAGGCGTTCGGCGGCCGCGCCGGCTACGTGGCGCACGTCCGCCGGCTGATGACGGGCGCGCGGGCGAAGGCGCTGCTGGCCCCCGCCGAGCTGGTCGACTGGCTGCGGCCGCTGGCGGTCGAGCTCGGCCTATCGCTCTGCTGCACGGTGGCCGAGCTTGGCGAGGACGAGGACTTGGTCCGGTCGTTGCCGACGGTGCGGCCCGGCGACGTCGCCTACCTGCAGTTCTCGTCCGGCAGCACCCGGTTCCCGGTCGGCGTGGCGGTGCTGCACCAGGCGCTGATGGCCAACATCGCCGGCATCCTCGGCCATGGACTGCAGGTGCGGCCGGGCGATCGCGCGGTGTCCTGGCTGCCGTTCTACCACGACATGGGGCTGGTCGGCTTCCTGCTCAGCCCGCTGGCCGGCCAGATCAGCGTCGACTTCCTCGCCACCGCCGACTTCGCGCGCCGGCCGATGCTCTGGCTGTCGATGATCTCGCGGGCCCGCGCCACCATCTCCTACAGCCCGAGCTTCGGCTACGACCTGTGCACCCGCCGCGGCGGCCGCCTCGCCGCCGGGCTCGACCTGTCGTGCTGGCGGATCGCCGGGATCGGCGGCGACATGATCCGCCCGGCGGTGCTGGCCGGGTTCGCCGAGGCGTTCGGCGCCTGCGGCTTCGACCGGCGCGCGTTCCTGCCCAGCTACGGCATGGCCGAGGCGACGCTTGCGATCAGCTTCGCGCCGGTCGGGCGCGGCATCGAGACCGACACCATCGACCTCGATCGGCTCGAGCAGGAGGACGTGGCAGTGCCGCCGCGGGACCCGCACGGCCGCAGCCGCAGCGTGGTGCTGTGCGGGCGGGCGCTGCCCGGGCACGAGATCAGGATCTGCGGTCCGGGGGACCCGGACGGGAGTCCAGGCGGCCCGGCCGGCGTGGCCGACGGCCTGCCGGAGCGGCGGGTCGGCCGCGTGCTGGTGCGCGGGCCCAGCCTGATGCGCGGCTATGACGGCCGTCCGGACGACACCGCGGCGGTGCTGTCGGCCGATGGCTGGCTCGACACCGGCGACCTCGGCTACCTGCTGGACGGCACGCTGGTGATCACCGGGCGCGCCAAGGACCTCATCATCATCAACGGCCGCAACATCTGGCCGCAGGACCTGGAGTGGACCATCGAGCAGAGCCTGCCCGCCATCCGCACCGGTAACGTGGCCGCGTTCTCAGTCGACGAGGACGGGCAGGAGGTACTGATCCTGGCGGCGGAAGCGTCGGCGCCGGCGGACGGGACGGCGAGCTCCACGCTGACCGCGGCGATCGCCGACACCGTGCGGGCGCAGCACGGGATCGACGGCCGGGTCGTGCTGCTGCTGCCGGGCACGCTGCCCTACACCTCGTCCGGCAAGCTCAGCCGCTCCGCCGCGCGCCAGCGCTACCTCGCCGGCTCGCTCGCCGCCGTCCCCGCCTGACCGGGCCCCCGGACGACGTGACCCGGGAGCCTGTCTGAGAATTGGATGTGCCGGCGATCCGACGCGCCCTCCCGCGCTTGGCCGTGGGCTCGCGGCCGGGAGGCCGCTGCGCTCCGCTTCCCGAAGGGCACGCCGGCCGTGCCGCTGCGCGGCATTCCCATCCGGCACACCCGAGTCTCGAGCGGGCTCCGACGTGACGCGGCCGGTCGCTGCGGTCGCCGGCGGCACCGGCTTCCTCGGCCGCCACGTAGTGGTGGCGCTGGATGCGGCGGGCTGGCAGGTGCGGCTGCTGGTGCGGCCAGGGTGCAGGCCGGGCCGTGGCCGTGCGGTGCCGGACGGCTGCGACGCCGTGCCCGGCGACCTCGGCGACGCGGCGGCGCTGTCGCGGCTGGTGGACGGCGCGGCGGTGGTGGTGAACCTGGCCGGGCTGGTGAAGGCGCGCGATCGGGCGGCGTTCCTCGCCATCAACCGCGACGGCAGCGCCCGGCTGGCCGCGGCGGTCGCGGCCGGCGCGCCGCGGGCCCGGCTGGTGCAGGTCTCGTCGCAGGCGGCACGGGAGCCCGCCCTGTCGGGCTACGCCGCCAGCAAGCGCGCCGGCGAGGACGCGGTGGCGGCGGCGCTGCCGGCCGACCGCCTCGTGATCGTGCGGCCCTGCGTGGTGTACGGTCCCTGGGACCGCGAGGGGGCAGCGCTGCTGCGGCTGGCGCGGCGGCGGCTGGTGCCGGTGCCGGCCGCACCCGAGCCGGCGATCGCCATGCTGCACGCGCACGACGCCGCCGCCGCGATCGTCGCCTGCTGCGCCGCCGTCCCGGCCGGGCGGCTGTTCGAGATCTCGGACGCGAGCCCTGCAGGCTACCGCTGGCGCGAGATCGTCCGGGCTGCCGCCGCCGCTTCCGGCACCCGGCCGCAGCGCTTCGTGACGGTGCCCGACCTGGCGCTGCTCGGCGCCGGCGCCGCCGCCGACGGCTGGGCGGCGCTCCGCCGGCGCCCGGCCGTGTTCGGGCTTGGCAAGGCGCGCGAGATCCTGCACCGCGACTGGCGGCCGGATCCGGCGCTGCGGCTTCCGGACGAGCTGTGGCGGCCGCGCATCGGGCTGGCGGAGGGGCTCGCCGACACGGTCGCGTGGTGGCGGCGCCAAGGCGGGTCCGAACTGGCCGACGGCGCCGGCGTCCCATGGTCCGGGGATCTGTGATAGGAGATGGACGACGCCTGCCGGCCTTGCTCGAGGTTGGAAACCGTCCCCTTCGGAGGAAACGACATGTCCATCATCGCCTGGATCGTTCTCGGCCTGATCGCCGGGTTCATCGGCAGCAAGCTCGTCAACAAGACCGGGGAAGGGCTGGTGCTCGACATCGTGCTGGGCATCGTCGGCGCCGTGATCGGCGGCTTCGTGTTCAGCGCGTTCGGCGCTAGCGGCGTCACCGGCCTCAACATCTACAGCCTGATCGTCGCCATCGTCGGCGCGGTGATCGTGCTGGTGATCTACCACGCCGTCGTCGGGCGCCGGACGATCCGCTAAGGTCAGGGAAGGCCAGGGCTCCGCCCTGGACCCGTTGGGGCCGCGGGCCCCAAACCTCGATTCGTATCAGTAGGTCTCCTACGAATCGGGGTGTGGGGCCACGCCGAAGGGGCGCTGCGCACGATGGCCCCAGTGGGGTCCAGGGGCAGGGCCCCTGGCCTGACGCGCCTGGGAACTGGAGCACGAACGGCGTGGCGCAGCAGCTCGAACTTGGCCTCGGCACCTTCGGCGACGTCAGCGCCGACGCCGACGGCAGGCTGCTGTCGCACGCCCAGGTGATCCGCGACGTCATCGAGCAGGCGGTGCTGGCCGACCGCGTCGGCGTCGATGTCTTCGGCATCGGCGAGCACCGTCGCACCGACTTCGCGGTGTCGGCACCCGAGATGGTGCTGGCGTCGATCGCGGCGCGGACCCGGCGCATCCGGCTCGGCTCGGCGGTGACGGTGCTGAGCTCGGACGACCCGGTGCGGGTGTTCCAGCGCTTCGCGACCCTGGATGCCGCCTCGTCCGGGCGCGCCGAGGTGATCCTCGGGCGCGGCTCCTTCACCGAGTCGTTCCCGCTGTTCGGCTACGAGCTCGCCGACTACCAGAGGCTGTTCGAGGAGAAGCTCGAGCTGTTCGTGCGGCTGGTGCGCCGAGGTGGCAACCAGGACGGCGGCCCGGACGACGGTCAGGACGGCGTGACCTGACACGGCACGGTGCGGGCGCCGTTGGACCGCCAGGGCGTCTATCCGCGCACCGAGCAGAGGCTGCGCACCTGGATCGGCGTCGGTGGCAGCCCGGAATCGGTGGTGCGGGCGGCGCGCCACGAGATGCCGATGATGCTGGCCATCATCGGTGGCGACCCGTGCCGGTTCCTGCCCTACGCCGAGCTGTATCGGCGTGTGTTCCGGCAGGCCGGTCGGCCGGACCAGGCGATCGGCGTGCATTCGCCGGGCCACGTCGCCGAGACCGACGCACGGGCCCGCGAGGAGCTGTGGCCGGACTTCAGGCGGCTGCGCGACACCATCGGTGCCGAGCGCGGCTGGCCGCCGGTCAGCCGCGCCGAGTTCGAGCAGGAGGCCGACGGCGGCTCGCTCTACGTCGGCTCGCCGCAGACCGTGGCGTGCCGGATCGCCGACACCGCGGCGGCGCTCGGCCTGTCGCGGTTCGACCTCAGGTACTGCTCCGGCCCGATGCCGCACGACCGGCTGATGCGAGGCGTCGAGCTCTACGGCGGCACGGTGATCCCGATGGTGCGCGACCTGCTCGGCGACCCGGTCCTGCACGCCGTCGGCTGAACCGCCGCCATCGGGGGACACGGCCATCGCACTAGGACTCAAAGGCCACGGGCTTTGCCTCTGGACCCCACTGGGGCCGCGGGCCTCCGACCCCAATCCGTTGAGGTTACGGCTTCATCCACCGACTATCTTCTTACGAATTGGGGTTTGGGGCCTGCGGCCCCAACGGGTCCAGGGCAGCGCCCTGGCCTGCTAAGGCGACCCGATGTTTGCGTGCGCAAGTATTCCGCTTGCAACTTCCACGGCCTAGCCCCATTGGTTATGGGATGCCCCCCGGGACCCAGCCGAGAGCCCGATGACCTACAGCCTGACGGACAGCCTGGCCTATCTGCTGAACCGGACCGGTGAGCGCACCGGTGAGCTGTTCGCGCGCCGGCTGGCGCCGTTCGGGGTCACGTTGCCGATGTATCGGGTCCTGGCGGCGCTGCTGGAGCGGGACCGCCAGCGGCTCGGCGACCTTGGCGTCATGACCAGCATCGAGGTGTCCACGCTATCCCGCCTGGTTGGCGCCATGACGCTGCGCGGGCTTACGTCGCGCGAGCGCGTGCAGGGCGACGGCCGTGCGGTGACGATCAGCCTCACTGGGGCAGGGCGGACGCTGACGAAGCGGCTGGTCCCGATCGCCATCCACCATGAGCAGGTCAGCCTGCAGGATGTGCCGCCGGACGCCGCGGCGCAACTGAAGCGGCACCTGATCTCGATCCACGACAACCTCGATGCGATCGAGGACGAGCTGCCGCCCGCCAGCGCGCAGGTCGGGTCGCGGCCGACGGCCAGATCGGCCGTAACCCGGCCTGCCGCGGCCCGGACGCCGCAGATGGCCAGCCTGCCGGACCCCCAATAAGCAACGCACGCCGGGCCCGCTCCCCCGCCGCAATGCCGCGCCAGAAGGATCGAGGAAACGATGAAGGATTATGATATCGCCCTGGTCGGCTATGGTCCGACCGGCATGACGCTGGCGGCCCTGCTCGGCCAGCTCGGCCACAGCGTCGTGGTGCTGGAACGCTATACCGGCCTCTACAACCTGCCTCGCGCCGCCTGCTTCGACGACCAGACCATGCGGCTGTTCCAGCGGCTGGGCCTGGTCGACGCGATTAGCGAGGGCGTGGTGGCGCAGGGCGACTACCAGTGGGTCAACGCGGCGGGCGAGACGCTGGTCGACCTGCGCTACGCGGCCCGCGCCCCGGGCGGCTGGGCCGCGATGTACATGATGTTCCAGCCCGAGATCGAGACGGCACTCGACCGGCTCGACAAGGCGCTGCCCGGTGTCGAGATCCGCCAGGGCGTCACCGTCGAGGCGCTGGAGCAGGACGGCGAGACCGTCACGCTGCGTGGCGCCGATGCCGACGGCGGTGCGGTGGAGGTGCGGGCCCGCTACGCGGTCGGCAGCGACGGCGGCGGCAGCTTCCTGCGCCGCGCGCTGGTCCCGGAGGTCGAGGATTACGGCTTCCAGGAGAACTGGCTGGTCTGCGACTTCCGCATGCTCCGCACGGTGCCGGGCATGCCGATCTTCCAGCAGGTGTGCGACCCGGCCCAGCCGATCTCGATCGTACGGATCGGGCCGCACCACCACCGCTTCTCCTTCATGCTGAACCCTGGCGAGTCCGCTGAGCGGGCGACCGCGCCGGACGCGGTCTGGGCGCGGGTGTCGCGCTATCTGACCTACGAGGACGCCGAGCTGATCCGCGCGGTCAACTACATGTTCCGCTCGCGCATCGTCCGCGACTGGCGCCACGGCCGCGTGTTCCTGGCCGGCGACGCCGCGCACGAGATGCCGCCCTTCCTCGGCCAGGGCATGTGCTCGGGCATCCGCGACAGCCACAACCTGGCCTGGAAGCTCGACCTGGTGCTGACCGGCCGCGCCGACGACTCGCTGCTCGACACCTACCAGCCCGAACGCGAGCCGCATGTGCGGTTCATCACCGAGAAGGCGATCGAACTCGGCCGCGTGCAGACGCTGCGCGACCCGATGCAGGCGGCGGTCCGTGACGAACGGCTGCTGGCCCTGCGCCGCGCCGACCAGGCGCCGGAGAAGGTGGTGCTGCCCGGGCTCACCGCCGGCTTCATCGCAGGCGGCGGCGACTACTTCCCGCAAGGGACGGTGCGCTCGCACGGCGCCGAGGGCCGCTTCGACGACATCGTCGGCTCCGGCTGGAGCATCGTCGCCACCGACCCGTCGCTGCTGCGCGACCTGACCGATGACCGGCGCCGGGCCTGGGAGGCGATCGGCGGCCACATCGCCGTGGTGACCGGGACCGGGGAGGCGGGTGCGCTCGAGGACCTCGACGGCACGTACGGGCCGTGGTTCGCGCAGTGCGGCTGCTCGGTGGCGGTGGTGCGGCCGGACTGGTATGTCTACGGCACCGCCCGCGACGGCGCCGAGCTCGCCGGGCTGCTCGACCGAATGGCCCGGTCGCTGCACAAGCAGCCGGCGTGACCCGCGGACGAAACCACGCAGGACGATAGGACAGGCGATGCAGGGCAAGGTAGCGCTGGAAGAGCATTTCGCGATCCCGGAGACGCTGGCGGACAGCGACGTGTTCTTCGGCGGTCCAGCCCTGTGGGAGGAGCTGAAGCTCCGCCTGCTGGACCTGCAGGACCGGCGACTGCGCGAGATGGACGCGCACGGCATCGAGATGATGCTGCCTTCGCTCAACGCGCCAGCGGTGCAGTCCATCCACGACCGCGCCCAGGCGATCGAGCTGGCGCGCCGCGCCAACGACTTCCTGGCCGAGGAGGTCGCCAAGCGGCCCGACCGCTTCCAGGGCCTGGCGGCGCTGCCGATGCAGGACCCGGACGCGGCGGCGCGCGAGCTCGCCCGCTGCGTGCGCGAGCTCGGCTTCCGCGGCGCGCTGGTGAACGGCTTCAGCCAGGTCGACGACCCGAACAACGCTACCTATTACGACCTGCCGCAGTACCGGCCGTTCTGGGCCGAGGCGGCGGGCCTCGGCGTGCCCTTCTACCTGCACCCGCGCAACCCGTTGCCGCAGCACGCGCCGATCTATGACGGCCATCCGTGGCTGCTGGGACCGACCTGGGCGTTCGGTCAGGAGACCGCGGTGCATGCGCTGCGGCTGATGGCGTCGGGCCTGTTCGACGCCCATCCCAGCCTGCAGATCGTCATCGGCCACATGGGCGAGGGCCTGCCCTACTCGATGTGGCGCGTCGACAATCGCAATGCCTGGATGAAGCTGACGCCGAAATACCCGGCCAAGCGGCCGCTCGGCGACTACTTCCACGAGAACTTCCACATCACGACGTCGGGCAACTTCCGCACCCAGGCCCTGATCGACGCGATGCTGGAGATTGGCGCCGACCGCATCATGTTCTCGGCCGACTGGCCGTTCGAGAACATCGACCATGCCGCCAACTGGTTCGACGTCTGCACGATCTCGGAGGCCGATCGCGAGAAGATCGGCCGCGGCAACGCGCGCCGGCTGTTCGGGCTGGACCAGGCCGGCTCATAGGACGTGGTCCCGGGCCGGCCGGCGCCCACGACCGCGCCGGCCGGCCCGGCTCGCCGGGAGCGACCGGAGCGGACGCCGAGCGCAGCGGACGTTCCGGCAGGAACAGCACCACCAGGAAGGCTAGCGCCGACACCCCGGCACTGGCGGCGAACGCGTCGGTGAGCCCGGACCGGTAGGCGCCCAGCACCATGGTCCGCTGCGGCCGGGACAGGCTCACGATCTGCATCACGCTGCGGCTGGCCTCAGGGGCGTCCGCGGCTGGGCCATGCAGGTGCGCGGACAGAACCGCGCCGGCCACCGCCACCCCGATCGCGCCGCCGAGCCACCGGAAGAACGCCACCGTCGTGGTCGCGGCGCCGAGCTCTGTGCGCTCGACCGCGTTATGGATCGCGGTGGTGAGGTTCGGCATCAGGAGCCCGAAGCCGATCGCCACCGGCACCAGCTCGACCGGCCGCTAATCGGTGCCGGCCCGCACCGTCCAGGCCAGCGTCGCGTAGGACAGCGTGGCTGCGAACAGGCCCAGCACCGGCAGCGTCTTGTAGCACTCGGTATGGCTCACCAGCCTGCCGCCGGAGAACGAGGCGACGATCAGCTCGCCCATCATCGGCGCCACCATCAGGTCGGTGCCCGCCGGGGACGCGCCGCGCAGCAGCTGGAACATCAGCGGCAGGAACACCGCTGCCGCGAACAGCGCCATCGTGGTCAGGAACAGCACCGGCGTCGCCAGCACGAACACGGCGTTGCCGAACAGCGCCGGCGGCAGCAGCGGCTGCACGGCGCGCCGCTCGGTCGGCACCAGCAGCAGGACGGCGATCGCCGCCGCCGCCGCCAGCCCCAGGATCGGCGTCGAGGACAAGGCGTAGGTGCCGCCGCCCCAGCTCAGCAGCAGCGCCGCCACGGTGGCGGTCACCAGCAGCGCGATGCCGGCAATGTCGAGCCGCACCGACGCCGCGGCCGGCCGCGGCCGCAGCCCGACCGCGATCAGCAGCAGCGCGGCGCCGCCGACCGGCAGGTTGACGTAGAAGATCCAGCGCCAGGACATGTACTGCGTCACCAGCCCGCCGATCAGCAGCCCGGCCACCGCGCAGCCAGCGAACACGCTGGCGAACAGGCCCTGGTAGCGGCCGCGCTCGCGCGGCGACACCAGGTCGCCGATCACGGTCTGCGCCAGCACGATCAGGCCGCCGGCGCCCAGCCCCTGCAGGGCCCGGAACACGATCAGTGCGTCCATGCCGCGGGCCAGGCCGCACAACGTCGGGCCGAACAGGAACACGCCGATCGAGACCGTGTAGGCGGGCTTGCGGCCATACAGGTCGCTGAGCCGAGCCGTATAGCGGCGCCGACACCGTGCATGCGACCATGAAGCCGGTGACCACCCAGGACAGGTGCCGCAGGCCGCCGAGTTCGCCGTTGATGCCGGGCAGGGCGGTCGCCACGATGTTCTGGTCGAGCGAGGCCAGGATCAGGGCCAGCATGAGGCCAGCCAGCACAAGCCGCAGCTCGCGCCCCACCGCCGCCGGCCCCGATCCCGGGTTCGACTCCAGCCCGATTTAGGCCGACACCTCAGCTACGGTCATGCCTCCAGCAACGGCCGGGCGAGTTGCCTCGACGATGGCACCGGCATCGGGGCGGTCGACGCCGGGCGGCCGGTGTGCAGGCCAAGCACCGTATCCGGTCGCGACGGTATCGACGGCGGACGGTTCGGCTCGCGGTGGTCCGGCTTCACCGGCACCTGGCTCCACTCCCACATCATCCGGAGTTGCAGAGTCGCCACCGTCGCCTTCATCGACACGCACGACGCTTGGTGATCCCCGGCTTCAGACCGTCGCAACTGGGGCGCAGACGGCCGGTATCGTGGATCGTCCGCGATGACAGCTACCGCGCGTCAGGCGGCTCCGGCGCGACGACGCTATCCAGCTACGGCGTTCGATTTCCAGACGCGCGGCGTCCGACATCGCGTGTTCCCGTCGTCGGGCCTCGCTAAGCCCGGACGCCCGACGGTGCCGATCCTCGGCCCTAGAGCTTTTTC
>CAXTVM010000043.1:26498-28196 GCA_964247725.1 uncultured Acetobacteraceae bacterium | reverse complement strand
GTGCGCCGCCGCCCCCAGCAGCCGGGCGCGGTGCAGCGCCAGCACCGGCTCGACGTAGAGCCGCGTCGGCACGATCAGCGCCTCGCCCAGCGACGTCCCCGGCGCGAACGGAGCCGGCGCGTCCCAGCCGAGCCCCGCCGCGGCCGCGATCCGGCGCACCAGCGAGTACCCGTTGGAGTGCACCCCGCTCGACGGCAGGCCGAGGATCACGTCGCCGGGCGAGACCCGCGCGGGCAGCAGCGCGTCGCGCTCGGCCGCCCCCACCGCGAAGCCGGCGAGGTCGTAATGGCCGGGCGCATACAGGCCCGGCATCTCCGCAGTCTCGCCGCCGACCAGCGCGCAGCCGGAGAGCCGGCAGCCCTCGGCGATGCCCGCCACCACCCGCGCCGCATCGGCGACGCGAAGCGTGCCGGTGGCGAAGTAGTCCAGGAAGAACAGCGGCTCGGCGCCCTGCACCACCAGGTCGTTCACGCACATCGCCACCAGGTCGATGCCCACCGTGTCGTGCCGGCCGGTCTCGATCGCCAGCATCAGCTTGGTGCCGACGCCGTCGGTGCAGGACACCAGCACCGGGTCGCGGTAGCCGGCCGCCTTCAGGTCGAACAGCGCGCCGAAGCCGCCCAGCCCGCCCATGGTGCCGGGCCGGTCGGTGGCGCGCGCGGCGGGCCGGATCGCCTCGACCAGCGCTTCGCCGGCCGCGATGTCGACCCCGGCATCACGGTAGGTGGCGCCCGGCGGGGCTGGAGGCAGGTCGGAACTCATGCGGACGGGCTCTCCGGGCCGCCGGCGGGGCGGCCGTGACGGCGACCATTTACGGCAGGCCGGCCTGCGCGCAAAGCGGAGCCACGGCCGCCGGAGGGGCGGCGGAGTCGCACCAGCGGGAAGGGCGCCCATGCACGTGCGGACAGGCTCGACCGCCGATCTCCCCGGGCCCTCCGGGTCCCATGGCCTGCGCCAGCTGGCGCTGCCGTTCGCGCACCGCCCGCGCCTCGACCGCGCCGACTTCCTTGAGGCCGGCAGCAACCGCGCCGCGCTGGCGTGGCTGGCGCCGGGGGCCGCCGCCGTCTGGCCGTCGCGGCGGCTGGCGCTGTGGGGCGAGGCGGGCGGCGGCAAGACCCACCTGCTGCACGTGTGGGCGCGCGAGCACGACGCGCTGCTGCTGCCGGGCACGGCGCTGCGCGACCTGGACGCGCTGTTCCGCGCCCCGGACCGCTGGGGCGGCATCGCCATCGACGACGCCGACGTCACCTTCGACGCGCGGGCGCTGCTGCACGCTCTGAACGCCGTCCACGAGGCCGGGCTGCCGGTGCTGCTGGCCGCGCGCACCGCGCCGGCGCGCTGGGACGTGGCGTTGCCGGACCTGCGCTCGCGGCTGCGCGCCATGCAGGCGGTCGAGCTCGGCCGCCCCGACGACGCGCTGCTGCGCATCCTGCTGCTGCGGCTTCTCGTCGAGCGTCAGCTGGCGGTGGCGCCGGCGGTGGTCGACTGGCTGCTGCAGCGGCTGCCGCGCACGGCGGCGGCGATGCGCGAGCTGGCCCGGCGGCTGGACGAGCGCGCGCTGGCGTCGGGCCGCAGGGTGAGCCGTGCGCTGGCGGTCGCGGTGCTCGACGAGCTGCTGTCCGGGGTCCTTGGCACGGCGGACGAGACGGCGGCCGCGGAGGACGACGACACCGTCGCGGCGCTGCTCTGACGCGGCCG
>CAXTVM010000043.1:0-26398 GCA_964247725.1 uncultured Acetobacteraceae bacterium | reverse complement strand
GCCGCCGCGACCCATCTTGTTTCCGAGACGGCCTCCCGCTAGCTTACATTTCGTTACAAAACCCTCGCGAGAGGGGCGGCGGCGATCAAGGGAAGGAAATGACGACGCGGATCTCCAGGATGCTCGTGGGCCCGGGCCTGTTGTGCATGGCCTTCCTTGCCGGACCTGGCAAAGGCTCAGGCCGGCTACACCCTCAGCCAAGTCACGCCGGTGCCCGGGGAGGGCGATTTCGACTTTCTTGGCTTCGACCAGCAGCGCCAGCGCCTGCTCGTCACGCGCGTCGGCGGGGTGGACGTCTATGACGCCTCCAAGGATACGCCCGTGCTGGTCGGCAGCGTGCCCACCAGCGCCGGGATCCTGACCAACGACGCCATCGCGGTCGACGGCCGCGGCTTCGGCTTCACCAGCAGCGGAGCCGGCACCACCACGATCTTCGACCTCTCGACGCTCAAGGCGATCGCCACGCCGAAGCTCGGCATCGGCACCGACGCCGCGGTCTATGACCCCTCCACCGGCGACGGCGTGTTCTCGAGCATCACCGGCCAGTCCGCGTTGGTGTTCGGTTTCGTCAGCCGCAAGCTGGTGGGGACGATCCCGCTCGGCTTCGCGCCGGAATCGGGCGCCGCCGGCGGCAACGGCCTGATCTACGTCAACCTGCCGGATGCGGGCAAGGTCGCGACCATCGACGTGCGCAGCCGCCGGATCGCCTCCGAGGCTGCGGTCGATCCGTCCGGCGCCAGCAACATGGGGCTGGCGATCGACACCGCGGACAAGTTGCTGTTCCTCGGCTGCGCCAACGGCGTGCTCGACATCACAAACCTCGCCGGCAAGACCCTGGCCACCGCGCCGGTCGGGCGGGTGCCGGACCGGGTCGCATTCGACCCCGTCACCAAGACGGTGTTCGCCGGCAGCGTCGGCAGCGTGATCACGCTGAACCCCGTGACCGGCGGCCCGCTGGTCACCTCGGTCGACTCGCAGCCCGGCGCCTGCACGATCGCGGTCAACGACACGACCGGCCGCGCCTTCAACGTCACCAAAGGGTTCGGGCCTCCGGGACCGAGCGGCCTGCCGACACCGTTCCCGGGCACCGTGGCGTTGCTGACCCACGCTCCCTGAGCACGGCCCGGCGCGATGTCCTGGACCAGCGCCCGCAGCCAGCGGTGCGCCGGGTGCTGGTCCAGCCATCGCGGCCAGTCCGTGCGGCCATGGCGTCGGGACCACCAGCCGGTCACCTCCCACGGGGATCTCGCGGATGTCCACCGGATGCCGCCGCACCGGCGACCCGGCCAGGTTACGGGCCAGGACTGCGATCACATCCGACTGCGCGATGATCTCGCCGATCGCCGGGAACATCGCCTCCGCTGCCAGGCGCCGCGACAACCGGCGTCGCGCAACGCACGGTGGACGACGCCGGTGTCGTCCGACCTGGACCACACCGGCAGATGCGGGACCGCCGCAAACAAGGCGGCGTCGGGTCGCCGGCCGGCGCTTGGATACGGGCGCAGCGCGACCGCGACGCAGTCGTCTGCCAGGCGCGCGACCTTGCTGATGCGCTCCCGGTGCGGCGGTGCTGGCGAACGCACCGGATCGAGCTCGCCGCGATCTAGCTCGGCGATCACGTCGGGCGTGCCGGACCAGATCGTCAGCCGGATCCCCGGCGCCAGCGCGGCTTGGCCTTGAGCCAGGAACGGCGCCGGAACAACGGTGGCGTGGTCGTTCTTCGCAACCTTGAAGCGGCGGTCGGCGTCCGCCGGCACGAGACTCTCGGGCTCCAGCGCGTCGTCGATGTCGCGGGGTGCGCGCCGCAAGCCGTCCACGCTTCCGTCCGCAGCATGGCGTTCGCGACGCGACGGATGACGCCGCCGTCGACTGGTCGCAGGGAATGCCCGCCAGGCCGGCCGCCGGGCTGGCTCGGAAGCCTCCGCTCCGCTCTGGTCACCACCGGCGCGACCTAGGTCGCGCATCGTCGGCGCCGCCCGGCGACGCGCGGCACGGTGCGCAGGCGGTCGACATCCCGCTGGTGCAGGCGTCTCGAGAAGCGCCTCGTCGTCCGGGTCGTGCCGACGGAGCCATGGCACGCAGCCGCAGCGGGTCGACACCATCCCGCGAGTCCGCATCGTGGCGACTTCGTTGGCCGTCGCGGAGATTGCGACCGCGGCTCCTCACCGTGAGTGATGAGGGCCGTTCGGTCGAGTCATCCGGCTGCAGGCCTCGCTGGGTTCACGGCGCGATGCAGCCCGACCGGACGTGCGGGAGAACACCCGTCCGTCCGGATCGACCGGCTGTCGCAGGGCATCGGCCTCAGAAGGGCTTCTGGCTCGTGCCCAGCAGGGTACCGAGGGATACGGTGACGATGAAGCCGGCCATGAACCCGTCGTGCGGCCGGTTGGTCGAGAGCGGATACAGGTAGTCGTCCGGCGCGGTGAAGTACTCGCCGTAAGGCACGAGGGCGGCCCAGCGCGTGACCTGGAGATTGTAGGCGGCCTCGAACTGGTAGTTGTCCCTCGCCTGCTGGGTACGGCTGCCGCGGAGCAACGTGTGCACACGCGTCTCGAACCTCGACTCGATCTGGCTCAGGCGCTGGTAGTGCGTCTGCAGGCTCAGCTCGTCGAACGGCCGGCCCGGGATCAACCCGGTGAAGTTGAAGCCGACGATCGAGTCGAAGTCGATCGGCTGCGGCATGTTCGCCGCCGTGGTCGTGCTTCCGTAGAGAGCGATGTTCGGCGGCGGCAACCCAGGCCGGCTTGCCGTACCACGCCAGAGCACCTGCTCGCCTTGCGTGTAGAAGGCGGTGGCGCCTTTGTAGTTCGCGGCGGCGCCTCGCGGTGTGTAGGGGATCGGCGAGCCCTTCAGGTTGACGCCGCCGTTGCTGGTGTCGGTGATGACCCCAAATTCGAGGTTGCTCGGATACCGCGCGTTCGCGAAGCTGGTGCGCTCGCCGCCCTCGACCAGGAACTGGGCTCCATCGGCCGTGCGATCGCCGAAATTGTTGCCGTTGTTGACCGAGCGCGTGAAGTTGTCCTCGAAGCCGCCGAACTGCACGTACCAAGACCTGTCCAGGTAGTACTTGACCCGTGCGCCCCACACCGGAAACACGATCGGCGCCACGTCGAGATCGGCGAAGATGACGGTGGATTCCTGGTTGAGCGGATCGATGCCGTTCGGGATGAAGAAGTAGTGATACAGGTTGGTCCTGCCGAACTCGATCTGCAGGCGGTTGTTCAGGAGGTCCTGCTCGTAGGTCAGCAGCGACAGGTCGAGCGGGTAGCGATGCGGCGTCGTCTGATAGCCGGTCAGGGTGCCGCCGGTCTCGAAGACGATGTTGGGCTCGTTCGCCTTGAGGAAGAAGTAGGCCAGCCCGACATGCGCCTTGCCGCCCGCGATGCCCAGGATCCGGTCGAGATCGAGATCGGTGGTGATGTTGATGAGGCCGAGATTGGCGACGTTGCCCGGCGTGTTGCCGGCGCTCGGGTTGGCGATGAAATGGTCGATCAGGGCGCCGTGGAAGTCGATGCCATGATCCAGCAGCGTGTTGCCGAAACTCGGGAACAGGCCGCTCGTCACCGGAGCCGATTGGGCAAGCGGAACGCCGGTCAGCGAGAGCACGCCAGGCGGGTTGGTGACGAGGTTGACCTGACGTCGCGTGAGATCACCCTGGGGTGGCGTGCTCGTGCCCAGCGTCGAGTTCGTCTGACCGGCTGCCTTGGCGCCCGGCTTCGATTGACCGGTCGCTGCGGTACTTGATGCCGAACGACCAGCTGGGCCGGCACTTGGCGTTAAGCCGGATGTTTGGCCTATCACGGGCGGCGGACCATCCGCCCGGGCGGCGGCTGGCACTCCAGCACACATCAGCAGGCACGCGGCGGCGGCCCGGCTAGTCTTATTCATGACGTTCCCCAGAGATTGAACTAAGACGGTTCTACGACCGACTTTGTCGACGATTCGTGAATTGCGCCCGCGCAGGTGACGCTTCGATAGGGATGTGGGCGGTCCAAGGCTCGCGTTCCGGCGTCGGCCTCGGTTGCCGCCCATCTTCAATCGATCGGGTTCTTCCAGTTGACCGGCAGGACGCCACCGACCCGGAAGCTGGCGATGAAACGGAACCGCTTCATCTGCAGCACGTCGTCGACCGCACCGACCGAACTAGCGAAGCCCATGATCTGCGAACCGTCGGAGAAGGCCGGCCAATGCGGCAGGCCATTCCCGTTCGGATCGCCTCGCGTCGCGAAGTTTGCCCAATACGTCATCATCTTGTCGGAGAGATCCCGATCCGCCTGAGCGGGCGGCGCCTTGCCGCCGACGACGAATTGCGGCGTCAGCGTGCCGAACACGAACGGCACGTCGACCAGATGCGACGCGATCGGCACATACGGCGACGTGTAGGTGAACTTGTAGCCGTAGCTTGCCGAATGGCCGGTGGTCTGCTGGTAGCGCAGCCAGATCCAGGTCTGTTCGGCAATGGTGACATCTCCGGTGAGGGCGTCGGCCGATTTCGCGGCCTCCTGGTCGGTCCCGGCGGGATACAGCGCCAGGAAGTCGGCCATCCTGGCCCTGCCGAACCGCTCCTCGGCGGCATGTCGGAACGCGGCGGCCGTGTTGTGCGGCAGCGAGAAGGCGCGGAACGGCCAGTACTCCGCGTCGTTCCAGCCCGCCAGCAGCGGGATCTGAAGCTGCTCGCCCTTCTCGTAGCGGGCGGCGGGAACCTCGGGCACCACATACCGGTCGATGTTGGGCGAGAACGCGCTCACCGCCGGGTTCGTGCTGAAATTCCAGGTCGCCGCGTCGTTCAGCTGTTCCGCCGGCAGGGCGCGGAGCGCTGCGATCGACGTGACGTTCATGCGCCGCATGAACGCCTCGCCGCGGGCATGAGCGTCGTCGAAGCTTTCCAGCGGGCCGGCCGGCCCGTCCCAGAACGCGCCGCTCTCGCCGATCGCCTTCTGGAACAGGCCCTTCGACAACGGCGATGCCATCAGGATGCCGATCGCGTGGGCGCCGGCGGATTCGCCCATGGCCGTGACGTTGTCGGGATCGCCACCGAACTTCGCGATGTTAGCCTTGACCCAGCGGAACGCCGCAAGCTGGTCCTGCAGACCGAAATCCCCGGACGGGCCTTCCCGGTCCAGCTCCGGATGCGCGAGGAAGCCGAGCACGCCGACCCGATAGTTGAGGCTCACCACCACCACGCCCTTGCGGGCCAGCAGCGAGCCGTCGCTGACCCGGCTGGCGGACGAGCCGAACTGGAAGCCGCCGCCATGCACCCAGACGATGACGGGCCGCTTGTCGCCGTCGCTCTGCGCCGGCGTCCAGACGTTCAGGCTGAGGCAGTCCTCGCTGCGCGGCGGTCCCGGCTCGGGATCGTGCTGTAGCGCTGTCAGGCAGCGGAAGCCGAACCTCGTATGGTCGCGAATCCCTTCCCAGGCCTGGACCGGCTGCGGCGACTTCCAGCGAAGCGGGCCCACCGGCGGCGCGGCGTAAGGGATTCCCTTGAAGGCAAGGACGCCTTGAGGATCGCGCGGCGCACCCTGCACCGCGCCGGCCTCGATCTGCACCTTGGACTCCAGGACGGCCGCATGTGCCAGGATGCCGTTCATCATGATGCCGGCCACGGCCAGCACGATGACCCTCTTATTTTTGGAACCGAAGTTCATGACAGCCAAAACGCCTCTAATATTGTATCCGGAATGATCCCGTTCCGCACCATAGCTCGAATGCCCGGTTTGACGCGATGGGAAAATCGGCGGTGCGATAACCGTTGCGCTTCGCTTGACGGCATCGGCCACGCGATGGACGGGCATGGGCCCGGAGGCCGCCGCCGGCGACGATCGCGTCGGGCTGCCGATCAACGTGACGCCACGGCGTGACGTCCGCCCTTCGGCACGCCGGAGGACGCGATCGTCCAACCCCCTGATCCGCGATCGGCCTGGGATCGAGGCCGTCGCGACGTCGGGGTCGGACGCGAGCGCCGGGCAAATGCGGAGCACTGTTCGTCAGCCGCCGGCCGCTGACAGGCAAGAGCGCACCCGTCGGCACGTCTCTCGCTGGCCGCCGCCGAGACCCGGTCGGAGCCGCTCATCCAGTGCCCGGCGCATTCGGAGCGGCGGAAGCCTCCGTCCCAGGATGATCGGCCGGATCTGCGAGCGTTCTTCCGCACGTCCACGACGGCGTGGGCTGACTATCTCCCTATGGAGGCGTCAGCCCGATGGTGGTTATCGCCTAGTCTGCTATACAGGCCGGCTCTGATGCTGAGTTCGCCGATCGGCACCGCCAGCCTCGTGCTGATGACGGTGCTCTTGGGTCCGCTCTTCCTGCGGGCTCGTCGCTGTATTGGCTCGGTCGGCGCCGTGGGCTGTTCGCGACGCCGACCCGGCGACCGGCTCCTGCCTTCAGCGGGAGGCGGATTCCGCTTGGACGCGCACGCGGAGCCTGCGCCAGATCTCGTCCCAGTCCCCGTCGTCGCCCTGCCAGCGATAGGGGAACACGTCGCGCAGCACGACGTGCGTGATGTCCGGGCCGCCCCAGTCCTCCGAGAACTCGCCGTCGTCGGTCACCACGAGCAGATCGAATTCGGTATCAGCCAGTTTCCTGCGGATCGCCGCGTGCAGCCTCGCCGCGTCCTCCGGGGTGATCGGGCGCTCCCTGAACTCGTCCTCGGCGGTCGGATTCGTGTTGACCCGGTGGATGAAGAGGACCCGTCCCGGCTCCTCCGCTAGGTCCTCCCAGTATTCCTGCGCCAGCTCGAACTGGCGTCGCACCGTCCTGATCTGGGTCTCGACGCTGAACTGCCTCCGGAACGCGTGGACGATCCCGATGTTGTAGCGCGTCTGCAGCAGTCGGTGGGTGGTGTTGCCGTCCCAGTTCCCGAGCGGTGCCAGGTGCTCCGGTGCGATGAAGTTCTCGAAGTTGCTGTCGATGACCTCGATCACGGAGTCGATGGACGAGGCGAGCATGTCGAAGAACCCGGGCACGGTCTTGGCGCCGAACTTGCGGGTGACCTGATGCGCCACCTCGCACCGGCCACCCAGGCTGATGATCTTGGTGTAGACCCGCTCCGCAACCCGGTCCCGCATCGCTTCCACCGATACCTCCCGGAAGAAGAAGGCCAGCGCGCGATCCTCGGAGGGCAACGCGCCGGGCTGGACCGCGATCGCGTCCGGATGATGGAAGCGCAGGATGATGTAGTCGCGCTGGGCGACCATCGAGAACGGGATCACCCGCTCCAGCATCCCGCCCAGGCTGACGCGCTGCTGCCCCAACGACGTCCCGTTGACGATGATCTCGAGCGCCTGGTGCTTGATCGACCCGCCGCCCACGAACGGGGCCAGCGCCATCTTGAGCAGGCAGTCGCACTCTCCCGCCGGGCGCCTCACCACCAGGGTGCTCTCGGCGCCGACCGACCAGCGCCCGCTCGGTTCGGGATAGGACCAGCCGCCGATGCAGTGGTAGGGATCGTTCCCGCCCATGCCGAAGCGGACGACCTCGCCCGAGGCGCAGTCCGGCATGTCCTGTCTCACGCGTGGTGCTCGAGCTGCAGGAACTTCAGGCTGTGCAGGAAGATCCCTAGGTTCCTGCTGTCGCCGCGCAACGCGGACTCGGTCGGACAGACGGTCTGGTCGACCACGATCGCCAGGGTGATGCTGCGCACGTCGGCGTCGAGCAGGATCGGCACGTCCAGGACGAACGGCTCGTTCGCCGCCACCCCGCGCTGCACGACCTCCTCGCCGTTGACGTTGACCGCGATGCGCCGCAGCTCGCCGGTATCGACCGCCGCGACGTGGATCCTCAGCTGCAGGACATGGCCCTCCTTGGGCATGTCGGCCATGCCGAAGCGGATGATCGCCTTGCGCGCGGAGGACCATATCCCCTCGTATTCGAGGTCGTGCCAGCCCGACATCGCCCCGGCGGTGAACAGGTCGAACGCCGTGATGACCTGGTTGGGGCGGGCGGGGAACGAGCCGCGCATCTCCATCGGCTCGATCTCGTTGATCTGCCGGGCCAGTTCCGACAGACCGTGCGTGAAGTAGGCGGGCAGGCCGCGCCGGACCGCCTCCTCGCTCCGGTTGAACTCGCGCATGATGTCGCCGGCGCCCTCCCGCGCGATCCGCTCGACATAGCGCGCGACCTCGCCCTCGAAGGGCGGCCGACCGAGGATGGAGCGGTAGCAGATCTCGATGTAGGCGTGCGGCGAGAGCGTCTTGATGATCGCCAGCGCCAGCGCGTCGTGCTTCAGATCCAGGTCGATCGGCGGGATGACGGCGTTCTCGTGCAGCGCGAACAGCAGGAACCGGACCCGGGCCAGGTGCTGGATCTTGAGCTCGCCCTCGACACGGGACAGCAGCACGTCCGCCTGGGCCAGCCGCTCGTTCGGGATCGTCTCCTGGAACACCGCCGACGCCAGGTAGCGCGGGACGTCGTGCAGGCTGAGGCTCTGCAGGCTGCCGAGATGCGCCGCGTGATCGGCCTTCGCGAACCACGGCTCCTCCGGCACCTCATGCAGGAGGTTGCCGACCACCGGGGTCAGCCAGGCGAACTTGGTCGAGTTGTGCGGCTGCGCGTCGCATGACGTAGCCGAACCGTAGTCGTCCCCGGCCACGAACTCCAGGAACCGCCGTGCGTAGGTGTCCGCGGTCCGCTTGGCCGAATAGGCCAGCGCGCTGGCACCCATCGACTGCCGCTTCGCCGGGTCCAGCAGCAGGTCCTCCATCGCCGCCATCAGCGGGCGCACCGACCCGACGTCGAAGATCTTGTAGACGCAGTCGTCCGGGACCTCGACGTAGCAACCGGTGTTGTAGACGATGACCGGCGCCCCGCAGGCCATCTGCTCGGCCAGCGATCCGGATGCGCTCTCGGTGTTGGGGTAGCGTACGTTGATATAGACGTCGGTCTCCGCCTTGACCTGCAGCAGCCGGTCCTCCGACGCATCCAGATAGAAGGAGACGTGGCCGGCGAGCCCCCCGTCGCGCACCGACTGCTTCAACTGCGCGATGTAGTCCTTGTCGTTGCCGCCACCCACCACGACCAGATGCCCGCGCTGGCGCAGCAGGGCCGATTCGTGGAACGCGTCCAGGCAGAGATGCACGTGCTTCGACGCCCCCACGTGACCCAGGACCGCGAAGCTGACCTTGCCGGACCCGGTCTTCGGGACCGGCGCCGCC
The DNA here is from genome assembly GCA_964247725.1 of uncultured Acetobacteraceae bacterium. Lineage (GTDB taxonomy): Bacteria > Pseudomonadota > Alphaproteobacteria > Acetobacterales > Acetobacteraceae > Lichenicola. The sequence goes on along the minus strand of CAXTVM010000043.1, from coordinate 17,246 downwards.
ACGTTCTTCTTGTCGGAGGGGAGGAACAGGCGAAGCTGCCGGGTGTCGCTGATGCTCGAGACGATGTCGGAGGCGAACTGGGAGTGGACGACGATGGCCGTCGCCTTTTCCAGGAACGGCTCGAGCAGCGGAAAGCTGAGCGCGTGCTGCGTGTCCCAGGGCGCGTAGCGGGTGTGCTCGTTCCGGAGCGTGATCCGCGAGGCGTCGAGAACGTCGAGCGCATCCCGCCCGTAATAGCGGACCATAAGGTCGACGTAATGCTTCGGGAACCGCAGCTTCTCGAAGATCGTCCAGGCGACGTAGTGCTGCATGACGATGTCGTGCACGACCACGATGCCGCTCTTGGTCAGGGCCAGCTTGTTGATGAACGAGTGGTTTTCCTGGTTGTTGCCGATGTTGTAGACGTTCACGTCGAACAGGTTGAGGATCCGCGGGTCGAACCCCTCGTCCAGCGTGAACTGCTGCGCGCAGGAGCGGTAGTTGGTCCCGTTCTTCTGGATGAACAGGGATATCTCGCAGTCGAACTCTGGCGCGCGGCGATGGATCGCCTCGACGACGGCCGACGAATGCGCGCCGACATCCGAGCGGGGACCAAACGGCGTGAGCCAGGCGATCTTCTTGTTCATCGTCTCACCATGGCATACGTGTCGCAGAAGACGATGCCGTTCCCAATGTCATGACGAAACCTTATCATAAGGCCATCGGCTCGGCACCAAAATACAGCCTATGATTGTGTTTTAACGCTTTTTAAACGCACTCATCGATCAAGTGGCGACAGATCGCTTTACGGTTGCAGGAAGACGTCCTAGAACGCTGGCGGGAGCTGCCGTCCGGCCCGGGTCCGCTTCGTTGCCGATCCGTCAGCCCTCCCGCCGGGCAGGACGCGACGGAAACGATGCGGGTCCGGATCGACGGCGTGGTGGAGGTGGCGCGTGCAGGATCTGATCTTCGGCCTGTTTCACGACAACGCGGCGCGCGGGCACAGCTACACGCTGGCCGGCATCCGCGACACGCTGGAGCGGTCGGTGAACCCGTCGCTGTGCTTCGAGCTCACGCCCTCGAACCACGAGACGCAGGACGCCTTCACCCGGGCGATCAGCCGCCCGTACGTGTCGTTCCAGGGTGTGGTGCTGGACTTCTCGCTGCACGACTGCCCGGCCCTGCGCCCGTTGCAGTTCATCGCAGACGACGCCTACGTCTCCACCGACGCCGACTTCGACGGCGACGACCTGGACAACATCTCCGGCCTGCCCAAGCTGGCCGCGTTCGACTACCGGCCCTGGGCCTTCTTCAAGACCACGCTGGACCGCGACGTGCCGCTCCTGCCTGCACCGATGCCCGTGCATCGCGGATCGTCGGCCCCCGAAGGTGCCCGGATCGTCCTGATCGTCAACGACGCCCACCTGGCCCGCCACTGCGCCGCCAGCATCGAGAACCTGATCCGCCTCGAGGCGCCGGATGCGGAGATCATGCGGATCACCAACACGCCCGACGCTCCGGTCGCGCAGGAGGTCTGGCTCGACGCCCGTCTCCTCAACGCGCGTGCCCACGTGCATATCGGCTTCCCGCACGTGGCACTGTCCGCCGGACGGGTGATCGACAGCATGAACACCCGCTCGCCCTGCTTCGTGTTCGAGGGCGCCGCGACCGATGCCGATCTCGGCGTCCACCTGTCCTGGGAGCGGCCCCGTCTCGTCAACGAGGTCCACTTCATGCACACCTCGTCGATGTCCGCGGTCCCCGCCGCGATCAAGTCGATCCTGCACGACCGCGCCTGGTCGGCCAGCCTGGTCCGCAACGCCAGCCGGGCGGTCGAGGAGTTCCGGCTGCAGTCCCATGTCCATCTGACGGCGCTCATGCAGGAAAAGGAGCTGGCCTAGCGTTCTGCACGATACGTCCATGCGTCCGGCAGGCGCTCCTGACAGGAAAGGGAAGGTCGATGAGTGAGGCCGTAAGACTCGTGGTGTGGGATCTCGACGAGACCTTCTGGAAGGGCACCCTGACCGAGGGGGGCATCCAGGAGTACGTCGCCGCCCACCACGACCTCGTGATCGAGCTGGCCCGCCGCGGCATCATGAGCTCGATCTGCTCCAAGAACGACCCGGACGTGGTCGCGGCGATCCTGCGCGAGAAGGGCATCGACGGCTATTTCGTCTTCCCCAGCATCTCCTGGGAGCCGAAGGGGGCGCGTCTGGCGGCGCTGGTCGATTCCGCGCAGCTCCGGCCCGCCACGGTCATGTTCATCGACGACAACGCGAACAATCGCGGCGAGGCGGCGGCCTTGGTGCCGGGACTGCAGGTCGAGGACGAGACCTTCATCGGCCGGATGCTCGAGGATCCCCGGTTCCGCGGCAAGGACGACCGCGCCCTGACCAGGCTCGCGCAGTACAAGCTGCTCGAGGCCCGCAAGACCGACGAGCACGCCGCGACCGGCGGCAACGAGGCCTTCCTGCGGCAGTGCGACGTCCGCGTCCGCATCGAGTACGACGTCGCGGCGCATCTGGACCGCGCCGTCGAGCTGATCAGCCGCACCAACCAGCTGAACTACACCAAGCTTCGGCTGCCGGAAGACGCCCAGGCGGCGCGGGAGGAGCTGAGGCGGCAGATCTCGCCCTTCCATCGCCAGGCCGGGCTTGTCCACGTCGTCGACAACTACGGCGATTACGGCCTCGTCGGCTTCTTCCTGACCGAGACCATGCGCGCCGACGCGCTCGAAGGCTCGGCCAACAGCCGCCTCATCCACTACTGCTTCTCCTGCCGCACGCTGGGCATGCTGGTCGAGCACTGGATGTACGATCACCTGCGACGCCCGGAGCTGGCGACCGTGGGCGAGGTGCTCACCGACCTCTCGGCGCCCCGCACCGTCGACTGGGTCCGCCTGATCCAGGAGGTCGGCGAGACCAGGGAGCAGGGCGCAGCCGCCGTCCCGAAGATCGTGCTGTGGGGCGGCTGCGAGGCCAACGCGATCGGCCTGTATCTGGCCGCCCACACGCGCGAGATCGAGACGTATGGCAACTACGTCGCCGGCGACCTGTTCGTCCGTCTCGCCAGCGCCGTCATCGCCAACGACATGGTGGCGCGCGACCCGGCCGGATTCGCCGAGGAGGCGAAGCGTCTGGCCATCCCGCCGCACATGGCCGTCCTGTCGTGCTTCGCGCAGGCGCCTGCCGGCACGGCATACGTCTTCAACTGCAGTTTCGACGCCTTCCAGAACATTCCGATCTATCGCCACAAGCGGGAGGGCTGGATCGTGCATCTGGAACCGCGCGGGATGGACTGGATCCATCTGGACAAGTGCTCCGACGAGCGATTGACCGAGATCCTCGACGATCATCCGCAGCTCGACCTGGCGCAGAAGGCGCGCCTGTTCCAGATCGGGTCGCATGTCGCAGCGCATTACCGGAACGCGCGGCCCTTCGCGGAGGCGGATTACGTGGACGCGATGCATCGGCTGATCGCTCACGTGCCCGCCGGCTCGAAGTTCATCATCGCCCTCGATCACGACGAGGTCCGCGACGGCCAGGACCGGATCGTCAAGCTCGACGAGATGACACGCTATGCCGAAGCGATGCGGCGCGTCGCCGATCGCTACGATCATGTCGCCGTCGTGTCCTTCACCGACGTTCTGTCCGGCCAGTCGGAGATCCAAGCCGGCGGCGGCAGCCATTACGACCGGCAGGTCTATCTGCGCTTTGCCGAGCGGGTGATCGCCACGCTGCAGGATCTGGCACCCGCAGCCGCGGACGATCGGCTGCGGCCAGGCGATGCGGTCTCCAGGCAGGTGCTGGAAGGCGTCTGACGGCATCGGGTTGGAGCGAGTTTCGGAGCGGCATCACGTGAGAGTTCTCGAAGACCATCCGGATCACGCCTGGATCGAGATCGACCAGCGGGTCCTGGACCTGCTGTCCAGCCACCACGTCATGAGCTTCGGCGGCGGCGGACATCGCTGGCGTCCCGGCGACCGCGTGCACGTCGTCAAGGACGCGCCGTTCGAGCGGTGTCTCGGCGTGTTCGAGGGACACCACCTGCCGCAGTGGGGAGCCTTCTCCTATTCGTACAGCTTCCTGCCCATCGGCATGACGGTCGGACGCTACTGCTCGATCGCCGGCCAGGTCCGGATCATGGGTGCCCGCCACCGCTACGAGTTCGTGTCGAGCTCGGAGATCCTGTACGGCTGGGCGACCCCGTTCCGCGCCGCGATCATGGAGTACGATCCGGACTACCGGTTCCGGCCCGACCTGCAGAAATCGTGGCCGGTGCTCGGTCACGACATCTGGATCGGCCAGGACGTGCTGCTGGCGCGCGGGATCACCATCGGCGACGGCGCCGTCGTCGCCGGAGGCTCGGTCGTGGTCAAGGACGTGCCGCCTTACGCGATCGTCGGCGGCAACCCGGCCAGGTTCATCAAGTGGCGCTTTCCCGAGCTGCTGATCGAGCGGCTGCGGGCCCTGTGCTGGTGGGACTACGCCCTGCCGCAGCTCGGCCACCTGTCGCTCGAGGATCCGCTGCGATTCGTCGGCCAGATGTCGGATGTCATCGAGTCCGGCCGGATCAAGCCGCTCGGCCGGACCTGGGACGTGCTGACGCGGACCGATCAGACCGCAACCGACAAGGTGCGGGAGACTTCGGCTCACGGCTGATGCAGGCCGTCAGCCGCAAAGGCCGACGCCCGGCTTCATCCGCCTCAAGGCTTTGGAACGAGCAGGTGTGCCAGGGGGCCGATGAGCTTCAACTGATCCGGCTCGCCCTCGTTGTCGAACAACCCGTAACGAGCGCCGTGACCCTCGTCGACCGCGTTCCAAGGCACGATGGCGTAGAGAGGCTGGGCGGCCTCGGCGACACGTCGGAAGTTGTCACGCGCGGCCTGCGGCGTGAAGGAGTCGAGGTCCAGGCCGAACTCGCCGATGATCAGGTGACGGCAGATCCTGCCGAGATCCCTCGTGTCGTCCAGGTAGCGAGGTCCCTGACTTTCGTAGCTGCTGTATGAGCAATATTGGCGGCCGCCGGCGATCGCGATCTGGTCGATGACGGCGGCGGTCTTGCCGTCGCACTGCCCTCCGCAACCGGAGGCGAACCCCTTGTAGACGTTGAACTCGGGCGCCTGCACCAGATCGAACGTCGGATGGGTGGCCCGGAACCGGTCGATGGCCTGATCCCTGAGCGCCACCCAGCGGAGCAGGCCGGCGGCGCGGAGCGAGGGCGTCGCCACCTCGATCGGATATTTTCCGTTGCACCGGGCCGCGAACCCGTCCCGATTGCGAACGAAGTCGAACGCATCGCCGCAGTTGATGGCGTTGTCCGCCTCCCAGTTCGACAGGATGAACTGGATTTTCCTGGTGCCGAACCGCTCGTACAGAGCTCGAAAGAGCTCGAGATACTCGTCGATGACCACAGCCGAGTGGGCAGCCAGCCAGGACGGCTCGAAGCAACGGGCGCTGTCGATCCCGCTGCACGACCGATCGATCGCCGTGAGCATCACCGCCTTCAGGCCCTTGTCATCCCACACCGGGTCGTCGAACTGGATGCGGGCATAACAGGCCAAGGTGTTCGTAGACCTGCAGTACGCCTCCTTCCCCGGGAAGTCGCCGACGTCGAACCTGATCAGGCTGATGCCGTGGGAGAGGCAAAGGCGGACAGAGTCGTAGAACGAAGCGACGGTCCGGCTCGGAGCCAGATAACCTCCCCACACATATCCCCCGAACAGCGGCGCCGCCACTGCCAGCTTGAGGGTCGAGAGCCATGCCAACATGGCGAGCCTACGCATCGCAGCGCTCCAAGCCGTCGAGGATCGAAGGCCGGGGCACTGCCCTGGACCCGCCAAGGGCCGCGGCCCTTGGAACCCATTCCTTGAAGTAAAGGAGTCCAGAGGCTCGCCTCTGGCGGGGGCCAGGGGCAGAGTCCCTGGCCTTGCTTTCAGTACGCCAGCGCACACCCATCCGCCCGCATCTCGCTGGCCGCCGCCCAGACCCGATCCGGGCCGCTCATCCGGTGCTCGATGCACTCGTAGCGGCCGAAGCCGCCGTCCGAGGGCGCCAGCGTCCAGCCCAGCGCCGCCAGCGCGCTCCGGGTGGCCTCCGGCACGCCGCTCTCCAGCCGCAGGATGCCCTGGGCGGGCAAGCCGGCCTGGTCCTCGCCCATGCTCTGCGACGAGCCCTCGTGGTGCCAGCGCGGGCTGTCGCCGGCGGCCTGGACGTCGAGGCCGTAATCGACTCGGTTCACGATGATCTGCTGCTGGCCCATCGGCTGCATGTCGCCGCCCATCACGCCAAAGCTCATCCAGGGCTGGCCGCCCTTCGTCGCGAAGCCCGGGATGATGGTCTGGAACGGCCGCTTGCCCGGCGCATAGAGGTTGGGATGGCCGTCCTGCAGCGAGAACAGCTGGCCGCGATCCTGGAACATGAAGCCGAGCCCGTCCGCCACCAGCCCCGAGCCCATGCCGCGGAAGTTGGACTGGATCATCGAGACCATCATCCCGGACCGATCGGCGACGGTGAAGTAGGTGGTGTCGCCGTGGCTGGGCGCGTCGCCGGGCCGCACCGCGGGGTTGATGCGGTCCGGCCGGATCAGCTTCGCGCGCTCGGCCGCGTAGTCCTTCGAGACCAGCCACTCGACCGGCACCTTCGCGAAGCGCGGGTCGGCGTAGTAGCGCGCGCGGTCCTCGTAGGCGAGCCGCTTGGCCTCGATCTGCACCTGCAGCGAGGCCGCCGACTGGAACCCCATCGAGCGCAGGTCGAAACGCTCCAGCATGTTCAGCATCTGCAGCGTCGCCAGACCCTGCGTGTTGGCGGCCATGCCGTACACCTCGACGCCGCGGTAGGAGGTGACCAGCGGGTCGAGCCATTCGGAACGGTGCCGGCGCAGGTCGTCGCGCGTCATCCAGCCGCCGATGCGCCGGAAGTAGCGCTCGATGGTGTCGGCGATCGGGCCGTCGTAGAATGCGTCGCGGCCGCCCTCGGCGACCGCGCGGTAGGTGCGGGCGAGGTCGGGGTTGCGGAACACGGTGCCCTCGCGCGGCGCCTCGCCGCCCGACGCAAAGGTGTGCATCGCGTTGGCGGTCTCCTCGACGCCGGAGCCGGGGCGCGTGAAGGCCTTGAGGTTGCGGTAGATGTAGGCGCCGATGACCTGCGGCACCGGCGCGCCGTCGGTGGCGAGCGCGATCGCCGGTTGGAACAGCTCCCGCCAGGGCAGCTTCCCGTAGCGCTGGTGCAGCGTCCACCAGGCGTCGAGGGCGCCCGGCACCGACACCGTGACGGCGCCCAGCTTGGGCAGCGCGCCGCCCGCGGCATGGGCGCGGGCGGTGGCGAGGCTCAAGGCCCGCGGGCTCTCGCCGGAGCCGGCCAGCGACACCACGCGCGCCCGGCCCGGGTCCCAGATCATCGCGTAGCAGTCGCCGCCGAGGCCCGAGCTGGTCGGCTCCAGGAAGCCGAGTGCCGCATTGGCGGCGACCGCCGCGTCGACCGCCGAGCCGCCGGCCCGCAGGATCCCGATCGCCACCTGGGTCGCGATCGGCTGCGCGGTGCCGGCGGCGCCGTTGCAGCCCATTGCCGCCGAGCGGCTGGCGAAGCTGGCGCCGGCGGGCCGGTCGCCGGCATGCACGTCGGGCCGGATGAAGCGCTCGGCACCGGCCGGCTGATAGGGCGGCAGCGGGGCAGGGGCGGGGCCGGGGGCGGCAGCGGGTGGCGCTGCCCCCTGCGCCGCCGCCCAGGAGCCCGGCAACACGGCCGCGGGCAGGGTGGCGATGAAGGTTCTGCGTCGCAAGCGAGGTCTCCCGGCACGATCGGTGTTGCGCAGGGAGACACCATTGTCATCAGATCATCAACCGCCGCGGGACCGCCCGCGGCGTCCTGCCCGTGCTATTCCCGCTGGTGCCATGCTGGCCGCGGCCCCGGGGTCGGCAGGTCGGCAAAGAGAAGAGGGATCTGAAGAGTGGACGACGCGCAACCGGCGGCGGCGGGCTCGGCCGGGCAGAGGGCCCGACGCACCCGCCCGCTGAGCAACAGGACGGCATCGCCGCCGCGCCTCGTCGCGCAGCGGCCGCACGACAGGATGGGCGACGGGCCGGCGACCGGGCCCGGCGACGGGGCCGTGGCGCCGATCGCGGCCGACGCGCCGGAGCGCTACATCAACCGCGAGCTGTCCTGGCTCGACTTCAACCAGCGCGTGGTCGAGGAGGCCGACAACCCGCGCAACCCGCTGCTGGAGCGGCTGCGCTTCCTGTCGATCAGCGCCGGCAACCTGGACGAGTTCTACTCGGTGCGCGTGGCCGGCCTGGTGGTGCAGGTGCGGGAGGCGCTGAGCACGCGCTCGCCGGACGGCCGCACCCCTTCGCAGCAGCTGGTCGCGGTCGAGGACCGCGCCCGCGTGCTGCTGGCCGAGCAGCAGCGCATCTGGACCGAGCTCTGCGCCTCGCTCCACCGGGCGGGCGTGTCGGTGCTGACCCCGGACGGGCTGGACGCGCGCGACCGCGCCTGGCTCGACACCTGCTTCATGGAGCGGATCTTCCCGGTGCTCACGCCGCTGGCGATCGACCCCGCGCACCCGTTCCCGTTCATCCCCAACATGGGGCTGTGCCTGGTGCTGAGCCTGCTGCGCGACGAGGACGACCGCCACGCCATGACCGGGCTGATCATGCTGCCGGGCCAGGTCGAGCGCTTCGTCCGCCTGCCGCCGCGGGGCGGCGCCGAGGCCGGCGCGTGCGGACGCCAGGAGGCCCGCTTCCTGGTGCTCGAGGACCTGATCAAGCTGTTCCTCGACCGGCTGTTCCCGGGCTTCCACATCGGGGCGAACGGCGTGTTCCGCGTGATCCGCGACACCGACGTCGAGTTCGAGGAGGAGGCCGAGGACCTGGTGCGGTCGTACGAGACCGCGCTGAAGCGCCGGCGCCGCGGCGTGGTGATCCATCTCGACGTCGACGGCAGCATGCCGCCGGAGCTCTCCGAGCTGGTCGCCGACGAGTTCGACGTGCCGATGGCCGACGTGCAGGTGCATCAGGGGCTGCTGGGCGTGGTCGACGTCGCCCAGGTGATCGTGGACGAGCGCGCCGACCTGCTGTTCCCGCCCTACGTGCCGCGCTTCCCCGAGCGCATCCGCGACTTCGGCGGCGACTGCTTCGCCGCCATCCGCGCCAAGGACATCATCGTCCACCACCCGTTCGAGAGCTTCGACGTGGTGGTGCAGTTCCTACGCCAGGCCGCCCTCGACCCGGCGGTGGTGGCGATCAAGCAGACGCTCTACCGCACCAGCCGCGACAGCCCGATCGTGAAGGCGCTGATCGAGGCGGCCGAGAACGGCAAGTCGGTGACGGCGATGGTCGAGCTGCGCGCGCGCTTCGACGAGGAGGCCAACATCCGCCTGGCCCGCACGCTGGAAGCGGCCGGCGTGCAGGTGGTGTTCGGCTTCGCCGAGCTGAAGACCCACGCCAAGCTCAGCCTGGTGGTGCGGCGGGAGGGCGGCTCGGTGCGCTCATACGCGCATTTCGGCACCGGCAACTACCACCCGATCACGGCGCGCATCTACACCGACCTCAGCTTCTTCACCTGCGACACTGCGCTGGCGCGCGACTCGGCGCGGCTGTTCAACTACATGACCGGCTACGCCAAGCCGAACGCGATGGACGCGGTCGCCTTCAGCCCGCTCACCATCCGCAGCACGCTGAACGGGCTGATCGACGCCGAGATCGCGTTCGCGCGCGCCGGCCGCCCGGCGCAGATCTGGCTCAAGATGAACTCGCTGGTCGACGACGAGCTGATCGACCGGCTCTACGCCGCCTCCGCCGCCGGGGTGCGCATCCTGATCGTGGTGCGCGGCATCTGCTGCCTGCGGCCGGGCGTGCCGGGCCTGTCCGAGACCATCCAGGTGAAGTCGATCGTCGGCCGCTTCCTGGAGCACAGCCGTATCTTCGCGTTCGGCAACGGCAGCCGGATGCCGTCGCGGGACGCCCGGGTGTTCATCAGCAGCGCCGACTGGATGGCGCGCAACATGGACTGGCGGGTCGAGACCATGGTGCCGGTGCGCAACCCGACCGTGCACGCGCAGGTGCTCGACCAGATCATGGTCATGGACCTGAAGGACAACCTGCAGTCCTGGCAGCTCGGCCCCGACGGCGGCTGGCGCCGCCTCGATCCGGGGCCAAAGCCGTTCTCGGCGCACGAGTACTTCATGACCAACCCGTCGCTGTCCGGCCGCGGCAGCGCCGGCGCCAAGCTGGCGCTGCCGGTGTCGCGGCCGCTGCCGCGCCGGCCCGACCGGATCCTGCAGGATTGAGCGGCGTGGACGGGGCAGGACGGGAGGGGGGACGGCAGCGGGCGCCGGGCCGGCCGCCGCGCTCGGCGGTGGTCGACCTCGGCTCGAACTCGATCCGGCTGGTGGTGTTCGAGGGCAAGTCGCGCAACCCGGTCACCATCTTCAACGAGAAGGCGGTGGTCCGCATCGGCCGCGGCCTCGAGAACACCGGCCTGCTGGACCCGGACGGCGTGGAGCAGGCCGTCCTGCTGATGCGCCGCTTCCACGCGGTCGCGCGCGGCATGGGAGCGGCGCCGTTCGAGGTGCTGGCCACCGCCGCGGTGCGCGACGCCGGCAACGGGCCCGCGTTCGTGGACCGGCTGCGGGCGCTGATGCCGGGTGTCGCGATCCGCATCCTGTCCGGCGAGGAGGAGGCGGACTACGCCGCCACCGGCGTGCTGTGCGGCCTGCCCGACGCCGACGGGGTGGTGGCCGACATCGGCGGCGGCTCGCTCGAGCTGGTGCGGCTGCGCCATGGGGCGAAGGGCCAGGCGCAGACGCTGAGACTGGGCGTGATCCGGCTCAGCGACCGCGCCGGCGGCGACCTCCTGCGCGCGCGGGCGCTGGTGGAGGCGGACCTCGCCGGCATCGGCTGGCTGCCGGAGGCCGCCGGGCGGACGCTCTACCTGGTCGGCGGCGCCTTCCGCGGGCTGGCGCGGCTGCAGATCGCGCGGGTGTTCTACCCGCTCAACATCGTCCACCAGTACGAGCTGCGCGCCGACGAGGCCCGCGAGATGACCGGCTGGATCATCGGCTCCGGCCGGCGGACGCTCGAGCGGCTGCCGGGTGCGCCGCGCAAGCGGCTGGACGACCTGCCGTTCGCCGCGGTGGTGCTGCGGCGGCTGCTGCGGCGGCTGTCGCCGGCTCGCGTGGTGTTCTGCGTCGATGGGCTGCGCGAGGGCTGGTTCATGCGCCACGTGGCGCCGGAGGTGATGGCGCAGGACCCGCTGGAGGCGGCGTCGCGCGACATGGCCGGCCGGTTCGGCCGCAACGAGGCCCTGCCGCTGGCCCTGATCGATTGGACCGCGGCGCTGTTCGGGCCGGCGGGCGCCGCCCTGGTGGGGGCGCTCGGCGGCGGCGAGACCGAGAGGCAGCGGCGGCTGCGCGCGAGCGCCTGCTGGATGTCGGACAGCGGCGCCTTCGAGCATCCGGAATACCGCGCCGAGCAGACCTTCCTGCATGTGCTGCGCCAGCCCGGCATGGCGTTCGACCACCCGACCCGCGCCTTCCTCGCCCTCACCCTGGCGATGCGCTACGAGGCAGAGCTGGACCAGCCGTTCCTGCAGCCGGCGCGCCGGCTGCTGGACCCGGCCGGCCACCGCCGCGCCGAGATCCTGGGCCTGGCGCTGCGCCTCGCCTACACGCTGTGCGCCGGTGTGCCGGAGCTGCTGGACGGTACCAGCGTCGTGCCGGAGGCCGCGGGACCGCCCAAGCCAGACGTCGGAACAGGCGGGCGGGACGGCGGCAGCGACCGGCTGGTGCTGCGGCTGGGCGGCGACCGCGGCATGTTCAACGGCGAGAGCGTCGGCCGCCGCCTCGACCGGCTGGCGCAGGCGGTCGGCCTGCAGCCCGCGATCGTGACCGGGTGAGCGGCGTGCGCGGCCTGGTCGCGGCGCTGCTGCTCGCCGCCGCCTGCGCCGGCGCCCCGGCTCGCGCGGCCGACCCCGACGCTCTGTGGGAGATCGTGCACGGCCGCTGCGTGCCGGACCAGCGCGCGCACCGCCTGCCCGCACCCTGCGTGGCCGTCGACCTTCACGGCGGCGAGGCCGCGGGCACCGCGGTGCTGAAGGACCGCCGTGGCGCCTCGCAGTATCTGCTGATGCCCACCGCGCGGATCACCGGCATCGAGTCGCCGCTGCTGCTGGCGCCCGGCGGCGCCAACTACTTCGCCGCCGCCTGGCAGGCGGCCCCGCTGGTGGGCGAGCGCCTGCACCGGACGCTGCCGCGGCAGGACCTGGCGCTGGCGGTCAACGCCGTCACCGGCCGCAGCCAGGACCAGCTGCACATCCACGTCGACTGCATCCGCCCGGACGTCCGCGCCGCCCTCGACCGCGCCGAGCCCGGCATCGACGGGCAGTGGCGGGCGTTGCCGCAGGCGCTGGCCGGCCACCGCTACCGCGCCGTCCGCCTGTCCGGCCCGGCGCTGGGCGACGCCGACCCGTTCCGCATCCTGGCCGCCTCGCTGCCCGACCCGGCCGCCGAGATGGGCGGCCACACGCTCGTGCTGGTCGGCGACGTGCATGACGGACGACCGGACTTCGTCCTGCTCGACGGCCAGGCCTCGCTGCTGGCGCGCATGCTCTGGTCCCATGTCCGGATCGGCTCCGGCTCCGGCGAGGAGCTCGAGGACCACGACTGCCGGATCGCCGGCTGAGCCCGCGACATCGTCACCGCCGCGGCGGCGGGCCGAGGCTGACCCGGACCAGCAGGTTCCGGTAGGCGAGCAGGTCGACTGCGTAGTGCCGGACGTCGCTCACCAGGCCGAGCTCTTCGTTGATCCCGCCCCCCGGACCGTCCCCCTGACCGCGCTGCCGCAGCACCCATACGGCGATCCCGGTCCCCCTGCGGTAGGAGCAGGCATCGTCTCCCGGGCGCAACGCCCGCGTGACGATCAGGGGAACCGGCAGCGGCGTCCCGCTCCGGCAGAAGAACCGTTCCAGGTCGGACGGGTGGGCGGCGCCCACGGTGTTCGGCTCCGCGTCGACGACGACGACCCGCTTCGGCACGCCGGCCTCGCAGGTTCCGGCGCCATCCAGTAGAATGCCGAGGCCATGCCCGGCGCCCGAGGGCGCGGGTGGGCAGATCCTAAGCCCGGGTGGGACCGTCACGGAGAAAGCATAGGTCTCGTCGCGGTAGATGGTGTCCCTGGCGAACGCTATGGCCGAGCATCCCGTGATAAGGGCGTAGAGGCTACCGGTCGCCAGCCATGTCGAACACGATGGCAGGACTGAAGCCATTCTTGATGGCCTAGTCGGCTGGAATTTCCTCCTCCTGGGGAAGGAGATCCGTGACGAAGGCGTATAGCTCCGCTTCATCCATGACGTGGTCGAGCGACGATGTCTCCGCGACGCCATCGGCCTGCACGTAGCGGCCGCCGATGATCCTGCCAATGAGTTGATAGTAGATGTCCGGGTTGTCAAGAACTGTTGGCAATCCCCATGTGCGGCCGGTGCCGATGGCGGCTTTTGCGGACGCCGTCCCGCATAGATGCCTTGGGGTCAAGGTCACGGTCGATGTGGTAATTCCACCCGGTTTGGGGCCGAACATTCCGACGACGGAATCCGCTTGATCGAGTTGTCGCCGACGTTCATTCTCGGCCTTCGACATCCCGATGTAGTCGCCGTTGTCCTTGGGAGAATGCTCCAGGTCGCGGGGGTCGGTTTGGGTTGCAAAACGGTGCCCTTCAAACATGAAGACAAATCCCGGAGGTATGATCACCGGTCCGCGAGAGAACTCCTCTCGAAACAGCTTCTCGCCGCCGCGGTAATGCTGCGTGCAGATGAGGATCGCACCATCACCACTCCAGGCTACCGATGGCGAGACGAAGGTCCACATGACCGAGACTAGGCTAAGCCGCATCATGCCGATGACTCGACCTGCTTCCGGTGATTGTCGGATGACACGAGCGGAATCTATCGTAGCGATACACTAGCCTTGCCCTGTGAAGCCACTTCGGTCGTCATCTGTGCGCCCACCTGACTTGTTGAGATCGTACTGCCGGGCTTCGGCCGCCATGGCTCGCACGGGCCAGAGGCGACATTCCGGAAAGAGCCGCCATCGGAGGGAGTATCCGCGCTGCGGGGCAACTCGCCGACCCTCTCGTACACCCGTAGACCCTTCTCCGCGATGATCCGCTCGATCGTCGTAACGGCCGTCTGGAGCGAAACCTCGAAGAACTCCTTGTCGGGAACGCGCCAATCCGCCAGAGCGATGTGAATTCCAGTTTCAAGGGTGACGGGGTCGCGAACATGGCAGGCGAAGCGTAGGACATGGTCGTACGGCGTGCCGGCGCCGTTCAGCTCCGCGAGCCGCCGTTCGACCGAACGCTGAGTGTAGCCTATCTTCAGCAAATGCGGGTGCTCCGCGTTCGACAGGACGTAAACCCACCCAGTCTCGAATGTCGTCAGCCGGAGAGCTCTCAATGAACTCATGGCAAAATCACGTCAGTTTCAGAAATGGTGCTATAGCGGTCCACGCTTGGCAAGCGGCTATAAGCGGTTTCCCGTCATTCTCAATTTTAGGAACCCCCAGTTTCCATGGTAACTTTTCCGTACCGAGAAGGCCGTCATGTGACGCCTCGACGGAGGTCTCAAAACGTGGCGAACATGTTGAGGTAGTGGGTCTCGGCATACAGCCGCAATCAGCGGCTGTCAGCAATGGATCATACACCCTGCGAGCCCTAGACGCACGGCCGGGACTACAGCGTCATCGAGTCGGATGGAGCGGACATGACTGACCGCGTGCGGACGGTATACGAGGCGGTATAGGCGGTCCGCAGGTCCAAAGGCTTGAGCCTGTTCTCGGATGCATCCTGTCTGCCAAGCTTGACGGGACGGCGGCGATCGGTGCTGCTCCAATCCAGTCCGGCGCTTCCGGTCGTCCACTTCAGCGAACAAACGCCCGATGACCCGCGCGCTCGCCGTGCTCTACCTGGCCGCATTCATCGACGCCACCGGCGTCGGCCTGGTGATCCCGATCCTGCCGACCGTGATGCGGCGACTGGCCGGCGGCCATTCGGTGGCCCTCGGCTACGGCGCCATGATCGCCTGCTTCGCGCTGATGCAGTTCCTGATGGCGCCCGTGCTGGGCCGGCTCAGCGACCGCTACGGCCGGCGCCGCATCATGCTGCTCTCCCTCGCCGGCGGCACGCTCGACTACCTGCTGACCGGATTCGCCCCGGCGCTGTGGCTGCTGTTCCTGGCCCGCGCCGTCGGCGGCATGACGGCCGCCAACATCTCGGTGATCTCCGCCACGATCGCCGACCTTACGCCCGGGCACGACCGCGCCCGGCGCTACGGCGCGCTGAACGCGGCATTCGGGCTGGGCTGGATCTCCGGTCCGGCGCTGGGCGGCACGCTCGGCCAGATGTCCCCGGTGCTGCCGTTCCTGTTCGCGGCCGGGCTCAACGGGCTCAACCTCCTGCTGGCCGTGTTGCTGCTGCCGGAGCCGGCGCGGGACCGTGGCCGGGCCGGGCCGATCCGGCTGTCGCAGCTGAACGCGTTCGCCTCGCTGCGCTGGATCGGCCGCGTGCCGGCGCTGGCGCCGCTGCTGGGCATCTACTGCGCGCTGTGCCTGCTGGGACAGGTCCCGGCCTCGCTGTGGGTGCTTTACGGACAGGCCCGCTACGGCTGGACGCCGTCCGCCGTCGGCTGGTCGTTCGCCTGCTTCGGGCTGCTGTTCGCGCTGTGCCAGGCGTTCCTGACCGGGCCGCTGGTGCGGCGGGCGGGCGAGCGCGGCAGCCTGCTGGTCGGCATGACCTCCGACAGCCTCGGCAGCGCGCTGATGGGGCTGTCCAGCCGCGGCTGGATGCCGTTCGCGATCATGCCGCTGCTGGCCGGCGGCAGCGTGGGCATGCCGGCGATGCAGGGGGCGATGTCGCGCGAGGTCGGCGAGGCGCGCCAGGGCGAGCTGCAGGGCACGCTGTCCAGCCTCGCCAGCCTGGCGGCGGTGATCGGCCCGATCGTGGCGACGGCGGTGTATGCCGCGACCGCGCGCACGGTGCCGGGGATGGTGTGGTTCGCGGCCTCGTCCGGCTATCTCTGCTGCCTGGTCGCCACCGCCCGGTTCCTGGGCCGCCCCCGGCTCCCGGTGACCGCAACCGACGGAAGCTTGCCGCATGGCTGATCTGTTGGTCTCGTTCGGCAGCGTCAACGTCGACATCGCGGCGCACGTGGAGACGCTGCCGCGGCCGGGCGAGACGGTGCTGGCCGACCGCTATGCGATCGGGCTCGGCGGCAAGGGCGCCAACCAGGCCGCCGCCGCGGCGCGGCTGGCCGGCCCGCTGGCCGGTGCGGGCGCCCTGCGGGTGGCCCTGGCCGGCCGGGTCGGCGCCGACGCGTTCGGGGCGCTGGCGCGGGAGCGGCTGGCCGCCTTCGGGGTCGAGCTCGACCATCTGCGCCAGGACGACGACCACCCGACCGGGATCGCCCTGATCGGCATCGACGCGCGCGGCGAGAACGCCGTCACCGTCGCCGCCGGCGCCAACGGCGCGGTCGACGCGACCGACGTGGACGCGCTGGCGCCGAGGCTGCGCCAGGCGCGCGTGCTGATGCTGCAGGGGGAGACGCCGCTCCGGGCCAGCCTCGCCGCCGCCCGGCTGGCCCGCGCCGCGGGGGCCGCGATCATCCTCGATCCGGCGCCGGTGCCGCCGGCCGGCCTGCCCGACGACGCCTGGAGCCTGCTGGACTTCATCACCCCCAACGAGACCGAGGCGGCGCGCCTGGTCGGCGTGCGGCCGGCCGATCCGGCAGGCGCCGCGATCGCCGCCGAGCGGCTGCAGGCACGGGGCGCGCGCGGCGTGGTCGTGACGCTGGGCGCCGGCGGCACGGTCTGGCTCCATGGCGCCGAGGGCGGCTTCGTGCCGCCGTTTCCGGTGGCGGCGATCGACAGCGTCGCCGCCGGGGACTGCTTCAACGCCGGCCTGGCGGTGGCGCTGGCGCGCGGCGAGCCGGTGGCCGACGCCGTCCGCTTCGCCGCCGCCTGCGGCGCGCTGGCGACCACGCGGATCGGTGCTGCCGAGGCGGCGCCCGCCCCGGACGAGGTGCGAGCCCTGCTCGGCTGACGCTGCCGCCCGCCACGGCTACCGCACCAGGAAGAAGGCCAGGGGCTTTGCCCCTGGACCCCACTGGGGCCGCGGGCCCCAGACCCCGATTCGTTAAGGGTGTACTTTCAAGCTGGGATCATCTCCTTACGGATCGGGGTTTGGGGCCCGCGGCCCCAACGGGTCCAGGGCAGCGCCCTGGCCT
>CAXTVM010000042.1:13536-29255 GCA_964247725.1 uncultured Acetobacteraceae bacterium | reverse complement strand
AGCCTTCGTCCTTGCCTGGCATGACATGCACGTCATGACGGGGCATCAGAACTGCCGGTAGGACGCGAGCGGCAGGCCGTGCCGGGCGACGTGCTCGTTGTAGCCCTGGACGGCAGCCTGGTTCTGCTCGAGCCAGCGCTGCCGGCGAGTGGCCGCGACCTCGGCGATCAGGCCGCGTTCGCAGGCTTGGGACAGGTTGATGCCGAGGTCCCGGCCGTCGCGGAGCAGAGCCTGGGGGAGCATGACGTTGGTCGGGCGGCGGGAACCGGTGGCCGCCGCCGGGATGGATCCGGATCGTGGCATGAGATGCTCCTCCTGGCCGTCGGCGTATGCGCGTGCAGCATGCGCATGCAACGTGCACGGCTATGGACCCGGACCCGATCGGTGATCGCTCCCCTACTGCGCCAGGTCGTTCAGGCTCAGCATCGCCAGCAGCAGCGACGACACGATGCCGGCGACGGCGGCGCCCATCACGACGGTGATGACCGGGACCAGGAGGGCCACCAGGCGCTGCACGCGGATGCGGACCTGCTCCTCGTGGATCTCGGCGGCGCGGAGCGACATCGGGCCAAGCTGGGCGGTCTCCTCGCCCAGGCGCAGCAGGTGGATGGCGCGGGCGGGCAGGATCGCGGCGGCGTCCAACGTGCGGGACAGGCCGGCGCCGCCCTTGGCGCTCTCGGTGGCGCGGTCGATGGCGCCCAGCACGGCCAGGTTGCCGATCACGTCGCGCACGATGCCCAAGGCACCGATCAGCGGCACGCCGTTGCCGAGCAGCGTGCCCAGCGTGCGGGTGAAGCGCGCGGCCAGCACCTCGCGGGTCAGCAGGCCGATGATCGGCAGCCGCAGCAGGGTGCGGTCGACCGCGAGGCGCGCGGCCGGGCGGCGCAG
Organism: uncultured Acetobacteraceae bacterium; assembly: GCA_964247725.1. Lineage (GTDB taxonomy): Bacteria > Pseudomonadota > Alphaproteobacteria > Acetobacterales > Acetobacteraceae > Lichenicola. The sequence continues at coordinate 28,367 of CAXTVM010000042.1, read as the reverse complement.
CGCCTGGCGGGCCAGCACCGCCAGCAGCACCAGGGCGATCACCATCACCAGCCCGTAGTCGGAGAGGAGGGCGCCGGCGTCGATCAGCAGCTGCGTCGAGCGCGGCAGGCTGGCGCCGTTCTGCTGGAACAGCGGCACGAACTGCGGCAGCACCCGGGTCAGCAGCAGCACGATCGACCCGATCGCGGCCAGCGCCAGCATGACCGGGTAGATCATCGCCGACTGCAGCGTGCTGACCAGCGCCCGCTCGCGCTCCATCAGCGTCGCCAGCCGGTCCAGCGTCGCCCCCAGGTCGCCGCCGGCCTCCGCCGCGCGCACCAGGCCCACGTAGAGGCGGGGGAAGCTGTCGGGGTAGCGGCCCAGCGCCGCGTTCAGGGTCGAGCCGTCGCGCACGGCGGCGCGGAGCCCGTCCAGCACCGCCTTCACCCGCGGGTTCGGGGCGGTCTCGACCAGGAAGCGCATGGCGCGGTCGAGGTCCTGGCCGGCGCCCAGCATCACCGAGAGCTCGCGGGTGAGGTTGGTGACCTCCTGGCGCCGCAGGTGGCGGCGGCCGAGCCCGGTGAGCTCGAAGCGCAGCGCCGCCTGCAGCAGGCCGCCGGCGGCCGGCTCGGCGCGCATCGGGATGTTGCCCTGGCGGCGGATCCAGGCGATCGCGTCCGCCTCGGTGCCGGCGGTCGTGGTGCCGCGGACGGTGTCGCCGCCGGGGGTGAGGGCGGTGAAGCGGAACTCAGGCATGGAGGAAGGCCAGGGGCTCTGCCCCATCGATCCGCTTCGCGGCTCGATCCCGCCAAAGGCTCGGCCTTTGGAAACGATTCTTAAGGAATCGGGTCCTAGGGCCGCCGGCCCTAGCGGGGTCCAGGGGCAGAGCCCCTGGCCTTCCTTCCTTCACCTCAATTCTCCGACCTGATCGACCGCGCCACCTCCTCGATGGTGGTGGTCCCCGCCAACGCGGCGTCGAGGCCGGCGTCGAACATGGTGATCATGCCGTTGGCGACGGCGGCGCGCTCGATGGCGGAGTGGTCGGTGCGGGCGAAGATCAGGCGCTCGATCTCGGCGTCGGGGGCCAGGAACTCGGCGATCGCCTGGCGGCCGCGATAGCCGGTCTGGCGGCACTGGCCGCAGCCCACCGCGTGGAACAGGGTGATCGGGCGGCGCCCGGTGCGGGCGTCGAGGCGGAAGCGGCTGACCAGCTCGGGCGGGGCGGCCGCCTCCTGCTTGCAGGCGTCGCACAGCCGGCGGACCAGGCGCTGGCCCATCACGCCGCGCAGCACGGCGGTCAGCAGGTAGTCCTCGACGCCCATGTCGCGCAGCCGGGTGATGGCGGCGGCAGCCGAGTTGGTGTGCAGCGTGGACAGCACCAGGTGGCCGGTCAGCGCGGCCTGCACCGCGATCTGCGCGGTCTCGAGGTCGCGGATCTCGCCCACCATGATCACGTCCGGGTCCTGGCGCAGGATCGAGCGCAGCAGGGCGGCGAAGGAGAGCCCGATCTGCGGCTTGATCTGGATCTGGTTGATGCCGCGCAGCTGGTACTCGATCGGGTCCTCGACGGTGACCACCTTGCGGGTGACGGCGTTCAGCGTCAGCAGCCCGGTGTAGAGCGTGGTGGTCTTGCCGGAGCCGGTCGGGCCGGTGACCAGCACGATGCCGTTGGGGAGTGCGAGCATCTCGTCGAGGCGGTGCACCACCTGGGGGGCCAGGCCCAGCTTCTCGTAGTCGAAGGTGACGGCGTTGCGGTCGAGCACGCGCAGCACGACCGTTTCGCCGTGCAGCGACGGGATGGTGGAGACGCGGAAGTCGATCTCCTGGCCGCGCACGGCGAGCTTGATGCGGCCGTCCTGCGGCAGCCGGCGCTCGGCGATGTCGAGCCGGGCCATGATCTTGATGCGCGACGTGATCGCCGGGATCAGCCGCGGGCCTGGGCTCTCCATCTCGTGCAGCACGCCGTCGTAGCGGTAGCGCACGCGCAGGCGGTCCTCGAACGGCTCGATGTGGATGTCGGAGGCGCGGGTCTCGACGGCGCGGAAGATGATCTGGTTGACCAGCCGGATCACCGGCGCCTCTGAGGCGAGGTCCTTCAGGCGCTCGGCGTCCTCCTCCAGCGGCACCGCGTCGTAGCTGTCCGGTGCGGCGGCGGCGTCGTCGCGCGGGTAGAGGCGGTCGAAGGCGGCCTCGAGCTCGATCGGCACGGCGATGGCGGGGGCGACGGCGCAGCCGGTGGCGGCGGCGATGGCGGAGGCGGCGAAGGGGTCGAGCGGGTCGGCCAGCGCGACCGTCAGCAGGCCGGGCTCGTGCGCGATCGGCAGGGCGCGGACGTCGCGCAGGAAGCGGGCGGCGAGGCGCTCGGGCAGGATCGGCTCGACCGGGTAGCCGTCGGTCGGCACGATCGGCAGCCCGAGCAGCTCGGCGAAGCTGTCGACCAGGCCGCGCTCGGAGACCAGCCCCAGCTGCAGCAGGATGAGCTCGAGGCGGCCGCCGCTCTCCTCGGCGGCGCGGCGGCCGCGGTCCAGGCTGCGGGCGTCGCAGCGGCCGGTCTCGACCAGGAGGCGGCCGAGCCGATCGATCGGGGCCTCGGCGGGATCGATGATGCTGTCCATGCGCCGAGTTTAGCAGGCGATTGGACGTGGTGCGACAGGAAGGCCAGGGCTCTGCCCTGGACCCGCCAAGGGCCGCGGCCCTTGGAACCCGTTACTTGAGGAACGGTGTCCAGAGGCTCGCCTCTGGCGGGGTCCGGGGGCAGAGCCCCTGGCCTTACTGCACCAGCCAGAGCCCAAAGGTGGCAGCGGCGAGCCCGGGCCCGAACGGCACGGCGTCGGTGCGGCGGCGGCCGGTGGCCAGCGCCGCGGCCAGCGTGGCCACGGCGGCCAGCAGCACCAGCGTCGGCAGGGCGGCGATGCCCAGCCAGGCGCCGCCGGCGGCGAGCAGCTTGGCATCGCCGGCGCCGAGCCCGTCGCGGCCGCGCAGCCGGCGGTAGCAGAGCGCGATCAGCCGGAAGGCGGCGTAGCCGGCGGCGGCGCCGGCGGCGTGGCCGGCCAGCCGCCCGGGCTGCAGCCAGGCGCACGCGGCCAGGCCCGCCAGCAGCAGCGGCAGGGTCAGCGCGTCCGGCAGCCGGGTGCAGCGCCAGTCGATGCAGGCCAGCGCCAGCAGGTCCCAGCCGAGCACGCAGCTCGCCCACAGCCAGGCCGACCGCGGCGGTCCGTCGGGGCCGCCGCGCAGGGTCCAGGCGGCAAGCGAGACCGAGGCGGCCAGCAGCGCCGCCAGCTCGATCGCCGGCGCGAACCGGCCGATCGGCTCCCGGCAGTGCCGGCAGCGGCCGCGCAGCAGGAGGTAGCTGAGCAGCGGCACGAGGTCGCGGGCACCGAGCGGGGCGCCGCAGGGGTCGCAGGCCGAGCGGGCCATCGCCACCGGCCGGCCGGCCGGCAGCCGCACCACCAGCACGCCGAGGAAGCTGCCGACGAAGGGTGCCGCCAGCAGAGGCAGGAGCCAGCCGGGTAGCCAGTCCGGCTGCACCGGAACTACTTGTTGCAGATTTCGGTGCTGCTGCCGGCGACGCCGGTGGGGCCCGGGGAGCAGAGGTCGTACTCGTGGCCCTCGCGGTCGGACGGCTCGCGGTAGGTGAACTGGTGCCCCCACGGGTCGATCGGCAGGCCGCTGCCGTGCACGTAGGGCCCGCTCCAGTTGTCGGCATCGGACGGCTTGGCGATCAGCGCCTGCAGCCCGTCCTCGGTGGTGGGGTAGCTGCCGACGTCGAGCTTGTAGAGGTCGAGGATCTGGTCGAGCCGCTCGATCGACTGCGCGGCGATCTTGCCCTTGGCGCTGCCGAGCTGGCTCAGCACCGCCGGCGCCACCAGCGCGATCAGCAGGCCGAGGATGGCGATCACCACCAGCAGCTCGATCAGGGTGAAACCGTCGTCACGGCGTTGTGTGGTCATGGACCCTCTGACACAAAGGCGGCGCCTTTAGAAACCAGGGCATGGGCCCAAGGCAAGGTGGAGGCAGGATCGAGGCGATGGCGGTTCCCTATCTGGCCTGCATGGCGCTGGTGGCGTCGATCTATCACCTGCCGCCGCGCGTGCTGCCGTCGATCCAGGCGGTGGAGGGCGGCAGCCCGGGCCTCGCGCACATGAACGACAACGCGACCGAGGATCTCGGCGTGATGCAGGTGAACACCATCTGGCTGGCGCCGCTGGCGCGCTACACCCACACCCCGGTCGCCACCGTATATGGGCGGCTGCGCAACGAGCCCTGCTACAACGTGGCGGCGGCGGGGGCGATCATGCGCACCTACCTGGACGAGACCCATGGCGACCTGATGCGCGCGGTGGGCGACTACCACTCGCACACGGCGGTCTACAACGCCGCCTACCAGACGCTGGTGATGCGGTCGGCGCAGCGGCTGTTCGTTCCGGGCGCCGCGCGGGCGGGCGCGCAGGGGCCGGAGGTAGCGATGCGGACGGTCGCCGAGCGGCTGGCGCTGCAGCGCCGGCTGGTGCGCGATGCGCGGCGTCTGCGGAGTTGAGCTGGACCGATGCCAGGCGGCGTCGAGAAGCCTTGAGAGCCTGTTCGGAATTGGCGCATGCCGGCGATCCGACGCACCCATCCGCGCTTGGCCGTGCGCTCACGGCCAGGAATTCCCCACGGGGGATCAAGCTCGGTGACAAGCGTGGATAGATCCGATGACGCTGCATCGAGGGGACTTGCAGCCGGCGGCCTCTCCTTCAGCCTCGCCCGCTATCTGGAAGTCGGCATCAAGATGGTCGAGGGGTGGCTTTCGCCGACCACGGCCTCGATCGTATCACAGGTGTTGATTGAACAAGTTCGCGACGGCCTGCGTGGCGACGTGTGCGAGATCGGTGTTCATCACGGAAAGCTTTTCCTGATCCTCGCCAATGCCGCGATGCCCGACGAGCATGCGGTGGCAGTGGACGTGTTTGGCGATCAGGACAAGAACGTGGACAAGTCGGGATGCGGTGATCGCTCGGTGTTCGAGCGGCATCTGGCCTGCTATGCGTCCGCCGCCACCGTGGAGATCATCCAGGAGTCGAGCCTCGACCTGGCGCGACATGGCTTCCCGTCGCGCCGCTTTCGCTTCATCTCGGTCGATGGCGGCCACACGGGCCCCACGGTGGCAAACGACCTGCGGCTCGCCGAGCGCACGCTGATCAAGGGTGGGGTTGTTGCGCTGGACGACATCCTGAGCAGTCACTGGACCGGCGTGCTGACCGGACTTGCCGCCTATGTCGCAGAAGGCGGGACCCTGATGCCGTTCGCGCTGGTGCCGAACAAGTTGCTGCTGACCACCGACGCGGTCGCGGCGACGGAAGGCAGGTCGTCGTTACGGCGCCTGTTCCCGCTCGCCCTCGCCAAGGTCGACCTGGAATTCCTGAGCGGCGTCGTGGACACCTACGAGGACCATCCTTACTACAACCGCGAGGATCGCGGCGATCTACGTTTCGCGCTCGACGCAATGGAACGTGAGCGAGACGAGCTCAGGATGCGGCTCGGCGCGATGCATGAAGGTGCTCTGGGGCTACAGCGTTCGCATGATCTCGCAACACGCCGACTCGCTGCGGCGGAGGCCGATGTCGCCAGGCTCCGGATGAGCACGTCGTGGCGAATGACCGGTCCGTTGCGGAAGCTGGCAACCTTCGTTCGGAGCACGGCAAGAGCCAGCAGCCGGTCCCGGTAGCGGCCTGTCGGGACCGAGCAGCTGGGACGGCTCCGCCTGCGTGGCCGGGGCGAGGCCCGGGCCGGACTGGCGATCAGCCTGTCAGCTCAGGCACGACCGCGGCGGGGGAGGATCGCGGGCCGCGCCGCAGGCGATGGCCGAGCCGGATCATCGGTCGCTCGACGGCGCGGTGCAGGATCGCGGCAAGCAGGATCGCGAGCAGGCAGGCGGCCGTCGCCGCCAGGGCGTAGGGCAGGTGCCAGGCCAGCATCAGGAAGCTGATGACGGTGAAGCCGACGGCCGCGTGCACAAGGTAGAGCGGGTAGCTGATCGCGGCCAGGGCGTCGAGCGGGCGGTTGGGGCGGAAGCGGCGGCGCAGCCGGTAGCAGACGGCGAACGCGCCCGTCGCGATCGCGAAGCTGAGGCTGTGCGGGGAGCGCATGTCCGCCCCGTTCGGGCCCAGCGCGTAGCTGGAGAAGAACAGCGCCAGCAGCGCCAGCACGCCGGCCGCCAGCGCGCCGGAGGAGAGCGCGCCCTCGTGATGGTAGTGGAACAGCGTGCCGATCAGGATGAAGCCGAGATACATGCCCTCCCCAACCAAGCCGGCCGGCAGGCGGATCAGGCCATTGCCGTCGAGGGCGTTGACCAGCAGGGCCAGGGCGGCGATCGCCAGCAGCGGCCAGACCCGGCAGCGCAGCAGGATGCCCCGGCAGAACGCGGCCAGGAGGTAGAACTTCACCTCGATCGACAGCGTCCAGCTCACCCAGTCGACCGTCGGCCGGCCCAGCGGCGCCTCGACCAGCAGGGCGTTCACCAGGTAGGCGCCGGGTCCGTAGGCGGGCGGGCGGTGCCAGTAGCGGCCGCTGGCGGCGATGGCGGCGCCCTCGATCAGCAGCGCCGCCCAGAAGGTCGGATAGATGCGCAGCGCGCGCGCCAGCAGGAACGGGCCGGCGGCCGAGCGCCGCAGCGAGAACGGGATGACGAAGCCGCTGATCAAGAAGAACGCGCCGACCCCGAACTTGCCCAGGTCCAGCCATGGCGGATAGACCCAGAGCGCCACCGGGCTGATCGGTCCGGCGAGCGGCGGCGCCGCGACCACCCAGGCGATGTCGCGGCGGAAGTAGTGCACGACCGTGGTGTAGTGCACCAGCATCACGCACAGCACGCAAAGCCCGCGCAGCTGGTTGGCGAAGATGATCTTTCCGTCAGCAGGCACGCCGTCGACCCTTCGGCTCCGGCGGATGCGCCGCCGTCCGTGCGCGGATTTTAGACCGCGTCGGCGGCTCGGTGTCGAGCCGTGACGATAGGGATGCGCTGTCCGACCCTATCCCTTAACAACGCCGTTGGCTCACGTTTTGTTCATGATGGCGTGAGTTCATTTTAACCTCCGCCCTGCATCCCCGGATGCGGAGGTTCCGTATCGTCGGATGAATGGCGCGAGACGCCATCCACCCGCCTGCCTCGTGCTCGGCCAGGAACGGGTGCCACCTTGTACGGGGACGTTCACATGTCTGAACACGAGACGCTTTCCGCGGCCGCCGGGGGCAGCGGCCTGGGCCGCCGCGGCTTGATGAAGAGCGCCGGCCTGAGCGCCGTGGCGCTGGGCACCATCGGAGGCGCCTCGGTCGGCACGAGCACCGCCGCCTCCGCCGCAACCTACACCGACGCCGACATCCTGAACTTCGCCCTGAACCTCGAATACCTCGAGGCGGAGTTCTACCTTCGCGCCACGACCGGAATGCCGCTGGCCGCCTTCACCGGCCCCCTGACCGGAGTCGGCACGCCCGGCGGCGTGACCGGCGGCTCGATGGTGCCGTTCCAGCTCCCCGCTCTCGCGTACTACGCGTTGCGGATCGCCAACGACGAGCTGTCGCACGTGAAGTTCCTGCGCACGGCGCTGGGGTCGGCGGCGATCGCCGAACCCGAAATCGACTTCGTCGCGAGCTTCACCAATCTCGCGATCGCCGCCGGGCTGATCAACCAGGGTCAGACCTTCAACCCGTTCGCCGACGAGATCAGCTTCCTGCTCGGCTCCTACATCTTCGAGGATGTCGGCGTGACGGCCTATGCCGGAGCCGCGTCGTCGCTCACCTCGCCGGCCAACTTGTCGTACGCCGCCAGCGTGCTCGCGGTCGAGGGCTACCATGCCGGCGCGATCCGCGGCTACCTCTCGCGCATCGGCGCGGGCAACGCGACCAACGCGATCTCCAAGCTGCGCGCGACGCTGTCCAACGCCGCCGACGACAATGGCACCTCCATCACCGGCAACCCCTACAACTTCAACAACGTCGACTACAACGGAACGTCGTATCGGCGCACCACCTCGCAGGTCCTGAACATCGTCTACGGCGCGGCACCGACCCCTGGGACGACGGTCTCGAAGGGATTGTTCTTCCCGCTCGGCGTGAACGGCAACATCAGCAGTTCCGCCGGCTGACGACATCCAGCTTCATACGCGCGTCCGGCCGCAGGACCGTCCAGATACGGTTCTCGGTCCTGAGCTCCGCAAGGGAACATCTTTCATGCTCGACACGACCAATCAGCCCGAAGCCACCGCGCTTCCCGAGCCGGCGGAGCTGGAGACCAACGGCCGCCGCGTGGTCATGCGCCGCGCCGGCTTCGGCCTCGCCGGGGTCGCCGCCGCCGGCCTGCTCGCCAGCCGACCGGCGAACGCGACGGCTGCCACCGACGAGGCCATCTTCAACTTCGCCCTCAACTTCGAGTATCTCGGCGCCGAGTACTACCTGCGCGCCCTGACCGGGCAGCCGCTCAGCACGTTCGCGGGCGTCACCGGCATGGGCAACCAAGGCACCGTCAGCGCGCCCAGTTCCACGGTCAAGTTCCAGACCACGGCGCTCCGCTACTACTGCCAGCAGCTCGCGAACGACGAGATCGGTCACGTGAACTTCTTCCGCGAGGCGCTGGGCAGCGCCGCCATCGCGGAACCGACGATCGACTTCGTCGACGGCTTCGCGGCCGTGGCGGTCGCCGCCGGCCTGGCCGAGCCCGGTGGTCCTCCCTTCAACCCGTACGCGAGCGAGGTGAGCTTCCTGCTCGGCGCCTACCTGCTCGAGGACGTGTGCGTCACCGCGCTCGCCGGCGCGGCAGCCCTGCTGACGATACCGAACAACATCGCCTTCGCCGCCAGCCTGCTCGGCGCCGAGGGCTACCAGGCGGGCGCGATCCGCGGCTACCTGGCCGAGATCGGCGCCGGCGCCGCCACCGCCGCGATCTCGACGCTGCGGGCGACGCTGGGCGGCACCTTCGACAACGGCACCAACGCCGACGGCAACCCCTTCAACTTCACCAACGTCGACTACAACGGCCAAGTGGCCCGCCGCACCACCAGCCAGGTGCTGTCGATCGCCTACGGCAACAACACGCCGGGCACGATCAAGGGCGGGTTCTTCCCGAACAGCGTGAACGGCAGCATCTTCTCGGTCTGATCACCGGACTCGCGACCGGTCCCATCGGTCCCCGTCCCACGGGGGCCGATGGGCCTTTTTCTTGATCTCAGGCTCCGAACCGCCGCGCCTCGATCAGCCCGTCGACCAGGCCCAGCAGGCGCCGGGCCGTGTCCGGCCACTGCCGCGCCGCCACCCAGCTTTGTGCCGCCCCTGCGATCGTCGTGCGCAGCGCAGCGTCGCGCAGCAGACGGTCGAGGCCGCGCCCGATGTCCGCGACGGCGATGCCGTCGAACCGGAACACCGCGTCACCCAGCTCCTCGAACAGCGCGATCGGCGTCACCGCGACCGGAACCCCGCTGTTGAGCGCACCCCGCACCGCGCCGCTGGCCGCCTCGCGTGACGGCCGGTAGGGCAGCGCCAGCAGGTCGCAGCCGGCCAGCCGCTCGAGCGACTGGCCGTGTTCCAGGAACTCGGTGCGGAACTCGACCTGGGCCCCGATCCCCAGTCGATCGGCGAGCCTGCGGCAGCGCTCGATCTCGTCGCGCGACTCCACCCCGTCATAGGCGGCGTCCATCAGCAGCAGGCGCAGATGCGGCCAGTCCTCCCGCAGCCGGGCCGCGGCCTCGATCAGCGCGTCGATGCCCTTGCCCGGCAGGAAGAAGCCATAGCATCCGATCAACGGTCCCGGGGCATCCTCCGACCGCAGCGTCCGCGCCGGCGTGCTGGGCCGCGACGGGCCGACCGCATGCGGCAGCAGCGTCACGGAGGATCCGAGCCCGAGTTCGCACAGGCGCTCGACATCGGCGGCGGTGTGCACCAGCAGCCGGTCGATCCGCGACAGCCCGGCCAGCGCGACCGCGCGCTCGTCCTCCGGCAGGTCGAGCAACTCCAGGGTGTTGTGCAGGGTCGCCACCATGACCCGGCCGTCCAGCGCCGGGTGCGACGCCAGCCCGGCCAGGGTGCGGAACGACATCAGCCCGGGCTGGTGCTGCACCACCACCGCCTCCGGGTCGTCGGCGGCGATCGCGGTCGCCAGCGGCTGCAGCGTGCGCTCCTGGCCGACATGCCAGCAGGGCCAGAACCGGTCGTCGGGTCCCGGATCCGACCCAGGGGCGCCGGCGGGGGTGCGCGCGTCGCACAGCACGCGGATGCGGTGGCGGTCTGCGTCGCCCAGGCCGCCGCCGAGGCCGCCGAGCAGGTGCCGGGAGTATTCCGAGATGCCGCAGCGCAGGTTCCAGCTCGACACCCAGGCGATCCGCCCCGGCGGCGGCGGCGGCGCCGACAGCAGGTCGGCGGCGAGGCGGGCATAGGCGTCGGCCAGCGCGGCGGGAGCAGGCAGGGCGGGTGGCGCCGGCGGCGGTCCGGCCGTGCCGGCGGCCGCGTCCCGGAGTGCGGCCACCAGGTCTTCCCGGTCCGGCTCCATCCACAGCGAGCCCGGAGCGGCGACGTGGCTGCCGGACAGCACCGCCCGGCAGCGCAACAGGCGCACGCCCGGCAGCGGCCCGTCCGCGCCGGCGCAGAAATCCATGTGCCCGCCCTGTCCGGTGACGATCAGCCGCAGCCCGGCGGCGAGCGCCTCGGCGGCCGGCAGGTTGTAGCCCTCGCCGCGGGTCGGCAGCACCATGGTGTCGGCCTCGGCGTAGAGGCCCAGCAGCGCCGTCTCGTCGAGGTCGCGGTCGATCAGCTCGACCGGGGCCAGGCCCGGGTCCGCCTCCCGCAGCGCGACCAGCTGCTCGGCCACGTCGTTGTGCGGGTTGGGGAAGCCCTTGATCACCAGCCGCACCGGGTCGCCGGCGCGGAAGGCGGCGGCCCAGGCGGCCAGCAGCACGTCGACGCCCTTGCGCGGGAAGCAGGAGGACACGTGCAGGAAGCGGTGCACCGGCGGCGGCGCGGTGTCGCGGCCGGGGCGGAGTGCGAGGAACGGCTGCAGCCGCGGCGCCGGTGGGATCACCCGAATCGGGACCCGAAGCCCGGACTCCAGCAGCGCCCGGCCCACCGCCCGGGTCGGCGCCACCACGGCGCGGAACCGGTCGTTCAGGGTGGCGATCGTCGCCGCCGGCAGCAGGCTCTCCTCCCAGAACAGCAGCCCCACCACGGCGTCGCCGGCCTGCCGCGGCACGTGCACCGGGTAGTGCTGGCTGATCACCAGCTCGGGCCCGGTCGCGTGCGGCGGCCGCCGCGCCAGCGCCTCGATGGCGGCGGCCTCCGCGGCGGGGACGCCGGACAGGTCCGCCGTCGCCGTGCCTTCCACCGGCAGCAGCCGCACCCGGCCCGGCCGCGCCGCCTCCAGCGTCAGGGCCAGGTCGCGGTTGATGGCGGCCAGGCTGTAGCTGCCGTTGACGTGCCCGGTGACGGTGTAGCGGACGTTCGCCGCCAGCCGCGCCGCCAGCGCCGGCTCGTCGGGCAGTGCGGCGCCGGCGCGCAGCAGCGCGCTGCCGAGCACGGCGCGCTGCCGGTCGAGAGCGAAGTCGGCGAGGCGCCGCGTGCCCCGCTCGCACAGCGCCGCGCGGGCGGCCGGGTCGCGCGCCAGCGCCAGCATGGCCGCCGCCACCGCGTCCGGCGCCGCGTCTTCGAGCAGGCGGCCGGCGCCCGCCAGCGTGTAGGGCACGGCGCCGCCGGCCAGGGCCAGCACCGGCACGCCGTGCGCCATCGCCTCCACCAGCGGCACGCCGAAGCCTTCGTGCCGGCTGAGCGAGACGTAGAGGTCGGCGGCGGCGTAGCTGCGGTCCAGCGCGTCGTCGTCGATGCCGCCGGTGAGCCGCACGTGCGCGTCGAGGCCGAGCTCGGCGACGTCGCGGCGCAGCGCCTGCAGGAACGGATCGGCCTCGCCGTCGTCGCGCCCGACCAGCACCAGCCGCGACGGGCGGTCGAACGCCGCACGGAACGCCGCGTACGCCCGCACCAGCTCGCGCTGGCCCTTGGCGGCGTTGATGCGGCCGACGAACAGCACCGTGAAGGGGCGCTCGCCGTCCCCTGGCGCCAGGCGCGCGGCGGCGGCGGCGCGGGCGCGCAGCGCTTCCTCGTCGAACAGCAGGGTGCAGGTGCGGACCGGCGCCAGCCCGAGCCGGCGCAGCTCGGTCGCGTTGTAGTCGCTGTCGGCCAGCGCCGCCCGCACCCGGCCGCGGCAGGCGGCGAGCTGGGCGCGGCCGAACTCCGCATAGCGTGCGAGGTAGGGGTGGCGGGCCAGCAGCGCGGTGGGCGTGATGTTGTGGTAGAGCAGCACCTTGGGGGCCGGCAGCGCCAGCAGCTCGGGGAAGCGGTCGTAGCCCATCGAGTGGCGCAGGATCAGCACGTAGCCGTCATGGCGCGGCATCGCCTCCAGCGGCAGCAGCTCGTGCGCCAGCGCCGCCGGCGGCCGCTCGGTGTAGATCTCGCTGCGGTAGCCCATGTCCCGCAGCAGCCGCCGCGTCAGCAGCATGGCGTTGGTGATGGCGTCGCCGACCGCCGAGCCGGAATGGAACTGGTGCACCGCGCGCAGCCCCCCCGACGCGGCCGCGATCGCGGCAGGCGGCAGCGGCGCCAGCGCGGGCAGCGGCGGCGTCGCGGCGTCGGCCTCGTCGGCGTCGTCGGCCGGATCGAGTTCGGGCGCGGCCGGGGTCGCGGCTGCTCGCTGCGTCGCCGGGGCAGCGGCTGGAGCCGGCATCGGCATCGCGGGCGGCACGATCCGCGTCCGCATGCCGCGCAGGGGTGCGGTCACGCGCCAGGATCGGCTGGCATGGGTGCGCGCCAGCACCTCCCGCGACAGCTCCAGCGCCTGCCCGGCGTCTTCCAGCGCGCGTTCGGCCTCGCTCGCCTGCCGCTGCGCCGCCTGCAGGCGCAGGTGCGTGTGCTGCAGCTCGTGGTTGCTCTCGTGCAGCCGGCAGCGCAGGTCCGCCAGCTCGACCGCCTGCAGCGCCCGGCCCTCCCGCTCGCTCTGCCGCAGCGCCGCCACCGCTTCGCGCAGACGCACGACCTCGTGCACGGTGCGCTCGGCGGCCGCCCGGCCGCGCTCGGCCTGCGCGCGGACGTCGGCCTCCGCCGCCCGCAGCGCCGCCCGCAGCGTCCGGCCCTCGGCCTCGGCGAGGTCGACGCGCCGCACCAGCGCGCTGTCGCTGGCGCGGAGGAAATCGTCGAACACGTTGGGCGGGGTCCGGAAGCTCGGGCCCAGCTGCGCCAGCCGCTCGTGCGACACGTAATAGCGGTTGAGGCCGTCGAACCAGACGAAGGCGTAGTCGGCCGCCAGCAGCAGCGGCTCCCAGTCGGCATGGACCTCGTGCGTCGACATCGGCGCGGTCGCCTCGGCCAGGATGATCCAGGGCCGGTGCGCCTCGAAGTCGGCCCCCTCCAGCACCTGGCGCTCGGCGCCCTCGACGTCGATCTTGAGGAAGTGGATCTCCGGCGCCGCGTGCAGCCGGCAGATCTCGGCCAGCGTGCGCACGGTCACGGTCGTCTCGAGCGCCGCGTGTCCGGCGGCGCGCGCCGCCTCGGCCGCCGCCGCGTCCAGCGTCGACAGCCCGGTGCCGGGCACCTCGAAGAACGGCAGCTCGCCGTCGGCGGCGCCAAGCGCCAGCCGCAGCGTCACGTCGCGCGTCCGGACCGCGGCGATCTGCGCCGCCGGCTCGGCCAGCGGCTCGACGTTCACGCCGCTCCAACCGCGGTCGTAGAAGGCCCGCGTGACGCTGTCGATGTCGGGATGGTGGGCGCCGACATCGATGTAGTGGCCGGCGCCGACATGGCCCAGCGCCCGCCACAGCAGCACGTCCTCGCCGTTCTGCGCGTAGGAGATGAAGGTCATGGCGGCGGGATCATGTCAGTTCGGGCGGTGCTCGGGCGGATTACGGCCGGGGCCGCCGCGCGGATGCGGCCGCCTCATGCCCAGGGCGATCGCATTTGAGGAGAAGTGAAGGAAGAAGGCCAGGGCGCTGCCCTGGACCCGTTGGGGACGCGGACCCAGACCCCGATCCGCAAGGAGATCATCCGTGCGTGGAAGTGCGACCTCAACGAGTCGGGGTCTAGGGCCGTCGTGCGCCAGCACGCTTCGAGTGACGGCCCCAGTGGGGTCCAGGGGCAAAGCCCCTGGCCTTCATACCAGGTGCGACGCCCGCCCCGGGGCTGGCGGCATAGCCCGCTCGGCCAGCGCAGCGCGCGGCCGGGTCTGGTCGAGCGCCCGTAGGATGCCGCGCGCGCTGTCGTCCCAGCTCACCGGCCTGAACTCGGCGGCGATGCGGGTGCCCCAGGCCTCGGTGCCCTCGGCGTCCTCGATCGCGCGGCGGATGACCCGGGTCGCCTCGGCGCCGTTCTCGGGATCGAAGTAGCGCGCCAGCGTGCCGCCCGCCTCCGGCAGCGCGCTGGCGTTGGAGATGATGCAGGGCCGGCCGAAGCCGAGGCTCTCGGTGACCGGCAGGCCCCAGCCCTCGTAGAAGGACGGGAACACCGTGAACCGGCAGCCGGCGTAGAGCTGGGCCAGCTCGCCGTCCCGCGGGTCCTCGATCAGCACGATCTTGCCGCCGAGATAGTCGGCGTTGCGCAGCTGGCGCATCAGGTCGTCGACCAGCCAGCCGACCCGGCCGGCGAACACCAGCGTCGGCACGGCGGCCGCCGGCATCTCGTCCAGCAGCCGGCGCCACACCCGGAACAGCAGCGCGTGGTTCTTGCGCGCCTCGATCGTGGAGACCGTCAGCACGTAGCTGCCCGGCACCGGCAGCCGGGCGCCGCCGGGCGCGGCCGGCGCGCGGCCTGCTTGCGCCCCCGCCCGGGCTCCCGCCTGAGCTCCCGCCTGG
>CAXTVM010000042.1:0-13436 GCA_964247725.1 uncultured Acetobacteraceae bacterium | reverse complement strand
CGGCGCGCGGCCTGCTTGCGCCCCCGCCCGGGCTCCCGCCTGAGCTCCCGCCTGGACCACGGACCGGCTGAACCCGGTGCCGACCGGAACCGGCAGCGGCGCCGCGCGCAGCGCCATCCCGGCCTGCGCCGCGAACCGCTGCAGGTCGTGCGCGCTGGACTGGCTGATGGTGAGCAGGATGTCGGCCTGCGGCAGCAGGCCCAGGGCCCAGTGCCGGAACCGGGCGACCAGGTTCTGGTCGCACCATTCCGGCCGCAGCAGCGGGATGATGTCGTAGATCAGCACCGCGATCCGCATGCCCCAGCGCTCGCGCGCGGTCGCCACCAGCTCGCCGTAGAACGGGTGGAACCAGGTCGAGCCCAGCACCAGCAGCACGTCGCCGGAGGCCAGGCTGCCGGCGAACGGGGCCACCGTCAGCCCGTCCGGGGCGGCCTCGCCCGCCGCGCGGGGACCGGCGCGGCCGAGCCGCGCCAGCCGTCCGGCGGCGGCGCGCCCCAGCGTGGCGGCCGCGTGCAGGCCGTCGCGCTGCGATCGCAGCAGCCTCGTCAGCGGCTGCCGCATGTCGGGCGGCAGCCGATAGGCGATCCGCCGCGCCAGGCCGCCGCCGCCGGCCGCGGCGGGCCAGGCCGCGCCCGGTGCGGATCCCGGCGCCGACCGCGGTGCCGGCCCGGATGGGGGGGGCGCCCCGGTTCCGGTGAGCCGCTCGTGCAGGGCGTCGATGGACGCGAACGGGATCGCCTGGAAGCCGTGCCGGCCGGCGGCGTGACGGAGGAAGCCGACGCGGTCGCGGGCCTCGGGCATCAGCGCCAGCGACCGGCACAGCTCGAACTCGATGCGCTGGATGCCGCTCGGGCGCGGGTTCAGCGCCGCGTACTGGAACAGGTCCTCGACATCGACCCAGATCCTGTTGGGCACGCTGCTCTCCCCACTCCGCTCGGATGGCCCCAAGGCGCTATGGCGTGCGCTGCGGCAGGCGCCGCGACGGCGGGTTTTGCGCTCGGGCGGCGGCGCTGCCAGACTGCGCCGTGCCGCCGAGCCTCCCCCAAGTCCGGGCGGGGGATGCGCCATCCGGAGCGACGCGTCAACGTGGCGGGCTTGCAGAACCAGACGCTGGCGGACGCGCCCGAGGCGGCCGCGACGGCCGCAGCACTCCCGGCCGAGCCTTGGGCCGGCACGTTCCCCGATCGTGCCGAAGCGCGCGACATCTTCTACTGCTTCCGGCTGCTGCTCGGCCGGCGTCCGAACCGCGAGGAGTGGCCCGGCCACGCGTCGCGTGCCGGCGAGGCGCTGGACCAGGTGGTCGCGAGCTACGTCAACTCGCTGGAGTTCTCCCGCCGCGGCCTGGCCGAGGCGCGGTCGCTGGGCGAGGTGTCGCTGGCGCGGCTGCCCGGCTTCTCGATCTACACCGAGGCCGATGACGCCGCGGTCGGCCGCCACGTGCGCGGCGACAACTACGAGGCCGACGTGACCGCGGTGTTCCGGGCACTGCTGCGGCCGGGCGCGCACGTGCTCGATCTGGGCGCCAACATCGGCTACTTCACGATGCTGTCGGCGTCCCTGGTGGGGCCGTCCGGCTCGGTGATCGCGGTCGAGCCCAACCCGTCCAACGCGCGGCTGGTCGAGGCCAGCCGCCGCGCCAACGGCTACGCCAACGTCACCGTGGCGCAGGTGGCGGCGGGCACGGCGGCCGGGCTTCTGGCGCTGCACCGCTCGCACTCCAACGGCACCACCTCGCCCGCCCCGGACGACCCATCGGCGCTACTGGACGCCGAGACCGTCGGCTGCGTGCGCGCCGAGACGCTGGTGCCGGCCGGACGCCGGATCGACCTGATCAAGGTCGACGTCGAGGGCGCGGAATACCTGGCGCTCGGCGGCTGCAGCCGGCTGATCCGACGCGACCGGCCGCGCATCGTCAGCGAGTTCAGCCCGTCGCTGATGCCGGGGATCTCGGGCATCTCCGGGCCGGCCTACCTGGATTGGCTGCAGCGGCTGGGCTACCGGCTGCGGCTGGTGCAGCCGGACGGCAGCCTGCGCGACGCCGGGCCCGACGCGATCATGGCCGAGCACGAGCGCCGCGGCACCGACCATCTGGACCTGCTGGCCGAGCCGCTGGCCGGCCCCGGACGGATGGTCGCCGGCTGGCTCAGGCGCGCGCTGCCGGCCGCGGCGGTGATTGTCCTGATGCTGTCGCAGGCCGCCTGCGCGCCGCGCGGCTGCGACAACCCCTACGTGCTGGACGCCCTCGCCCGGTCCGACCGCGCCGCCGACCTGCGCCATGTCGGCCTGGTGCGCGACGCGGTGCGCACCGAGCCGGGCGCCACCGCGGGTGCCGCGCGGTGCTCGATCTGGGAACAGGTGCGCGGACCGTCGGATGCGGTCGTGCTGCGGGCGCAGCACTATTCGGTCACACAGATCAGCAACGGCTGGAAGCTGGCCGCCGGTCCCTGATCGGTTGTCCCGGAACCATGGCCCGGATCTGTTGGGAGGACCCTAGCGATGACCGAACGCCCGTCGACCACCGAGGACGTGCCGGCGACGCCGGGCTGGGTCGAGGGCAGCGTCGACGAGATCCTGGCCCCGCTGCCGCGGCGCCCGGCCGTGCGGGCGCTGCGCAACGCCTACCTCGACTGCCTGGCGGCGGCGCGCGCGCCTGCCGACATCGACGCCGTGCACGACCGCTGCAGGCTGGCGCTGATGAGCGCGCTGCGCGAGCGGGAGCGCATCGCCGAGCCGCTCCTGGCGGCGCTGGAGCAGCGGCTGGAGGCGCTGGAGGCGGCGATCACCGACGGGGTGTGAACGCGGCCGCTTCTATCGCATGAGGAAGAAGGCCAGGGGCTTTGCCCCTGGACCCCACTGGGGCCGCGGGCCCCAGGCCCCGATCCGTCAAGCGAATACTTCCATGCACGGATGACCTTCTTACGAATCGGGGTTTGGGGCCGTCGTGCGCAGCACGCTTCGCGTGACGGCCCCAACGGGTCCAGGGCAGCGCCCTGGCCTTCTTCTCGATTGCGATAGCCTGCCATCCCGGCCCGCACGGCTGGCAACCCGCGCCGCGCCGCACTATTTCCAGCCGATGGTCGACACCCCCGCCTTCCTCGATTCCAGCCGTCCCGACGTGCCCGACCTGGTGGTGCCGCGCGGCACCGTGCCGTTCTTCCTGCCGGGCCGGCCGGTGCGCGGCCGGCTGGTCAGGCTGGGCGCGCTCGCCGACGCGCTGCTCAGCCGGCACGACAACCCGCATGCCGTGACCAGGCTCGCCGGCGAGGCGCTGGCGCTGGTGGCCGGGCTGGCCTCGGCGCTGAAGTTCCGCGGCTCGTTCAGCCTGCAGGCCAAGGGCGACGGACCGGTCTCGCTGATGCTGGCCGACTGCACGGAGTCAGGGGCGCTGCGCTTCCACGCCCGCAGCGACCCCGAGCGGATCGCCGCCCTGCTCGACGCCGACCCCGCGCCCGGCGCCCGCGCCCTGCTCGGCTCCGGCTACCTCGCCTTCACCGTCGACCAGGGCGCCGACATGGACCGCCACCAGGGCATCGTGGCGATCGAGGGCGAGACGCTGGCCGCGATGGCCGGGCATTATTTCGACACCAGCGAGCAGCACGATTGCTGGATCAGGCTGGCCTGCCGCAAGACCCAGCTCGGCTGGCGCGCCGGCGCGCTGGTGCTGGAGCGGATCGCCGCCGAGGGCGGCATCGCGCCGGGCACCGAGCTCGACAACGGCGTGCTGGACGAGGCCAGCATCGGCCGCGACGACACCGACGGCGAGGCCTGGATCAACGCGGTGGCACTGGCCGCCACGCTCGCCGACGACGAGCTGCTCGACGAGCGGCTGACGGCGGAGGAGCTGCTGCACCGCCTGTTCCACGAGGCCGGCGTGGCGGTGGACCGGCCGCGGGCGCTGGCCTATGGCTGCCGCTGCTCGCGCGCCAAGCTGGCCGGCATCCTGGAGGCGTTCCCGGCCGAGGATCTCGACCACATGGAGGTGCTGGGCGACATCGTCATGACCTGCGAGTTCTGCAACCTGGAGTTCCGCTTCCCGCGCGAGACCGTACAGGGCTCCTGAGGGACGCCGTCCCCCGGCCTCCCACGGCTTGCTGGGCAAGCGGTTGGTTTGTAGCGTCGCCCCGCAATCGCAGTCCCGGAGGGCTCACGTGCCGAAATGGCCGGTCTCGTTCATCGACGGCAGCATCCAGGTCGCCGACGCCGACGGCACGCACTACCCGATTTTCATGCAGGGCGCGCCGGTGACGATGTTCAGCCCGGGTTGGGCTGCGATCAGCCTGCAGACCGGGCTGGCTCCGTTCCACGTGCTCGAGCTCCGGCACGAGGCGGGCCACGAGGCCTACTGGATGCTCGATACCGCGCTCGAATACCGCGCCAACGCCGTCGCCCACCTCGCCGAGACCGACCGGCAGCTCTATCTCGGCCATGTCGAGCCGCTGGTGCGCAACCTGTTCGAGGAGGCGGTGCTGGCGCCGCACGCGGCGATCCCGGCGGCGGCGCACGAATTCGACGGCTTCCTCGACGGGTCGGTCGCCGACCTGATCCGGCTGGCGGCGGCGAACGCGATCGGGACCCCGGACGTGGTCTCGGTGCGGGTGCTGGCCGATCTCGGCGGCGGCTACACGCGCGGCGGCGTCAAGCTGCCGACCGGCTGGATCGAGCCGGCGCTGCGGGCGGCGATGTCCCCCGGGGCCGCCGGCGTCACGGTGCCGGCGCCGGGCGGCGGCACGCTCGCCTCGCAGGAGACGCTGGCCCTCCACGGCCACGCCGCCTACAGGTATCACGACCGCGCCTCCGGGCTGGTGTTCTACCTGCTGGCCGGCGCCGACCCGCTCGATCGCCACCTCTACGTGCCGCAGGCGAACGCGGTGTTCACCGTGGGCGACGTCGATGCGGCCGTCGCGCACGACCCGCTGGGGCTGCTGCTGCTCTACTACGCGACCCACACCGACCGCGCGGTGATGCTGCCGGAGGCGGAGGCGCTGCACCCGGTGCAGGCGCCGATGGCGGTGGCCGAGGCCGAGCCGGCGGCGGCGGCCGCGATGCCCACCGTGATGCCGGCACCGCCGACCGAATGGCCCTCCGCGGCCGAGCCGACGTCGATCCCGGGCGATCCGGCGGAGGAGACCAGGCAGTGGGCGGCACCGTGGCCCGCGCCGTCGTCCGCCGACGACGTCGAGCCGACCCCGGCGGTGGCCCCGATGGTCCCGAGGCCGCTACGGCAGAACTGGTGGCAGCGTCTGCTCGGGCTCGGCCAGGACTGATGACCGCACCGGACGGATGGACCGCCGGCCGCGCGCTCCGCAGCCGCGGTGTCGGGTCCCTGTCGGCGGCGCTGGGCGTGTCGGCGGCGCTGGCGCTGGGCGGATGCGGCGGCGGCGGGTCGGGCGGCGCCGCGTCCTTCAAGCCGTTCAGCTACGGCTACCTGACGCCGCTGCGGCTCAACGTCGGGCAGATCCGCATCGAGGACGCGGCGCCGCCGAGCGGCCCCGACGACCTCGCCCCGAGCGCGCCGGTGCCGCCGGACCAGGCGCTGCGGCAGATGGCGCAGGACCGGCTGGTGGCGGCGGGCAACGCCGGCACCGCGGTGTTCACGGTCGACCAGGCCTCGGTCACCGGCCAGCCGGGCAGCGCGCTGGACGGCACGCTGGCGGTGCATCTCGACATCATCGGCAACTCGGGCGGCCATTCCGGCTACGCCGAGGCGCACGTCTCGCGCCAGTTCGTGCCCGGCAGCGGCGGCAACGGCGACGATGGCGGCCCGAGGGCTCAGCTCTACGCGCTGACCGACAAGATGATGCAGGACATGAACGTCGAGTTCGAGTACCAGCTTCGCCGCACCTTGGGCGACTGGCTGCTGGACGCGTCCGGCGCGCCGCTGGCGGGTTCGGTGCAGCAGCAGCCGCTGACGCCGTCCGACGGCGCCGCGTCCACCTCCTTGCCGGCCCCTTCCCCGGCCTCGATCGGGGCGCCGGTGCAGCTGGCGCCGCCGACGACGCCGATGCCCTCGGACGCGGTGCCGGTGCCGCCTGCCCCATCCTATGGGGTGCCGTCGCCACCGGCCGGCGGAGCGCCCGAGGCCGTGTCTCCGGACGCGGCGCCCCAGCCGCTGTCGCCGCCGCCCGGCTTCCTGCAGGCGCCGCCGGGCGCCCAACCGGTGCCCGGTCTCGGCCCGCTGCCGCCGCCGGTACCGTTCCAGCCTGGCGGCGGCACAGGTTACTAGCGCAAGATCAGCGCCCGCGACCATGGCCGCCGCGGCCGCCGTGCGGCGGCTACCGGCCGGGTGAGCCGGCCGGGCCGATCAGCAGGAACAGGTTGGAGCTGCAGGGGCCGAGCGGGATGCCGGTGCTGCCGACGCGGACCTGGCGCCCGGCGGCGCTGTCCCGGCCGATATGCCGCAGGCGGCTCCGCGTCATCAGGATCAGGTTGGCGGGCTCGGCCCACTTGGCCTTGCCGAGCACGCGGCAGGCGGCGGCGAACGATCGGTCGGTCCAGTGCAGCAGCGGGATGCCGGTGTGGTGCTCCACCGGAAAGAAGCGGTGCGGCACGCTCACGAACACGGTCCTGGCGACCCGCGCCAGCTCGGCGACGAACGCCGACTGCTGCGCCAGGCCGCCGACATGCTCCAGCACCGCGTTGCTGGTGGCGATGTCGAAGCTCGCGTCCGCGAACGGCAGTCGCGCGCCGGGCTTGATCTGCCGGTAGGCGATGTCGGGATAGGCGGCCTGGAGCCGCAGCGCCGCCCCCAGCCCCACCGCGGTGATCCGGCGCGGCATGGGATACTTGCGCTCGAGCATGTTGGCGGCGTCGCCTACCACGTCCGAGACCCCGACATCGAGCAGGGTGGAGTCCGCGGTCGGGCGGGCCAGGCGCAGGAAGTCGCGATAGATGCCGTCCCTGGCGACGATCACCAGCCGCTCGGCCAGGCTCCCGGGCCCGGCGACCTCGTAGTAGCGGCGGTCGACGACCTCATCCGCACGCGTCATCGGCGAAGAAGGCCAGGGGCTTTGCCCCTGGACCCCACTGGGGCCGGCACGCGAAGCGTGCTGGCGCACGACGGCCCCAGACCACGATTCGTTGAGGTTCTACTTCCATGCACGGACTGTCTTCTTACGAATCGGGGTTTGGGGCCATCATGCGCCAGCGTGCTCCGCACCACGGCCCCAACGGGTCCGGGGCAGCGCCCTGGCCTTCCTCTCAGGCCCGGCCGCCGATCGCGCGCAGCACCAGGTCCGGCGTCAGGATCTGCGGCAGGACCTCGCCGCCGCCGCCGGCCGGGTAATAGATATAGAACGGCACGCCGTCCCGGCCATGCGCGCGCAGGAAGCGGGTGATGCGGTCGTCGTGCAGCGTCCAGTCTCCCTTCAGCAGCGCCACGTGGTGCGCGGCGAGCCCTGAGCGCACCGTGGCGGCGCCGAGCGCCACGCGCTCGTTGACCAGGCAGCTGATGCACCAGGCGGCGCTCATATCGACCAGCACCGGCCGGCCGGCCCGCCGCAGCGACGCCAGGCTGGCCTCGGAGAAGTCCTGCCACCCCGTCTCGCGCGGCCCGCCGGAGGCGGTGCCCGCCCCTGCCCCCGCCCCTGGCCGGGTCTGCGCCAGCCCGGGCAGCAGCGCCAGCGTCGCCAGCAGGCAGGCCAGCGCCAGGAAGCCGGAGTACCGGCCGCCGCGCGGGACCCGGCCCCCGGCGTCGGCGCGCATCGCCAGCCGCTGCGACAGCCCCAGCAGCCAGGCCCCGGTGCCCAGCAGCACCAGGCCCGCCAGCACCGCCAGCACCGCGTCGGCGCCGCCCTCGATGCTGGCGACCCAGGCCAGCCAGGCGCAGGCGGCGAAGATCGGGAACGCCATCGCCTGCTTCAGCACCTCCATCCACAGGCCGGGCCGCGGCAGCAGCGCCACCAGCGCCGGAACGCAGGCGAACACGAGGTAGGGCAGCGCCAGCCCGAGCCCCATCGCCGCGAACACCGCGAGCGCCATCCAGGCCGGGGCGGCGAGCGCGCCGGCGATGGCGATCCCCATGAACGGCGCCGTGCAGGGGGTCGCCACCAGCACCGCCAGCAGCCCGGTGGCGAAGTCGCCGGCATGGCCGGAGCGGCTGGCCAGCCCCTGGCCGGCGCCGGCGTAGCGGAGGCCCACCTCGAACGCGCCGACCAGGTTCAGCCCGACCAGGAACAGCAGCCAGCAGGTGGCGGCGACGAACCCCACCGACTGGAACTGGAACCCCCAGCCGACCGAGGCGCCGGCCGCGCGCAGCGCCAGCAGCACGCCGCCCAGCGCGCCGAACGCGACCAGGATGCCGGCGGTGTAGAACACCGCCGACAGCCGCTGCTCGCGGCGCGCCAGGCCGGACAGCCGGCCGAGCGCCATCGCCTTCATCGCCAGCACCGGGAACACGCACGGCATCAGGTTCAGCACGAGGCCGCCGGCCAGCGCCAGCAGCAGCAGCCGCGCGAGCCCGGTCCGCGCCGGTGCCGGATTCGCCGTGACGACCCCAGGAGGGGCGGCGGACGTGGCCGGGAGCGGAAGCGGAAGCGGCACGGCCTCCGCCGGCACCGCCGTCACGTCGAGCGCCGTCTGCTGCCCGGACGGGTCGCGCAGCACCACCAGCGCGTCGAACGGCCGGCCGGCCTCGAAGCCGGCGGCCGGCTTCAGCCGGATGGTGACCAGGCCGGGCTTCACCGTCGCCACCTGCGGCAGGCCCTGGTCGATCAGGCCGGGACGCCGCGGGAACAGCCAGGCGTCGGCCACCGAGGTCGGCGACAGGCCGGCGCCGGCCAGGGTGAACACGCCGTCGCGGCCGATCCGCGCCGCGAAGGGCGACGGCACCGGTGCTGCGGCCCGCGCGGCCGCGAACAGCGCCGCCTGCGGCGAGGCGGCGGCCGGCCCCGCCGGCAGCGTCAGCGTCAGCGTCGCCTGCTCGGGCACGCACACGGCGGCGCAGGCGAGCCATTCGGCCGCCGCGGTCAGACGCAGCGGCGCCGCGGGATCTGCGCCGGCATCCGCCGGGGTCCGCGCCGGCACCAGGCGCAGCGGCAGCAGCACCTCGCCGGTATAGGCGAAGCTCATCAGCGGCCCTTCGGCCAAGCGCCGCGGGGCCGGGAACAGGATGGCGTCGGCACGGCCGCTGCCGCCGCCGGACGCGGTCACCGCCACCGTCGGCGCCTCGCCCGCATCGCCCGGGTTAGACCAGTAGGTGTGCCAGCCCGGCTGCAGCCGCAGCCGCAGGCCGACGCCGAGCGGCCGGCCCGGCGCCCAGCCTTCGGCGTCGGTGACCAGGCTCGCCTGGCTGTGCGCCGAAGCCGCGACGGCGCTCTCCGCCGCCCGTGCCGGGCGGTCCGGGATCAGGCCCGATACGGCGAGCAGCAGCGCGACGAGCGCCGCGCGGAGGAACTGCGGGATCAAGAATGGTCTCCCGAGGATGCGACCGGTCGCCTCTTTGACACGATCCGTCGGAGCCTCATACAGGCGCGATGGCAGCCCAGATCCCGGTTCTTCCCGTCGCCGACATCCTGCCGGCCCTGCTGGACAGCCTCGCCGCCGCGTCCAACGCCGTGCTGGTGGCGCCGCCCGGGGCGGGCAAGACGACGTTGGTGCCGCTGGCGCTGGCCGGCTGCCTGCACGACGGCCTGGCCGGAGGCCCGCCTGGTTACCCGCCCCTGCCCGCCCCCGCCTGGCTGGGGCGCCAGCGGATCGTCATGCTGGAACCGCGGCGCCTGGCGGCGCGGGCGGCGGCGGCCCGCATGGCGGCGCTGATCGGCGAGGAAGCCGGCGGCCTGGTCGGCTACCGCACCCGCGACGCCAGCGCGGTATCGGCGCGGACGCGGATCGAGGTCGTGACCGACGGCATCCTGCTGCGCCGGCTGCTGTCCGACCCGCTGCTGGACGGCATCGGCTGCGTGATCGTGGACGAGGTGCACGAGCGCAGCCTCGACGCCGACACCGTGCTGGCGTTCTGCCTCGACCTGCAGCGCCAGCTCCGGCCCGAGCTGCGGCTGCTGGCGATGTCGGCGACCGCCGAGGCCGTGCGGCTGGCCGAGCGGCTGCGCGGCCCGGTGATCGAGAGCCCGGGCCGTATGTTCGAGGTCGAGATCAGGCATGCCGGGCGCGACCTTGGCGCCCCGCGCGAGCTGCCCGACGCGGTGGCGCGCGCGGTGCGGCTGGCGCTGGCCGAGCACGCCGAGGGCGACGTGCTGGCGTTCCTGCCCGGCGCGGGCGAGATCCGCCGCGCGCAGGCGGCGCTGGAGGCGATGCGCGTCGACGCCCTGCTGCTGCCGCTGCACGGCGAGCTGCCGCCGGCCGAGCAGGACCTGGTGCTGCGGCCGGCCCCGCCGTCGGAGCGGCGCCGCCACGTGGTGCTGGCGACCTCGATCGCCGAGACCTCGCTGACGGTGCCGGGCGTGCGCATCGTCGTCGACGGCGGCTGGCGGCGGGTGCCGCGGCTCGACGCCGGCAGCGGGCTCTCCCGGCTGGAGACGGTGCGGATCAGCCGCGCCACCGCCACCCAGCGGGCAGGCCGCGCCGGCCGCGAGGCGCCCGGGACCGCCTACCGGCTGTGGACCACCACGGCGGCGCGCGGCCTCGCGCTGCAGGACCGTCCGGAGATCCTGGACGCCGAGCTGTCCGGGTTCCGGCTGCAGGCGGCGGCCTGGGCGGCGCTGATGGACACCGAGCCGGCGGCGCTGCCGCTGCAGGACGCCGCCCCGGCCGGCGCCTTCGAGGCCGCCGGCAGCCTGCTGCGGGCACTGGGCGGGCTGGACGGGAACGGCCGCATCACCGCACTCGGCCGCCGCATGGCGGCGCTGGGCGCGCATCCGCGGCTGGCGGCGATGATGCTGGCGGCGGGCGATGCGGGCGAGGCGTCGCTGGCCGCCGACCTGGCGGCGCTGCTGGAGGAGCGCGACCCGCTGCGGCCGCGTCCGCTCGCCGGCGGCCCGGCCGCCGACCCGCCGGCCGACATCGCGCTGCGGCTCGAGCTGCTGGACGGGCGCGGCGCCGCCGATGCCGACCGGGCGGCGCTGTCGCGCATCCGGCGCGCCGCGGCCGGCTACCGCCGCCGCCTCGACACCGCCGCGCCGGCCGATGGCGATGTCGCCGCGCTGCTCGCGGCCGGTTATCCGGACCGGATCGCGCAGGCGCGCGGCGGGATCGGCGACTTCCGGCTGTCCGGCGGCGGCAGCGCCCGGCTGCCGCGCGGCGACCGCCTCGCCGACGCGCGGCTGCTGGCGGTGGCGGCGCTGCACGTGCGCGGATCGGCGCGCATCACGCTGGCCGCACCGCTCGACCCCGACCGGCTGCCGCAGACCCTGCTCGACCGCACCACCGAGCAGGTCGAGAGCGGGCTCGACCCGGTGAGCGGCGCCGTGGTGAGCCGGGTGCGGCGGCGGCTCGGCCAGCTGGTGCTGGGCGACCGCACGCTGCCGGCGGACCCGGCCGAGACCGCGCGGCTGCTGGCCGCGGCCGCCGCCACGCGGCTGGGGACGGCGCTCGACTGGACCGCGGCGGCCCGGCAGCTGCAGGCGCGCGTGCTGCTGTTGCGCCGGCTGGAGGGCGACGGCTCCGACCTGCCGGACCTGTCGGACGCGGCGCTGGCGGCGACCGTGCAGGACTGGCTGGCGCCGGCCCTGGACGGCCTCGCGCGGCTGCCAGAGCTGGCCGGGCTCGACCTGGCGGCGCTGCTGCGGCGGCAGCTCGACCGCGCGGGCTGCCAGCGGCTCGACCGCGCCCTGCCGGCCGAGCTCGAACTGGGGCGGCGGCGGGTGATGATCGACTACACCGCGCCGGTGCCGACGGCATCGTCGCGGGCGCAGGATTTCTACGGCACCACCCGGCTGCCGGCGCTGGCCGACGGGCGGGTGCGGCTGCAGGTGGCGCTGCTGTCGCCGGCCGGGCGGCCGGCCGCGATCACCGCCGACCTCGCCGGGTTCTGGCGCGGCGGCTGGGCCGACATGCGGCGCGACATGCGCGGCCGCTACCCGCGCCACGACTGGCCGGAGGACCCGACCGCGTCCCCGGCGCCACAGGGTGCGGGGCAAACCGCCACAGCCCGGCCGGCGCGATGATTCGCGGATCGTTCTGGTCGTAGGATGGCGGCCGACCGTCCTCCGAGGCCTTGGCTGCATGACAGAATCCGGCTCGAACCCGACCCTCTCGCGGCCAGGCGTGCCGGCCCTGCTGTTGGCGGTGCTGTGCGCCGGGCTCGGCGCCGCGATGCCGGCGCCGGCGCGCGCCGACAACCCGGTGCTGGTGGAGAGCGGCCCGCTCAGCTTCGCGCCGCTGGTGCGGCGCGTGGTGCCGGCGGTGGTGAACATCGCCGTCACCCAGGAGGTCGACGACGACGAGGCCGCGGCCAAGGTGCGGGTGCCGCCGGCGCTGCGCGGCACGCCGTTCGAGAAGCAGTTCCGCGAGCGCATGCGCGGCCGCCGCGAGCAGATGCTGGGAGCCGGATCGGGCTTCGTGATCGACCCCGCCGGCGTGATCGTCACCAACAACCACGTGGTCGGCAGCGCCGACAACATCATGGTGTCGTTCTCGGACGGCACCGAGCTGCCGGCGCGCGTGCTGGGCAGCGACGAGCTGACCGACATCGCGGTGATCCAGGTCAAGACCGACCGTAAGCTCGCCTTCGTGTCCTGGGGCCGCAGCCAGGACGTGCAGATCGGCGACTGGGTGCTGGCGGCCGGCAACCCGTTCGGGCTCGGCGGCTCGGTCACGGCCGGCATCGTCTCGGCGCGCGGCCGCGACATCGGCGCCGGGCCGTTCGACGACTTCCTGCAGCTCGACGCGCCGATCAATCCCGGCAACTCCGGCGGGCCTTCGTTCAACATGCGCGGCGAGGTGGTGGCGCTGAACACCGCCATCGTCTCGCCGACCGGCGGCTCGGTCGGCATCGGCTTCGGCATCCCGTCGGAGCTGGTGGCGCCGATCGTCGAGCAGCTGCGCGCCAAGGGCCACATCGACCGCGGCTGGCTCGGCGTCACGCTGGAGAACGCGCCTGGCGGCGGCGTCCGGATCGTCGACGTCGACCGCGGCGGGCCTGGCCAGCACGCCGGGCTCCATGCCGGCGACGTCGTGCAGTCGGTGAACGGCGAGCGCGTGGACAGCAATCGCGGCCTGATCCGCACGGTCGCCGCCGCCTCGCCCGGCAGCCAGGTCCGGCTGCTGCTGACGCGGCATGCCAAGCCAGTCGAGGTGCTGGTGGTGGTGGGGCGGCGGACGGAGGGGCCGAGCTAGGTGGACCTTGGAGCCTGCTTCGCGTCGCACCTCGGACGTTAAAAGTCCATCTCGGGAGTGCCTCGGAGCGGACATGGCCGAGCCGATGGCCCTAGCCTTAATCTGTTCTAGAAAAAGGGCTCGTTCCCACTCCGACTAGGTGTTTAGTCCCGGGATGACGTGGCGCGGATCAAGTTTGAAGATGTCGGGCGTTTTGGTCCAGGCCT
>CAXTVM010000041.1:0-30725 GCA_964247725.1 uncultured Acetobacteraceae bacterium | reverse complement strand
GGGCCTGGGGCCCGCGGCCCCAGTGGGGTCCAGGGGCAAAGCCCCTGGCCTTCCTCATGCCACGCTTTGACGATACTCCGGGCTTACGGCTAAGCTCCTTGCCGATGGTCCTCTCGGGAGAGGGGTGAAAAGGGAAGACGGTGCCGATCCCCCCCAGCCCGGGGATGGGTCGCAATCCGCCGCTGCCCCCGCAACTGTAGGCGGTGAGTCGTCCGTCGCGAGCGAAAGCCCGCGCACAGCCACTGGTGCCGGCTGCACCGGGAAGGCCACGGAGGGCGTGGACAATGCGTCCGCAACCGCGAGCCAGGAGACCTGCCATCACCGGCCGCCGCGAGGCAGCCGCAACACCGTGCGGTCCGGCGGGGTGCCAGGGCGGCAGCGATATCGCGCGATATCGATCCCCGGCCGCCTTGCGGGCGTCGGGGACGGCGGCACCCTTTGGCCTGGCTCCGGATGGTCCGGCGCCGGCAGTCGATCGGGGGGCCCCGTGTCCGAGTCTCTGTCCCAGCCTGGGACCACGCTGCACATCTGCACGACCTGCCGCGCCGGCACCGAACGGCTGCCCGGAATCCCGGTGCCGGGCGAGGTGCTGCACGAGCGTGTGGAGCGGCTGCTGGCGGCCGGCGGCGCCCCGGGCCTGCACCTGCGCGGAATCGAGTGCCTGGCCGTCTGCCACCAGGGATGCGCCGCCTCGATCGCGATGGCGGGCAAGTGGTCCTACCTGCTCGGCCGGCTCACCCCGGACAAGGCCGCCGACCTGGTCACGTTCGCTGCCAGCTACCGCGGCTCGCGCACCGGCACGGTGATGCCGTCGAAGCGCCCGGCCTCGCTCGCCGACATGATCCTGGGCCGGGTCCCTTCGCCATCCGACGGCGCCGCGGCATGAGCGCGCCCGCGGGCAAGATCCCGGCCACGGTCGTCACCGGCTTCCTCGGCGCCGGCAAGACGACGCTGCTGCGCCACCTGCTCGCGAATGCCGGCGGCCGGCGCATCGCCGTCATCGTCAACGAGTTCGGGGCGCTCGGCATCGACGGCGAGACGCTCCGCGGCTGCGGCATCGAGACGTGCCGGGACGAGGACATCGTCGAGCTCGCCAACGGCTGCCTGTGCTGCACCGTCGCCGACGACTTCCTGCCGACCATGGAGGCGCTGGTCGACCGCGAGCAGCCGCCCGACCACATCGTCATCGAAACCTCCGGGCTGGCCCTGCCGAAGCCGCTGCTGAAGGCGTTCAACTGGCCCTCGATGCGCACGAGGGTGACGGTCGACGGGGTGATCGCCGTGGTCGACGCGCCGGCGGTCGCCGCCGGCCGCTTCGCCGACGATCCGGAGGCGGTCGCCCGCAGCCGCGCCGCCGATCCCTCGCTCGACCACGACAACCCGTTGGCCGAGGTCTACGAGGACCAGCTGATGGCGGCCGACCTGGTGGTGCTGAACAAGGCCGACCTGCTCGACGACGCCGCCCTGAACGCGCTGGCGGCGGCGATCGCCGGCCAGATCCCGCGCGCCGTGAAGCTGGTGCGAACCAGCGAGGGCCGGCTCGATCCCGCGGTGCTGCTCGGCCTCGCCGCCGCCGCCGAGGACGACCTCGCCGCCCGGCCGTCGCACCACGACGCCGAGGACGGCGCGCACGAGCACGACGACTTCGACAGCTTCGTGGTCGCGATCGGCCCGCAGGCGAGCCCGGAGGCGCTGGTGGAACGGCTGCGCGCCGCCACCGAGGCGCACGACGTGCTGCGCATCAAGGGCTTCGCGCAGATCGCCGGCCGGCCGATGCGGCTCGCCGTGCAGGGCGTGGGCACCCGCTTCCGGCACCAGTACGACCGTGTCTGGGACGCCGGCTGCGCCGGCGGCATCGTCGTCATCGGCCGCAGCGGCATCGATCGCCGCGCGGTCGAGGACCTGATCGCGGGCGGGTAGGACAGGCCTTGCACCTGCTGGTCCGCGAGACGCGCAGCGTCGACGAGCAGGAGGCGGCGGTCGATCTCGGCCACGCGCCGGCCGACATCGTCGTGCTGTCGTTCTCCGACAGCGACCTCGGCAGCCTGGCCGCGGCCTGGGACGGACTGCCGGAGCCGCGGCCGAGCCTGCGGCTGGCTCCCCTTGCCCGCCTGCGCCATCCGCTGTCGGTCGACCTCTACGCCGAGAACACCGTGCGCGGCTCGCGCTGCGTGCTGGTGCGCCTGCTGGGCCAGCTCGAGTACTGGCGCTACGGAGCCGAGGAGCTGGCCGCGACCTGCCGCGCCCACGGCATCCCGCTGGCGCTGGTACCGGGCAACGGCCATGACGACGGGCGCCTGGCGGCACTCTCGACCGTGCCGGCGCCGCTGTGCCGCCGCCTCGACGGCCACCTGCGCGAAGGCGGCCCGCGCAACCATGCCGCCTGCCTCGGCCTGCTGGCGCACCTCGCCGGCCTGGGCCCCGACGACGGCGTCCTGCCGGAGCCGGTGCCGACCGCCGGCATCCACGAAAGCACGCTGGGCAGCGCGTGGGCGGAGGGCCGGCCGCGTGCGACGGTCGTGTTCTACCGCTCGCACCTGATGGCGAACGACGTGGCGGCGTTCGAGGCTCTGGGCACGGCGCTGGAAGCGCGCGGGCTGGCGTCGGAACTGCTCTATGCGGCCTCGCTGAAGGAGCCCGCCGCCGCCGCGTTCGTCGCCGGCCGGTTGCGCCAGACCCGGCCCGCGGTGGTGCTGAACGCCACCTTCTTCTCGGCGCGGGACGACGATGCCGGCGGCTCGCCGCTGGATGCGGCAGGCGCGCCGGTGCTGCAGCTGCTGCAGCCGGTCGGCAGCGAGTCGGCATGGCGGGACAGCCGGCGCGGCCTGTCGCAGACCGACCTCGCGATGCAGGTGGTGCTGCCGGAGCTCGACGGCCGCCTGCTCGCGAGCCCGATCTCGTTCAAGGCGCCCCGGGCGCCGGCGGCGCTGCCGGACTTCGCGCAGACCGTGAACCTGCCGTTCGCGCCCGGCATCGCCCTGGCCGCCGACCGCGCCGCCGGCTGGGCGCGGCTCGCCGGCACGGGGCGCGGACGGCGCCGCATCGCGGTGCTGCTGTCGGATTACCCGGCGGCGGGCGGCCAGGTGGCGCACGCGGTCGGACTCGACAGCTTCGCCAGCCTGTCTGCGATCCTGGAGCTGCTGCGTGCCGCCGGCTACGCGGTGGGCGCGCTGCCGCCGGCGGACGCGCTGCCGGAGCTGCTCTGCCACGCGCCGCCGGTGCCGATCCTGGACCTCGCCGAGTACCGGGCGCTGTTCGCGACGCTGCCGGCGGCGGTCCGAGCGGCGACGCTGGCCGCGTGGGGCGAGCCGGAGGCGGACCCGGCCTGCGCCGACGGGCGGTTCGCGCTGCGGCATCGGCGGTTCGGGCAGCTGCTGGTAGCGGTGCAGCCGGATCGCGGCTCGCGGCTCGACCGCAAGGCCGGCTACCACGATCCCGACCTGCCGGCCCGGCACGGGTACCTGGCCGCCTATCTCTGGCTGCGGCAGGCCGAGGCGATCCACGCGCTGGTGCATCTGGGCACCCACGGCACGCTGGAATGGCTGCCCGGCAAGGCGGCGGCGCTGTCCGACGGCTGCCTGCCGGCGTCGCTGCTGCGCGGGCTGCCGGTGATCTACCCGTTCATCGTCAACAACCCCGGCGAGGCGGCCTGCGCCAAGCGCCGGCTCGGCGCGGTCACGATCGGGCACCTGACGCCGCCGATCGGCGGGGCCGGCAGCCACGGCGCGGCGCCGGCGCTGGAACGGCTGATCGAGGACTACGCCGCCTCGGACGGGCTCGACCGCCGTCGCGCCGCCCTGCTCCGGGCCGAGATCCTGGACCGGGCGGAGGCCGCCGGGCTGCTGGCCGAGACCGGGGTGCGGCGCGCCGAGACCGACGACGCCGATGCCTTGGCCCGCCTCGACGCCTATCTCTGCGACGTGAAGGAGCTGCAGATCCGCGACGGGCTGCACGTGTTCGGTCGGCCGCCGCGGGGCCGCGAGGCGCTGCTGGAGGCGATGCGGCGAACGCTGCCGGGGAGCGACCCGGCGATGCTGGCCGCGGCACTGGACGGGTGCGCCGACGCCGAGGCGCGGGCGCTGCTCGACGCGCTGGACGGGCGCCGGGTGGCGCCGGGCCCGTCCGGTGCGCCGACCCGCGGCCGCGCCGACGTGCTGCCGACGGGGCGCAACCTTTTCAGCATCGATCCCCGCGCGATCCCGACCCGGGCCGCGCTGGCGCTGGCGGAGCGCGCCGCCACGGCGCTGCTGGACCGCCACCGGCAGGACCAGGGCGACTGGCTGCGCAGCGTCGTGATCGACCTGTGGGGCTCGACCAGCCTGCGCACCGGCGGCGAGGACCTGGCGCTGGCGCTGCTGCTGATGGGGGTGCGGCCGCTGTGGGACGAGGGGTCGGGCCGGGTGTCCGGGCTGGAGATCGTGCCGCTGGCGCTGCTGGACCGGCCGCGGGTGGACGTGACGCTGCGCATCTCCGGCTTCTTCCGCGACGGCTTCCCGGGCCAGATCGCGCTGTTCGAGCAGGCGGTGGCGGCGGTGGCGGGACGCGACGAGGACGCGGACTGGAACCCGCTCGCCGCCGCGGCCGACGGGCTCGCGGGGGCCGCGCTCCTGGCGGCGACGGCACGGATCTTCGGTGCCGCGCCCGGCAGCTACGGCACCGGGCTCGAGGACCGGCTGGCGCGGGGCGCCTGGAGCAGCCGGGAGGAGCTGGGCGCGGCCTACCTGGAGGGTTCCGGGTTCGCTTTCGGCGCCGGGCGCGACGGGGGCCGGGACCTTGCCGGCTTCACGCGCCAGGTGGCGGCGGCCCAGGCGTTCGTGCACACCCAGGATCATGCCGAGACCGATCTGCTCGACGCGGTCGACACCGCCGCGCACGAGGGCGGCTTCGCGGCGGCGGCGGCCTCGCTCGGCGGCAGCCCGGCGCTCTACCACGCCGACACCAGCCGCCCGGAGGCGCCGCGGCTGCGCCTGGTCGCGGACGAGGTGGCGCGGGTGGTGCGCGGGCGTGCCGCCAACCCGGCCTGGCTCGCCGGCATGATGCGCCACGGCTATCGCGGGGCGGCGGAGATCGCCCGCGGCGTCGACGCGCTGCACGCCTATGCCGCCACGCTGCCCGCGCGGTTCGACGCGCAGTTCGAGCTGCTGTTCGCCGCGACGCTCGGCGACGAAGCCGTCGACCGCTTCCTGCACGAGCACAATCCCGATGCCCACGCCGCCATGCAGCGGCGCTTCGAGGACGCGGTGGGACATGGTCTGTGGCACGCGAAGAAGAATAGTC
The DNA here is from genome assembly GCA_964247725.1 of uncultured Acetobacteraceae bacterium. GTDB lineage: Bacteria > Pseudomonadota > Alphaproteobacteria > Acetobacterales > Acetobacteraceae > Lichenicola. The sequence continues at coordinate 25,448 of CAXTVM010000041.1, read as the reverse complement.
GGAGGGGTGAAGGGGACGACTGTCCCCTTCCGGGTCCAGGGCAGCGCTCTGGCCTTCCTTCGTGACAACCTCTCGGGGCTGGTGCCCGAGTCTGTCGACCCCGATGCCATCGGGCGACGGGCTGCTGCTGCGGATCAGGCCGCGTCTGTCGCGGCTGGACGCGACGGCGGCGCGGCGGCTCGCGGCGGCGGCGGCGCGGCGTGGCAACGGCGTGATCGAGCTGACCACACGCGGCAACCTGCAGTTCCGCGGCTTCACCGAGGCGTCGGCGGCGGCCTTCGCCGACGAGGTGCCTGCGGACCCGCGGCATGCGCCGATGGTGTCGCCGCTGGCGGGCAGCGACCCGGCCTGCGCGGCGGCGACGCTGGGGCTGGCGCAGGCGGTGGAGGCCGCGCTGGCGGAGGATCCGGCGCTGGACGGGCTGGCGCGGAAGTTCGCGATCCTGGTGGATGGCGGCGGCCAGATGCCGATGACTTCAGTGGCGGCCGACATCGCGCTGCGGGCCGCGGGCGGCGATTGGCGCATCGCGGCGGGGGATGCGGCGACCCTGTGCGGCGTCGCGGCCGCTCCGGAGATGGTGCGGCGGCTGGCGCGCGCGGCGATGGCGCGCGACGTCAGGCCGCTTGCGGCGCGGAGCTGCGGCGAGGCGCTGTTCCGGGCGGCGGAGCTGCCGGCGCGGGCGTTCTTGGCGGCGCCGTGCCCCCCGCCGGTCGCGGTCGGCCGCCTGCCGGCGCGGTCGTTCGGGATCGGGCTGCCGCCGGGGCGGCTCGACGCGGCCCTGCTCGGGCTGCTGGCGGAGCTGGCGGAGGAGCTCGGCGACGGCACGCTGCGGCTGACGCCGTGGCGGGCGCTGCTGCTGACCGGGCTGTCGGACCAGGCGGAGCCGGCCTTGCGGCGGGCGCTGGCCGGGCACCTGCTGGACCCGGACGATCCCCGGCTGCGCATCGCGTCCTGCATCGGCGGCCCGGGCTGCGCCAGCGGCAGCGTGCCGGCGGCGGCGGACGCGGCGCACCTTGCAGCGATGCTGCCGGAGGGTCTGGCGCTGCACGTGTCCGGCTGCGCGAAGGGCTGCGCCCATCCGTCTGCCGCCGCGGTGACGCTGGTGGGTCGGGACGGGTGCTACGACCTGGTCGAGGATGGCCGCGCCGGTGACCCGCCGGTGTGGCGGGGGCTGGCGCTCGAGGAGGCGGCGGCGCTGCTGCGGGCGTTCGGCGGCGCCGGCCGGGATCGCGCGGCATGAGCGGACGCATGGACTACGTGAAGGATGGCGCTGCGATCTACGCGGCCTCGTTCGCCACCATCCGCGCCGAGGCGGACCTGTCGGGTTTCACCGCCGACGAGGCGCGGATCGCGGTGCGGGTGATCCATGCCAGCGGCATGGTCGAGATCGCGCGCCGCATCCGCTTCGGCCACGGCTTCGCCGACGCGGCGCGGGCGGCGCTGCGGGCGGGACGGCCGGTGCTGTGCGACTCCGAGATGGTCGCGCACGGCGTCACCCGCGCCCGCCTCCCGGCGGGCAACCCGGTGGTGTGCACGCTGCGCGACGCCGCCACGCCCGGGATCGCGCGGACGATCGGCAACACCCGCTCGGCGGCGGCGCTGGAGCTGTGGGGCGAGCGGCTCGGCGGCGCGCTGGTGGCGATCGGCAACGCGCCGACCGCGCTGTTCCACCTGCTCGACCTGATCGATGCCGGGGCACCGACCCCGGCGGCGGTGATCGGCATGCCGGTCGGCTTCGTGGGAGCCGCGGAGTCGAAGGCGGCGCTGGCCGCGCATGGCCGGCTGCCGTTCGCGATCGTGGAGGGGCGGCAGGGCGGCAGCGCCATGGCGGCGGCGGCGGTCAATGCGGTCGCGAGCGACGCCGAATGATGCCCAACGCCATGCCGGGCACGCTGCACACGATCGGCATGGGGCCGGGCGACCCCGAGCTGCTGACGCTGAAGGCGCTGCGGCTGCTGCGCTCCACCCCGGTGGCCGCCTACTTCGCCAAGCGCGGCCGGGTCGGCCACGCGCGACAGGTGGCCGGCGAGCGGCTGGCCGAGGGCGTCGTCGAGCTCAGGTTCGAATACCCGTTCACCACCGAGCTCGCGGTCGCCGACCCGCGCTACGGCGCCGAGATGGGCGCGTTCTACGAGGGCTGCGCGGCGGAGGTCGCCGGCCACCTCGCGGCCGGCCGGGACGTGGCGCTGCTGTGCGAGGGCGACCCGTTCTTCTACGGCTCGTCGATGTACCTGTTCGACCGGCTGCGCCACGACTACCCGCACGAGACGGTGCCGGGCGTCACCGGCATGAGCGGCTGCTGGGCGGCGGCGGCGATGCCGATCGCGCACGGCGACGACATCCTGTGCGTGCTGCCGGGCACGCTGGAGGAGGACCGGCTGTGCGCGCGGCTGGAGGGCTGCGACGCCGCGGTAATCATGAAGGTGGGCCGCAACCTGGCCAAGATCCAGCGCGCGCTGCGCCGCAGCGGCCGCGTCGAGCGGGCGCTCTACGTCGAGCGCGGCACCCAGGCCGGGCAGCGCCTGCTGCCGGTGGCGGCGATGGCGGACGACCCGGCGGACGACGCGGCACCCTACTTCTCGATGGTGCTGGTGCCGGGGCGGCAGCGGCCGCGATGAGCGCCGGCCGCCTGCTCCTGGTCGGGCTCGGTCCGGGCGACGTGGCGCTGCGCACGCCGGAGGCGACGGCGGCGTTGGCCGCGGCCACCGACCTGGTCGGCTACGGCCCCTACCTGGAGCGGGTCGAGGCGGCGCCGCACGCCGTGCGGCACGCGTCGGACAACCGCGAGGAGCTCTCGCGCGCCAGGCTGGCGCTGTCGCTGGCGGCGGCCGGCGGCGTGGTTGGCGTGGTGTCATCCGGCGACACCGGGGTGTTCGCGATGGCGAGCGCGGTGTTCGAGGCGGTCGAGGGCGGCGATCCCGCCTGGCGGCGGCTCGACATCAGCGTGTTGCCCGGCATCTCGGCGATGCTGGCGGTCTCGGCCCGCCTCGGTGCGCCGCTGGGCGGCGACCACTGCGCGATCTCGCTGTCGGACAACCTGAAGCCGTGGCCGCTGGTGCTGCGCCGGGTGCGCGCCGCGGCCGAGGCCGGTTTCGTGATGGCTCTCTACAACCCGCTGTCGCGGGCGCGGCCGTGGCAGCTGGGCCAGGTGCTGTCCGAGCTGCGCGCGCTGCTGCCGGGGGACGTGCCGGTGGCGTTCGCCACCGCGGTGAGCCGGCCGGAGGAGCGGATCACCGTCACCACGCTGGCCGAGGCCGATCCGATGCGGGCCGACATGCGCACCCTGGTGCTGGTCGGCAGCCGCGAGACCCGGCTGATCCGGCGCGACGGCGCGGCGCCCTGGATCTACACCGCGCGCGGCGTGGCCGCGGCGTGATGGCGCTCGTGCAGCCAGGCGAGCGCGTCCGGCCAGTCGGCGACGGAGGGCACGGGGCCTGCATCGGCGCCGGCCGGCCGCGCCACCAGGATCACCTCGAGGCCGAGCCGGCGCGCCGCCTCCAGCTTGGCCGCGGTCGCGGCGCCGCCCGAGTTCTTCGATACGATGACCTCGGTACGGTGGCGGCGCAGCAGCGACAGCTCGCCCTCGAGCGTGAACGGGCCGCGCATCGCCAGCACGCGGCAGCCGGACGGCAGCAGCTCCGGCGGCGGCGGGTCGACGCTGCGCAGCAGGTAGTCGTGCTGGGCGTGGTCGCGGAAGGCGCCCACCTCCTTGGTGCCGATCGTGAGCAGCACGCGGCGCCGCTCCGGCCCAAGCCCCAGCGCCGCCGCCCGCATGGTCGGCACGGTCGTCCAGCGGTCGCCGGCAACCGGCCGCCATTCCGGGCGCGCCACCCGCAGCAGCGGCACCTCCGCCTGCGCCGCCGCCAGGATGGCGTTGCGGCTGATCGCCTGTGCGAACGGGTGCGTCGCATCGACCAGCGCCTCGACCCCCTCGGCGCACAGCCACCGCGCCAGGCCGTCGGCGCCGCCGAAGCCGCCGATCCGCACCGCGATCGGCGGCAGCAGCGGATTCCGGGTCACGCCCGCCAGCGACAGGGTGGCGTCGTGGCGCGGGTCACCGGCCAGCGCATCGGCAAGCCGGCTCGCCTCCGCCGTGCCGCCCAGGATCAGCACCCGCATCGCCGTCCCCTTCGCGGGCGGCCGGGATGAGCGCGCCGTGGCTGGCCATCATCGGCATCGGCGAGGACGGTGTCGAGGCGGTCTCGCCGCTGGCGCGGTCGCTGATCGGCGGCGCCGGGCTGGTGGTGGGCGGCCGGCGCCACCTGGCCCTGGCCGCCGCCGCCGTGCGCGGCCAGACGCTGGCATGGCCGCGCCCGATGGCGGACGCGCTGCCGGCGATCCTGGAGCGCCGCCCCGCCGCCGTGGCGGTGCTGGCCTCCGGCGACCCGTTCTGCCACGGCGTCGGCAGCCTGCTGGCGCGCCACGTTCCCGCGGCCGAGATGCTGTGCCTGCCGGCGCCGTCGGCGTTCGCCCTGGCCTGCGCCCGGCTCGGCTGGGCGGCGCAGGAGACCGGGCTGCATTCGGTCTGCGGCCGTCCGGTCGAGGCGCTGCTGCCGGCGCTGCAGCCGGGCGCCCGGCTGCTGGTGCTGTCGGCGGATGCGAGCTCTCCCGCCACGGTCACGGCGCTGCTCGCCGCACGCGGCTTCGGGCGGTCGACGGTGCACGTGCTGGAGGCGCTCGGCGGCCCGCGCGCGCGCCAGCGGACGATGCCGGCGGACGGCCCGATGCCGGACGATATCGGGCCGCTGAACCTGCTCGGGATCGAGCTGGCCGCCGATCCGGACGCCACGGTCATCCCGCTCTCGACCGGCCTGCCGGATGCGCTGTTCGAGCATGACGGCCAGATCACCAAGCGGGAGGTTCGCGCCGCGACGCTGGCCGCGCTGTCGCCGCGGCAGGGCGAGCTGCTGTGGGACGTCGGCTGCGGCTCCGGCTCGATCGCGGTCGAGTGGATGCTGCGCCATCCGGCCAACCGCGCGATCGGGCTGGAGCCGCGACCGGAGCGGGCGGCGCGGGCGCTGCGCAACGCCGCCGCCCTCGGCGTACCGGCGCTCGACGTCCGGACGCTGGCGGCGCCGGACGGGCTGGACCGGCTGCCGGTGCCGGACGCGGTGTTCATCGGCGGCGGCGCCGCGACGCCGGGCGTGCTGGAGGCGTGCCGGGCGTCGCTGCGGCCGGGCGGCCGGCTGGTCGCCAACGCCGTCACCGTCGAGACCGAGGCGGCGCTGTTCGAGGCGCACGCCCGCCATGGCGGCGACCTCACCCGCCTGTCGGTCGAGCGCCTCGACGCGATCGGCCGGATGCACGGCTTCCGCCCGTCGATGACCGTCACCCAGTATCGTGCGGTCCGGCGGTGACGGTGGCAGGACCGGCTGCCGGCCGGGCCACGGCTGTCACATCGGGAAGAAGGCCAGAGGCTCTGCACCTGGACCCCACTGCAGCCGTCACGCGAGGCGTGCTGGCGCACGACCGCCCCGGACCCCGATTCGTAGGCGCTGCACGCTTGCGAGTGGCGAGTTTCTCGATGAGTCAGGATTTGGGGCCTGCGGTCCCAACGGGTCCAGGGCGGCGCCCTGGCCTTCTTCTCTGGAGCTGTCCCCTGATGCGACAGCTCGGCCGGATGCGTGGCTTCCGCCCATCGACGACCGTCACCCGATACCACGCGGTGCGGCGGTGAACGTGGCCGGGATCGGCTGCCGGCCGGGCTGCTGCGGCGACGAGCTCGCGGCGCTGGTCGCGCGCGCCGCCGCCGCCGCCGGCTGCCGGCTGGACCTGCTCGCGGTGCCGGCGTTCCGGCACGATGCGGCCGGTCCGGCGGCGGCCGCCATCCGGCTTTCTCTACCGCTCCGGATCGTCGACGACGCCGCGCTCGATGCCGCGCAGCCGGCCTGCCCGACCCGCTCGGCGCGAGCGCTGGCCGTGACCGGCCATGCCTCGGTCGCCGAGGGCTGCGCGCTGGCCGCCGCCGGGCCGGGGGCGGTGCTGCTGCTGCCGCGCATCGCCTCGGCGAACGCCACCTGCGCCATCGCCGGCGGGAGACCCATCCGATGACGGTGCACTTCATCGGCGCCGGGCCGGGGGCGGCCGACCTGCTGACGCTGCGCGGCCGCGACCTGCTGGCGCGCTGCCCGGTGTGCGTATTCGCTGGCTCGATCGTGCCGCGCGAGATGCTGGCGCACTGCCCGCCTGAGGTCCGGCTGGTCGACAGCGCCGGCCTCGACCTCGACGGGCTGGAGCGCGAGTACGCCCGGGCGGAGGCGGCCGGCCAGGACGTCGCCCGGCTGCATTCCGGCGACCTCTCGATCTACAGCGCGCTGGCCGAGCAGATCCGCCGGCTGCGGCACCTCGGCATCCCCTACACCCTGACCCCCGGCGTGCCGGCGTTCGCGGCCGCCGCGGCGGCGCTGGAACGCGAGCTCACCGTGCCCGGCATCGCGCAGAGCCTGGTCCTCACCCGCGTGTCCGGCCGCGCCTCGGCGATGCCGGCGGCGGAGACCCTGGCGGCGTTCGGCGCCACCGGCACGACGCTGGCGATCCACCTGGCCGTCCAAGCCCTGGACCGCATCGTGGCCGAGCTCCGGCCGTTCTACGGCGCCGACTGCCCGGTCGCGATCGTGGCGCGCGCGTCCTGGCCGGACCAGCGGATCCTGCGCGGCACGCTGGGCACGATCGGCGGGATGCTGGCGGCCGAGCCGGTCGAGCGCATCGCCCTGGTGCTGGTCGGCCCGGCGCTGGCGGCTGCGCAGTTCCGGGACAGCGCGCTGTACGATCCCGGCTACCGCAGGCGGTTCCGCGCATGACCGACCGCGGCGAAGTCCGCCCGGCCGACCAGCGCGCCGGTGCGATCGAACAGCACCACCTCCAGCGCCGTGCCGCTGCCTTCGAGCACGGCGGCGGCCACCTGCCAGCCCTGCCCTGCCACCGCGTCGCCGAGCCGGAGGCCGGCCGCGTCGGCCAGCTCGAACGCGTGCGCCACGGTGTTGGCGGCGGCGATCGCGGCCGCCAGCTGCGCGGTCCCGCCGGCCTCGCGCGCGACTGCGGCCAGGGCGCCGAGGTCGGCACTGCCGCGCCGCGAATGGAGGTCGAGGAAGCCCTGGCCGAGCTTGGTCATCTTGGCGACGCCGCCCGCCACCGTCACGCGCGGCACCGGATGGCGGCGCAGGTATTTCAGCATGCCGCCGGCGAAGTCGCCCATCTCGATCAGCGCCACCTCGTCGAGACCGTGCAGGCGCTGCGCCGCGCGTTCCGAAACGTCGCCGGTGGCGCCGGCGACGTGCGCGGCGCCGGTCGCCCTTGCCACGTCGATGCCGCGGTGGATGGTGTCGATCCAGGCCGCGCAGGAGAACGGCACCACCACCCCGGTGGTGCCCAGGATCGACAGCCCGCCGACGATGCCGAGGCGGCCGTTCAGCGTCCGCTCGGCCAGGCGCTCGCCGCCCGGCACCGAGATCGTCACCTCCGCGTCCGGCTCCACGCCGCCGGCGCAGTCGGCCAGGGCGGACCGGATCATGCTCCGCGGCACCGGGTTGATGGCGGGCTCGCCCGGCGGCAGCGGCAGGCCCGGCCGGGTGATCGTGCCGACCCCCTCGCCGGCCCGGAACACCACCCCCGACCCGGCCGGCAGCGGCCGCACCCGCGCCCGCACCAGCGCGCCATGGGTGACGTCCGGGTCGTCGCCGGCATCCTTGACCACCCCCGCCTGCGCCCAGTCCTCGGCCAGCCGGCTGTCGGCCAGCGCGAATTCCACCGACTGGCCACCGGGCAGCACGATCGCCACCGGGTCGGGAAAATCGCCCCCCCGCAGCGCCGCGAACGCCGCCTTGGCGGCCGCGGCGGCGCAGCTCCCGGTGGTCCAGCCGCGGCGGAGGGGCGAAGGGGGCACGGTCATCCCTATGGCACGACGAGCCTGTCTAGCGCCGTTTCCGGCGGGGTTCCAAAGTGCGCGGCTTGATCATTGCCGCACCCCGCTCGGGCGGCGGCAAGACCATCGTCACGCTGGCGCTGCTGGCGGCGCTGGGGCGACGGGGCGTCGCGGTGCGCGCGGCCAAGTCGGGGCCGGACTACATCGATCCGGCGTTCCACGCCGCCGCCTGCGGCGCGCCCAGCCTCACCCTCGACAGCTGGGCGATGCCGCCCGCCCTGCTCGACGCCACCCTGGCAGAGGCCGGTGGCGATGCCGAGCTGCTGGTGGTCGAGGCCGCCATGGGGCTGTTCGACGGGATCGAGGGGTCGCCCGGCCGGCGCGGCAGCGCCGCCGACCTAGCCGTGCGCTACCGGCTGCCGGTGGTGCTGGTGCTGGACGTCTCCGGGCAGTCGCAGTCGGCCGCCGCCGTCGCGCGCGGCTTCGCCAGCCACGACCCGGCGGTGCGGGTCGCCGGCGTGATCCTGAACCGCGTCGCCTCGCCCCGCCACGGCGCCGGCGCGGCGGCGGCGCTGCGGCAGGCCGGCATCGCGCTGCTCGGCAGCATCCCGCGCGATCCCGCGCTGGCCCTGCCGGAACGCCATCTCGGCCTGGTGCAGGCGCGCGAGCACGGCACCCTGGCGGGGTTCTTGGCCGGGCTCGCCGCCATGGCGGAACGCGAGCTCGACCTCGCCGGCCTCCTCGGGGCGGCCGGGCCGATGGCGGCGCTCGCCCCGGACGCGGCGGACACCGCGCTGGCGCTGCCGCCGCCCGGCCAGCGCATCGCGGTCGCCGACGACGCCGCGTTCTCGTTCCTGTATCCGCACCTGGCGGCCGGCTGGCGCCGCGCCGGCGCCGAGCTGGTGCGGTTCTCGCCGCTGGCCGACCAGCCGCCGCCGGCCAACTGCGACTGCTGCTGGCTCCCCGGCGGCTATCCCGAGCTGCATGCCGGCACGCTTGCCGCCGCGGGCCGGTTCCGCGACGGGCTGGCCGGCTTCGCGGCGACCCGCCCGGTGCACGGCGAATGCGGCGGCTACATGGTGCTGGGGCGGACGCTGACCGACGCCGCCGGCACCACCCACGCGATGGCCGGCCTGCTCGGCCACGCCACTTCGTTCGCCGCCCGCCGCCTGCATCTCGGCTACCGCGAGGCGAGGCTGGCGGCGGACTGCGCCGTCGGCCGCGCCGGCCAGCGCCTGCGCGGCCACGAGTTCCACTACGCCACGGTCACGGACGCCGGCGCCGACCCGCCGCTGGCCGAGCTGGCCGATGCCGCCGGCACTGCGCTCGGACCCGCCGGCGGCCGCCGCGACCGCGTGTCCGGGTCGTTCTTCCACGCCATTGCCCTGCAGCCGGACGGGCCGTGAGCGCCCGATGCCCGGACCTGGCCGCCGCCGCGGCGCGCCGCCGCCAGGCGGTGCCGACGAAGCCGCCCGGCAGCCTCGGTCGGCTGGAGCACCTCGCCTGCCGGCTGGCCGCGTGGCAGCGGCGCGACCTGCGGCCGGACGAACCATGAGCGCCCGCTACCCGGACCTGGCCGCGCTGCGCGCGGCGTGCCTCGACCTGCCCGCCGGCGATGCGGAGGCCGCCGCCGCCGCCCGCCGCCGACAGGCGGTGCTGACCAAGCCGCCCGGCAGCCTCGGTCGGCTGGAGGAGCTCGCCTGCTGGCTGGCCGCGTGGCAGCGCCGCCCGCTGCCGCGGCTCGACCGGGTCGAGATCCTGGTGTTCGCCGGCAACCACGGCGTCGTGGCGCATGGCGTGTCGCCCTACCCGGCCACCGTCACCGCGCAGATGGTCGCCAATTTCGCCAGAGGGGGTGCCGCGATCAACCGGCTCGCGGCGGAGGCCGGCGCCGCGCTGCGGGTGCTGCCGATGGCCGGCCTGGCACCGTGCGGCGACAGCACCGAGGCGGCGGCGTTGTCCGAGGCCGAGTTCCTGCACGCGGTCGGCATCGGCCACGAGGCGGTGCGCCCCGGCACCGACCTCGTGTGCCTGGGCGAGATGGGCATCGGCAACACGACCGCGGCGGCGGCGCTGGCGGCGGCGCTGTTCGGCGGCGACGGCGCGCGCTGGGCCGGCCGCGGCACCGGCGTCGATGCGGCCGGCCTCGCGCGCAAGGTCGACGCCGTCGATCGCGCCCTGGCGTCGCACCCCGCCGCCCGCGCGGACCCGCTGGCGGCGGCGCGCTGCCTCGGCGGCCACGAGCTGGCGGCGATCCTGGGTGCCGTCCTGGCGGCGCGCCTGCACCGGGTGCCGGTGCTGCTCGACGGCTTCGTCTGCACCGCCGCCGCGGCGCCGCTGGCGCGGCTGGTCCCGGGCGGCCTCGACCACGCGCAGGCGTCGCACCGCTCGGCCGAGGCCGGCCACGCCGCCCTGCTGGCGGCCCTCGGCCAGGTGCCGGTGCTCGACCTCGGACTGCGCCTCGGCGAGGCGTCCGGCGCCGCGCTGGCGGTGCCGATCCTGCGCGCCGCCTGCGCCTGCCATGCCGGCATGGCGAGCTTCGCCGAGGCCGGAGTGTCGGGCCCGTCGTGATGCGGGCGGGGCCCGCCGCGCGGACCGTGGCCGCGGACCTCGCCGCCGGCCTCGGCCTGCTGACCCGGCTTCCGGTCGGCTGGCTGGTGCCGCGGGCGATGCCATACCGGCCGGGCCGCGCCTGCTGGACCTATCCGCTCGCCGGCCTGCTGGTCGGCGGGGCCACCGCCGCGGTGCGGGCGGCGGCCGTGCGCGCCGGCCTGCCGCCTCTGCTCGCTTCGGCCTGGGCGGTGGGTGCGGCGATCCTGCTGACCGGCGCCCTGCACGAGGACGGCCTCGCCGACACCGCCGACGGGATCGGCGGCGGCGGCACGCCGGCGCGCCGGCTGGAGATCATGCGCGACAGCCGGATCGGCAGCTACGGCGCGGTGGCGCTGGTGGCGGCGCTCGGCATCAGGACGGTGGCGATCGCGGCGCTGCCGGCCGGCCACGCCGCGCCGGCGTTGCTGGCGAGCGGCGCCCTGTCCCGCGCCGCCATGCTGCCGATGCTGGGGCTGCTGCCGCCGGCGCGCCCGGACGGGCTCAGCCGCGCGTTGGGCCGGCCGCCGCGAACGGCCGTGTGGTGCGGCCTCTCGCTCGCCGCCGCGGCGTCCTTCCTGCTGCTCCCGCCGATCTGGGCCGGGCTGGCGATCCTAGGCGGCTTCGCCGTGTCCGGCACCGCCATCGCGCTCGCGCGGCGCCGTCTTGGCGGCCATACCGGCGACGTCCTCGGCGCCTGCTGCATCGCGACCGATTGCGTGCTGCTGAGCCTGTTCACGATCGACTAGAACAGTGCGGCGTGGGATGACGCCATCGCAAGCGAGACGACGCCATCACTCAGACGCCAACCCCTATCGAATGGTTCTAGAGGCTTGGCCTATGACGAGGTCCAGGCGCAGAGCACGGCGATCGCATGAGGAAGAAGGCCAGGGGCTTTGCTCCTGGACCCCACTGGGGCCCCACGTCCCGATTCGTTAAGGCCATACGTTCAAGCGGGAACAATTTCCCTATGGATCGAGGTTTGGGGCCCGCGGCCCAAACGAGTCCATGGCAGCGCCCTGGCCGTCCTCCCGCTAGCGCGGCGAGAGCACCATGATCATCTGGCGGTTCTCCATGCGCGGCATCTGCTCGACCTTGGCGCGCTCGTCCATGTCGCCGCGGATGCGCTCGAGCACCTTCACGCCGAGATCCTGGTGCGCCATCTCGCGGCCGCGGAAGCGCAGTGTCACCTTCACCTTGTCGCCTTCCTCGATGAAGGACTTCATGGCGCGCATCTTAACCTGGTAGTCGTTCTCGTCGATGTTCGGACGGACCTTGACCTCCTTGATCTCGATGACCTTCTGCTTCTTGCGGGCCTCGTTCTTCTTCTTCTGCTGCTCGTACTTGAACTTGCCGTAGTCGAGGATCTTGACGACCGGCGGTTCCGCGTTCGGGCTGATCTCGAGCAGGTCGAGGCCCACCGAGAAGGCGCGCTGCATGGCGTCGCGCGTGGTCATCACGCCCTGCATCTCGCCCAGCTCGTCGATCAGGCGGACGGAGGGAACGCGGATCTCTTCGTTGACGCGGGGGCCTTCGCGCGTTGGTGCGGCGGCCATCGGGGGTCTGGCTATCTGACTGCTCCTGTCGTTGTTTCGGGAGTCGTGGGTGCGCCCTGGCGCAAGCGGCGCGGCTAGACTAGCACCCGGCCGGTGTCAACGCCCAGACTTCGCTGCAACGCAGCCGCGTGATCGGAGCGGTGCAGGTCCGCCGATCGCGGCTCAGGCGGAGCTGGCCGGGATGCGGCGCCTGAGGTCGGGGGCGGTGGCCTCGGCCGCGAGCCCTGCCACCGCCCCGGCGAGCGGCACCACCTCCTGGGCGGCGCCGCCGAGGCGGCGAACCGCCACCGTGCGGGCCTCGGCCTCCTTCCGGCCGACCACCAGGATCACCGGCACGCGCGCCAGGCTGTGGGTGCGGACCTTCGCGTTGATCTTCTCGTTGGCGGTGTCGGCCACGACCGCCAGGCCGGCATCGCGCAACAGGCGGGCGACCTCCAGCGCATACGGCTCGGCGTCGCTGACGATCGAGGCCACCACCACCTGGGTCGGCGCCAGCCAGAGCGGGAAGCGGCCTGCGAACTGCTCGATCAGGATGCCAAGGAAGCGCTCGAAGCTACCCAGGATTGCGCGGTGCAGCATCACCGGGCGATGCCGGGCGCTGTCCTCGCCGATATAGGAGGCATCCAGCCGCTCGGGCAGCACGGTGTCGACCTGGAGCGTGCCGCATTGCCAGTCGCGGCCGATGGCGTCGCGCAGCACGAACTCGAGCTTGGGCCCGTAGAACGCCCCCTCGCCCGGGTTCAGCTCGTAGTCGACGCCGGCCAGCGCGCAGGCCTCGCGCAGGGCGGCCTCGGCGCGGTCCCAGCCGGCATCGTCGCCGGCGCGGTTGTCGGGGCGGTCGGCGAACTTCACCCGGAAGCCGTCGAAGCCGAGGTCGGCGTAGACCTCGGCCAGCATGGCGACGAAGCGCGCGGTCTCGGCGGCGACCTGCGCCTCGGTGCAGAAGATGTGGGCGTCGTCCTGCACGAACCCGCGCACGCGCATGAGGCCGTGCAGCGCGCCGGACGGCTCGTAGCGGTGGCAGGCGCCGAACTCGGCCATCCGCAGCGGCAGCTCGCGGTAGGAGCGGAGCCCGTGGCGGAAGATCTGCACGTGGCAGGGGCAGTTCATCGGCTTCAGGGCCAGGTGCTTGTCCTCATCCTCCACGGTGGCGATGAACATGTGCTCGCGGTAGTTCTCCCAGTGGCCGGACGCCTCCCACAGCGCGCGGTCGACCAGCTGCGGGGTGCGCACCTCCTGGTAGCCGGCACGCTCTTGGGCGCGGCGCATGTAGTCCTGCAGGGTCGAGTACAGCCGCCAGCCCTTCGGGTGCCAGAACACCTGGCCGGTGGCCTCCTCCTGGAAGTGGAACAGGTCCATCTCGCGGCCGATGCGGCGGTGGTCGCGGCGCTCGGCTTCTTCCAGCTGGAGCAGGTGCGCGTCCAGCTCCCTCTGGTCGCGCCAGGCGGTGGCGTAGATGCGGGTCAGCATCGGGTTGCGATGGTCGCCGCGCCAGTAGGCGCCGGCCACCTTCATGAGCTTGAAGGCGCCGCCGACGTCGCCGGTCGAGCGCATGTGCGGGCCGCGGCAAAGGTCGAGCCATCCCCCCTCCTCGGCACCCTGCCGGTAGATCGAGATCGGCACGTCCGCGGGCAGGTCGCGGATCAGCTCGGCCTTGTAGCGCTCGCCGCGCGCCTCGAAGTGGGCGATCGCCCGCTCGCGCGGCCACTCCTCGCGCACGAACCGCGCGTCGGCGGCGACGATCTCGCGCATGCGCGCCTCGATCGCCGGGAAGTCGTCCGGGGTGAACGGCTCGTTGCGGGCGAAGTCGTAGTAGAAGCCGTTCTCGATCGGCGGCCCGATGGTGACCTGGGTGCCGGGATGCAGGCTCTGCACCGCCTCGGCCAGCACGTGGGCGGCGTCGTGGCGGATCATCTCCAGCGCGTCGTCGTCGCGGCGGGTGACGAAGCGGAGCTTGGCATCGTGGTCGATCTCGTGGTCGAGGTCGCGCAGCACGCCGTCGAGGTGCATCGCCAGCGCCGCGCGGGCCAGGCCAGGCCCGATCGACGCCGCCACCGCCGTGCCGGTGACCGGGCCGTCATAGCGGCGAACGGTTCCGTCGGGCAGGGTGATGGCGGGCATGGAGCTCTCTCCGGGGGCGGCCGCCCGGTATGGCGTCAGCCCGCCCGGCTCGCAACCCTGGGTCTGGGCCCGGGCTCGGGCGGGTCCGATCGGCCGGCCGTCACGGTGGCGGCGGCGTCGGCGACGTCGACGACCGGCAGGCCGGCGAGGTCGGGCGCGCGCAGGATCGCCACCTGGCCGGGCGTACGGCCGAGCGGGGCGGTCAGCGCCGGATCGCTGTCGCGCGAGAACAGCACCACCGCCGGGCAGCCCAGGGCTGCGGCCAGGTGCATCGGCCCGGTGTCGTTGCCGACGGCGAGCGACGCGCGCGACGCCAGGGCGGCCAGCTCCAGCAGGCTGGTGCGCCCGGTGAGGTCCTGCGCCGTCGGGCAGACCGCCAGGATCGCCGCTGCCAGCGGCGCCTCGTCGGCGCCGCCCACGATCACCGGGCGCAGCCCGCGCGCCTGCAGCAGCCGGGCCAGCGCGCCGAACTGCGCCACCGGCCAGCGCTTGCCCGGCCGGTGCGGGCTGGCGCCCGGCACCAGCAGCACGGTCGGCGGTGCCGCGGCCGCATCGGCGGCGGCGAGCCAGCCGAGGTCCGGATCCGGCACCTGCGCGATGCCGGCCCGGGCCAGCTGCCCAGCCTGGCGGGCACGGGTGTGCAGCCGGTCGCGGCGGGGGTCGGCGTCCGGATGCGAGGCGCCGCGCGCGATGCCGGACCAGGGCGGACGGCCGGCCAGGTCGTGGTAGCGCGACGAGCGGCGCGAGGTCTGCAGGTCGTAGACGAAGTCGTAGCCGGCCAGGCGGCGCCGCATCTGCGCCAGGCGGTGCAGCTGCCAGAAGTGCAGCCGCCGGTCCAGCGCCACCGCGTCGAACCACGGGCTGGCCGTGGCCAGGCCGACGAACGGCCGCGTGGTGAGCAGGGTGATGCGGGCCTCCGGATGATGGGCGCGGATCGCGGCGAAGGGCGGGAACGCCTGCACGAAGTCGCCCAGCGCGCCCAGCTTGATGACCAGGATCCGCTTCAAGATGACACGTCCATGGTCCCCCGGGGCCGTGCGGCGACCTTGCCCGCTTATGCGCGCGGTTGCCAATCGGATGTGGCCGGTGAGCCACGAGATGGCACTGGAGCGTGATCCGATCGCTCAAGGCTCGCGGATCATACTCTAGCTCGTTGTTCTTGCGAGCATCTCTATCAGATCAAACGATTTCGTCCGGTCGGATGAGGCTCTGGGCTGCCGGCATCGTCCCGCGGTTCGGCAGGCGCCGGGGCAGCAGCTCGTCATAGACGTCGAGGGTGGCGGACTGCATCGCGGCGGTGGTGTAGTGGGCCAGCACCGAGGCGCGGGCATCGGCGCCGAGCCGGTCGCGATGCTCGGGCGGCAGCGACAGCGCGTGCCGCAGCCAGGCGGCCAGGGTGGCCGCGTCGCCGGGCGGGAACAGGTAGCCGGTGGTGCCGTGCCCGACCGTCTCCAGCGCGGCGCCATGCGCCGCGGCCAGCACGACGCGGCGCATCGCCTGCGCCTCCACGACGCTGCGGCCGAACGGCTCGGGCCGCAGCGACGGCACCACCACCACGTCGGCGAGGCCGTAGGCGGCCGGCATGTCGGCGCAGTGGCCGGCGAAGCGCAGTCGGGCGCGCAGGCCGAGCCGCTCGGC
The DNA here is from genome assembly GCA_964247725.1 of uncultured Acetobacteraceae bacterium. Lineage (GTDB taxonomy): Bacteria > Pseudomonadota > Alphaproteobacteria > Acetobacterales > Acetobacteraceae > Lichenicola. Next base: position 9,683 of record CAXTVM010000041.1, on the reverse strand, counting down.
CTGCGCCAGCAGCGCGCGGCCGAAGCTGCCGCGCCCGGCGTCGGACGACCCCACCAGGACGCAGACCCAGTCCGGGGCCGGGCCGGATGCCAGACCCTGCGCCGACAGCAGCGCCAGCGCGTCGAGCAGCAGGGCATGGCCCTTCCAGGCGGTGACCCGGGCCGGCAGCACGATCACGGCGGCGCCGTCCGGCACGCTCCACTGCCGGGCCAGGCCGTGGATGCGGTCGCCGCGCACCGCGTCCGGGTCGAAGACCGCGGTATCGGCGCCGCGCGGGATGGTGCGCAGCCGGTCGGGACCCACGCGATACGGGCCGGCGATGCGCTCGGCGACGTAGCGGCTGATGGCGATGACGCGGTCGCCGGAGGCCATGACCGCGTTGTAGCGTCGCTTCAGCGGGCCGGCCTCGCCATAGACGCCGTGCCAGGTGGTGAGGAACGCGGTGCCGGTGCGGCGGGCGGCCAGGCGCGCCGACCAGGCCGGGCCGCGCGAGCGGGCATGGACCAGGTCGACGCGATGGCGGCGGATCAGCCGGGCCAGCCGGCCGGCGTTGAGCCAGATCGACAGCGGGTCCTTGGTCATCAGGTCGAGCGGCAGGTGGACGGCGCCGGCGCGCTCCAGCTGCGGCACCAGGCGGCCGCCGGCGCTGGCGACCAGGGCGACGCCGCCGGCCTCGACCACCGCGCGCGCGATCTCGAGCGTGCCGCGCTCGACGCCGCCGGCCTGCAGCGAGGGGAGCACCTGCAGGATCACGGGCGGGCCCGGCGGGTGGCCCGGCGAGTGAGGCGGCGACGGCATGGCGGCGGCCATAGCATGGAGCGGCGGTGGTCGCATCCAGCGCGCGCATCACGCGGGCGTGCTGCAACACGGGAGCGTGACGGTCGTTGCGCGAGCGGCGGAGCAGGAGCGGCGACGATGGCGGCCACGGCGAAGAAGACCGATCCCAAGCTGTGGGACACGGTGAAGGGCGAGGTGACGGACGGCGACAAGGGCGGCAAGCCCGGGCAGTGGTCGGCGCGCAAGGCGCAGCTGGCCAGCGCCGAATACAAGAAACGGGGTGGCGGCTACGACGGCGGCAAGACCGCCGACAACCACCTCAGCCAGTGGACCAAGGAGGATTGGGGCACGAAGTCCGGCGAGGAGTCGGGCAAGACCGGCGAGCGCTACCTGCCCAAGCAGGCGCGGGAGGCGCTGGATCCGGCCGAGTACAAGCGCACGACGGCGAAGAAGCGGGCAGACAGCGCGAAGGGGCGGCAGCACTCGAAGCAACCGGCCGACATCGCCGCCAAGACCGCCAAGGCTCGCGGATCCGGCGGCAAGGACGGGCTCCACGGACAGACCAGGGCGCAGCTGATGCGCACGGCGGCGGAACGGGGCGTGAAGGGGCGGTCGCGGATGAAGCGGGACGAGCTGGTCGCCGCCCTGTCCTGATCCGGCGCAGATCTTCTTGCCGCTCCGGCCGGCTGTTAGGGTCGGCACATGATCGAGGAAACACTGCACCACATCGTGCGGCCCGACGGCGTGGCGCTCGCGGCGCTGCACCGCCCGGGCGGGCCAGACGCGGCCTCGACCGTGGTGTTCCTGCCCGGCCTGCGCAGCGACATGACCGGCGACAAGGCGAACGCGCTGGCCGACTTCATCGGGGAGCACGGCCGGCCGTCGCTGCGGCTCGACTACTCCGGGCATGGGCGCAGCTTGGGTCGCTACGAGGACGGCAGCCTGGCACGTTGGCGCGACGACGCGCTGGCGGTGATCGAGGCGCTGGCGCCGGGACCGCTGGTGCTGGTCGGCTCCTCGATGGGGGGCTGGATCGCGCTGCTGCTGGCGCGCGATCTAGGGCCGAGGGTGCGCGGCCTGATCGGCATCGCGGCGGCGCCCGACTTCACCCGGGGGATGCTGGAGCGGCTGTCGGCCGACCAGCGCGCCGCACTCGACCGCGACGGCCGGGTGACGCTGCCGGCGGAGCCGGAGCCGCTGGTGCTGACGTGCGCCTTCGCCCGGGACGGCGAGGCCTGCAGCCTGCTGGACGGCCCGATCGCGATCGAGGCACCGATGCGGCTGCTACACGGCCAGCGCGACGACGTGGTGCCGTGGCGGACCGCGCTGCGCATCGCGGAGTTGGTGACGACGCCGGATTGCCGGGTGCTGCTGGTCAAGGACGGCGACCACCGGCTGTCGCGGCCGCCCGACGTGGCGTTGCTGCTGGAGACGGTGCGGTCGCTGTGGTGATGGTGGTCGGTCCTTAACCTCCGGCTGCAAGGATGGCGGCGAGCCCTTCGCGGTAGGTCGGATAGGTCCAGCGCCGTTGCAGCATCTCCTGGGTGATCCGGCTGGCCACCTTGCGGTTCTCGGCCCAGAAGCTGCGGCCCATCAGGCTCATCGCCGCCAGCGCCGCCTCCAGCGTCACGGCGGGCGGCGGCGCCTGGCCGAGCAGGCGTGCGGCCTCCTCGGTCACCACCGCGCTCTCCTCCGGCAGGTCGTCGCTGAGATTGAGCACGCGCCGCGGCGGGCCGCCCCGCATCGCCGCCAGCGTGGCGCCGGCGATGTCGTCGCGGTGGATGCGGCCGAAGGCGTGGCCGGGTGCCATCACCCGGCGGCCATCGCCGGCACGCAGCGTGTCGAACAGGCTGCGGCCGGGACCGTAGATGCCGGCGATGCGGAACAGGTCGAGCCGGCTGCCGACCGCGTCGGCCAGCGCCGCCCAGTGGCCCTCGGCCTCCAGCCGCCGGCGGCCGCGCGGTCCGGTCGGCGCCGGAGGAGTGTGCTCGTCGACCCAGCCGCCGCCGCGGTCGCCATACACGCCGGTGGTGGAGAAATAGCCGATCCAGCTCGGCCGCGCCCGCCGCATCGCAGCACCCAGCAGCGCCAGGATCGGGTCACCCGCCTCGCCGGGCGGCGCCGAGGCCAACCAGTGCGTGGCACGGTCCAGCAGCGCCGCCGCCGCCGCCGGCCGCACCAGCTCCACCCCGGCCGGCGCGCGGGCGTCGTCGCGGCGGCTGGTGCCGGTGACCGCGTAGCCGTCGTGGACCGCCAGTGCCGCCACCGCGCGCGCCGAATAGCCGAGCCCGAAGATCAGCAGGTGGCGGGACGGACTCACGCCGCCGCCCCGATCACGGGCACGAGAAGGTTCCCGCTTGACCTCGCAACCAGGACCTGTCGCACAATGAACTCCCCGCCATGATCATGCCCATAGCCGCGTCCGGTCCGCCCCGCACCCGCCCGACGCGGCACGCCTCGCTGGCGCCCCGTCCCGCCGCGGGTCTGCTGCTGGCGCTGTTGGCAGTGGCGCCCGCGCGGGCGAGCGCGCCCGACCAGCCCGGCGGCCTGCAACGCCTGGCGCGGCTGGAGGCTCCGGCGGGGCGGCATCCGCACGCGGTCGCGAGCGGCGGCGGCGCGCGGGGCGCGACGCTGGCCGGCTCGAACCCGTGCCTGGCGCTGCTGGCCGACGACCCGGCGGCGGCGCTGCGCGACGCGCAGGACTGGGCCCGGCATGGCGGCGGCGGCGATGCGGCGCGGTGCGAGGCCCTGTCCACCCTGGCGCTGGGCGACCCGGCGGCGGCGGCGGCAACGCTGGACGGGCTGGTGCGGCAGGCCGGGTCGACGCCGGCGCAGCGTGCGGCGCTGGCCGACGAGGCGGCGCAGGCCTGGACGCTGGCGGGCAAGCCTAACCGGGCGCTGGCGGCGGCGCGCCTCGCCTCCGGGCTGGCGCCAAACGATCCCGACCTGCTGGTCGACCAGGCGAGGGCGGCGCAGGAAGCCGGGCAGCCGGCCGAGGCCGTCGCGGTGCTGGGCGGGGTGCTGGCCGCGCACCCGGCGCGCATCGACGCGCTGGTGGTGCGGGCCCGGGCCTATCGCGCGCTGGACCGCCTGCCGCAGGCTCGGGCCGACATCGAGGCGGCTTGCCGGGCGGCGCCGGATGCGCCCGACGCGCTGCTCGAGCGCGGCGTGGTGCGGGAGCGGCTGGGCGACCTCGACGGGGCGCGGCAGGATTGGACCCGGATCCTGTCGGTGTCGCCGGACGCGAACGAGGCCGACCTGGCGCAGCAGGACCTGGCGCTGCTCGACGCCGGTCCGGAGGCGCGCTGACGCGACGCGTCCGGGTGCGCCGGTTGTGCGCCGGTCGGGAGGCTGCGAGGCTACCCAGTGGAATGGCAGCCATGGACGGGTTCGGGATGCTGGAAGATTGGGATGGGCTGGACGTACCGTCGCTGGTCCTGGTCGACCGGCTCGGCGAGGACCTGTTCCAAGGCCGCCACAACCAGGTCAACAGCAACCGGGTGCTGTTCGGCGGGCAGGTGCTGGGACAGTCGCTGTGCGCCGCCGCCGCGACGGTGGCGGACCGGCCGCTGCATTCGATGCACGGCTACTTCCTGCGGCCGGGCCGGCTCGACCGGCCGGTGCGCTACGTGGTCGAGCGCACCCGGGACGGGCGGTCGTTCTCGACCCGCCGGGTGACCGGGCTGCAGGACGACAGCGTGATCTTCCATCTCGAGTGCTCGTTCCACCAGCCGGAGAGCGGCTGGGAGCACCAGACTTCGATGGCCGACGTGCCGCCGCCGGAAGGGCTGTCCGACATGCCTTCGGCCGCGCCGTCGGAGCGTTTGGAGCTCGCGCGTCGGCTGAACACGCGCGGTCCCATGAGCGGGGCGCTGGAGATCCGGCCGGTCTGGCCGGAGCAGCCGTTCGGGCTGCCCGGCCGGAACCGGCGGCAGCTCTGGATGCGGGTGCCGAGTGCCGCCGGGCATGACGATCCGTCGCTGCACCTGCAGATCCTGGCCTGGCTCAGCGACCACACGATCGGCATCTCGTCGGTCATGGAGCATGTCGGGTCGGAGGCGGAGCAGGGCCTCAGCCCGAGGCTGTTCATGGCCAGCATCGACCACGCGATGTGGTTCCACCGGCCGGTGCGCACCGACGACTGGCTGCTCTACGACACCGACAGCCCGTCCGCCGGCGGCGGCATCGGCCTGTCGCGCGGCCTGATCCACGACCGCGCCGGCCGCCTGGTGGCGACGGTGGCGCAAGAGCTGCTGCAGCGGTGGTTGAAGGACTAGGCGCTGCCAGCGGCCCAGCCGCTCGACCAGGCCCATTGGAAGTTGTAGCCGCCGAGCCAGCCGGTGACGTCGACCGCCTCGCCGACGAAATGGAGTCCCGGGACCGTGGCCGCCTCCATCGTCCGCGAGGATAGCGCGGTGGTGTCGATGCCGCCGCGCATCACCTCGGCCTTGGCGTAGCCCTCGGTGCCGGACGGCGTCAGCCGCCAGCCGGACAGCCGGGCGGCGACCGCATCCAGCGCCGTGCCGGCCAGGCCGCCGAACGGGCCCGGCGCGCCCTGCTCGGCGGCGACCGCCTGGGCCAGGCGCTGCGGCAGGATCTCGGCCAGCACGCCGGCCAGCGCTGCCCGGCCCCGATCCCGGCGGCGCTGCCGCAGCCACGCCGGCACGTCGTGGCCGGGGGCCAGCGACAGGCTGATCTCCTGCCCCTGCGCCCAGTACGACGAGAGCTGCAGCAGCGCCGGGCCGGACAGGCCGCGATGGGTGAACAGCATCGCCTCGTGGAAGCAGGTCTGGCCGCAGCGCGCCGCCACCGGCAGCGAGACGCCGGCCAGCGCCCGCATCGACGCCTGCTCGCCGCCCTCGAAAGTAAGTGGCACCAGCGCCGGCCCGGTCTCGGTGACCGGGACGCCGAAATGCCGGGCGATGTCGAACGCGAGGCCGGTGGCGCCGAGCTTGGGGACCGACAGCCCGCCGGTCGCGACGATCAGGCGGTCGGCCTCCACGCTCCCGGCGTCCCCATCGGTGTCGATCCGGTAGCGCTCGCCGTGGCCGAAGCCGGTGACGCGGTGGCGGGTCTTCAGCACCACGCCGGCCGCTTCCGCCTCGGCCAGCAGCATGGCCACGATCTGCCGGGCGGAACCGTCGCAGAACAGCTGGCCCAGCGTCTTCTCGTGCCAGGCGATGCGGTGACGCTCGACCAGGGCCAGGAAATCGTCCGAGCCGTAGCGGGCCAGCGCCGAGCGGCAGAAGGCCGGGTTGCGCGACAAATAGCGCTCCGGGTGGCAGTCGCGGTTGGTGAAGTTGCAGCGCCCGCCGCCCGAGATCACGATCTTGGCGCCGGGCTCGGCGGCGTGGTCGAGCAGCAGCACGCGACGGCCGCGGCCGCCCGCGGCAATCGCCGCCATCAGGCCGGCGGCGCCGGCGCCGAGGACGATCACGTCGTAATTCACCGATGCTCGCTCCAACGAAGGCAAGGCCAGGGGCTCTACCCCTGGACCCCGCTAGGGCCGTCACGCGCAGCGTGCTTCGCACGACGGCCCGGGAACCCAATCCTTAAAGAATGGTCTCCAAAGGCCCAGCCTTTGGCGGGGTCCAGGGGCAGAGCCTCTGGCCTTCCTCACTCAAAAGTCCAGGTCGCTATAGTGCTCCGGCGGGTTCACCCCGGTGACGCGGTCGGCGAGCAGCGCACGGAAGCACGGCCGCGACTTCACCTTCGCATACCAGTCCTTGGTCGGCGGGCTCAGTGCCCAGTCGATGTCGCCGATATAGTCCAGCGACGAGAGCTGGGCGGCGGCCGCGAAGTCGGCCAGCGACAGCGACGGGCCCGCCAGCCATTTCCGCGTCTCCGCGAGCCAGCCGATGTAATCGAGGTGGTAGCGCATGTTGGCGTAGCCGGCGCGGAGCGCGGTGGCGTCGGGGTTGCCCTTGCCCATCACGCGCTTCATGAACTTCTCGCCGAGCAGGTTGCGGGTGACCTCGTGGTGGAACTTGCCGTCGAACCAGGCGGCGAGCCGGCGCACCTCGACCCGCTCGGCGAGCGTGCGGCCGAGCAGCGGAGTGTCGGGATAGGCTTCCTCAAGGTATTCGCAGATCACGGTCGAGTCCGGGATCGAGAGCCCGTTCTCCTCCTTCAGCATCGGCACCGTGCCGGCCGGGTTGAGGTCGAGGAACTCCGTGCGCCGTTCCCAGACCTTCTCCACCTTGAGCTCGAATGGCAGCCGCTTCTCGGACAGCACCAGGCGGACCTTGCGCGAAAATGGCGAGAGCGGGAGGTGGTGCAGGATGCGCATGGCCGCCGACGCTATGTCATCCGCCGGACGGTTGCCAGAGACCGTGACAGCACCGTGACGGCGATCGCGACAGGCCCTACGGCTATCGAATGAGGAAGAAAGCCAGGAGCTTTGCCCCTGGACCCCACTGGGGCCGCGGGCTCCAGACCCCGATCCGTTTGGGGGTGTGCTTCCAAGTACAGATTGTCTTCTTAACGATCAGGGCTTGGGGCCTGCGGCCCCAACGGGTCCAGGGCATAGCCCTGTCCTTCTCCTCTAATGCAATAGCCCCGCGACAGGCCGGGAGCCCCTTTGATGACGGACGGCGGCGCGTGCATGCTGACCGGCATTCCGGGGTCGTCCCCGGGTCATGCTCCCGAGGTCCGCCGCACGTGCCAGATCCCGACGCCGCCGACACCGCCCGCCCGCTAAAGCGGATCCGCGTGCGCGGCCGCTCCTTCATGGCGCTGGTGCTGTCGCCGGAACCGCCGCTGGAGGACTGGATCGCGGCGCTCGACGGGCAGATCGCCCGATCGGCGGCGTTCTTCGAGGGCAAGCCGGTGATCTTGGACTGCGGGCTGCTGGCTGGCGACGATCCCGGGCTGGAGGCGCTGGTGCCTGCGCTGGCCGAACGCGGCATCCGGCTGGTCGAGATCGAGAACGCCGACCCGGGCTGGGCGGCGGCGGCGGATTGGGCATGGCCGCAGGCCTTCTCCGGCGGACGCGTGATCGGGGCGATCGAGGTCCCAGAGGTGGCGCCGCCGCCACCGGCCGACCCGGCCGCGGCCTCGCTGGTGATCGACGAGCCGGTGCGGTCCGGCCAGTCGGTGGCCTATCCGGACGGCGACTTGGTGATTCTGGGCTCGGTGGCCTCGGGCGCGGAGGTGTCCGCCGGCGGCTCGATCCACGTCTACGGTACGCTGCACGGGCGGGCGCTGGCCGGAGTCGGCGGCAACCGGACGGCGCGGGTGCTGTGCCGCCGCCTGCATGCCGAGCTGATCGCCATCGACGGCGTCTACCTGGTCGCCGACGACATGCCGACGGCCCGGGTGGGGCGGTCGGCGCACGCCCGGCTCGACGGCCCCTCCGACAACCCGTCCCTGGTGCTGTCGGCGCTCGATTGATGTAGAGCAGTCGCCAACGGGCACGAGGGGGGATCCGCATGGCCAAGGTGGTGGTGGTCACGTCAGGCAAAGGCGGCGTCGGCAAGACGACGTCGACGGCTGCCCTGGGTGCCGCCCTGGCGGTGGGACACTCCGGCGGGCCGGGCAGCACCGTGGTGGTGGTCGACTTCGACGTCGGCCTGCGCAACCTCGACCTGGTGATGGGCGCCGAGCGTCGCGTCGTCTACGACCTCATCAACGTGGTGCAGGGCGACGCCAAGCTGACCCAGGCGCTGATCCGGGACAAGCGAGTCGATACCCTCTCGATCCTTCCGGCCTCGCAGACCCGCGACAAGGATGCGCTGACCCCCGACGGCGTCGCCCGCGTGATCGACGAGTTGCGCGAGCGGTTCGACTGGATCCTGTGCGACAGCCCGGCCGGCATCGAGAAGGGTGCGCAGCTGGCGATGCACCATGCCGACGAGGCTGTGGTCGTCACCAACCCCGAGGTGTCGTCGGTGCGCGACAGCGACCGCATCATCGGCATGCTGGACAGCACCACCGCAAAGGCGAAGGCGGGCGAGAAGCTGACCAAGCACCTGTTGCTGACCCGTTACGACCCCGTCCGCGCGGCACGCGGCGAGATGCTGCTGACCGAGGACGTGCTGGAGATCTTGCGGATCCCGCTGATCGGCATCATCCCGGAGAGCGAGGAGGTGCTGCGGGCGTCGAACCTGGGCTCGCCGGTGACGCTCAGCAATCCGGACAGCGCGCCGGCGCGTGCCTATTTCGACGCGGTGCGGCGGCTGCAGGGCGAGACGCTGGAGATGCAGGTGCCGTCCGATCGCAAGGGGCTGCTGGCCAAGTTGTTCGGGCGGAGGGTGGCATGAGCGCCAATGGCGGCGGCGGCGGCGGCCGGGGTTTCCTGTCGGGGCTGTTCGCGCGGCGCGGCTCGGCGCCGGTGGCGCGCGACCGGCTGCAGATCCTGCTGGCGCACGAGCGCGCCGGCGGCGGCGGCGGCGAGGGCCAGTCCGACCTGATCGCGAAGCTGCGCGAGGAGATTCTGGAGGTGATCGCGCGGCACGTGCCGATCGACCGCGACAAGGTCCAGATCAAGCTCGACCGGGGTGCGGCCATGACCACGCTGGAGATCGACGTCGAGGTGCCGGGGCTGAAGCTGGGCGGGGCGGCGGCCTCCGTGTCCCGGTAGCGGCGGCGGGTTCAGGGTGATGGCGACGGCCCGCGGCCAGGCGCTCGCTTCCAAGAGGCGAAGTGGGCACTCGAGTTAAACGCGCTCGGCCGCGAGAACAGTGTTTCGGCGGCAGCAAGCGTGGCGCCAACCGATGGCGATTGCCATGATAACTACTGGGGTGGAACGGTCTCCATGACTCGCCTTCCCGCGATCTTGGATTCCGATCCCGGTATCGATGTTGCAGCGCATCTCCATGCTGGTCGCCGGACGGTGATGCCTCGCTTCGCTGCTTTCATCGCAACAGTCGCAGCAGTCGGGTTTTTGTCAAACATCGTGCTAGCCG
>CAXTVM010000040.1:0-31514 GCA_964247725.1 uncultured Acetobacteraceae bacterium | reverse complement strand
CCGCGAGCAGCCGCGGCGCCCGCCGGGGATGGTCGGGTAGGTGGCGCACCGTGAGCGCCGGCCGGTCGGCCAGCACGGTGCCGGTGCCGGTGACGATGGCGTCGGCGGCGCGGCGCAGGCGATGCGCCAGCAGCAGCGAGGGCCTTTGCGTGAAGGTGGTGGCGCCGGCGGGAGGGATCATGCCGCCGGTCTGGTCCAGCGCCTGCTTCACGGTGATCCAGGGCCGCCCGGTCTCGGCCCAGCGGCGGAACGGTGCGATCAGCGCCGCGCAGTCCCGCGCCAGCGCCGCCGCGGCGGGACCCGCGGCGCCGTCCAGCGTCCGCACCCGAAGGCCGGCGGCGCGCAGGCGCTCGGCGCCGTGCCCGGCGACGTGCGGGTTGGGGTCGGTGGCGCCGATCCAGACCTCAGCGACCGGGCTGGCCAGGATCGCCTCCGTGCAGGGTCCGGTGCGGCCGTGGTGGTTGCAGGGCTCCAGCGTCACCAGCAGCGTGGCGGCGCGGTCAAGCAGGCCGGCGTCGCGCAGCTGGGCTAGGGCGCGGGACTCAGCGTGCGAGGTGCCGGCGCGCTGGTGCGCGGCCACGGTCAGCAGACGGCCGCCGGCGTCGAGAATCGCGCAGCCGACCGGCGGGTTGGGGGCGGTGGCACCCATGTAGCGGGCGGCCTCGTCGATCGCCGCGCGCAATCCCGTCGCCGTGGCCTCGGGCAAGCGCCCGGTCGTCTGCTGCATGATCGGCACGGCCGCATCCATACTCAATCCCGTCCCAACGGACGTGACCCAGGGCGCAGCCGTCCACGCACACCGCCCCCATCGGGGCCGGCAGACGGGTCGGCGTTCTCTCTCATCCGGACTATACCGTCGGCCCCGGGATCGCACCGGATCTGCTGACCCCGCCCTTGTCCGGCGGGCGCTCGCGGGCTGATGCGGGGCGAGCCCCGCAAACACCGCCGGTGGGGAGTCGCACCCCGCCCCGAGAACGTCTTCGGGTTCCTATAAAGGATGCGATGCGGTCGATCACAAGGGCATGAGGGAGAAGGCCAGGGGGCTTCGCCCCCGGGGACCCATTTGGGGCCGCGGGCCCCAGGCCCCGATTCGTCAAAGGCGTACCTCCATGCTCGGATGATCTTCTTATGAACGGGGGTGGGGCCCGCGGCTCCAACGGGTCCAGGGCGGCCGTACGCCTGCACCGCGCGCGGCTGCGGGCCGAGCGCTGCGGTGCCGCCGACCCACGCGATATCGCGGTCGTATCGGCAGGATCAGGCCGATATTGGAGTCATAGCCGTAGTTAGGACATCAGGACCACCCGCGCCGTGCAGGTGCCAGACCCGGTGGCGCGCACGGCGATCTGCTCCGGGCGCACATCGCCCGCACCGGACCGTCCGCCACCGGTGGCGACCGCTCCAGCCGGCCCGGCGCTCCGCTCACCGTGCCCGCGTCGGCCAGCCCGTCCAGCAGCGCCGCCTCGCCGACGGAGCACGCGAGCTCGGCGTCTTTCGGATGGCGGTAGAGCTCGGACGGCGATGCCACCTGCACCAGCCGGCCGCCGCGCAGCACGCCGACCTGTCGGCCCATCGACAGCGCCTCGGACTGGTCGCGCGCGACCAGCAGCGCCGCCGCCCCCGCCGCCGCGAGCACGTCCGCGACCGCCGTGCGGGTGCCGGCGCGGGACCCGGCGTCGGGGGCGGAGAACGACTCGTCGAGCAGCACCAGCCGCGGCTCCGGGGCCAGCGCGCGGGCCAGGGCCATGCGCTGTACTTGTCGCCGGACGGCGCCTGCGGCGGGCGGGCGGCGGATCGCCTTCGTTGAGACAGGCCTGCGGATCGGTCCCTGGACGCTGGTCGGGGAGCCGGTCGCCGGGCCGGCGTCACCGGAATGCCATGCGTGCTCGACTAGCGCATTGTGGCCCATCAAGCCGTGCGGGGGCGAACGCGCCGATGATGACCAAGACGTCATGCAAAGGTTCTGGAAACCCTGCCCGGGGCCTCGCACTATTGCCTGCATCACGATGGGAGATATCGGGATGATCGCCTCGATGAACGTCCGTATCCGCAGCGGGCTGGGGCTAGGCGTGGCCCTGGCGCTGAGCACGAGCCTTGCCGGCGCCGCCTCGGCGCAGACGCCGGCTCCCGACCGCCTGCCAGCCGGGGCATTGCTGATCGTCGACGGCAACGACCAGCCGGTTGGCGTGCTGGTGCCGTTCGACGTGGCGCGGTCCGATGCGCTGGCGCCGCGGGCGGCCGATCCGATGCTGGAAATGGCGGCGTGGCAGGACGCCGTGATGTGGCAGATGCAGGCGCGGATGGCGCATTTGACTCAGGCTGCCGCGGTCGCGGACGCCGGCACGGCCACCACCGGCCTGGTGATCCGCTCGGTCACCACCGGGGCGGACGGCTGCAGCCACACCGTGGTCTGGCGCCAGGGGCCGGCCGACAGCGCGCCGCGGATGGTGCTCGATCAAGTCGCCGATCGGTGCGCGTCTGCCGGTTGGAAGCCGGGAGCACAGATGCTGTCGCTGCCCCAGGCGGCGCCGGCACCGGCGGCCACGGTGTCGGGGCTGCAGAGCATCGTCGACGTGCATGCGCCGGCAGCGCCGGCGCCTCGCCGGCCGTTCTAGCGTCCAGTCAGGCCGGTTGCGCCCAAGCGGTGTGATTGCCACCGTCGACGAACGCGAAGTCGGATGGAAGAGGGCTGTTACCCCGTTGCAACAGCATTGCCCAGGTCGGGGCAGTGCTGAAACCGTAACGGCCTGTACTCGTTGTGCCAGCAACCTTCTAGGGAAGAAGAAGATGCATTTTGTTTCCTGCCGCGTCCTGGCCACCATGGGCCTTCTGGCCGTCTCCACCATCGGGCTGTCTGCCTGCAACACCCTGGCCGGCGTAGGCCAGGACGCAAGTGCAGTCGGCCATGATGTTTCCAAGGGTGCCACCGCAACCCAAGGCGCCGTGACCAGCAGCACCGGCCTCGCCACCCACTGACGTGCCCAGCTTCTGACGGGCACCGGGCAGGCCGACTCGGCGGAATGATTGGAGAGCCCGACAACGGAGCGACGACGCAGGCGTTACAGGATGGGGACCCATGATGTGGAGCCTGTCGTGGACATCAAGATTCTGGACGTCAAACTCGTGCTGCCCAACAATCAGGGTCAGTTCGGCGAAAGTGTGGCAACCCAAGCGTTCGTCCCGCTGCGAGCGACGCAGCGCGTGCAAGTCCGGCCAGTCGTGTTGCGACGAGTGTCGATAGCAAAGCTGAACCTGCAACGGCAGGACTGACGATCGCCCAGGCGGAGGCTCATCCCGGTGCGGGATGGGCTTTCGTCCAGGTGGTGACGGCATCCAACATCCTGGATACGTGACCGTCTGGATCCAGTGCGGTGTATGATGCGAGGACGGTGCCATCCGGCGCGATCGCATATGATGTCCGGTTGGCATGGTGCACGAAGATCGGCAGCATCGCGTCGTATCGCTGCGTGATGGCACCGGTCGGGTCGGCGGCGACCGCGAACTTGCTTTGACAGGCGCTGACCGAGAACCGGTCCAACGTCCCGATCGAGTCTTCAGACACGCCGATCACCTGCGCGCCCAGGTGCTGGAACTGCGGCACCGCATCAGCGAAGTCGTGCGCCTCGACGGTACAGCCCTTGGTAAAGGCGGCCGGATAGAAATACACCACCACCGGTCCGGTCTTGAGCATCTTCGCCAGCGAGGCGTCGAACTCCCGGCCGCCCAGCGTGGCCCGGGCGTCGAAGTCGGGCGCCTTGACGCCCGGCGCCAGCGCCGCATGCGCGGCGGGGGCGGCCAGTACCGCCAGCAGTGCAAGGAGCGATCTAGGAGCGTGCATCGGGCGATACCACCATGCAGTTCGAGCGGCCGTGGCTCAGCCGCTCGCACGCTTGCAGCGCGTCGGCACGCGACAGGCCGGTGAGCCGGGCTCGGTAGATGCGGCCGTTGTGGCCCTGCCGCACCCCGGCGATCTCCTGGTGCGCGTGGGACAGGCTGGGCGCGTGCGACTGCGCGGCCCCCGCCGCCTCGCTGGCTTGGGCCGAGGTGCCGAAGGCACCGACCTGGACAGACCAGGTGTGCGGCCCGGCGCCGCGACCGGCATCGCGCAGCAGCGACGCCGGCTCAGCCATTGCCTGGCGGATCAGGTGGAGGCGCTGCGTACGCTCGGTATGAGCCGGGATTCCGTTGGCGGCGAGCCGGACCGGCGCCGGACCGGTCGCGATCTCGTCGGATGACGCCGCGGCGGGCTGCACCGCCGAAGCGTGTTGGGTCTCGGTCGGGGCCAGGGTCCAGGTGCGGGCGGTACCGACCTCGGGTGCCGCCGCGGTGATGGCCGGGCCGGGGCCGGTGCGGGCGGCCCAGGCGGTCCGCACGCCGTCGGCGTCGCCGCCCGCGGATGCGGTCGGGCGCTGCGCCCGAATGCTGTTCCAGGCCGTGGTGTAGGAGGGTGCCGCCACCGGGCCGCCGGCCGCCGGCGCCTCTGCCACCTGGACCGGCTGGTCGGCATCGCCGTTCGGGTCGCGGCGCCGGATCCAGGCGCTGCGGACCGAGCGGGTGGTGCCGCTGTCCTGGGCGGCGGCGGCATATTGCACGGCGTCGCCGCCGGTGTGGCTGGCGACCAGAAGGTCGGTCGACGAGCGGTTGGTCGGCCAGATGCCGGCGATCTGCGGGCCGATGATGGCGACGTACTGCCGCGTCTCGTGCGGCAGCGGCCGGTTGCGGGTCAAGAAGTCGTCGAGGCGGCCGGGACCGGTATTGTAGGCGGCCAGGAAGCCGGGCGAGCCATAGATGTCGTACATCTGCCGGATGTAGGCGGTGCCGGCCATGATGTTGTCGTGCGGTTCGAAGGCGTCGTCGCCGAGGCTGTACTGGAGGCGCATGTCGTCATAGGTCGGCGCCATCAGCTGCATCAGCCCCATGGCGCCCACCGGCGAGGTGGTCAGCGTGCCGTTGCGGAACTGCAGGCCGCCGGACTCTCGGCCCATGACGGCGCGGATCCAGGCATCGGGAACGTCATAGCGCCTGGACGCCTCGTCGATGTAGGGACCCCACGGATCGTCCGGCGGACCGGGCGGCGCATAGTAGGAGCGGGCGTGGGCGCGATACTGCGCCGCCTCCTGCGCCACCGGGATGTCGGGCCGGTCCGGCGTGGCGGCGCAGGCGGCCAGCAGCGCCAGGGTCGCCGCCGACGACAGCAGTCCGATCCCGGCGCGCACCGACGGCCGCATGGCACGCCTGCTCCCGAAACTCTCACCTCCGGGGGGCTGGACAAGATGGCTGCGATCGGCGGGTCGCGTCATCGGATCGGTCGTCTCCGGCGGGACCGGCGCGAGCCGGACGGTCAGAGGGTTCGAGCCCACGATAACGGCCGCGTCCGGAGCCGGGCGCGAGTTCAGCTATCCGTGCAGAAACCTCGGCTAAGTGCTTAGCGTGCATCCACGTCCACCGCAACATGATCATGCTGAAGAAGGCCAGGGGCTTTGCCCCTGGACCCCACTGGGGCGGCCGGCCCCAGGCCCCAATCCGTGAGGTATATCCTTATGCAGGGATCATTTCCTTATGAGTCGGGGCTTGGGGCCCGCGGCCCCAACAGGTCCAGGGCAGAACCCTGGCCTTCTTCAACCCTGCAGCGGCGGCCTCCGGTTGCCGCCGCGGGTCGGATCGGCTACGCCCGCCGGGATGAATGCGCTTCCGCCCGCGCCGCCTCCCTTGAAGAGCCGACCGCGCGCGGCCGGCCCAAACGGGAGCGGAATGGCGCACGACGTGCTCGAGGTGGCGGCGCTCGATGCCAGGGATGCCGGCGGCGACGGGCTCTGGGGCACGCAGCTGCTGGCGCCGACGCCGGGCTCGCCGACCAGCCGTCGCCCTGACCTGCTGCTCGATGCCCGCCACGGCCGCAGCCGGCGCTGGGCCGCGGCGCGCACCGACCTGCGCGATGGGCTGTCGCTGTGGCGGCTCGGGCTGTCGCTGGGCTGGCTCGACATCAAGCTGCGCTACCGCGGCTCGGCGCTGGGACCGCTGTGGCTGACGCTGTCGAGCGCGGTCATGGTCGGCTCGATGGGGCTGATCTACGGCATGCTGTTCCACGTCGTGCTGCGCGACTACCTGCCGTTCCTGGCGGTGTCGCTGATCCTGTGGCAGGCCGGCATCGGCGGCATGGTGAGCGATGCCTGCAACAGCTTCGTGGGCGCCGAGCAGACCATCCGCTCTATGAGGATGCCGTTCACCGTGCAGGTGATCCGCACCGTGGTCGGCAACGTGATCGTGCTCGGCCACAACGTGGTGGTGCCGCTGGCGGTGTTCGCGATCTTCGGCGCCTGGCCGGGCTGGCACGCCCTGCTGTCGCTGCCGGGAGTGCTGCTGTGGCTGCTGGACGGGGCGGCGGCCTGCTTCCTGCTCGGCAGCATCTGCGCACGTTTCCGCGACGTGCCGCCGATCGTCGGCAGCCTGATGCAGATAGCCTATTACGTGACGCCGGTGATCTGGAAGCCGTCGATGCTGGGCGGCCGCGGTTGGTGGCTGCCGCTGAACCCGTTCGACCCTCTGCTCGACGTCGTGCGGGCGCCGCTGCTGGGGCAGGTGCCGACGCCGCTGATCTGGGGCGCGGCGCTGGGCGACAGCGCGCTGCTCTGGATCGGCGCCTGGCTGCTGTTCGTGTGGGCGCGGGCGCGGATCGCGTTCTGGGTCTGACCGTGAGCCCGCATCATCCGGCGGAGCCGCCAGCCTTCGTCGAAGTCGAGGACCTGTCGCTCGATTTCCCGCTCTATCACGGCGGCGCGCGATCGCTGAAGAAAACGGTGTTGTCGATGGCATCGAGTCGAGTCGCCGCCGTGCGGCACACCGGCAGCACCGGTGCGCCGGTCGGCGCGGACCGCACGCGGCGGGTGGTGGTGGAGGCGCTGCGCCACCTCAGCTTCAGGCTGGAGTCGGGCGAGCGGCTGGGCATCGTCGGGCACAACGGCGCCGGCAAGTCGAGCCTGCTGCGGGTGCTGGGCGGGATCTACGAGCCGGTGGCCGGCCGCATCCATGTCGGCGGCAGCATCAACACGCTGCTGGACACCAACTTCGGCATGAACCTCGACCTCACCGGACGCGAGAACATCCGGTTGCGCGGCCGCTATGTCGGGCTGTCGCGGACGGGCATGCGGGCGCTCGAGGACGACGTGGAGGCGTTCGCGGCGCTGGGGCCGTTCCTGGAGCTGCCGGTGCGGGTCTACTCGTCCGGCATGGTGGTGCGGCTGGGTTTTGGGCTGGCCACCGCGATCGCGCCGCAGGTGCTGCTGATGGACGAGTGGTTCATGGCTGGCGACTCGCGGTTCCGGCAGAAGGCGCACGCGCGGCTGGAGACGGTGGTGCGCGGTGCCGAGATCCTGGTGCTGACCTCGCACATGCCTGGCGTGCTGCGTACCTGGTGCACCCGCCTGCTGTGGCTGCAGGCAGGGCGGATCGTGGCCGACGGGCCGGTGGACGAGATCCTGGCGCGCTACGAGGCGGGAACGGCGCCGGTGCTGTAGGAGGAAGAAGGCCAGGGACGTCGCCCTTGGCCCCCACTGGGGCCGTCGTGTGCGAGCACGCTTTGCCTGACGGCTCCAACGGGTCCAGGGCAGCGCCCTGGCCTTCTTCCCGAAGCGACGGCCGTCAGGCGCTCTTGCGCACCTTCGCCAGCTGGTCCGAACGCTGCTGCCAGAAGGCCATGTCAGCAGCCTTGCTGAACATCACCCGGGTACCCTTGCCGCCCTGGCTGATACGGATCTTGCCGCCGTTGCGCGAGCGGTGGTCGGCCAGCCACTCCAGCAGCACCGGATCCTGGCTGCCGCGGCCCTCGAACTCGATGATGCCCGCGATCTCTTCCTCTTTATGACGTCGTACCATCGGATGCCCTTCCTCGCACGCGGACGGGCCGGCGACAGGGTCGACCGGCGCTGCCGTCTCAAATAGTTGTCTCCACCCGCGCAGACAACGCGGGACGTGTGCGAACGTCCGGTTCAGCCGTCCTTGGCGTCCTCGGCGGTCTCGACCCAGGCGCGCGCAGACTGCATGCGGTCGAGCAGCGGCTCAAGCGCTGGCACGTCGGACTTGTCGGCCGCTTCGTAGGCTAGCTCGGCGTCGCGCAGGCGGACCTCGCCGTCGGCCCGGGACAGGCGGTCCACCGGCACCGCGCTGTCGGCCAGGATGGTGCAGCGCTCCGGCGCGATCTCGGCGAAGCCGCCGGCGACGAAGAACCGGTCGGTGACCTGCGCCCCCTGGTGCAGCGATACCACGCCGCCGCGCAGCAGCACGATCATCGGCGCGTGCCCGGGCATGGCGGCGAGGTCGCCCTCCGAGCCCGGCACCACCACCATGTCGACCGCGCGCGACAGCAAACGACGCTCCGGGCTCACGATCTCGACGTCGATCGGCATGGGAACCTCAGGCCTTGTCCCGCATCGCGCGCGCCTTCTCGACGGCGTCGTCAATGCTGCCGACCATGTAGAAGGCGCTCTCGGGCAGGTCGTCGTGCTCGCCGGCGACGATCGCCTTGAACGAGCGCACGGTGTCCTCGATCGAGACCAGCTTGCCGGGCGAGCCGGTGAACACCTCGGCGACGTGGAAAGGCTGGCTCAGAAAGCGTTGCAGGCGGCGCGCGCGGGCTACGGTCTGCTTGTCGTCCTCGGACAGCTCGTCCATGCCCAGGATGGCGATGATGTCCTGCAGCGACTTGTAGGTCTGCAGGATCTTCTGCACGTCGCGGGCGACCTGGTAGTGCTCCTCGCCGACGATCTTGGGATCGAGCGAGCGCGACGTGCTGTCGAGCGGGTCGACTGCCGGATAAATGCCGAGCTCGGCGATCGAGCGGTTCAGCGTCGTGGTGGCGTCGAGGTGGGCGAACGAGGTCGCCGGCGCCGGGTCGGTGAGGTCGTCGGCCGGCACGTAGATCGCCTGCACCGAGGTGATCGAACCCTTCTTGGTCGACGTGATGCGCTCCTGCAGCGCGCCCATGTCGGTGGCCAGCGTCGGCTGGTAGCCGACGGCACTCGGGATGCGGCCGAGCAGCGCCGAGACCTCGGAGCCGGCCTGGGTGAAGCGGAAGATGTTGTCGACGAAGAACAGCACGTCCTGGCCTTCCTCGTCGCGGAAGTACTCGGCCATGGTGACGCCGGACAGCGCCACGCGGGCGCGCGCACCCGGCGGCTCGTTCATCTGGCCGTAGACCAGCGCCACCTTGGAGCCCTCGGTGGTGCCCTCGCCCAGCTTGATGACGCCTGCGTCGATCATCTCGTGATAGAGGTCGTTGCCCTCGCGGGTGCGCTCGCCGACGCCGGCGAACACCGAGACGCCGCCGTGCGCCTTGGCGATGTTGTTGATCAGCTCCTGGATCAGCACCGTCTTGCCGACGCCGGCGCCGCCGAACAGGCCGATCTTGCCGCCCTTCAGGTAGGGGCAGAGCAGGTCGATCACCTTGATGCCGGTGACCAGGATCTCGGACGACGCCGCCTGATCCTCGAACGAGGGGGCGTCGCGGTGGATCGGGTAGTACTCGGTGGCGGGCACCGGGCCGCGCTCGTCGATCGGCTCGCCGATCACGTTGAGGATGCGCCCCAGCGTGCCGGGCCCGACCGGGACCCTGATCGCGGCCCCGGTGTCGCGCACCTCGGTGCCGCGTACCAGCCCGTCGGTGGTGTCCATGGCGATGCAGCGCACCTCGCGCTCGCCGATTTCCTGCGCCACCTCCAGCACCAGCCGCAGCGCGCCGACCTGGCAGGTGAGCGCGTTCTGGATGTAGGGGAGCTGGCCCTCGAACTGCACGTCGACGACGGCACCCGTCACCTGGCTGACGCGGCCGACGACGTTGCCGGCCGCCGCCTGCGCCGGAGGCTGGGACGCGGCAGGAGCCTCGAGGGTGGTGGACATGGGTGCAGCTCCTGCGGGTGGGGTCAGACCGCGTCGGCGCCGGAGATGATCTCGATCAGCTCGCGGGTGATGTTGGCCTGGCGGGTGCGGTTGTAGTTCTGGGTCAGGCGGTCGATCGCCTTGCCGGCGTTGCGGGTGGCGCTGTCCATCGCAGTCATGCGCGCACCCTGCTCGCCGGCGGCACTCTCCAGCATGGCGCGGTAGAGCTGGATCTGCAGGTTGCGCGGCAGCAGGCGGCCGAGGATGGTTTCCTCGTCCGGCTCGAACTCGTAGGTGGCCTCGTTCGGCCCGACCTCGTTGTCGTTCGAAGGCAGCGCCAGCGGGACGAGCCGGATCTCGGTCGGCGTCTGTGACATCACGTTGTTGAAGCGGTTGAACACCAGGGTGGCGACGTCGAACTCGCCCGCCTCCAGCATCGCTGCGACGCGGGCGCCGAGCTCTTCGGCGGCGGCGAACGCCACGTCCCGGCCGGCGGAGCCCGGGATGCGGTCGACGATGCGGTCGCGATAGTCGCGGGCCAGGAAATCGGCGCCCTTGCGGCCGACGGGCAGCAGCTTCACGGTCCGGCCCTCGCCCTCCAGCCGCTGCACCAAGCGGCGGGTGGCGCGGCCGATGTTGGCGTTGAAGCCGCCGGCGAGGCCGCGGTCGCTGGTCACCGGGATGATCAGGTGCACGCGGTCCTGCCCGGTGCCGACCAGCAGCCTGGGCATGTCGGCGCGGTCCGACACGGTGCGGGCAACTGCGGCCAGCATGCGCTGCATCGCCTCCGCATACGGGCGGGCAGCCTCGGCGCGGGTCTGCGCGCGGCGCAGCTTGGCGGCGGCCACCATCTTCATGGCGCTGGTGATCTTGCGCGTCGACTTCACGCTGCCGATGCGCGCGCGCAGCTCCTTCAGCGAGGGCATGCGCGCGTCAGTCCTGGCTGAAGCGGCGCGTGAAGTCGGTGAGGAACTTCGTCAGTTTCTCCTCGACGTCCTTGCCTATCTCACGCGCGTCGCGGATCGCCTCGAGGATGCCCTCGCCGGTCGCGCGCAGCTCCATGAGGTACTGGCGCTCGAACGGCACCACCTTCGCCACCGGCACCCGGTCGAGGTAGCCGCGGGTGCCGGCGAACAGCACCGCCACCTGCTCCTGCATCGGCAGCGGCGAGTTCTGCGGCTGCTTCAGCAGTTCGGTCAGGCGGGCGCCCCGGTTCAGCTGCTGCTGGGTGGCGACGTCGAGGTCGGATGCGAACTGCGAGAACGCCGCCATCTCGCGATATTGCGCCAGCTCCAGCTTGATCTTGCCGGCGACCTGCTTCATCGCCTTCACCTGCGCCGCCGAGCCGACCCGCGATACCGAGCCGCCGACGTTCACCGCCGGGCGGATGCCGCGGAAGAACAGCTCGGTCTCGAGGAAGATCTGGCCGTCGGTGATGGAGATGACGTTGGTGGGGATATAGGCCGAGACGTCGCCGGCCTGGGTCTCGATCACGGGCAGTGCTGTCAGCGAGCCGCCGCCATGCGCATCCGACATCTTCGCCGCCCGCTCCAGCAGGCGCGAGTGCAGGTAGAACACGTCGCCTGGATAAGCCTCGCGCGCCGGCGGGCGGCGCAGCAGTAGCGACATCTGGCGGTAGGCCACCGCGTGCTTGGAGAGGTCGTCGTAGGCGATCAGCGCATGCATGCCGTTGTCGCGGAAGAACTCGCCCATGGCGGCTCCCGTGTAGGGCGCCAGATACTGCATCGGCGCCGGGTCGGACGCGGTGGCGGCGACCACGATCGTGTACGGCATCGCGCCGTTCTCCTCGAGCGTGCGCACGATGGCGGCGACGGTGGAGCGCTTCTGGCCGATGGCAACGTAGATGCAGTAGAGCGACCTCTTGTCGTCGCCCAGCGCGTTCGCCGTCTTCTGGGCGATGATACTGTCGAGCACGATCGCGGTCTTGCCGGTCTGGCGGTCGCCGATGATCAGTTCGCGCTGGCCGCGGCCGATCGGCACCAGGCTGTCGATCGCCTTGATGCCGGTCTGCATCGGCTCGGACACCGACTGGCGCGGCATGATGCCGGGCGCCTTCACCTCGGCGCGGCGGCGCTCCGTGGTGGCGATCAGGCCCTTGCCGTCGATCGGGTTGCCGAGCCCGTCCACCACGCGGCCGAGCAGCTCGCGGCCGACCGGCACGTCGACCACGGTGCCGGTGCGGTTGACGGTGTCGCCCTCGCGGATCGCGCGGTCGTCGCCGAAGATGACGATGCCGACGTGGTCGCGCTCGAGGTTGAGCGCCATGCCGCGCACGCCGGCGCCGGGGAACTCGACCATCTCGCCCGACATCACGTTCTGCAGCCCGTAGGCGCGCGCGATGCCGTCGCCGACCGACAGCACGGTGCCGGTCTCGGCGATGTCGCTCTCGCTGTCGAAGCCGTCGATCTGGCGCTTCAGGATGTCCGAAATCTCGGCGGGGCGGATCTCCATCACGAGGCGTCCTTCATGGCGTGGTGCAGTCGTTCGAGGCGGGAGCGGAGGCTGGCGTCGTAGAGCCTGGCGCCGACGCGGACCACGAGGCCGCCGAGCAGCGCGCTCTCGACGCGCTCCTGGATGCTGACGCGGCCGTAGCCGGCCTGCGCCAGCCGGGCCAGCAGCTGGGCGCGCTGCAGGTCGCTGAGGCGGTGGGCGCTCACCACCTCGGCGGTGACGATGCCGCGCCGATCCGCCACCAGGGCTGCGAACCCGGCCAGGATCGGGCGCAGGTCGCGCAGGCGGCGGTTGTTGGCGACGGTGCCGACGAAGCGGCGCAGGATGTCACCGAAGCCCTGCGCCTCCAGTACCGCCAGCACCGCCGCGCGAGCCTGCGCAATGTCGCGCACCGGGTCGGCCAACAGGTCGCGCAGCGGCGGGCTCTGATCGATCAGGCGGCCCAGCGCGTCGGCCTGATCCACCACCTCGTCGAGGGCACGGGCGTCGTCGGCAACCTCGTACAGGGCCACCGCGTAACGGCCGGCGATGGGGGACGCTGTCGTGCCGGCCACAGTCACTCGCACTCGTCTCCCCGGTTCCTGCGGGTGCCGGCCCGGTCCCATCGTCGCGGCGCCTCTACCATGCGATCCATGACCGCGCAACACGCGAACGCGAGCGAAACCAGCTCCTCCGGCCGCGCCTCCCTGTTGCTGACCGCCGAGCTGGCGGCGCCGGCGCAAGGGCTGTTCGAGAGCCTGCGCCGACAGCACTTCCCGCCCGAGCGCAACCTGATCCCGGCGCATGTCTCGGTGTTCCACACCCTGCCGGGCGAGGCGCGGGCGCAAATCGCGGCGCGGCTGCGGGCGCTGGCGGCGGAGCGGTGCGCGGTCACCGTCACGGCGCCGTTCGGGCTCGGCCACGGGGTCGCGTTCCGGCTGCGGGCGCCGGGGCTGGAGCGGGCGCGCGCCTTGCTCGCCGGCGACTGGGCGGACTGGCTCACGGCCCAGGACGCGCAGGGCTACCGTCCGCACGTGACGGTGCAGAACAAGGTGCCCGTGGCGGAGGCGCAGGCGACGCTGGCGCGGCTGCAACGCGGCTTCGTGCCGTTCGAGACCGAGGCGGTGGCGTGGCGGCTGTGGCGCTACCTGGGCGGGCCGTGGGAGGCGCTGGAGACGGTGCCGCTGCAGGTCCCGGAGGCCGCGTCCGCGCGGCGTGCCGGCCGGACCGAAACGATCTGAACGCGGCGGCAGCGCCACGCCCGGTCGGCCATCGCAACGACCTGAGCCCCGCCGTGCGCCAGCGGTCGCGAGCACACTATCCCGCGACGGCGCCGCGCATTAATCACTGGCTAACGATTGGCCTCTACCGCTGGCACCTCGATGCATGTCGCCACCGCTGCGGACCTGCAGACGGTCGCCTACCAGGGAGGTCAGCCTTGCGTTCCCCCAGATCCGTGCTGCTGTGCACGGCCACAATCCTCGCCGCCGGCTCCGGCGCCGCGTTCGGGCAGGTCGGCCCCTCGCCTGCCGCGTCGTCCGCCGCACCACCTGCCGCGGCATCGCAGGCGGGCTCCGGCGCGCCGCCCGCCGCAGCACCGGCGGCGGGCCACGGTCCGCGGGTGTCGCCGACGTTGAAGCTGGTCGGCCTGCCCTCGGCGTCGCAGCAGGTCGAGTTCGACATCATCCTGCCGCTGCGGAACGTCCCGGCGCTGAATACGCTGCTGGCCGCCCAGCAGAACCCGAGCTTGCCGCAATACCACCGCTGGCTGACGCCGGCCCAGTTCGGCGCCCAGTTCGGCGCAGACCCGCAGACGATGGCCCAGGTCGTGCGCATCCTGCAGGGATTCGGGATGCAGGCCGTCGCGCAAAGCCGCTCGGTCCATGTCACCACGACCGTGGCGCAGGTCCAGGCCGCATTCACGACGACCCTGGCGGTGGCGGCCAACGCGTCCGGAAAGCAGCGCCTGGTGCTGGGCCAGGCGCTGGCCCTGCCGCAGGGACTTTCGAACCTGGGCATCATCGTCTCGGCGTTCAGCAGCAGCGGGTTCGACGCCGCCCCCTTCGTCCGCCAGGCCTCCGTCGGCTACGTGCGCCAGGCGTCGGTCGGCTACGACGCGCCGGCCAGCTCGTCCAACCCCGGCGGCGGATACTTCTACAACGACCTGAAGCAGGCCTATCACTACCCGTCCTATCGAAGCTCGGTGACCGTCAACGGCAAGACGCAGCGCCTGGACGGCACCGGCGCCACGGTCGCCGTGCTGATGTCGGGCGACGTGCTCGACTCCGACGTCACCACGCTGTTCAACCACGAGAACTTCACCGCCAACTCCGGCCAGACCGCCGATCCCGCGCTGTTCGCGCGCAGGGTGGTCAACGGAGGCGCCGCGTTCTCGGGGAGCGATCCGGGCTCGGAGGAGGCGAGCGTCGACGTCCAGCAGGTCCTGGGCGGAGCCCCGGGATCGCACGTGATCCTCTACAACACCCCCGACCTCAGCGACCAATCGCTGATCTCGGGCTACGCCGCGATCGTCAACGACAACGCCGCGGACGTCGTCTCGCTCTCCCTGGGACAGTGCGAGATGTACTACACGGCCGACTATAACGGCGGGCAGGACCAGACCGCGATCCTCAACACCTTCACCGAGCTGTTCAAGCAGGGCAACGCGCAGGGCATCACCTTCGTCGCCGCGTCGGGCGACGCGGGCGGCCTCGGCTGCATCAGCCCGGGCTACTTCTCCGGCGGCACCGGCAGCTTCACCGCCGGCGTCTCGGTGCCGGCGGCGGACCCCGACGTCACCGCCGTCGGCGGCACCAACCTGGTGATGGCGGCATCGTCCACCCTCGTCGGCGAGGTGCTCACGCCGCTGACCTCCCTGATGGCGGCCACAGGCTACCTCAGGGAGAACGCGTTCTCGGATCCCGAGCTGCCGTTCGATCCGTACGGCATGGGCTCGAACCTCGCGAACGGGATCTGGGGCGCGGGCGGCGGCACCTCGAACCTCTATTTGCAGCCGTCCTACCAGTCACTGGTCAAGACCGGCTCCTCCTACCGGACGGTGCCGGATGTCGGGATGGCGATGGGCGGATGCCCCAACATCGCGGACACCCCCTGCAACGGCGGCGACCTGGCCGACGACGGCAGCGGCAACGCCGAGCGCTCCTACGTCAACGTGGTCTTCAACGGCTACTGGGACAGCGTGATCGGCACGAGCGTGGCCGCGCCCGAGTTCGCCAGCGCGGTGGCGCTGATGGTGGAGGCGCACGGCCGGCAGGGCAACATCAACCTCTATCTCTACTCGCTCGCACAGGAACAGGCCTCGGGGGGAGCATCCAACTTCCATCAGTCCATCCCCGGCTTCAACGGCCTCGTCGGCAATGCCGGCAGCTACAACCTCACGACCGGCAACGGGACGCCGGACGTCTTGGCGATGCTCGGCATGAGATCGGGCTCCGCGGCCAGCGCGCCGCGATCCGCCTCGAACCCGTGAGAGCCTGCCGGGTCCCTGGGTAATCCAGGGACGGGAAGCGGCTTCCAGCCGCTTCCCGTCCGCCGCGGCAGGATGTCGCCTGGTGGCGAGATTTACCCATCCGTAACCGGATCGAACGATACTCGACGCCACCCGAGGTGCCTGTCATGTCGCTGTCGAGTGTCGACCATGTGTTTGGGCAGGGATAGTCAGCCGGTGCTGCGACGCCCGGGCCTGGCGTTGCTCTGCATGCTGCTGCTGGGCGTTCTGTTTCTGGGAACTCCGGTCCGGACCGCACACGCGCAGTTCACCCGGTTCGCGAACTATTCCGAAGAGCAGGGACTCGGCGACGAAACGGTCTCGGCCCTGGCCCAGGATCCTGAAGGCTACATCCTGCTCGGCACCGAAGCCGGCCTGTATCGCTTCGACGGCTCCTCGATCAAGCCGTACGACGTCGCGGTCGGCCTGCCGCCCGGGGCCTGGGTCAGGAAGATCACGGTCGACGCTTCCGGCCGCGTCTGGGTGGTGACGTCGGACG
Source organism: uncultured Acetobacteraceae bacterium (assembly GCA_964247725.1). Taxonomy (GTDB): domain Bacteria; phylum Pseudomonadota; class Alphaproteobacteria; order Acetobacterales; family Acetobacteraceae; genus Lichenicola. Next base: position 15,189 of record CAXTVM010000040.1, on the reverse strand, counting down.
GCGTCTACGTGCGCAACGGATCCCGGTTCGTCGAGGTGGAGGTCGGCCGCGCGCTGACGCTGACGTCCAGCCATGCCATTGGCTTCTTCGACGGCGGGGTCGTCATCGACGATGCCGGCACGCTGCTCCGCGCGACGATCGGGGCGCGGGGTGCGGGACCGTTCTCGCCCCTGCTCGATCCTGGCACCCTGGCCGCGATCCCCGGGTTGTCGTCGGCCCGGTTCATCGCCTCGGATCACGATGGAGGGCTGCTGATCGGATGCGGCACCGGGATCTGTCGGATGAGGGCGGGCCGGGTGACCAGGTTCGGGCCCGCCGACGGTCTTCCCGCGGACGAGTGGCAGACCGCGATCCAGGGCCCGGACGGCACCATATGGGCACGCAGCCTTCGCCGCCTCGCCTGGCTTCGACCGCATCAGGCCGTCTTCGGCGTGGCGATCCCACCGGAACCGGAGGGCCATTCCAACGGCCGGATCGCCGGACTTCTCGACCTCCTGGCCGATCGGCAGGGCGGCGTGATCACCCAGTCGGATACCGGCCTCCTGCAGTGGAACGGCACCAGCTGGCGCCGCTACGACCACCATGCCGGAGGTCTGGCGGCCAGCCCGATCCAGGCGCTGCTCCTGGATCGGGAGGGCTCGGTCTGGGCGGGCAGCATCGGCCATGGCGCCTTCCGCAGCCTGGGCTTCGGCACCTGGGAGCACTGGACCGCGGATGACGGCCTGCGCACCGACCTCGTCTGGGGGATGACCCGCCTGCGTGCGGGCCAGTTCTGGGTCGCCACCTTCGGCGATGCCGTGCGGCTCGACGGCAAGGCGGCGGGCGTTTCAGGCGGCAGCGCCAACGTCCTGGGCAGCCGCGACGGCCTGCTGTGGATCACGCCGCCCGACGCGCCCCTCGTGCGCCTCGACCCCGCCACCGGCCGGATGGACCGGTTCCCGTCGAACGGACACGTCGCGACGGCCCTGGTCGATCGTGACGACCGGCTGTGGCTGTGCTCGTCGAGCGGCCTCTACCTCGTCGCCGATGCCGATGCCCCGGCGTCCGACGTGCACGCGGTGCTGGTCCTGCCGCATCCCGCATTCCAGGTCAGCATGGACCCGACCGGCGCGATTTGGGCGCTCACCCGCGACGGTCTCTATCGCCGCGACCGCGACGGGCGCTTCACGACCGTGGCGACGTCCGTGCTGCCCGAGGGCGAGGCGGGCGGCCTGGCGTTCGCATCGGCGAGCGAGCTGTGGATCGCCACCGGGAGCAAGGGGATCCTGCGGTTCGGCATCGATCGGGATCGGCTGAGACGGCTCGCTCCCATCGCCGCGCCGGTCATCGGCTCCAACGACGTCCTGTTCCTGCACCGGGACCGGCGCAGCTGGATGTGGCTCGGCACCGATCACGGCATCGACATGTTTGACGGCAGGGTCTGGCACCATTTTGACAAGGCGGACGGCCTGATCAGCAACGACATGGACCAGTACGCGGTCTATGAGGACAGGGACGGTTCGATGTGGTTCGGGACCAGCCATGGCCTGACCCACCTGCTCGATCCGAACCGACTGCCGACGGCGGCGGCGCTGCACCCGCAGGTGACGGCCATCTCGATCGGCCAGCGTGCCCTGCCGGTGTCGGCATCGATCCACGCGGACTGGAGTTCGAAGTCCCTGGTGATCCGGTTCGTCGACCTGGATTTCGCCCGCGGCAACATCGCGTTCCGGTTCCGGCTGCACGGGCTCGATACCGACTGGAACGACACCGCCGGGCACGACGTGCGCTACGCCGGCTTGCCGGCCGGGCACTTTCTGTTCGAGCTGGTCGCGCTGGACGTGGCGCACGGCACCGCGTCCGCCCCGATCCGGATCGCCATCGACATCCGGGCGCCTTGGTGGCGGCGCTGGTGGTTCTACGGGCTGGCCCTGCTCGCCATCGCCACCCTTCTCGGCGCGGCGTGGCAGGCACGGGAGCGGCTGCTGTTGCGCCAGCAGCGCAAGCTCGAGGAGATGGTGGGCGTCCGAACCGCCGAGATCGAGCAGGCGAGGAACGACCTGCAGCGGCTGGCCCTGACGGATGCCCTGACCGGCCTGCCGAACCGCCGGGCGATCATGACCAGGCTGGAGGCGGCGGTCGCCTCGGCGGTGCTGAAAGGCACGCCGCTCGCGATCCTGCTCTGCGACATCGACCACTTCAAGAAGATCAACGACAGCTTCGGGCATCTCGCCGGCGACGCCGTGCTCGCCGCCTTCGGGGTCAGGCTCGGCGGGGCGATCAGGGCCGACGAGGCTGCCGGGCGCTATGGCGGCGAGGAATTCCTGATCATCCTGCCCTGGGACACGGACACCGTCGGGCGCCGCGTCGAGGCCATCCGCGCCGCGATCACCGATGCGCCCTACCGCTTCGAGGATGCCGGACGGCCGGTGACCTCGAGCGGCGGGATCGCCGCCCTCAGGTCCGGGGATACGGCCGTCACGCTGGTCGCGCGCGCCGACGTCGCGCTGTACCGGGCCAAGGACAACGGACGCAACCGGATCGAGCTGGAGGAGACGGCGGACGGGGCGGATCCGTCCCGCGCGAAGGATGGCCGCCCCGCATCGGATCGATCGACGCAGCAGCGCCGGGACATGGAGGCCGACCTGCGCGCCGCGTTAGCGGAGGGGCAGTTCCTGCTGCACTACCAGCCCGTCGTCGACATCGGGCAGGGGGTGGTCACGTCGTTCGAGGCGCTGTTGCGCTGGCGCTCGCCGACGCGCGGCAACGTATCGCCGGTCGACTTCATCCCGTTCGCCGAGACGGTCGGGCTGATGGTCGGGATCGGCGAGTGGGTGCTCCGTGCCGCGTGCCGGGAGGCGGCCGCCTGGCCGGAGTCGATCAAGGTGTCGGTCAACCTGTCGCCGTCGCAGTTCCACGCGCCGGACCTGCTGGACACGATCCGGTCGGTGCTGGAGGAAACCGGGCTGGCGCCCGGCCGGCTGGAGCTCGAGGTCACGGAAACCGCGATGATCGACGACATGGCGACCGCGGTGCTGATGCTGGAGCAGCTGCGGAGGCTCGGCATCACGATCGCCCTGGACGATTTCGGCACCGGCTACTCGTCGCTGAGCTTCGTGCGCACGCTGCCGTTCGACCGCATCAAGATCGACCGGTCCTTCGTGAGCGACCTGGGCGTCAAGCCGGAGGCGGCCGCGATCATCCGTGCCATCGCCGGCCTGTGCGGCAACCTGAACGCTGCCCTGACCGCCGAGGGTGTGGAGTCGGAAGGCCAAGTCGAGCTGCTGCGGTCGATGGGGTGCACGGAGCTGCAGGGATACGGGATCGGCCGTCCATGCCCGGCTTCCGACCTGCCCCGGTGGCTGACCGGCGCTCCGGTCCGGCCGCCGGCCGCACCCGCGCCGAGGTGGGCGGAAGCCGGCACGCGCTCGCTGACCTATTCGGCCTGATGCCGACCGGCGTGTGCCGCGTCGGTCCGCGGCGGCCTGCCGGCTTGACCGGCGGCTCGGCTGCGATACGCCGCCCAGATCCCTGGATCGATCCGGGATCGCTCGTCACAATATCGTAACGAAGCTCGGCGACGCTGCGGATGATCGCCGGCGTGCCGCCCTGGCTGGCCGGTCCGCTGCTCATGGGCCCCGCCGCGCCGTGCCGGTCGCGATGCCGGTCCGTCGCCCGGTGCTGAACGTCTACTCGCCGAGGCCCGGTCCACCTGACCGGCACCGCATCACCAACGGATCGGACGTTTTGGAGCCCTCATGCGGAGCGTGCCGCACAGGATGGCCGCAGCGGCGCCCTGCCCTTCACTCCAGCGCGGCCAGCCGCTCGATCGCCATGCCGTCCAGCTGCGCCAGCACCGCGGCGCGGTCGGGCAGGTTGGGGCCGTGCTGGCCCAGCTTGGCGGCGGCGAACGAGAGGGCGAGGCGCGCCACCCGCTCGGGCTCGGCGTCCTCGGCCAGGGCGGCGACCAGGCCTGCCACCAGCGCGTCGCCGGCGCCGACCGTGCTGGTCAGCTGCAGGATCGGCGGCCGGCCCAGCAGCACGTGGCGCTCGCTCACGAACAGCGCGCCCTCGGCGCCGCGCGACACCACCACCAGCCCGACGCCGCGGCGGCACAGCGCGTGCGCGGCACGGGCCATCTGGCCGAGGTCGGCGAAGCGCTCGCCGGAGCATTCCTCGAGCTCCTGCTGGTTCGGCTTGATCGCCCACGGCAGCAGGCCCTCCGACGCGTCCAGCGCGTCCCGCAACGGCGCGCCGCCGGTGTCCAGCACCACGCGGACGCCGCGCCGGGCCAGATGGCCGATCAGCTCGCGGTAGCCGGTGGACGGCAGGCCGGGCGGCAGGCTGCCCGACAGCACGACGATGGCGCCGCCCACGGCCTCGGCCGCCAGCACCGCGCGCAGCCGCTCGAGGTGCGCCTCGGACGGGGACAGGCCGGGCAGGTTGATGGCGGTGGTGTCGCCGGTGGCCTCGTCGAGCAGCTTGATGTTGTTGCGGGTGTGGCCGGGGATGCGCACGAAGCGGTCGGCGATGCCCTTGGCGGCGAAGAAGTCCTCGAAGGTGGGCGCGTTGATCTCGCCGATCAGGCCGGTGGCGACGATCGGCGGCTCATCCGACTGGCGCCAGTCGGACAGGCAGCCGGCGACGTTGACGCCCTTGCCGCCGGCGGCGCGCACCGAGGAGCGCGCCCGGTGCACGGTGCCCGGCACCAGCGCGTCCAGCAGGATGGCGTGATCGATCGCCGGGTTCAGCGTCACGGTGACGATGGCGGGCACGGTCATCGGGCTTCCTCTGCGTCCAGGTCATCGACGTGCCGGGTGATGTAGCCGGCGCGGCGACCTGCATGGTGGCGCAAGACGGCGCGCGCGTCTCCCGCCAGCACCCGGTCGAGCAGCACCGGCACCCGGCTTCCATGGTCGGGCAACACGCGGTAGAGGTGGATCCAATCGCCTTTGCGGTGGCGGTGCAGCACCAGGTGCCAAGCGCAGCGGCGCGGCCGGCCGAGATGGTCGCACGCGGTGCCGACGCAGACTAGCTCGGCCACGTCGCCGCCGGCGGTCCCGTCCGCGTCAGAGGTCTCTGGCCCGGCAGGCACGTCCAGCACGATCCACTGCTCCAGCTGGAGCGGGTCGATCCCGGTCGTTTACCCAATGCGGCGTGGTCTCGTGGTTGCCGGAAGCGGCCGTATCTCCCTTGAACGGGATGCCACCTTGCCGGGACGGCAGGTTGGCGTTGGGGATCAGCCCAACTCCTGATGCGCGGCGGCGGATAGCGGGCGACGGCGGCGGGCGCAAGCGCCGCCTGCTTGACCGTCGCCCGGCCACGGGCTCCCCTGCGCACGAGTTTGCGGAGGATCCACACCACGATGGCCCACACGACCTGGTTCCGGTCCGCCCGCCCCCCCTTCGCCCGGACCTCCTTCGACAGGCTCGCATCCGCCTGGTCCCGGGTCATGGCGATCGGGCTGCTGTCCACGACGGCCCTCGCGGCGGCTCTCGCGGCGGCGGCACCCGCCCGCGCCGCGGCCCCGACCCTGATGCGGTTCCCGAACGCGTCCGGCGGCCGCATCGTGTTCGTGGCGCACGGCAACCTGTGGAGCGTGCCCAAGGCGGGCGGCACCGCGGTCCGGCTGACCGCCGACCCGGGCCAGGACCTGATGCCGCGCTACTCCCCGGACGGCAACTGGATCGCCTACACCGCCAGCACGCAGGGCAACGAGGACGTCTACGTCATCCCGGCCGCCGGCGGCGAGGCGCGGCGGCTGACCTTCCACTCCGACGTGGTGGCGAAGGCGCCGACGCGCTGGGGCGCCGACAACATGGTGGTCACCTGGACGCCGGACTCGAAGGCCGTCGTGTTCATGTCGCGGCGCATGAACTGGAACCCGTCCCAGAACCGGCTGTTCACGGTGCCGCTGGCGGGCGGGCTGCCGACGCCGCTGCCGCTCGACCGCGGCGGCCTGCTGACCTACGGCCCTGACGGGCACAGCATCGCCTACACCCGCCTGTTCACCGACTTCCGCACCTGGAAGCGCTATGACGGCGGCCGCTCCGAGGCGGTCGACACCTACGATTTCAATACGAAGACGCTGACCCGCATCACCGACTGGAAGGGCACCTCGACCTCGCCGATGTGGGTCGGGCGCAAGATCTACTTCCTGTCCGACCGCGATGCGAACCGGCGCGAGAACATCTGGGTCTACGACCTGGACACGAAGCAGACCGCTCAGGTCACGCACTTCGCCGACTACGACATCGAGTTCCCGTCGTACGGCGACGACAGCATCACCTTCCAGCAGGGCGGCCGGCTGTGGGCGGTCGACCTGCCGTCCCAAGCGCTGCGCCAGGTCGCGGTCGACGTGCCGGACGACGGCACCCGCACGCAGCCGCGCTGGGCCCCGGTCGCCGACGCCATCCGCGACGTCGACACCGCGCAGGACGTCGACTACGCGGTGGCGCCGAACGGCGCCCGCGCCGCCTTCTCGGCGCGCGGCGACATCTTCACCGTGCCGGCCGAGCACGGCGCGATCCGCGACCTCACCGACACCAGCAACGCCGACGAGGACCATCCGGCCTGGTCGCCGGACGGCCGCAAGATCGCCTACACCACCGACGGCAGCGGCGAGCAGCAGGTGGCGGTCCGGCTGGCGGCCGGCGGTCCGGAGACGCTGATCACCCATTTCAAGACCGGCTTCTACTACGCCCCGGTCTGGTCGCCGGACGGCCACACGCTGGCGGTGCCCGACGCCAACCACAACCTCTGGCTGATCGACGCCGGCGGCGCCGTGCCACGGCTGGTGGCGTCGGACCCGTACGACGAGATCCACGACGCCGCCTTCTCGCCGGACGGCAAGTGGCTCGCCTACAGCACCAAGCGCGCGAACAAGCTGCGCGCGATCCACCTGTACGAGATCGCGCTGCCGCGCGACACCGTGGTCAGCGACGCGATGGGCGACGACCGCGATCCGGCGTTCTCGCCGAACGGCAAGTACCTCTACTTCGTCTCCAGCCGCCACGAGCTGCCGGCCTTCTCGTCGAGCGAGTTCAACGTCGCCACGCTGAAGTCGGACGGGATCTACCTGGCGACGCTGGCCGCGGCCACGCCGTCGCCGTTCGCGCCGCAGTCCGACGAGGGCGCGGTGCAGCCCGCACCCGGCCAGCCCGCCGCCAACCCGCCCGCGCACGGCAGGCCGACGGCCGCTGCCAGCGCCGTCACCGGGCCCGCCGCGGACGCCGCGAAGGGCTGGCATCCGGGGCTGTCGGCGGCGATCCACATCGACCTAGACGGGCTGATGGCGCGCGCGGTGCCGGTGCCGATCCAGCCCACCGACATCGCGGCGATGGACGCGCGCGACCACCGCATCTTCTACCTGACGCAGCCGCCCTCGCTGATCGAGGGCAACCTGCCGGGCCAGAAGTCGGGCTTACGGGTCTACGACCTCGACGCCCGCAAGGACGCGGCGGTGGTGGAGGGCCTCGACGGCTACGCGCTGTCGGCCGACGGCACCCGGGCACTCTACAAGCACGGCAAGGCGTGGACGATCATCGACGCCAAGCCGATGGCTGACGGCAAGACGGCCGGCGACAAGACGCTGCAGCTGGGTGCCATGCGCAGCCGGGTCGATCCGCGCCAGGAATGGACGGAGATGTTCGAGAACGCTTGGCGGCTCGAGCGCGACCTGTTCTACAGCGCCTCGATGAACGGCGACGACTGGCGGAAGGTGCACGACGCCTACGCCCGGCTGCTGCCGCTGCTGGGCACCCGCGAGGACCTGAACTACCTGATCGGCCAGGTGCAGGGCGAACTCGGCAACTCCCACACCTATGTCGGCGGCGGCGACGACGGCGACCGCACCGAGGCGGTGACGACGCCGCTGCTAGGCGCCGACTACGCGCTGGACCCGACCACCGGGCGCTACCGCTTCGCGATGATCTATCCCGGCGACAACACCCGCGAGCGCTACCGCAGCCCGCTCGCCGAGCCCGGCGTCGACGTGCATGCGGGCGACCTCCTGCTGGCGGTGGACGGCCGCGAGCTGCGCGCACCCGACAGCCCGGACAGCCTGATGGTTGGGCTGTCCGGGCCGGTGACGCTGACGGTGGCGCGCTCGGCGACGGCGCCGCGGCGCGACGTCACCGTGCAGCCGCTCGTCAACGAGCTGGCGCTGCGCGAGCAGTACTGGATCGACCACAACCGCCAGAAGGTGAGCTGGCTGTCCGGCGGCCGCGTCGGCTACGTCTACCTGTCCGACATGGAGAGCCTGGGAATGGAGCAGTTCGTGCGCCAGTTCTATCCGCAGATCGACCGGCAGGCCCTGCTGATCGACGACCGCTGGAACAATGGCGGCTTCATTGACCAGATCGTGCTGGAGCGGTTGCGCCGCACGCTGATCGCGCTCTCGACCAACCGCGAGCGGCCGGCGCTGACCGACCCGCAGCAACTCGAGGATGGACCGAAGGCGGTGCTGATGAACCACTACTCGGCGTCCGACGGCGACATCTTTCCCTACCTGTTCCGCAAGTACGGGCTGGGCCCGTTGATCGGCACCCGCACCTGGGGCGGCGTGCGCGGCATCCGCGGCAACTGGACGCTGCTCGACGGCGGATACATCACCGTATCGGAGGACAGCATGTACGGGACCGACGGAAAGTGGGTGATCGAGAACCACGGCGTCGATCCCGACATCGCGGTCGAGGACGTACCGGGCGAATACCAGACCGACCACGACATCCAGCTCGAGACCGGCGTGAAGACCCTGTTGGACCAGCTCGCGCGGACCCCGCACCGGATCGCGCCGCCGCCGCCGCCGCTGCCGGCCTATCCTGCGGACGGCGACGTGCCGCCAGCGTCGTTCGGGCATTAGCGACGCCGGGGTCGCTTCCCGGGATCACGGGCGCGAGCTTCGGCGCCGCCCGCCCCGAGCCGGCCGCCATGGCTCGAGCAGGCTCGACCGTTCGAGGCCCTCTCCGTCACCGCTCAGGACTGGACTGGCGTTCCTTCGTGTCCCGCGATCTGGTCCGATCGGTTCGTGATGGGTGAAGGGTCGAGTGATGGATGCGATGTCGGACGTGACCGGAAGCGCCGGGCCTGCCTGGCTGAGGGCGGTGCTCGATGTTCGTGGCTGGGTCAGGGGCGGGCTGCGCTTCGGACTGTATCTGCTGTTCGTGGCGATCTTCGTCGGCCTGGCACTTTTTGTCGTGCAGGCGGTCTTCCACATCCATTCTGATCAGAATGTCCTGCCGCCGATCGGGCTGCTGCTGGTGTCGGAGTCCGTTCTCGCGATCACGACCGTCCTGGCGCCGACCGCGTTGATGGTCGCGATCACGCGCGATGGTCCGACCTCGTTCGGGTGGGGTATCGGACACCGGATGCGGAACCTCGCGATCGGCGTCACGAGCGGACTGGCGGTCATGAGCCTTCTGATAGGCCTCATCGCCGTCCTGCATGGGGCGAGCGTGCATCTGACGTCCTCGCCGGCGGGGACGGTGTCCGGCATGGCTTCGGCTACCTGATCGTCTTCGGGCTCGTCGCGGTCTGCGAGGAAGGCCTGCTGCACGGCTATCCGCTGGTGGCGCTCAGCCGGGCGATCTCGTTCTGGTCGGCGGCGGTTGTCAGAGGCGTTGCGTTGGCACTTCTGCACGTCCCCCACGGGGGCGAAACCGTGTCGGGAGTCGTGCATGTGAGTCTCTCGGGCCTCGTGCTGGCCTACAGCTTCTGGCGGAGCGGCAGCCTCTGGTTCGCGTGGGGTTGGCACGGCGCTTGGGACTTCACCGAGACCTTCGTGTTCGGCGCCCCCGACAGCGGCGTAGCGGCTCGCGACTCCATCCTCGTGACCGAGCTGCATGGTCCGACATGGCTCTCGGGCGGTTCCGCCGGACCGGAGGCGAGCTGGTTCGTGGTTCCCATCCTGGCGCTCGTCGTGGTCATCATCCATCTGGCGCTCGCCTACCGACAAGCGCCGGCAACCCGCCGCTGCCTGAGCGGCTGCGCCCCAGGTTCGCGGCAACGGTACGGATCGGTCTCGAGGTTGCCGGGATGCGGTGGGAGGCGGGCAAGCGTTCTTCCACCGAATGATGATCAGCTCGATGATGCAGGCTCGAACGTCAGATCAGCCAGGTCTCCTTGGGTAGCGGTTCATCGAGACGCTGCATGGGATGTCTCTCAATCGCCTTGATCAGGACATCGCGAAGCCAGACGCAGGGCGTGACATCGTCTCAGGCTCGAACCCTCACATCCTTGACGGCTATGGCGACGATGCCTGCGGTGTCATGTCGGGTGGTCGCCCCACTCGCGAGCGAGCAAGGTGAACAGGTATTCACTGCCATGGCGGCCCTTGAACCAGACGTGTTCCAGGACGTGGCCCTCCTGCCGGAAGCCGGTCCGACGGAACAGTCGGGCGGCTGCCGCATCGGCCGCATCCGTGACCGCCAGCACCCTGTGCTTGCCGAGTTCCCGGAACAGATGGTCGAGCACGCACCGAAGCGTCTCGGCGGCGTATCCTCTGCCTTGCCGAGCCGGCGCCAAGGTGGGGACGGCCATGGCGGACGGAATACCAGCGTCCGCCATCTAGCACCCGCAGTCATCGTCGCAGTCGGCATGACGGGCTGCCAGGAACGCAACCCGGCCGGTCGCCCGGCTTCCGTCCGCCAGCCGCTCGATCGCGCGCCGAGCGCTTTCCCGGCCGACCCGCGCGGCCCACCGTCCGCGCCCGGCGGCAATCGGCGTGCATGGACGCAACCGCACGAGTCGCCGCCACGTAGTATGGCCCCGTCCAAGCATCGGACGACTCCTGCAGGAGACCCGACGTGCCGCAACCGATCCGAACACGCCGTCCAGGGATCGTCCGGGTGCTGCTTCCATCCGCTGCGCTCAAGCGCGGGATCCGTATCGGCGTCGGGTTGGCGCTCGGTGCCGGAGCCGGCTGGTCCATGACGGCGCGGGCGGAGACGGCGGCGGCGCTGCCGGCGCTGGAGGCGGCGCCGACGGCGGCGCGCCTCACCGGCAAGATGGTGTTCGCCGCCCTGGTCACGCCCGACTTGATCGCGGCCGAGCGGTTCTATTCCAGCCTGTTCGGATGGCGCTTCACCAACGCCTATCTCGGGCAGACGCTGTATGGCCAGGCCTCCCTGGGCGGGCGGACGGTGGCGGCGATCGCGCAGAAGCCGATGGCCGCCGCGCAGCAGCCGGCCTGGCGGTCGTTCCTGTCGACCGCGGCCATGGCCGCGAGCGTGGACGTCGCGACGGCGCACGGGGCCTCGGTGCTGGTGGCGCCGCACGAGCTCGCCAACATCGGCCGCGACGCGCTGCTGATCGATCCGCAAGGTGCGGTGTTCGGCCTGCTGACCTCGGCCAGCGGCGATCCGCCGGACGTGGCGGCGCGGCCCGGCGAGTGGATCTGGAGCTCGCTGGTGACAACCGATCCCCAGGCGGACGCGGCGTTCTACCGGACCGTGCTCGGCTACGACCTGTTTCCCTCGCCCGACCCCACGCAGACCGGCCACATGATCCTGGCCTCGAAGTCCTTCGCGCGGGCGAGCGTCAACCCGATGCCGACCACCCACACGGCGCCGCACCCGCGCTGGATCAGCTACGTCCGGGTCGCCGACATCGCCGCCGCGGCGTCGCTGGCGACGCGGCTCGGCGGCACGGTGGTGGTGGCTCCGCACGAGGACAGCCAGGGCGGCACGATCGCGCTGGTGGCCGATCCGCGCGGCGCGCTGTTCGGGCTGCTGCAATGGGCCGACGATGGCGACGCGGGAGACGCCAAGTGAGCGCCCGGGTCGCCCGGCGCTCGGCACTCGCCTTGGTGCTCGCCCTGGCGGCGGGCCCGGTCGCGGGCTGCGCGGACGGAGGCTATGGCGGCGACGGGTTCGGCGGCTACTACGGCGGGGACGTCTATGGCGGCGACTATGGCGGCTGGGGACGCGGTTACGGGGTGGGTCCCTATGGCTATGGCGGCTTCCGCGGGGATGGCTTCCACGGCGGCGGGTATCGCGGTGGCGCGCCAGGCCTTCCCGGTGGGTTCCATGGCGGCGGTGGCGGCGGCGGATTCCATGGTGGCGGCGGCGGACATGGCGGCGGGGGTGGAGGTGGCGGACACGGCCGTTAGGCTGGGGCCACCAATCCTGTAGGTCGCCGGGACCAGCATCCGGCGCCCGCGGCGCTCGAAGGCTCGCCGCGGTGACTCGCAACCGGGGCGGCGCTCAGGCCGGGGCAGCATCCCGGTGCCGATCCTCCGCCGGCGGATGCGTAGCCTCGATCGCGGTGAACGGCTCCAGGATCCGATAGCTGTGCTCCGCACCCCGGCGGACGATCCAGGAGGTGCCGGGCTGGAGCGTCACCGGTGCGCCGTCCTGGATCAGCTCCGCCCGGCCGGCAATGACGTAGCCGACGGTCTCGTAGTCGCGCCGGACCGCCGGACTGGCCTCGCCCGGCGGGACCGCGTCCCACAGCCGCATCGAGATCGTGCTGCCGCCAGCCAGGTAGCGCTGGTCCTGCGGTCCCTTCGCCGCCTCGGCGACTTCGATCTTGGTCACGTCGCCGTCGGTCATCGGTCTCACCATCCTGTCGATCGCGCATACAATCCAGGTGCCCGCCCGAGGTTGCCCGCCGCGCCGTCGCATGAGAGCGCAATTTGTCGGCGTTCCCCCGAGGAGTCGCGGTTTGGGGCGATGGCGAGCAGCACGCCCGGGGATGACGGCCCCAACGGGTCCATGGCGGAGCCCGGCCTTCATTCCCTGGGACTGTCCCTTGACCGGGCCCGCGCCGCCACGCTCCATGCGGAGGCAGCCGCCCGCCCGAGGATCGAGATGGCCGAGCAGACCGCCCACGACTTCACCCTGACCAGCCTGCAGGGCCAGGCGCTGCCGCTGCGGCAGTTCGCCGGGCGGCCGCTGCTGATCGTCAACACCGCCTCGAAGTGCGGCTTCACGCCGCAATATGGCGGCCTGCAGTCGCTGTGGTCGCGCTACGAGGGGGACGGGTTGGTCGTGATCGGCGTGCCCAGCAACGATTTCGGTGGCCAGGAACCGAGCAACGAGAGCGAGATCGGCGCCTTCTGCAGCCGCAACTACGGCGTCAGCTTTCCGATGACCGCCAAGCTGCACGTGCGCGGGCCGGAGTCGCACCCGCTGTTCGGCTGGCTCGGCCGGGAGGGCGGCGTGCTGTCGCGGCCGCGCTGGAACTTCTTCAAGTACGTGATCGGCCGCGACGGACGGCTGGCGAGCTGGTTCTCCAGCGTCACGACGCCGGGCAACGCGCGGGTGCAGAGAGCGCTGGAACGGGTGCTCCAGGCATAGGAAGCTCCGGCATTGTCTTCGGCCCTGCACGCGACCGCCGTTCCCGGCATTGCCCGGTCCGGCGGGCTGCCGGTCAGCCTGACCGGGCCGATGGCGTTCTGCCTTGGGCTGAAGCAGGTCATCGGCGGCGGCGTGATCGTGCTGACCGGCACCGCGGTGGCGCTCACCGGGGCCGGCGCGGCGCCGGCCTACCTGCTGGCGAGCCTGGCCGTGCTGCTGGTTAGCCTACCCTATGCGGTGCTGGGCGCCGCCGATCCGGTGTCGGGCAGCCTCTACCGCTGGCCGGCGCGCTACCTCGATCCGGTGTCCGGCTTCCTCGGCTTCTGGATGGTGCTCGGCACCCATGTCGGCCTGGCCGCCTACACCGCGACCTTCGGGGCCACCCTGCATGCCCTGCTGCCGGCGATCCCAGCGCGGCTCGCCGGCCCCGCCATGCTGCTGCTGGTGCTGGCGCTGAACCTGGCCGGCGCCGCCGCCTCTGCCCGGGTCGGCATCCTGATCACCGTGACCGTCGCCCTGGCGCTGGCCGCCCTCGCCGCCTGCGGCCTGCCGCGGGTGGAGGCGCACCGGCTCGGCGTGCTGCTGCCGCACGGCTGGCACGGGCTGCTGTCGGCGGCCGCCCTGCTGACCTTCCCGCTCAGCGGCGCCACCCTGGTCACCGAGCTCGGCGGCGAGATGCGCCGGCCGGCGCGCGACCTGCCGCTCGCGATCATCGGCGCCACGGTGGTCGCGGCCCTGCTCTACGTCGCCGTCGCCCTGGTGGTGGCCGGGCTGCCGGGCACCACCGAGGGCAGGTCCGGACAGGGGGGCGCCGGCGCGCTCACCGCGGTCGCGGCGCGGGTGATGGATCCGGCTGGCGCGATCCTGTTCGGGATCGGCGTCGGCATCGTCAGCATGCTGGGCATCGTCAACGCGCACATGCTGTGGGGCAGCCGCAGCATCCTGATGGTGTGCCAGGACCGCTGGCTGCCGCGGCGCTTCGCGCGGCCGAACCGGTTCGGCGCACCGGCCTGGCCGCTGTGCCTGCTGGCGGCGATCGGCACCGTGCCGGTGCTGGCGGGGCTCGACGTCGCCGACATCCTGCGCGTCGCCGGCCTCGGCGCCGCCGGCTCGGCGATCCTGTCGGTGGCCTGCGCGCCGGTCTATGCGCGGCGGCAGCCCCGCGCCTATGCCGGTTCCACGCTGGCGATCCGGCCCGCCCTGCTGCTGGCCGCGGCCGTGGCGGCGATCGGCTCGCAGCTGGTCACGCTGTACCTGCTGCTGCGCGACCTGCCGCCGCGGCTGGGCCTGTCCTGGCTCGGCTGGATGGCGGCGGGGCTGCTGCTGGCGCTGGCCCGGCGCCGCGCCGTCATCGCCGCCGCGCCGCCAGCTCCAGCAGCGCATCGATCATGACGTCGACATCGCGGGGCCCGGTGCGGTGGTTGACGATCGCCGCCCGGATCGCCCGCTGCCCACCGATCACCGTGGTCGACGGCACCGCGATGCCGGCCTCCTGCAGGTCCTTGGCCAGCTCGCCGTTGAGCCAGTCGAGGTCGGGGTGGCCCCGGCAGACCCGGAAGCAGACGATGTTGAGGGGCACCGGCGCCAGCAGCTCCAGCCCCGGCTCGGCCGCGACCCGCGCCGCCAGGTGGCGGGCGACGGCGCAGCACCCATCGACCATGGCCCCCAGCCGGTCGGCGCCATAGGTCGCCAGCGTCATCCAGACCTTGAGCGCCCGGAAGCCGCGCGACAGGTCCGGCCCCAGGTCGCAGGGCCAGGGTGCATTGGCGGCGGCGCCGCGATCCTCGCGCGACAGGTAGGCCAGGCTCTGCGCGAACGTGTCGGCCAGGGCCTGGCCGTCGCGGACCACCACGCAGCCGGCGTCGTAGGGCACCTGCGCCCATTTGTGGAAGTCGAACGCCAGGCTGTCGGC
>CAXTVM010000039.1:0-32183 GCA_964247725.1 uncultured Acetobacteraceae bacterium | reverse complement strand
TCTAGGCCGACCTGCTGTCCCACCTCGACATGCGCGTCGTCGTCCCACTGCTGCCCAAGAGGAACGGCGCCACCGGCGATCAGCGAGCTGAACCCGATCTTCGAGATCAACGGAAGGCTGCGCATGATGATGACCCAGACCCCCAGTGCCGTGTCGAACTACGAGCTGAAGCGAGCCGTCGCCCCCTCATCGCGCAGAACGACACCATCACCAAGGCGCTCGATCTTCCGCTCGCCGGCTTCTGAGAATGGCCGAAAGCAGAACGGCAGCTTCAGTGCATCCAGCGCCAAGAGGCTGCCGTCCGCTGCGCCTGAAACCAATTCGAACTGATTCTTCGCAGAGCTGCAGGCGAAGGTTTCGCAAATTGGTAGCCGATCGGCAACGTCCTCCCAAACTACGCAGGTCCGATCGGAACCTAAACGGCGACGGGAGATCTTGAGGATTTTTGTTTGGATTGAGGCGTCAGATGCATTTATTATACAAATTTAGAAGGTCTGGCGCCGTCCTCGAGATAGGCAACGCTCTGGCTCATGGTTCGCAGTGTGTCGAGCCGTAGATCGAATTCGGGGGCAGCCGTGAGGACCATGCGTAGATTGCCTCTACAGTCCATAAAGATTACGGCCGCTGGAGCTAGGCGTGCAGGGCCATTGCTTATTGGGCGGTGATCGCCGCGCTTGGCGGTAGCGCCCGTTATCCGGACGAGGAAACGGGTTTTGGACGAAGGGGGCAGTGGATGCGGGGGTATATATTGTGGATAGGACTGTTCTTGCGGCTCGTCCTTGGTTATGGTCCTCTTCTGCTCGTCGGCTGTTCACCTCCCTCCTTGAACATCGTGCCCAACCTGCCTCAGGCGCCGACAGTCCCAGCCTTGCAGCAGCACCTACAATGCTTGATCGTTCGCGCGATGGATAGGCATCTCGGCCCCGATGTGGCGGAGAAGAACCCGAAATACCGTGAGTCGGGCGACTACATACGGTGGCGCAATCTCGTTGACTACAACGTCCTCGATTCGATTAATTTTACCGTGTTTGTGACCCAAACGCAGGGATTGAATCCGTCCCTGAGCTTCATCGCGCCGTTGACGAGTCTCGGCGGCCCGATCAAGAGGGTGATCGAGTCCAGCGACGGCACCAACACGGTTGCGAACGCGACCTCCAACATGAACAACTTCACGCTGTCGGTAGGCTTCCAGCTGGGGGGTACCCAGGACCGCAACTTCGTGCTGAATTACATTGTCGACCTTCATCGGCTCTATGACGCGACGTTCAAGGATGAGAATGGTCGGACCGCCTATGTGGAAAGAGATACCGCCGACAAGGACCCGCTTCCCAAGACCCAGCACGAGCTCTGCGGCGGGCCGGATGAGCCCAGGACGATCGGAGGCCGCTACGGCCTGAACGGCGACCTCGCCGTTGAAGAAACAATCGAAAACGGACTGCGATCACTCGATGCCGCCCCTTTCTCGCCCAATACTGCCGGCGGCGCGCCGGGCAAGGGTAATCAGACCACCGCGACCGCCTCGGTCTCACAATCCGCCGGGGCGACCGGCTTTTCCGCGAAGTACGACTTCACCTTGCAATGGGGCGTGAATGGCGGCCCGAACTGGACCCTCCTTAAGTTCAAGGGTCCGGGCGGCGGTTCGGGAGCGAACGGACAGTTGCTGAGCTATACGCGCCAGAAGCAAGATACGCTCATCTCGACGCTGGCCGCTACATGCAAGTCGGACGTAATCCTGGACGTCATGAATTCGGCCGTCTTTGCCAATCCGGAGCTCAAATGGGTGCCACGGCCTGCGCCGACCAGTGGCGTCGACGCGTTCAAGGTCACGACGTACGACAAGCAATTCATGCCCGTCTCCGTCCCGGCGCCCGCCGGGTCGACTGCAATTGACATGGTCGCGGTTAAGTCGCTGTGGCGCAAATTCTTGATCACGCTCGCCATCCCTCGCGATACAACCGGGCTGCCGTTGTACAACGTTGCTAACGCCGCGGGCGCCATCTCGATCACCACGCCCAGCATGAACAGGGCCGACGTCACCGAGTCCGACATCAACGAGGCGGACGGGACGATCAGTTGGTCCGGATTTGCGAACGTCACTGCGGAAGGGACCTATTATTCAATGCGAGGGCTACTGATGGACGCTCAGTCCGCCACCGGCGTCGGCTACGTCTACCTGGGCATCCAGACCTACAAGGATAAGCGCAAGCTAGTTCTTCAAAGCTTTAAGATATCGAACAACGCCATCGATTTCTTGACAGGCGAGATGAGACCGGAGCCGGCTAATTATTGGAAGTCACTTGCCTCCTGCGGAAATTCCGGACCGTTCCTGCCCAACGGATTGAATATCCTCCAGCAGCTGCCGGGCGGCTTGAGCTCCACAATCTTGCAACAGCCGGTTCAATGACGCGGTCCGAGACCAAGTCGCAATAGCCGAAGGGAATTCCTGCCATGCCCCGTAAAGCCGTGACTGAGAAGAAAACTGAAGAGCAAGTCGACGTCGTTCAGCGCTTTATCGACGAGTTGAATGAGCAGCCGGTCGGGGAGCACGTCTTGTTCGGCATGGTGAAGCCCGCGGAAAAGCGCGACGGTCTTATGTTCGCGCATGCGGGAGGCTGCGGGCACTGGATCCACATTCCAAAGTCTGCCATCGCGTCCATCATTAGCGGCTCACGCATCCCCTGCCGTGGACACAGTCACGCCACCGCCGAGATTCAGTTGAAGGCGCCGCAATCCGAGCTCGAGGAGACCTTTGTAAGAATTGCCGGTCTTCATAGGGCAAGGCTGGAGCAGGTTCTGGCGAGCGCATTACATAGCGGGCTGAAATGCGGCCACGACGAGCACAAAGTCACGGATTCGTACGGCAACGAGAGGTGCGAGAAAAATGGCACATGATTTACCAGCGCGACGTATGTAAGGCATGTGCTGGCGACGGCTAGTCTAGTCCAGTCTCCCGAGACTCTCTTGTGTTCGCTTCTGTCGCAAGCGGCGTGCAGTCCGTTTGCGCAAATTCAGCGGCCACATGGATGAAAAGCAGGTTCTGGAAACGGCTAGATCGGCTCGGAGCGGCGCAAATGGGACGCAGAGCAGCCGTCTACACCCTGACCGACGCCATCGGCCAGCGACTGCGCACAGGGCCTGATGGAACCGCTCCAGCCATCTTCTCCGCGTGATCGACAGTCGGAACCCGTCGTCCCACAACCTGTCAATCCTCTCGCAAGAGCGTTGGAGGAGCGCCACCCGCCAACGTCCTCCGACGACGGCTCCCGACGCAGGACCACCAGCGCAGGTTCATGACACCATCTCATGACACCACGCCCGGCCATCCCGCGCTCCCCATCCAGGCCTCTCGGCTGGCGATTTCGCTGCACTGCCGCCATTGGGACAGCGTAGTCTCCGCCGCCAGCACCGCCGGGGGAGACCAACCGCATGCCGACCCGCCGCCACCGCCTGACCTAGCCATGGGGATGCCCCCACCCCCGACCTCGCTTCACGCTGCCGCCCTGGGTTCCGCAGCACATCGAACGGGCGCATGCGTCAGAGGGACGAGAACCCGTCGCCGAGCAGGCCGTGCGTCCGGTGGAAGGCGTTCAGGCTGTCGATGACCTCATCCACGGCCCCGTCCTGCGCCAGTCGACGCGTCCGCTCGCGGGTCACGAACTCCCGGAGCGGGTCTCCCGGCGTACCGCTCAGGTTGCTCGTCAGCAGTCGCGCCGCGTGAACCGGCTCCTCGTCGAGACTGGCATTGATCGGCCGCTTGAAGACAAGGCCTTACACACCGCATCGCATCCTCGCGGACCTCACCTATCCCGGGCTCTCACGTTAGAGCGCGACAAGACTGTCGCTCGTCGGCGCGGATCGATGTGGACGATCGCCGCCCGCCTCAGGCCCGCCTCCGCTCCTCCTGCGCCGTCGGCGCCGGCTTCGGCGGCGGGAAATGCGCCGTGAAGACCGTGCCGTCCGCCTCGGAGGAGGTCACCTCGATGGTGCCGCCATGGGCGACCACGACCTCCTTGGTGATGTAGAGCCCGAGGCCGAGATTGCCGGATGCAGGCACGCTGTTGTCGTTCGGCCGGCCGCGCGTCAAGGGATCGAAGATCATGACCATCTTCTCCGGCGGGATCGGCACGCCCTCGTTGCCGACGGTCACCGTCACGCCGCCGGAGGCGCCCTTGAGGTCGACCCGGATCGGCGAGCCCTGGAACCCGTACTGGATCGCGTTGCCTAGGAGGTTCGAGAACACCTGCCCGATCCGGGCCTTGTCCCACTCGCCCATCAGGCCGCCGGACATGGTCAGCTCGATCGTGCGGCGCGGATGGACCACCCGAACTTCGTCGACCACCTGCCGAGCGACGAAGCCCATGTTCATCATGGCCCGGACCACCGGAAGTCCCGAGCCGAACCGCGCGCGCGTGACGTCGAGCAGGTTGTTGATGAGGTCGCTCATCCGATGCGCGCCCTCGAGCACGTTGTTGACGAGCATCGTCTGGCGCTCGCTCAGGCGCCCCATATGCGCGGCGAGCTCGGCCGACAGCATGATCGCCTGGAGCGGGCCGCGGAGGTCGTGCCCCAGGATGCCGACCACCAGGTCCTTCGACTGCGCGACCTTCTCCGTGTAGAAGTTCACGGATTCGGACAGCTCCTGGTCGATCGCCTCGTTGAACCTGGTCATGTCGTCGATGTCCTGCGCATCGTAGGCCGGGCTCGTCCTGCTCCAGAGCTTGAGGACGCTGGCGCGGAGCGCCCGATACTCCGAGACCATCTGCCCGATGTCGAAGCCGCCTGCGAACCGCAGGGCGGCATGCGTCTGCGCTGCCGTGTTCGTTTCGTCCTGGCTCCCGTGCGACTTGACGCGCTGCTCTTCGGGGGTCTGGGACGTCTCCATATCCGGCACGATGAAGGCGAGGATCTCATGGATGTGGTCACGCAAGGCGTGAGGGGTCATTCCGCTGCAGAACGGCTCCAGGGTCCGCGCGAAGCTCTCCCACTCGCCGACGATCAAATCCGTGTTTTCGGTGATGAAGCGCGAAAGCCGCCTCGGGCCGGGTTCGGAGCCGTCATTTCTCAGGATGATGACGTTGGATGATGTCGCAGGGGGAGCTTCGTCTTCCGGCATCGACGATCTTCCTTCGCTTCGGCTCGAGGTCGGCAGATCATGGGCTAGACCCGGGGATCTGCTGGGACCCGAGAGGCGACGGACAGGCTGGGGCAGGGCTCATGCTCGACGCGGAACGGGCTTCGCGCGGATCGGCTCACCACCTGGGTGGTCGGCCCGATCGCCCCGATCGCGTCGGCCTGTCCGAGACGCGTCGACGTTAACTGGATTTGGTACGTCGCGCGATGTTCGGCAACCCCCGGCTTGGATGTCTCCGGCGCCGGCGGCACTCAGATCACGGACCGGCTTCCCGTCGGCAACCCT
This sequence comes from uncultured Acetobacteraceae bacterium, assembly GCA_964247725.1. Taxonomy (GTDB): domain Bacteria; phylum Pseudomonadota; class Alphaproteobacteria; order Acetobacterales; family Acetobacteraceae; genus Lichenicola. The sequence continues at coordinate 26,767 of CAXTVM010000039.1, read as the reverse complement.
CTGCCGAGGACGGTCGCATCATGGCCGGGTGCGCGCGTCGAACGCCCGCCGCGCCGCCTCCACCTGGTCCAGGTGCCGCTCGGCCCAGATCCAGACGCCGCAGAACGCCGCCCCCAGGCTCGAGCCCAGCTCCGTCAGCCGATACTCGACCCGCGGCGGCACCACCGCGTGCACCGTGCGCAGCACCAGCCCGTCGCGCTCCATCCGGCGCAGCGTCTGCGTCAGCATCTTCTGGCTGATGCCGGGCACGCGCTCCGACAGGCGGGTGAAGCGCAGCTCGCCCGCCTCGGTCAGCTCCTCCAGGATCAGCATCGTCCACTTGTCGGCGACCCGGCCGATCAGCTGCGTGACCAGCGCCTCCACCCGCGGATCGACCTCCTCCGCGGGCTCGCGCGCGGCGATGGCCTGGGTGCGCTCGATCGTCTCCGCGCTGAACGGCAGCCTCGACATCGTGACACTCTCCCTGAAGTAAGTATGGAACTCCTCGGTGCCTTCTTCCTAATCGAAAGCGGAAGCTGTTAACAGCGCGTTACGGCATTTGGGGGAGACGACGCATGAGACCGACGGGCAACACCATCCTCATCACCGGCGGCGGCTCGGGTATCGGCCGCGCGCTGGCGCGGCGGTTCCATGACGCCGGCAACGCGGTGATCGTCGCCGGGCGGCGGCGGGACGCCCTCGACGAGACCATGGAGGGTCGCGCGGCGATGACCGCCGCCGTGCTCGACATCGAGGATGCGGGCGCGGTCGCCGCGTTCGCGCGCGAGGTCGTGGCGGCGCATCCGGCGCTCAACGCGCTGGTCAACAACGCCGGCATCATGCGCGCCGAGGACCTATCCGGCCCGCGCGACCTCGCCGACGCCGAGGCGACGGTGGCGACCAACCTGCTCGGCCCGATCCGGCTCATCGACGGCCTGATCGCGCACCTGTCGGCGCAGCCGGATGCCGCGATCGTCAACGTCACGTCCGGGCTCGCCTTCGTGCCGCTGGTCATGACCCCTACCTACTCGGCGACCAAGGCGGCGCTCCACTCCTACACCGTGTCGCTGCGCGAGCGGCTGCGCGGCCGGGTCGAGGTGATCGAGCTGGCGCCGCCGGGCGTGCAGACCGATCTCACCCCCGGCCAGTCCGTGCGCGAGGGCTTCCTCCCGCTCGACGCGTTCATCGGCGAGACCATGGCGCTGTTCGCGACGCAGCCGACGCCGGCGGAGGTCCTGGTGCAGCGCGTCGGCCCGTTGCGCCATGCCGACCGGGACGGGCGCTTCGACGAGGTGCTGCGCATGGTGAACTCGCACTGACCGGATGGCCCCGAACCCGAACGGTCGCGCCCGCTTCGGTACGACCAGGTCCTGGCCTTCAGTCCAAGCTCCGCCACCTGGGATCCCTTGGATGCCGTGCCTAGTCGGCCGATCGGCAGAATCCGGCGTCCCGCGGTTTCCGACGCCACCGCGGCGGCGGCGGGATAGGCCGCCGTCGCGGTTAGCAAGCCGACATGGCTGCCGGTGCCGGTGCCGGGCGGGACGGTGCCGTGGAACAACGGGACGAACAGTGCGAACGACCACCAGAACGCGCCGAACGAGCTGAAGGCGGTGAAGCCGAACGCGTGGCGGTGCGGCCGCCCGCATACGCCGGCGACGAACCGGGCGGTGTTGCCGAACGCGAAGGCCATGGCCGGCGCCGCCGGTAGCGCGGTCCCGCATGCCAGCCGGCATCGACCGTGCTGAGCAGCCAGGTCGTCGGAACGAACCCGGCCGGGCGCCCAGCCGGGTGGGATCGGCGCAGCTCTTCCTCGACGTCCCCTTGGGTCGGGCTCCCATGTGAAAGCTCCGCTTTGGACTTCGTTTTCGTGTGTCGGGTCTCCGAGGTCTTGGCTCTGGCTCATGGTTCCACGGGGCCCCCACCCGGGTCGGGTGGAGGCCCTGCCGATCCGCAGCGGCGGGCGGTCAGGCCACCGACGAGGTGAACATTCCCTGCACGCCGTCGGGATAGAAGCCGCCGCTGGTGGTGCCGCCGTTGAACACGATCGACAGCACCTGGTACGGCGTGCGGGCGAAGGCGAGCGAGCTCGCGTTGGTCGGCACGGCGTTGACCACGCCGTTCCGGATCACGCCCTGGTCGTCGGCGGGAATGCCGGTGGTGCCGCCGGTGCCGGACGCCGCCGCGCGCACCTTGGAGATGCGGTCGGTGAGTTCGCCGGCGCCCGCCTCGTAGAGCAGCGTGCGTATGGCGGAGGCATGATACGCCTCGACCGCCAGGATGCTGGCCGCGGCACCCAGGTAGGCCTTGCTGGTGACCAGCGGAGCGGCGCCGTTGTAGGCCGTGACGCCCACGTCCTCGAAGATGTAGGCGCCGAGCAGGAAGCTGAGCTGGTCGGCGAACGGGTTGAAGCCCGGCACCCCGATCGCCTGGCCCAGCGCCGCGAACGCGCCGGTGAAGTCGATCGGCGACTCCGGCACCGCGGACGTGCCCAGGTTGTCGAGCAGGAACTTGACGTGGTTGCGCTCGTCCTGGGCGATTTCCATGAACAGCTGCTGCACCTGCGGGACCATGTTCGGCACCTGCGTGCCGCCCTTGATCTTGCCCTTCTTGCCGGCGGTGTCGGCCAGCGCGCCGAGCCCGACGCCGTGCACGCCGAAGCTGTAGAACTCGCCCTCGAGGTATTCGAGGTTGAGCGCGAAGTTCAGGATGCCGACGTCGATGTCGGCGGTCTGCGCCTGGGCGGGCGCGATCCGCCCGGCGCCGGCGGCGACGGCGCCCAGCGCCACCGCACCCAGCCCGGCCCGCTCGATCAGGCGGCGGCGGGATGGCTGGACCGGCGCCTCGTGGGTGGTCTGCTTCTGCAAGTCGTCCGACATCGGGACAGCCCTTCATGGTGCGTCGCCGAGGCCGTCATGGCACCGACGGCAGGACCGCCTTCGCCCCCTGCATGTCCTTACGGGGGTGTCTCTAAAATGGATGTCGTTTCAATGTTACATTTGTAAGAGGGCCAGGGCTCTGCCCTGGACCCGCCAAGGGCCGCGGCCCTTGGAACCCCTTACCTGAGGAACGGTGTCCGGAGGCTCCGCCTCTGGCGGGGTCCAGGGGCAGAGCCCCTGGCCTTACTGCACCGCCGCCCTGGCCCCGGCCGACCAGCCGTTGACCAGGTTGGTGACGTTGACCGAGCCGATGCCGGTGGCGAAGTCCCAGCCGGTCTGGGTGCCGTAGGCCTTCGCGTAGCTGCCGCTGCCGGTCGACAGCACGCCATTGCGGCCGCCGTCGAGGTAGCAGTCGGTGCTGCCGGTGCAGTTCACGTCCATGTCGCCCTGGGTCACGTCATAGAACACGCAGGCCGCCGCGGTGCCGCTGCCCGTGGTCGAGTTGCAGGACGGCGTGCCGGCGCTGCCGTATTCTGACCGGGCGAGGGCGTAGTAGACCGGGTTCGGGTTGCCCTGCCGGGCACCCTGCTTCTGGTTCACCAGCGCCTGGATCGCCGCCATGATGGGAGCGGCGAAGCTGGTGCCGCCGGCGCCGGACCAGCCGCTGGGCGCACCCGTGCAGGCGGCGCCTCCGTCGCTGGTGTCGGAGTCGCAATACACGTAGTAGTGGCCCCAGACCCCGTTGGCCGCGAACAGCGACACGTCCGGCAGGTCGCGGACGCGGTCGGACGGGTTGCCGACCACCGACTGCCAGGACGGCTTGGCGGTGCCGGCACAGCTGCCGCCGACGATCCCGGCCTTGGACGGAGCGCCGGTGGCGCAGCCGCTGGGACCGCCGCTGCCGCTGGCCGTCGTCAGGTAGTAGTCCTTGCCCACCGTGCTGTTGCAGAACCCGGACGCGCCGTAGGGGGTGGCGTAGCCGGCAGCGGTGGCGAGCAGCGTGCTGGCGCAGGAATCGTTCCACGGGATCTCGGGGATGTAGCCCGTCGCCGAGCCGTAGGCCGTGCCGTTGCCGGCATTCCAATAGGTCGCCGTGGTGCCGGCGTAGGTGTCGCCGAAATCGGTGCCGCCCACGGCGACATCGTAGGGCGTGGAGGCGAAGCCGCTCACGGCGATGCCGTGCGTGGCCCGGGTGGCGTCGGCGTCGCAGCTGGCGGCCCCCTCGTCGCCGGCGGACACGAACACCGAGATGCCCATCGCTGCTGCCTGCTTGTAGATGCTGGCGTAGGCGGCGTTGGCGGTGGCGCCGTTCTCGGCCTCGCACTCGCCGTAGCTGATGCTGACGATGGCGGGCGGGGCGTTGCCGTTGACCAGGTTCTGCAGCGCGGTCAGGCCGCCGAAGGTGGTGCCGGTGCTGGGGCAGGAGGCGAGCTCGATGGCGGCGCTCGGAGCGCCGGCGCTGGCCCACTCGGCGTCCAGCGTCGCCTCGCTCTCGTCGCCGGCGACCACGCCGGGGTCCTTGCAGCCGCCCGGATGCACCTGGGTGAACGAGCCGGCATAGCCGGACAGGCCCAGCACGCTGCGGAACGTGCTCCAGTCCGCGGCCTTGTAGACGTCGGTGTCCTCGATCACCACGATCGTCTGGCCCTGGCCCGACACGCCGGCCGAGAACAGCGGGTTGAAGTCGTAGATCGTGGCCAGGTCGGCCGGCACCACCACGTGGTAGGTCGAGCTGCCGCTGGTGTAGGTGTAGCCCGGCCGCGGCCGGAAATAGGCGTGCGGGCGGAAGTCGTTCAGCGAGACGATGCCGCGCACGATGCCGGCCAGCGCTTCCGGGATCTGCGGGTCGGTCATGTTAGAGATGTGCGACATGCCGCCGACCTCGAGCCGGTGGATCGCGGTGCCGAATGCCGCCCGCACCTGGGCGGCGGTGCCGGAGAAGTCGATCACCATGCGGCTGGTCTGCACGCCGTCGACCGCGAGGCCGCGCGACTGCAGCCAGCCGATGACCTCCTGCACGTCGGCGGTGGACGGCCCGAACTGGCTGCCGTACTGCGCCGCGGTCAGCCAGCGGTGATAATCGGGCGAGCGCGGGTCGGTCAGGCCGTCGACGTAGCTCTCGAGTGCCGCCTCGGTGGCGGCCGGCCGGTTCAGCAGCAGCTCCATGTGGTCGAGCCGGAGTCCGGGATCGACCAGGCCGCGGTCGTTGGCGGCGTTGGCCTCCGACCGCACGGTCCCGGGCAGCGTGACCGTGCGCCCCTCGTCGATGCCCCGCGTCACGAGGCGCGTACCTTCCGCCGCGGTCTGGGCCAGCGCGTGTCCGGCGGGCCATGCCAGGGCGAGCAGCCCGGCCAGCAGGCGTGCAGGTCGATGGGGGTGCATCGGCGTCTCCGGTGAGATGCGTCTGGCCGCCGGCCCTGGCCGCGTGCGACCGCTGCCCGGATTTGAGCGCAGGCCCCGGAGCTTTTCAACCGGCCGTTGCGGATCTTTCCGGTCCGGCGCTGACTTGTTTACGATCCCGTGGAGCACGAGGGAGACGCGTCCCAGGCGTCGGGACGGCTGATCCGCCGCGAAGCCGATGGCTCGCGTCCTGAGGTCTTGTTATAGAGACCCATGCGGTTGTCGAACCTTTCCCGCCAGGCCCTGCGCGAGCGGATCGAGACGGCCCTCGACACCGGCCTGGTCGCGTTCTTCGATTGCGACATCGCCAGCGGCACGGTCAGCGGCGACGCCACGCTCGCCAGCTTCTACGGGCTCGACCCGGAGCGCCTGGCCGACGGGCTGCCGTGCGAGGCGATGGCGGCACACCTGCATCCCGACGACCGCGCCCGCTTCCGCCGCCTGCACTGGCCCGCCGATGCCGACGCCGATGCCCGCGAGGAGGCCGGCCAGCTCCGCGTCATCCATCCGGACGGCCGCCTGCGCTGGCTTCTGGTCTCCGGGCACGGCTACCGGCCTGGCGATGGCGGCCCGCTCCGCTATACCGGCATCGTCATCGACGTCAGCGCCGTGCACATGGCCGAGACCGCGCTGCGCACCAGCGAGGCCGAGATGCGGATGCTGCTCGACTCCACTGCCGAGGGCTTCTACGCGGTCGACCGCGACGGCGTCACCACGCTCTGCAACCGCGCCTTCCTGGCCATGCACGGCTTCGCCGGCGAGCACGAGGCGGTCGGCCGCCGCCTGCACGACGTCATCCACCACACCCGTCCGGACGGCGCCCGCTACGACGTCGGCGACTGCCCGATCTACCTCTGCGCCCGCGACGGCATGCCGGCCCACGTCGTCGGCGAGCTGTTCTTCCGGCTCGACGGCAGCAGCTTCCCGGTCGAGTACTGGGCCTACCCGATCCTACGCGACGGCGAGCTGGCCGGCGCGATCTGCTCGTTCTTCGATATCACCGAGCGCATCGCCGCCCAGCAGGCGCTGGAGGAGGAGAGCCGGACGCTCGAGATCCTGAACCGCATGGGCCGGGAGCTCGCCAGCGAGCTCGACCTCGAGCGCGTGGTGCAGCGCGTGACCGATGTCGGCGTCGAGCTCAGCACGGCGCGGTTCGGCGCGTTCTTCTACAACGTCGATGCTGGCACCCATGGCGAGGTGCACCAGCTCTATACGCTGTCGGGAGCCCCGCGCTCGGCGTTCTCGATCTTCCCGATGCCGCGCGCCACCGACCTGCTGGCGCCGACCTTCCAGGGCGGCCGCACCGTGCGGTCCGACGACGTCGCCCTCGACCCGCGCTACGGCCGCAACCTGCCCTATGCCGGCATGCCGCCCGGCCACCTGCCGGTGCGCAGCTACCTCGCGGTGCCGGTGGTGTCGCGCTCGGGGGAGGCGCTGGGCGGGCTGGTGTTCGGCCATCCGGAGCCGGGCCGCTTCACCGTCCGCCACGAGCGCCTGCTGGAGGGGATCGCGGCACAGGCCGCGATCGCGATCGACAACGCCCGGCTGTATGCGGCGGCCCAGCGCGAGATCGCCGAGCGCCGCCGGGCGGAGGCGCAGCTGCTGGAGCTGAACGAGACCCTGGAGGCGCGTATCGCCGAGGCGCTGGCCGAGCGGGGGCGGATCGAGGCGGCACTGCGGCAGAGCCAGAAGATGGAGGCGGTCGGCCAGCTCACCGGCGGCATCGCGCACGACTTCAACAACCTGCTGGCCGGCATCTCGGGCAGCCTGGAGCTGCTGCAGACCCGCATCGGGCAGGGCCGGCTCGGCGACACGCCCCGCTACATCGAGGCCGCCCAGGGCGCCGCGCGCCGGGCCGCGGCGCTTACCCACCGCCTGCTGGCGTTCTCGCGGCGGCAGACGCTGGATCCGCACGCGATCGATCCGGACCAGCTGGTCGCCGGCATGGAGGAGCTGATCCGGCGTACGATGGGGCCGCAGATCGCGGTCGAGGTGAAGCGGGCGGCGGAGGCGTGGACCATACTCGCCGACCCGAGCCAGCTCGAGAACGCGCTGCTCAACCTGTGCATCAACGCCCGCGACGCCATGCCGGACGGCGGCCGGCTGGTCATCGAGACCGCCCATCGCCGGCTGGACCGTCAGGCCGGGCTGCAGCGCGACCTCCCGGTGGGCGAGTACGTCTCGCTGTGCGTCAGCGACGACGGCACCGGCATGCCGCCGGACGTGGTGGCGCGCGCGTTCGACCCGTTCTTCACCACCAAGCCGATCGGCCAGGGTACTGGGCTCGGGCTGTCGATGACCTACGGCTTCGCGCGCCAGTCCGGCGGCCAGGTGCGCATTCATTCGGTCGAGGGCGCCGGCAGCACGGTCTGCCTGTTCCTGCCGCGCCATGGCGGCCAGGCCGAGCCGCCGGATGCGCCGGCGCGGCCGGAGGGGCCGGCCCGCGCCGGGCGCGGCGAGACCGTGCTGGTGATCGACGACGAGGCCACGGTGCGGATGCTGGTCACCGAGGTGCTGAAGGATCTGGGCTACGTCGCGGTCGAGGCGGCCGACGGCGCCGAGGGGCTGGCGGTGCTGCGTTCCGGCGCGCGGCTCGACCTCCTGATCACCGATGTCGGCCTGCCCGGCGGCATGAACGGGCGCCAGGTCGCCGATGCCGGGCGGGCGCTGCGCCCCGGGCTCCGGGTGCTGTTCATCACCGGCTACGCCGAGACCGCGGTGCTGAGCCACGGCCACCTCGAGCCCGGCATGCACGTGCTGACCAAGCCGTTCGCGATGGAGGCGCTCGGCCGCCGCATCCGCGAGCTGATCGAGGCGCCGTCCGGTCCCGACGCTACCTGACCTCGTCCTGCAGGAAGGCCGCCCGCGCCTCGCCGACCCGGGTGCGGATCAGCGGGTCGGGGAGCTGGTGCGTGCCGGGCAGCAGCAGCAGCCGGTACGGGCGGCCGGCGTCGAGCAGCGCCTGCGTCAGCTTGTAGCTGTTCTCGAAGTATACGTTGTCGTCGGTGAGCCCGTGCATCACCAGCAGCGGCCGCGACAGGCCCGCCGCATAGGTCAGCACGTCGCTCCGTCGGTAGCCCTCCGGATCCGCCTGCGGCGTTCCCAGGTAGCGCTCGGTATAGGCGGTGTCGTAGTCGGCGAAGTCGACCACCGGGGCGCCTGCGACGCCCGCCTTGAAGACGTCCGAGCGCCGGACCGTGGCCATCGCCGTGAAGTAGCCGCCGAACGACCAGCCGGTGACGCCGACCCGGCCGAGATCCATCTCCGGCACCCGGGCGGCCAGCGCCCGCAGCCCGTCGACCTGATCCGACAGCGGCAGGTCGATCAGGTCGCCCTTGATCGCGCGCTCCCAGTCGCGGCCGCGACCCGGCGTCCCGCGGCCGTCGAGGCTCACGACGATGAAGCCGCGGTCGGCCAGGCACTGGTCCTCGAAGAACAGCCGCGGCGCCCGCTGCACCGTCTTCACGCCGGGCCCGGCATAGACCTGCAGCACCACCGGATAGCGCCGGCCGGGGACGAAGCCGGCCGGCCGCACCACCAGCGCGTCGAGCTGGCGGGCGCCGACGGCCGTGAACGCGATGCGCGGCAGCGCCGCCGGAATCTCGGCGCGGCTCGCCAGCGTCGCCAGCACTTGGCCATCGGCGGCCCGCACCAGCGTCGCCGCGGTGCCGTCGGCGCCGTTGAACGCATCGGCGAACACGCGGTGGCCGCCCTCCACGAAGCTCGCCTCGTGCAGCCCGGGCTCGGTCGCGACCGGCGTCGCGGCACCACCCCGGAGCGGGATCCGGTAGAGCGCGATGCCGAGCCGGTCGGGGTCGGCGCTGATGGTGACGGTGCCGGCGGCGGCATCGAGGTCCTCCACCGCCAGGAACGGCAGCGCGGCATCCGTCAGCACGCGGTCCAGGCGGCCGTCGGCGTGGCGCAGCTCGAGCTGCCAGTGGTCCGCCCGCTCCGCCGCCCACAGGAACCCGGACCCGTCCGGCAGCCAGCGCGGCAGCGGCGGCGCCAGCCGGGCGGCGGCCGGCGCCACGTCGATCCAGGCCGGGTCGGTCTCCGACAGCAGTACGCCGGCATGGCCGGTGGCGGGGTCGACCGCCAGCACCCGCTCCTCGGTCTGCGCCCGGTTCAGCACCACCAGCGTCAGCCGGCCGCCCTCGGCCGGCCAGACCACCCGCGCCAGGTAGGGGAACGCGTCGCCGTCCCAGTCGACCCAGCGCGTCGGCCCGCCGGTGGCGGCGATCAGCCCCAGCCGGACGCGCGCGTTCGCCGTGCCGGCGCGCGGGTAGCGGAACGCGACCGGCGCCCGCTCCGGATGGCCGGGATCGGCGATGAAGTGCTGCTCGACGCCTGCGCTGTCGGCCTGCTCGTACAGGATCGTGCGGCTGTCCGGCGACCACCAGGCGCCGTCGGCGCGGTCGAGCTCCTCGGCGGCGGCGAACTCGGCCATGCCGTGCGTCAGCGTCTCGGTGCCGCCGCTGGTGAGCGGCCGGTCCGCCCCCGTCGCCAGCGTCACCACGTGCAGGTCGCCGTCGCGCACCGCCGCCACCATCCGCCCGTCCGGCGACAGGCGCGGCGCGATCCAGCCGCTGCCGGCGACCGGGACCACGCGGTCGTCGGCGAGCGAGATCCGCAGCAGCCGGTCCGCCTGCGTCGCCAGCACGATGGCGCCGTCCTGCGACAGCTGGAAGTCGGTGATGCCGGAGAGCGTCATGCGGGCGCGCTCGCGCCGCGCCTTCTCGGCCACCGAGAACTGCTCGGGTGTGGCATCCGGACGGGCCAGCTCGGTCTCGGCGCCGGTGGCGAGGTCGGTGCGGTAGAGGTGCAGCACGGTGTCGCGCGGGCCGCTGCGCAGGAACAGCACCGACCGGCCGTCCGGCGTGGGCAGCGCGTGCCGGGGCTGGCCCAGGGTGAAGTTCCGCGTCGCGGCCAGCGTGGCGAAGCAGGACTCGACGGCTTGGCAGGGCATGCCCGATATCAGTGCGACGCACGTGAGAAGGAAGGCAAGGCCAGAGGCTTTGCCCCTGGACCCCACTGGGGCCGCGGGCCCCAGACCCCGATTCGTTAAGGTGGTACCTCCACGCAAGGATGATCTTCTTAACGATCGGGGTTTGGGGCCTGCGGCCCCAACGGGTCCAGGGCAGCGCCCTGGCCTTCTCCTTTCACGTCTCCTCAATTGCGATAGTCCCGCTCCGGCCCCGGACCCGCTGGGGCCGGCGGCCCCAGGCCCCAATTCGTAATCAGCTTTCGTCCTTCTCGGTGATCTTGAACACCATGGCGATGTGCTGCGGCGACAGGTTGGTCCAGTTGGCGTCCACCACGACGCCGACATTGGCCTTCTTGTAGAGCGCCACGATGGCAGCCTGGGCGGCGCTGATTTCGGGATTGGTCACCACCTGGCCCGGCTTGATGTTGGCGGCGGCCAGGATGTCGGCGGTCGAGACCTTGCTGTTGCCGGTCACCGACACCGTGTCGGCGGTGACGCCGACGTGCCGCACGATGGGCGCGACCGGCGCCTGCTCGGCAAACACGTAGGTCAGCTCCGCCCGGGTCTTGTGCAGCACCGTGAGCCTCGTGGTGATGCTCGTCCCGACATTGTGCTTCTGGTAGACCGCCTGCACCGCGTCGGCATCCTGCTGCAGGCCGGCATGGTCGATCTTCTGGCCGGGCCGGATCGGCAGCGCCGCCTGCAGGTCCGCAGTCGAGACCTGCGAGTTGCCCTGGAACGTGACCTTCGTCAGCGTGTAGCTGCCGGTCATCTCCTGCGCCCCGGCCGAGACGGAGAGCGTCAGCGCCGCGCCGGCCAGCGCCGCGCCGAGAAGCCTAGAGATAGTCATGCGGCTTGGTCCTTCGCTGCCGGGTTCAGTAGGACTTGTAGGACAGGAACTTGCCGCTCATCGTGATGGCGACGCGGTCGCCGGCCTGGTTCGGCTCGCGCGACAGGTCCATGCGGAAGTCGATGGCGCTCATGATGCCATCCCCGAACTCCTCGTGGATCAGCGCCTTGAAGGTGGTGCCATAGACTGACACCAACTCGTAGAACCGGTAGATCAGCGGGTCGGTCGGCACCGTGGTCGGCAGCGAGCCGCGGTAGGGCGGCACCTGCAGCAGCTTGATCTCGAACGGCTCCAGCCCGAGCCTGTCGCCGATCGCCTCCGCCGCCTGCCGGGGCAGCGTCATCTGGCCCAGCAGGCCCGCGGTGACGAATTCCTTCGACAGGTCGGTGGCGAGCCCGGCCAGCTCCGCCCAGGACAGATCCTGCTCGATCTTGATGCGGACGATCTTCTCGACGAGGTCGGCGCGCGTGGTCATGGGATGGGGGTCCGTGGGTGAACGGTGCGATTGAAGGGGCAGGCGGCAGCCGGGTCAATGCGGCACGGCTGCTCGCCCTCAACAACGCCCACCACCGCGACACCTCCCTGCTGGACGCCGCCCGCCTCGACTGGATGCTGAGGCACGCCTTCCGCGTCGAGCAGCTCGGCGACGTCGCCGCCTTCCTGATCGCCTTCGACCAGGACGCCCCCTACGACAGCCCCAACTTCCTCTGGCTGCGCGAGCGGGCCCGCGACTTCATCTATGTCGACCGGGTGGTGACCGCGCCCGAACATCGCGGCGTTGGCCTCGCCGCCGGCCTCTACCACCGCCTGTTCGCCCAGGCCCAACAGGCCGGCCGCTATCGCATCACCTGCGAAATCAACATCGACCCCCCGAATCCCGTCTCCGACGTCTTCCACGCCCGCCTGGGCTTTACAGAGATCGGTCGAACAATGCACGGCGATGGTAAGATCATCAGGTTTCTCGAACGCCGGCTCAACCGCTCAGGCTGAGGGAGTTGCCGCGAGGCTGGTCCTTGATCACATCGTGCAGGATTGGATATGCGACTGCTCAGAATGTTCGTCATACTGCAAATTCTGATTGCTGGATCTGGACCGAGAGCGGATCATCTGCTTTAGGATCGAATCCTATGGATTCGACATGGACAGATCCCAGATCGTCTGCCAGGTTCGCAGGTAATTATCTTGAAAAGTTCTCGTCCTAAGGGCGATGGCCAGGTATTTGGCGTCCGACACGACAGTGCGTTTCTCGTATCGTCGCTCTCAACAGGACATGGTAGACTTAGTTGGAAATCCGCTGACAGACGCGTTTCGCGATGGGATCGTTCGAGTTTTTCGGAGATTAACGTGGTTCGTCTGACTCTCTTCATCACAGCCGTCATCTACCTTTACCTGGGTCCTGCTCAGGCCGACGCGTGTGACAACTACAGAACGCCTACTCAAATTCTTGCTGGCCTCTTGAGCGAAGACGCGGTCGCCAAGCTGGGAGCGAAGACTTGTGGCTTGGATAGTAATGACCCAGCTGTCCGCGGCGTGCTCCTGCAACAGCTGCTCGTCGGCTTAACCTCGATGTCTTTCGATCTCGTTGCGCAGCCTAGAGACACCGAAGGGGCAAAGCTAGTTGATCGCTTTCCGAGTCTGGTTGTCGGAGGCATCGTTGGGACAAGGACGGGCGCGTGTTCAACGGAGCGGGTATTGTGAGCCACGTCGGACATGTTCAGGGCCAGTTCCTTGGCCAAAGTCTAGGTGTAGCCTTCACGCTAGTTCGAGTTGACCCCGTCAAGACGGGTGACCCAATGCCGGACGTCTCATGTTCTACAACTTTGACATTACCGAGAAACGGGACCCAGCTACAAGGCTTGCTGAGGTGCGAAAGCTTTGCGCCAAGGCTTCAAATCTCCTTGGGCATATGAAGCGCGTGGTCATTGCGCAAGATAGTTCTCCACCATTGCGTGGACTGCATCTTGGCAGGCATGGGAGACAAGCGTATCCACTGTGTCGCCCACATTTGATTCGCCCGGAAAGCGTCCGGCGGCTACCAGGATCTGAGGGCCAACGACGACACTGCCGTGAATGATGCACTTGGCGGTTCTATTGCCGTGCGTATAATCCAATGGCATTGTGAGTAACAAATTAGGTTCCGAAAGTTCTTGACGTCCGGCGTCTTCCCCAAGTTGCTTGCGCAGATATACCTGTAGTGCCCGCAGTAAATCTGCATCGTCATCCGGCCCTGATGCGACTGACTTGATATGGCCGTCGTCCTGTACGGGTGCCGCCGTCGGTGGCGGAAAGACGACTGTCGGTGTCGACGGTAATGGAGGCTGTGCCAAGATCAAATAAGATGGAGTTCCCGGGATCGTCCTTAATGATTCCATCTCTGGTCTCTTGTTGATGAAGAAACCGACGACTTCAGAATTCCCTAATCAAGAAGGCTCCCACAGCGCCGATGCTGGTCAACATCACTGTCAAGACTGGTCCTTGCGCGAGGAACCAGGTAATAGACTTACGTACCGATCGAACGTTTTGTGGTAACTCAAGAGGATGGACGCGCAGATACCTTTTCCCTATCCTGTCCTGAAGCTCATGGAGGTGATGAAGTCTCTCTAGCTTATCATTCTGACCGACGAGTGCCACGATGATCGCTTCATTGTTCTTGATGGCCTGAAACTTAACATCAGGGACTGCCAGAACAGAGTCGTCCGGTTCTTCAGCCGCTGCGTTCTCGATTCTATAGCCCTCGGATCTGTAGATTCCTTCTAGTCGTTCCTTTCCTAGCTCTAACGTAGACGCATGTACGGGTTCCTGTGCAGTCAGCTTGGACAAGTCAGAACTCCATCATGAAGCTTGCTAGCAGCCCGATATCGACCCGCATCACTCGTTGATGATCTTCAATGTTACTCCGTAAGGAGTATTCCCAAAGCCAATCAAACTTGGATCTAGATAGTTGGGTCGCAAGTTCCGACCTCCACGCCGGGCTTGCACAACCTGTCCGTTGGATCAGAGAGCATGGATGCTTCGGTAGGCGCTTGATTGGCTTCGTTGAACAGCCTCTTTTACGTGCATCCGCGTCAGATGTGAGTCCTGCCGCATAATCATCAACGTCGCGTCCCCTCTGGCGGGTCCAACTCGGCGTCGACCTGAGTCGCCTAATCCATGGTCCGCCTCCCGGTTCAAGCGCGACTTGATCGGATTGTGAGTCAGATCTGGTTCGGGAAGCAGTCCGGCAGGCTCGGACAAGCTGATTGGGTACAACGCAGCCAGCGACGGACCTGTAGATCAGGTCAATGAACTCCTAGCGCAAATGCTCCCGCAGCCGCGGCATCAGCTCCACGAAATTGCAGGGCGAATGGCGGCTGTCGAGCTGCCAGACCAGGATGTCGTCCCAGCCGTCCTTGACCGCACCCGTGCTGCCCGGCAGCGCGAACAGGTAGGTGCCGTTCGCGACTCCGGCCAGCGCCCGCGACTGGATCGTGGACGTACCGATCTTCTGGTAGCTGAGCATGCGGAACAGCTCGCCGAAACCCTCGATCCGCTTCTCGACCACTCGGTCGTAGGCTTCCGGCGTCACGTCGCGGCCGGTGACGCCGGTCCCGCCGGTGCTGACCACCACGTCGACCTGCGGGTCGCCAATCCAGCCGCGCAGCCGCTCGACGATCAGGTCCGCATCGTCCCGAACGATGGCGCGGTCGGCCAGCACGTGCCCTGCCGCCGCGAGGCGCGCGGCCAGGATGTCGCCGGAGGTGTCGTCGAACGCGGTGCGGCTGTCCGAGACGGTCAGCACGGCGATGCGGACCGGCAGGAAAACGCGGCTGAGGTCGAGGCGGGACATGCGGTCGACATCAGCAACGCCCAGCCGCCGGCGTCAATCCACTCCCGCAGCCACACCCGGCACGGCGACGCAGACGTGACCAGCCGCGCGCAGCGCCGTCGCCTCGGCCGAGCCGGGCGACAGCCGCACCACCTTCGCGCCTCCGGCCGCCAGCGCCCCGATCCGCGCGGCCGCGTCGCCCGGTGTCACCACTAGGCGAGAGGCGTCGCGGCGGGCGAGCTCGAGGATCGCCGCCGGCTCGTCCGCGTCGTGCACGATCACGTCGGCTTCGCCCAGCAGCCGCAGCGCCCGCAGCGTCACCAGGTCCGCGACACCAGGACCGCGATCGACCAGGTAGACGATGCCCCGCTCCGGCCGCTCGGCATCCGCCTCGGCGGCGACCAGCGCGGCCCGATACGCCGTCTCCGCCTCTCCGTCGCGACCGGCCAGCATCAGCTCGGCCACCCGGCCGCCGAGGGCGGCCTCCAGCATGCGCCGCCGCCGCAGCACGTCGGGCAGCCGGGCGCGCGTCTCCGGCTGCATCGTGCCGGCCAGCGCCGCCAGGCGGCCGAACGCCGGCGGCACCAGGCTCTCGATGCGCGCGCGCAGCAGGCGGGACAGCACCGGGGCGGCACCGCCGGACGAGATCGCGATCTGCAGCGGCGCCCGCGACACCACCGCCGGCGTCGAGAACCCGGACAGGGACGGCCGGTCGACCACGTTGTATGGGATGCCGCGGCGCCGGGCCTCGTCGGTCATCGCCACCAGCGCCGCGTCCGGCGCCTCGGCGCCGATGGCGACGCAGCACCCGTCGAGCATGTCCGGACCGAACCGCTCGGCCTCCTGACGCACCAGCGCCCCACATGCGAGCAGCGTCGCCCGCCGCCGGTCCGCCGCCTCGCCGTCGCCCAGCAGGAACGCGGGCCGGCCGTCCAGGTCCAGGAACAACGGCAGCGCCGGGCGGGACATCAGCGGGCCAGCCGGTCCCGGACGCGACCGGGTCTCGATCCTGTTCGACCTCCGTCGCTGCCGCACGGTACGGATCGATCGAGATCCGCTTGACCGATACAGCCCTCCAACGAAAGATCTACCGCTCGAACCGGAGGGAGACCGACATGTCCAAAAGGCTGGGCGTGACGAATCGCCCGGGTCCGCGCGGCCGATGCATCCTGGCGCTGGCCTTGGTCGGCGCCACGACGTCCTGTGCCGGCACCACGACGTGGCAGCGGCTTTCGGCCGAACGCGGGCGCGACGTCCCATGCCTCCGGTATCAGGTGGTGGATTCCAAGGTCCCGTTCTACCGGGCCATCACCATCTGCAAGACAGCCAAGCCCGATCTGACCGGCGATCCGCAGCTTCAGAACGATGCCCTGACCTACAACATCCCCTTCACCATCAGGCCGAGGGCCGACGCCGACATCAAGGCGTTCAACCACGACCAGATCCTCGACACCGGCTCGCACCTGCCCGGTCCGCACCCGGGGCTCAACCTCGTCGGCGGCATCTACGAGTAGGGCGCCGCCCGGGTAGCCATGGCCCGGCGTCCGGCCATCGCCATCCGGCAAGGCCGCGGCGCGCGCGCATCGGGCTGCGCCGATCGGCATGACCGCCCAGGCCGGTTCATGGCCCCATGCACCGCATCGCTTGCCCGGACCACGAGCAGGCGCATGATCGGCGTGCGCCCGCGACGGGACCATGCCCTCAGTGCGCCGGCGCCGGCGCCGCCTGATCGTCCGTCCTGCGGATGAAGGCGGCGACGTTGTCGTGCAGCTGCCGCAGCACCGGCACGTGCACGTACACCATGTGCCCCGACGCATACTGATGATACTCGATGTTGGCCTGCAGCCGCCGCGGCATCGGCAGATGCTGCATCTCGTAGATGCCCTCGTAGAACGGCGTGCCGAGGTCGAAGTAGCCGGCGTTCAGCTGCACCTTCAGGGTCGGGTTGTACTTCATCGCCGCCGCCAGGTCCGCCATCACGTCGGGGAAGCCGGGCAGCGGCTGGTCCTCGCCCGGCGCCTGGTGCTTGAAATCCCAGTCCTTGAAGACGTCGACCTCGGTCCGATACTTCCGGCCGCCGCCATAGCGCAGCACGGTGCGGGCGTAGTCGTTGAAGCTGGCGACATAGGCGGCGTCGATGCCGGAATCGAGCGGGTCGTACTGCGCGGCGCGGTCGAGCGGGTCCATGCTGGGCCCGGAGAAGCGGGCGTCGAGCCGGCCGGTGTTGGTGTCGGTGTCGGCCAGCAGCTGTTGCGCGAACTCTCCGCCGGCGACGCGCAGGTCGGCCCGCTTCAGGTATTCGACCGACAGCCCGGTGTACTGGTGCAGCTTGTCCACGATGGCGTCGCGGGTGGCGTCGGGCAGGGCGGCCCCCTGTGCCAGCGCCAGCATGTAGTCGGTGCTGGCGAAGCGCTCGACGTCCGCGAGGAAGCTGGGCAGGTCGGCGGGATTGCCGGGCAGCTTGTGGTGGTACCAGGCGGTGGCGGCGTAGCTCGGCAGGCCCAGCACGTAGGGCAGGTCGTTGCCGGGCAGGTCCTTCGGGCTGTCGATGCTGTCGGCGTAGTTCAGGATCTGCGAGAGCAGGATCACGCCGTTCAGCCCGACCGCCTCGTCCTCCTCCAGCATGTTCGACAGCACCGCCGAGCGGGTGGTGCCGTAGCTCTCGCCGAACAGGTACTTGGGCGAGTTCCAGCGCGAATACTTCGTGAGGAAGCCGACGATGAACTGCGAGAACGCGTAGGCGTCCTGGTCGGTGCCCCAGAACGCCTTTTCCTTGTCCCGGCCGGCAAGGCGGCCGAAGCCGGTGCCGGGCGCGTCGATGAAGACGAGGTCGGTGGCGTCGAGCAGGCTGTCGTCGTTGTTGACGGTGCGGAACGGCGCGCCCGGGGTCACGCTGTCGTCGGCGGTGAGCACGCGGCGCGGCCCGAACGCGCCCATGTGCAGCCAGATCGTCGACGAGCCGGGGCCGCCGTTGTAGACGAAGGTGATCGGCCGGGCGGTGGCCGCGGCGCCGTGCTTGAAGTAGGCGAAGTAGGACATCTTCGCCTCCGCCCCGGTGTCGTGGCCGCCGGCTCCCTCGCCCTTCGCGGTCGACTGCGCGCCAGGCTCGCTGGCGGCTACCGTCGGCTGGTCGCCGGCCGCGTCCTTCGCGTCGTCCCAGCCCTTCGGATGCACCACCAGCGTGCCGGCGACCGCCTGGTAGGCGATCGGCACGCCCCCGACCGTCACGCTGCCGTCGGTGCTGACGGCGTCGTCGTGCAGGTTGGGCGCCGGCGCCTTGACGGGTGCCGCCTTTACCGTCGGATCATCCGCCGCCGGGGCTGCCGCCAGGGCCGCCAGCGGAAAGGCGAGGGGGGCGGCGAGACAGGCGGCGCTCAGCAGCAGGCGGGCACGGTGCAGCGGCAAGTCGGGGCTCCTTGGCGGGCGGGATCGGCGGGATTAGAGCGGAGCGGACCCGCTGCGGCAATGCGGCCGCCGACGGAGAGCCCGTTTGAGAACGGCGTATGCCGGCGATCCGACGGGCCCGCCTGCGCTCGCAACCCTGGGCTCACGCCGGCGGTATCGCTGGCGTGGCGCTCTCATCCGGCACGCGCCGTTCTCGAACGGGCTCTGGGAGGACTCCGATGGGCAGCCGCCACGGGCTGGAGATCCGCGCCGCGACGGCGGCCGACGCCCCGGGCCTGGCCGAGCTGCTGGCGGCGGCCGGTCATCCCGTGCCCGTGCGCGAGCTGGCCGAGCGGCTGGATGGGCAGCAGCTCGAGGCCGGCACCGCGCTGCTGGCCATGGAATGGGGCCCGCCGAGCGGGCTGGTGCAGCTGCACCGGTACCGCGTCCTGCACCGTCCGCATCCCGTCGCCCAGGTCACCGCCCTGTTCGTGGCCCCGGACGACCGCCGCCGCGGCATCGGCCGCCTGCTGGTGAAGGCGGCATCGCAGGCGGCGCGGGTGGCCGGCTGCGGTGCGCTGGAGATGCTGACGGGCCCCGACCCGGTCCTGCACGCGTTCTGTCTGGCCACCGGCTTCGCCGCCGCCGGCGAGCGGCATGAACGGGCGCTGCGCAAGAAGAGCTGATGGTCGGTCGAGGATGGCGGGCCGGCGGCGGCATGCTACGGGAGAGACGATGCGTCCGCCTCTCCCGTGCGTCCTGCTGCTCTCCTGCCTGGCGGGATGCGGCTACAGCAGCGGCGTGGTGGCGGTCGGACCGGACACCTATGCGGTGTCCGAGGAGCGCGCCCCGGCGCTGGGCGGCGGCCGCGAGGCGAACCGAGTGGTCCTGGCCGAGGCCAGCGGGTTCTGCCTGCGGCAGGGCCGGGTCAGCATGATCCTGGACCTCCGTCCGGACGGCGACCCGTTTACCCCGTACTACCCGACCGCCTTCGACGTCACCTTCTTGTGCCCGCCGCCGGCCGCAACGACATCAGGTCCGGACGCTCCACCGCCGCCGCCGACCTGACGCGGCCTGGTCAAGCATCCGGGTTATGAACCCGGGACCGGCCGCCGCCGTTCATCCGCCGCGGCGACGGCTCTGCAGCCCCGAGGGAGCATTCCCGATGCCGATCCTGCCCGTCCGGCCTCCGAGGGCTGACCTGCGATGAGCCTCGCCGCGCGGCTGCAGGGGCGGCTCGACCGGCTCGAGCTCGCCCCGGACGAGGCCGCGCGCCGCGCCGGGCTCCCCGTCGACCTGCTGGTCCGGCTGCTGCGGGACGAGGCGCCGCTGCCGCGGGGGCAGCGCCTGGTGAAGCTGGCGGAGGTGCTGGAGACCTCGGTGGCCTACCTGATCGGCCTCGATCCGGACGCGCCGGTTCCCGCCGAATACCTGCAGGACGACCAGGGCGAGCTCGGCCTGCTGGCCCGGGACGAGGACGCGCTGCTGCGCGGCTATCGTCGGCTCGACGTCGCCACGCGCGCCGCCATCCTGCGCGTGATGCTCAAGATGGCGCCGGAGCCGGAGGAGCTGGAACGCCGACCCACGCGGCTGCCGACGCGCCGCTGATGCCGCCGGCTGCCCCGCACTGGAAAGGCTGGTCGAGAAATGGCTGATGCAGGTCATGGCGATGGCAACGGTTTGGCAGCTCCGCACTTCCGGCGCCATACTCCAGCAACTGGCCGAGGGCTGCGAAGCGACCGAGTGTGACGCCCTGATCGACGGGTGAACAGGCTCCCCGGCTGTTTCCGGCAGAACCGAACCTCATTACGGGGCAGAAGGGTGGCTCCCGCATGTCACGCTCCCGGCGTATGCGCCCTCAACCGATCTAGCGGAAATAGCGAGCGGGCTGGCCTGGAATCAAAACGATAGAGAAGATCGCGAGTAGGGTCCTCAGGTCTGTTAGAACTTGATTCCGATGGTGGTTCAGTCAATTCTGAAAATTAGCTGTTCAGACGTGTACCGAACATAGTCGGCTCGTTTTCACCTCCATGCCGCGGTGTCGTCACGCCGTCGTCCTGCTCAATCACAAGCGTTCGTGATGCGGAGGCCGTGGAGTTGCAGGATTGCAGCATGACCGTCAACGTGAGCAGCTTCACCATCTACCATTCCCCGAACGCCTATCTCGGCACGGTGCTGCTGCGCCGGAGACTGGCGATGAAGGCCTATGTGTCGCTGACGCGGCGGCCGATCTTCGTTCCCCGCAGCCGTGGGTGTTGATCGCCGAGATGCTCGGGGGAAGGGAGAACCAGAATGCCGGTTCCTATAATCGCGAGGATTGCGGTCGTTGGGCGAACCACTACCGCATACCCTTCCACTACCCGCCACCGGAGGTGTTCGCTCGACGCGCGGCCCGATGGGTGACGTCCGCCTTCGACCGGGAGGAATTGCCCGCTCGCGCCTATCATGCCGCTGACATGAGCAAGCGTGATGCCCTCGACGAGGCGCTGTCCGCGGCTGGCTGGGTGGAAGGCCTGGACGTGAACGAGCCGGACACCATCCTATGGGCGGCGCGGCGGGCGGACATGGACGGCGCCCTGTTGCTGGCCGCCGCCGCGGAGGAACGATCCGGTCAGGATGCACGAGCGGCCCTTCGGGAGTTCGACGCCCGCGCCTGCCCTGGCGTGCCCACGGTCATGGTCGGAGATGAGCGCTTCTTCGGCAAGGATCGCTTCGATTGGGTCGAGGCGGCATGCGATCGTCTCAGGATCGAATGATGTCCCCCGCTGGAACGTGACGGTCCAGCCGCAGCCGGGATGGGCCGGATCCGCGACGCCGCCGGCGTCGACCCCAGCCGGAGCCTGCTCTACAGGATCAAGTGCAGATGCGGCATGGTCGCGAGGAACGCGCGGTCGTCGGCGTAGAGCATGTCCGCAACGCCGCGCAGCTCCGGGTCGGCGAGCAGGCCGGCGCGGCCCGCGCCCGGCTCCTGCCACTCGTCCGGGATATCGATGCCGAGCGCGTCGCGCGCGGCGACCATCGGGTTCAGCCCGGGCCCCATCGGGATGATGGTCCCCACGATGCGCTCGCTGTCGAGCCGGCAGAACCAGCTCTGCGGGCTGAAATGGACGTAGCGGTAGTCGGTCAGGATGCGGAGGGTGGTCAGCTCGTCGCGGACGAAGCGGCGGAACAGGTCCAGCCGCTCCGGCTCGGCCAGGTCGTCGATCCGGACCGAGGGGCGGTAGACGCGGTGATGCTGGTAGAGCGCCGAAACGAAGCGGTCGAGCGGGTTGCGTACGAACACCACCGAGCGGTGATCCCGAAGCCGGCGGAAGACGTCCGGATACAGCGCCTGGACCTCCCATAGCCGCAGGTGCGCGTGATCGAGGACGATCCCGAGGCAGGCGGCCGGGTGGGGGTCCCAGAACGTCACCGGATGGTCGTGCCACGCCTCGATCCCGCGGCGAAACACCGATCCGCCGCATTTCGGGTTGTGCACGAAGACGAAGCCGGACCTCTCGCTGACGATCATGATCTATGTTGAGCCTGCCTGGCGAAGAACCCGGCGATCCGCGCGCACGCCTCGCGCAGCAGCGCCTCCTCCACCGCGAAGCACAGCCGCAGGCAGCCTTCCCCCGCCGGCCCGAAGGCGCGCCCCGGCGCCAGCCCCACGCCGGCCTCGCGCAGCAGGGCGCGCGCCAGCGCCAGGCTGTCGGTGCAGCCCGCGACCGAAACGAACGCGTACATCGCCCCCTGCGGGCACGGCGCCCGCACGCCCGGGATCGCCCCCAGCAGCTCCGCCGCGAGGTCGCGCCGCCGCCGGTAGCGCGCCACCGTGTGGGCCACGAACGGCTCGCCCTCCTCCAGGGCGGCGATGCCGGCGCGCTGGATGAATTCGGGCGCGCAGGAGGTGTTGAACTCCATCATCTTGCCCAGCGCCGGCATCAGCGCCGGGGGGGCGGTGATCCAGCCGAGCCGCCAGCCGGTCATCGCCCAGCCCTTCGAGAACGAGTTGACCGACAGCAGCCGGTCCTCCGGCTCGGCCAGCTCCAGGAAGCCGGGCGCCACGCCGCCCTCGAACACGATGCGCTCGTAGACGTCATCGGCCAGGATCCAGATGCCGTGGCGCCGGCAGTGGCGCAGCAGCACCGCCTGCTCGGCCCGCGTCAGCATCCAGCCGGTCGGGTTGGCGGGCGCGTTCAGCATCGCCATCCGCGTCGACGGCGTCAGCGCCGCCAGCAGCTCGTCCAGGTCGATGCGCCAGCGCCCGTCCTGCAGCCGCAGCGGCACCGTCGCCACATCGGCGCCGGCGACCGCGGCGATGCCCTCGAGGTTGGGCCAGTGCGGCGTCGGCAGCACCACCCGGTCGCCCGGCGAGAGCAGCGTCTGGCAGGCGAGCAGGATCGCGTTCACCCCTGACGGCGTCACGCACACGCGCTCCGGCGCCGAGCGGCGGCCGAGCCCGGCCTGGTAGCGGGCGATCGCGTCGCGCAGCGCCGGGATGCCGTGGTTCGACACGTAGAAGGTCTGGCCCGCGTCCAGCGCCCGCGTCGCCGCCGCGCGGATGAAGTCCGGCGTCACCGTGTCGGGCTCGCCGAACCAGAGCGGGATCACGCCCGGGCGCCCGAGCCCCTCCTGCGCCACCGCGCGGATCAGCGAGCCCGGCATCGCCTCGATCGCCGCCCGCGCCCGCGTGTCGTAGCTGGCCGGGGGGCGGGCCGGGGCACGGGGCAAGGTGTCCGTCATCGCGGCGACCTTGTGTGAACGGCCCGCATCGTCTCCGATGCGCGCTCCTGCCCGGGGGACTCCATGCGCCTGCACTACGCCCTGCTCCTCGCCCTGTCATGCCCGCTGGCATGTGCGCCCGGAGGTCCGGCGGCGCTTCGGGCGGCGACCCTGCCCGAGGCGCCCGCGCAGGCGGCGGCGCCCGGATCGAAGGCGGCGGCGCAGGCGGCGGCGCCTGCCTTCCTGGCCGACATCGCCGGCCCGCAGGCGCTGGGCTGGGTGCGCGCGCAGAACGCGCGCACGTTCGACGTGCTGCAGCACGACCCCCGCTACGCCGGGTTCGCCGCCGACGCGCTGGCGATCGCGGAGTCGAACGACCGCATCCCGACGCCTGCCATGCTCGGCGGCCAAGTCTACAATTTCTGGCAGGATGCGCAGCACCGCCACGGCGTCTGGCGCAGCACCGATCCCACCTCCTACCGCACCGCGTCGCCCGCCTGGCACACGGTGCTCGACCTCGACGCGCTGTCGGCGGCCGAGCACGTCAACTGGGTCTGGAAGGGGGCGGACTGCGAGGAGCCGGACGAGCGGCGCTGTCTGCTGCTGCTCTCCAACGCCGGCGAGGACGCCACCACCGCGCGCGAGTTCGACCTGCCCACCGGCCAGTTCGTGTCGGGCGGCTTCGCGCTGCCGCACTCCAAGCAGACGCTGGCCTGGGAGGGGCCGGACAGCCTGCTGGTCGCGCGCGACTGGGGCCCGGGCAGCCTGACCGCGTCCGGCTACCCGTTCATCGTCAAGCGGCTGCGGCGCGGCCAGGCGCTGGGCCAGGCGGTCGAGGTGGCGCGCGGCCTGCCCACCGACATCGCCGACGGCCCCGAGGTCGACGTCGACGGCGACGGGCACCGCGAGGCGCTGATCCATCGCGAGGTCACCTTCTTCGCCGGCGAGTATCGGCAGGTGACGCCGCACGGGCTGCAGGCGCTGCCGCTGCCGCCAAAGGCGACCGTGATCGGGCTGGTCGAGGGCCGGCTGGTGGCCAAGCTCGATCAGGACTGGCAGCCGGCGCAGGGTCCGGCGATCCGGAGCGGCAGCCTCGCCGCCCTCGACGCCGCGCACCCGGACGCCCGCCCGCAGACGGTGTTCGCGCCGGGCCCGCGGCAGTCGGTAGAGGCCGAGGCGGTCGCGGTGACGAGCGGCCACGTCGTCGCCGCCATCTACGACGACGTGCGCGGCAGCGCGGTGACGTTCACCCCCCCGTCCGCGGGGAACCGGTCTGGCTGGGCGGTGCGGCGGCTGCCGCTGCCCGACGACGTGTCCGTCACCGTGGTCGATACCGGGCCGCACGGCGACGAGGCGTTCCTGCAGGTGGCGGGCTTCCTCGTGCCGAGCCAGCTCTGGCTGGCCGACGCGGCCACCGGGCGGGCGGCGATGGTCAAGGCGCTGCCGGCGCAGTTCGACGCCGGCGGTCTCGTGGTCGAGCAGCTGGAGGCGACCTCCCGGGACGGCACCCGGATCCCGTACTTCATCGTCCACCGCCGCGACATGAAGCGCGACGGCAGCAATCCCACCGAGCTCACCGCCTATGGCGGCTTCGGCGTGTCCATGACCCCGCTCTACTCCGGCGCCATCGGGCGGCTCTGGATGGCGCGCGGCGGCGTCTATGTGCTGGCTAACATCCGCGGCGGCGGCGAGTTCGGGCCGGCTTGGCACGAGGCCGGGCGCAAGACCGAGCGCCAGCGGGTGTTCGACGACTTCGCCGCGGTGGGCCGGGACCTGATCGCGCGCGGCGTCACCTCCACCCGGCGCCTGGGCATCCGCGGCCGCTCCAACGGCGGCCTGCTGATGGGCGTCGAGTTCACCCAACACCCGGAACTGTGGCAGGCGGCGATCATCGGCGTGCCGCTGCTCGACATGGAGCATTTCGAGAGCATGGCCGCCGGCGCCTCGTGGGTCGACGAGTACGGCAGCATGGGCGTCCCGGCCGAGGCCGCCTTCCTGCGCACGATCTCGCCGCTGCAGGCCCTGCGCGCCGGCGTGGCCTATCCGGAGCCGTTCATCTTCACCTCGACCAAGGACGACCGCGTGGGGCCGGTGCACGCCCGCCGCTTCGCTTGGCGCCTCACGGAGCTCGGCGTGCCGTTCCTCTATTACGAGGACACCGAGGGCGGCCACGCCGGCACCGCCAATCTGTCCGAGATCGCCCGCGAGCAGGCGCTGGAGGCGACCTACCTCGCGCGCCGGCTGGTGGATTGAGCCGTTATTACCTGAGGGTCGTGTAGGCGGCACGCGGAAACGGTCATTCGACGTTCGGAAACAAGACTCCTTGCCAATTGACATCCTCATGATCGGGGGGAAGGCCCAGGCGGGCGCGCAAGCCCTTCTCCCGTGGGCCGGTATCACCCATGCCTCGGCCGAGCCCGAACCCCTTGTCCAGTAGCGTGCCGTCCGCGGCGACATAGCGATACCATTCACCGGTCTCGCTGCAGAACCGGGCCGGCAAGTCTGCGGGAAGCAGTTGCGGACAGTCGTACCAGAGCATGAGCACGTGGCCGTTGCGGGTCTTGGCACAGCCCCATTGACCGATCTCGTCCGCCACCACGGCGAGCCCCGGCACGATGCGCCGCAATACGAAGGTCGATTGCCGCAGATCGACCGGGCGCATCCGCTTTGCTCCCGACGGATGCACCCACATCTCTTGCGCGGTCGTGTAGTCATGGACCCTGTGCGTGATCGCGGTGAAGCGCGTGCCACCACAGGTCAGGCTAGTGGCCCTCGTGACCTCGTCTCCATGAGCCTCGGAAGCACCGGCCATGCACAACATCATCCCGATGACACGGAGCGAACGCTTCATTTCCGATCCTCTCCCAGCTGCCGCCAGAAGTAGGCTTCAGCCTCGTCCTCGGTGATGAGCTGATAAGTCCCTCTAGGAAGCGAGTTCCACGTCCTGTTCAACATCAAGAAGGCACCCTGGAGCTGACCATCCCAGATGAGCGACGATGCCCCCTCCTCCCTTATCAGCTGAAGAGCCAATTCATCTTGATTCCTTTCCGAGAAGTCCTTGTGACCGCCTTCTCTACCAGTCTTCATAAGTCTCAAATGTGATCTGGTAGACACCTGAAGCGGACGGTGCTTCTCCCTTTCGTTGTATGCGTCCGAAACTGACACGCTGACGTAGCTGGTGTTGCTGTGGTGATGGTTCCGACTCAGGTTGGAGCAGCTCGGACGTGCAGCATGATCGTGGATACTGGCTTCAGCACGTGCTGGCG
The DNA here is from genome assembly GCA_964247725.1 of uncultured Acetobacteraceae bacterium. GTDB lineage: Bacteria > Pseudomonadota > Alphaproteobacteria > Acetobacterales > Acetobacteraceae > Lichenicola. The sequence continues at coordinate 519 of CAXTVM010000039.1, read as the reverse complement.
CATCGGCGTAGCCGCCAGACCCAGAGCGCCTACTGCCTCCAGCACGGCTTGCACCCCAAGACCTACCGGACCTGGAGCCGCCGGCTGATGGCCGAGGGCGATCTGGAACCAGGCTCGGTAGCCAGCGCCGGAGCAAGATCAGTGAAAGGGATAGAGGAGCTTGCTTACTCCTTGCACGAGGCACTCCCCAGCAGGGGCGCCGACCGAGCCAAGATCGTGGGCACGGTGGTGCAGCGGCAGCGCTACACGGACGCGGAGAAACGGCAGTTCGTGATGGCGGCGCTGCAGTCCGGTTTGCCGATCGAGCGCTACGCTCGCATGTCGGGCCTGACGCCAAGTGCCCTGCACCGCTGGAAACACAAGTTCGCCGTGCATGTCGGACTGCTTCCGGCGGAGGCCACATCACCAGCCTTTGCTTCCGTCACCGTCGCGCTGCCGGCTGACAGAACTTCGCCTGCCGGAGATCCGACCACGCCGGCGCTCAAGGCCGCGGCCTGGAACAGCGTGGACATCACGCTG
>CAXTVM010000038.1:0-34500 GCA_964247725.1 uncultured Acetobacteraceae bacterium | reverse complement strand
GTACCACGGCACCCAGCAGATCAACCAGGGCCAGATGGACCGCTGGAACATCGTCACCACGCTGAACTACCTGCCGCACGCGCAGGAGACCGCGATCGTGCTGGCCAAGACCGGCTGGGATGGCCGCGACGCGGCCCAGAAACGCCGCGTCGAGAGCATGGTGGCGCTGGCCGACCTCACCCGCGCGGGCTTCATCCACGGTGACATCTCCACCGTGATGTCGCCGCGCACGGTGCTGACCTGGGCCGAGAACGCGCGCATCTTCGGCGACCTCGGCTTCGCCTTCCGCCTCACCTTCCTCAACAAGTGCGACGAGGCCGAGCGCCAGACCGTGGCCGAATACTACCAGCGCTGCTTCAACGAGGAGCTGGCCCCGGCCCAGGGTCCGGCCACCGGTCCGGCCACCGCCACGGCCGCCAAGGCCCGATGAGCGGGGGCGGCAGCGGCGAGACCAGCCGCAGCGAGGCGTTCAAGCGCGCCACCGCCGGCACGCTGCGCGCGATCGGCGGCCAGCGCGACGTGCAGGTCACCTTCCAGGCCGGCCCCGTCCACGTCACCGAGACGCGGGTGCGGCTGCCGCAGCCGAGCCGGTCGCTGCCGGCCGCCGAGGTCGCCCGCCTGCGCGGCGCCGCCGATGCCGCAGCACTCCGGCTCCGCCACCACGACACCGCCGTTCACGCTGCCCGCACGCCGGCGCCCCGCGAGGCGCGCGAGGTCTACGACGCGCTGGAGCAGGCCCGGCTGGAGACGGTCGGCGCCCGCCACATGGCCGGCGTCGCCGCCAACCTGCAGGCGCGGCTCGACCAGGAGTGCGAGCAGGCCGGCTACGAGCGCATGACCCGCCGCGAGCAGATGCCGATGGCCGCGGCCCTGGCGCTGCTGGCCCGCGAGCGCCTGTCCGGCGCGCCGCCGCCCGCCGCCGCGGCGCAGGTGCTCGGTCTCTGGCGGCAGTCGCTGGCCGACGGCGCCGACCGCGCGCTGGACGAGCTCGCCGCCGCCCAGGACGACCAGGGCGCCTACACCCGCGCCGCCCGCCGGCTGATCGCCGCCTACGACCTGGCCGAGCTCGACGTCGAGACCGAGGAACGGGAGGAGAATGGCGAGGACGGCGCCGACGAGGAGCAGGAACCGGCCGACGATCCCCCGCCGGCACCCGAGCAGGCGCAGGGCGCCGGCGCCGCCGACGAGACCACGAGCGCCGAGCAGCAGTCCGCCAGCGCCGGCGAGACGGACGAGCAGGACGACACCGACCAGCAGGCCGGCGCCGCCGAAGGCGAGGATCGTCCCGGCGGCCCGCAGCCGCCGCGCGAGCCGACCCAGGCCGGGATCGGCACCGCCTACCGCGCCTTCTGCCGAGACTTCGACGAGGAGGTCTCGGCCGAGGCGCTGTGCGACGGCGACGAGCTGGCCCGCCTGCGCCAGCAGCTCGACCAGCAGCTGCTGCACATGCAGGGCGTGGTCTCCAAGCTTGCCAACCGCCTGCAGCGCCGGCTGATGGCGCAGCAGACCCGGGCCTGGGACTTCGATCAGGAGGAGGGCATCCTGGATGCCGGGCGGCTCGCCCGCATCGTGGTCGACCCGATGCTCTCGCTCTCCTACAAGCGCGAGCGCGACACCGACTTCCGCGACACCGTGGTGACCCTGCTGCTCGACAACTCGGGCTCGATGCGCGGCCGGCCGATCACGGTGGCGGCCATGTGCGGCGACATCTTGGCCCGCACGCTGGAGCGCTGCGGCGTCAAGGTCGAGATCCTGGGTTTCACCACCCGCGCCTGGAAGGGCGGCCAGAGCCGCGAGCGTTGGATCGCGTCGGGCAAGCCGCGCGAGCCCGGCCGCCTCAACGACCTGCGCCACATCGTCTACAAGTCCGCCGACCTGCCGTGGCGCCGCGCCCGCCGCAACCTCGGCCTGATGCTGCGGGAAGGCCTGCTGAAGGAGAACATCGACGGCGAGGCGCTGGCCTGGTCGCACCGCCGCCTGCTCGACCGGCCCGAGAGCCGCCGCATCCTGATGGTGATCAGCGACGGCGCCCCGGTCGACGACAGCACGCTGTCGGTCAACTCCGGCAGCTACCTGGAGCGGCACCTGCGCGAGGTGATCGCCGACATCGAGCGCCGCGCCGCGGTCGAGCTGATCGCGATCGGCATCGGCCACGACGTCACCCGCTACTACCGCCGCGCCGTCACCATCACCGACGCCGAGGAGCTAGGCGGCACCATGCTGGCCAAGCTGTCCGAGCTGTTCGCCGAGGACGCCCCGTCCACCCGCCGCGCCGGTCCCCGCCCGCGCCGCCGCGCCGCGTGATCGGCGCCGGGCCGCGCCCGCCGCCACCCCTTCGCCGCCAGGCCGCCTCGGCCGCCGCCCTCGGCCTGATGGCGGGCTGCGGCTTCAGCCTCCCCGCCCTCGCCTACCTCAGCCTGACCCCGGGCCGGCCACGCACGGTCCTGCTGGTGCTCGCCGCTCTCGTCGCCATCCTACTGGTGCGCACCGCCGGCCGCCTGCTCCGCCCGGTCCTGGACGCCGCCCCGCGCGAGTGGCGCATCGCCCTGCTCGGCCTCTACGGGCTGGTCGCTATGGGGCTGGTCGTTGTCGCGCTGCTGCGATAGCACGCCGCGGTACAAGGCCAGCGGCTCCAGACCGCTTTCATGACGCCGATGGCGGACGGATGCACAGGCGGTGCAGTCTGCCCACAAACGTCACGCCGATTTTCGGCATCGGAAGGCACCGCTGTGGGACGTCAGCGATACGCCACCGACCGCCGACTTCCACAAAGATTCGGGACGATCGTCACGGGAGCGATGCCAATCGAGAGACCCGCGCTTGCAGTCGCCTGATTGGTCGGCCGCCGATCAATCGGGACCGATGAAGGGCGGGAGCCGCCATCGCCCTGGCAATCATGAAGCGGGTCTTCGTCGAGCCTCCCGATGTCTACGACAGGAACCCGTTCGATGCGTCCGTCGCGGGCGCAAGTCGAGGCGACCCGGCGTGGCGCGATGGCGCCTATGGACCTGGAAGAGCCTGCCTGCGCTTCGGGAGCCCCATGGTCGGGGCGGACACTCATCGGCCAGCCGCATCTTGCAGCGAGCGGGCGTCGATCCTGCCGCCTCTGGGCCGCGTTCCGCCTCCCGATCCTCTCTATGGTCTCGGGTCTGGATGAAACCCACCCCTTCCGACGGCGCCCGGCGTACCTGCGAACAAGGTACTGCCGAGCTCCCGCCAGTCGGCGATCGCGGCGGCCGCGGCGACGCGCACCAGCACGTCGATGGCGCGACGTCGGGCCAGGGTGATGAGGCCGAAATAGCCTTCGTGCGCTGCCGCATCCTGCTCGGTCGCATCGATCACCAGGAGATCGATCGACCACTCGCGCAGCTTGGTCTCCTGCTCCTGCTCCGGACCGGTCTTGGCGAGTTCGACCATCAACCCGACATCGCCGAACTGCCGACAGAGCGGATCGACGACCTTGTGCCACCTCGCATCCGTCCGCAGCGGCGGCACGCCGGAGACCACGAACGCCAGCCGCGATCGCAGCCGGTGCTCGACCGTGCCGAGATGCTCGTCGATCGACCATCGACGCTCCGGACTGCTGAGCGCCAGCCAGGAGATGGGCACCAGAACCTTGCTGTCGTCGAGCCGGCTGGCGAGCTCGCGCGTCGCGAGACCCAGCCGTACCACGTCGAGATCGACGCCGTGATCGACCTCGTGGACCGGTGGCGTCGCCACGCCGCTCAACCGGCATCGGATCCCGATCGGCAAATCCACCAAGACCACAGGCTTGCTCCGGCCATCGCGATCGGTCACCGGGTCAACCTGCGCGACCTGTGCATCCCGTAGGTCTCGCAGCAGCATGACGTGCTCGCGACCGTGACGGAGGCGCCCGAGAGGATCGATCTTCGACTCCGGCGCAGCGGCGACATCCCTCGTTGCCGCGGATGGCGAGTCGCCGACGGTCACGCTCGAGATCCGGCGGGACATCTCGTCGCCGAAATCGCACAGGAACCTTAGACGGATCTCGCGCGTGGCGGCGGTCAGCACGGCACTGTTGTGATGCTCGTCGGCGCTGTCGAACCAGATGATGAAACCGTCGTCGTCGGCGCGGATGGCGACGTCGGCGGGATCGAGGTGGCGCCGCATGATGTGCTCGGCCAATAGCATAGCCCGCGATGACACCCGCGGCCAGTCCTCGCCGACCGCATCCCTCAGCGCCGCCAGACTGACCGCCTGAACCTGACCGACCGACCGCGGCCGCGGCTTGACCGCATCCGGTCCGGCCGGCATCGTTTCGGCGCCCGCTCCGGATGACCCCGGCGGCGCGATGTACGGAATCAGGGTCGTCACGCGCAGGCCGCCGTCCTGCGCATCGTTCAGCAGCGACGATCTCAGCCACACCGGAGTCCGCGCGCCCGACTTCGCGAGCATGACGATCTCCAGCTCGTAGGAGCCGTCCACCGGGACTGCGGCACGCGCCATCCGCACGGCCTCGCAGCACTCTGGCAGCGTGAACTCGGCCACGTTGCGGCCGGCCACCTCATCCGCCGCATAGCCGATCATGCGATGGAAGGTGGGGTTCGACATGACGATCGTACCATTTTCCTGCACCAGCAGGACCGGCGTGTTGATCCGCGCGAAGATCGAGACCAGGAAACGTTGCGACTGCGCCTCACGTGCAGTCCGGCGCCGCGCCTCCGTAATGTCGCGGCCGAGTATCATGGCGTAGGTGACGTCGCTGTCTCGCTCGGTCTTGAAGGTGAGGCCAAAGCCGAACCAGGTCTCATGACCGCCGATCGTCAGCTTCATGTCGAGGTCGAGCGGGGTCCGGGTGCGCAAAGCTCCGATCAACGCGTTCCAGTCGTCAACCGCCGCCAGCCCCCGCAAGCCGCCGATCCGGTAGCCGGTCAGGGTATCGGCGGGACGACAGACCATCCGCGCGAACAGACCGTTGACGACCGTGACGATCGCATCCTCGCCAGCCGCCGGATACGCGACCACCATCATCGCGTTGCCACGTTCCTCAAGCCCGTCCAGGATCAGCTTCAGCATGGGCTGCCTCTCGGGTCTTGGTCCGGTCGAGCTCCCATTTCTAGCAAGGGAGCGATAACGGAGGGTAAATCCGAAGCAGCAGCTTCCCGCAAATGATGAGGTTCGCAGCGACAGGATTGCAGACACCGGGAGCACCTCGCGAACGTCCGCTCCCTCGTCGGCGTCATGCCGATCTCCCGAGCCAGCGGACTGCCGCCCTTGACAAGACATCGCGCTCGAGCCGGAGCTTACCAGCTAGCGCCAAAGCCGATCCAGGTCCTCACGTCGGCTACCGCCAGACCGGGGTCGACCGGACCAGGTTTTGGCTAACGCCGGCCTCCTGCCGATCGGCCTGCGCGACCCAGTTTCCGGTTCCCTGACAGGCTGGACCAAACGACGATACGGGTCGAGCGACGACGGTACCGGTATCCAGTTCCCGCTACTCGATCAGCACCATCAATCAGAACTGGCAAACTCGCGCAACCTCAGTTTCTCTAGCGGCCCGGAGTCAAGGTTTCGACAACGCACGCTCACTGATTTTCTCGTTACGGTCTGCCTGGGCCGACGTCGGTCGGCATCAGGCTTTCGTCGGTTTGCTGAAGCGTGTGGAGGACGTGACGATCCACTGCGCAGCTTGGCAGGCTTGGCGCCGGCTTCAGCGTGCAAGCGCGCGGGCGGCTTCCCTGGTCTCCTGCACCGACTTCGAGACGTCCGACGCGACCTCCATGATGTTGCTGATGTTGTCGTTGATCGCCGCGACACCTGCCGCGGTGGTCTGCATGCGCGAGGACATCTCCTGCGTCACGACACTCTGTTCCTCGACGGCCCCGGATGCTCCGGTCACGAATTCGCTGATGGCCGTGATGGATTGCCCGATCTCGCCCAGCGCCCTGACGACATCACCCGAGACTTCCTGCAACTGGTCGATCTCGCCGGTGATCCGATCCGTAGCCGCGCGCGCCTGGTTCGCAAGGTTCTTCACCTCGCTGGCAACCACCGCAAAGCCCCTGCCCGCCTCACCCGCGCGAGCAGCCTCGATGGTGGCGTTGAGGGCCAGCAGGTTGATCTGGGCTGCGATGTCGCGGATCAGATCAACGATCCCGCCCAAAGAGGCTGACGTCGCCGCCAACCGCAAGGTGGCGCTTTGCGCAGATGTAGCCTGTTCCCGTGCCGTGCCGGTCGCGTCGTTCGACCGAACCATCATCGCGGCGATCTCGCGCACCGAGGCGGAAAGCTGCTCGGTGCTGGCGGCCATCGTCTGCATGTTGACGGAGGCCTCTCCGGACGTCTCGCCAGCATGCTGGGCAAGCGTCTTCGAGAGGGAGGCGGAGGTGTCCATCTCGGTGATGATCCTGGTCAGGGTCGCCTGAAGCGACACCTGGGCGGTGATATCGGTCGCGTACTTGACCACCTTGAACGGCCGTCCGTTAAGATCCAAAACAGGGTTGTAAGAGGCTTCGATCCAAACCTGGCGACCTCCCTTGTCGATACGCTTGAAGCGCCCCGCCTCGAACTCCCCGCGCTTGAACTTCTCCCAGAACTGCTTGTAGACCGCGGTATCCCGCTCGTCGGAAGCCACGAACATGCTGTGGTGCTTGCCCTGGACCTCGGCCAGGGAATATCCCATGAGCCCCAGGAACTTCTCGTTGGCGGTCTGGATGATCCCATCCAGATCAAACTCGATCACCGCCATACTCTTGTTAATGGCTTTGACCTGACCGACGAGGTCGGCATATTCCGCTTTGTGCCGGGTCACCTCCGTTGCGAACTTGACGACCTTGAACGACTTGCCCTCACCGTCCAGCACCGGATTGTAGGACGCCTCGATCCAGACCTCCCGGCCGCCTTTGCCGATGCGCTTGAACTGTGCCGCTCGAAACTGGCCGTCCCTGAGCTTGTCCCAGAACAGCTTGTAGTCCGGGCTCTCGCGATCCGCCGCCGTCAGGAACATGCTGTGATGCTTTCCGGCGATCTCAGGCAGCGTATAGCCCATGGCATCGAGGAAGTTCCGGTTGGCAGTCAGGATGGTTCCGTCCATGCTGAACTCGATGATCGCCTGGGACTTGGCAGTCGCGGCAAGTGTCGCAGTTGCCTCGGACGCCTTGGTCGTTCTGCGTCTGCCGAACATCATGTAAGCTCCAACCTGGGTGACCTGTCGGGGACTCCAGGGTACCGCCGTCGCGTTAAGATGCGATGAATCGGACGGTAACCGTGCATTGCGCCACTCGACAGGTTCCCGTCAGGAACGCCCGACGAAACCGGCCTTGACGCACTGCGGGCGGCAGTCGCGCCGCTGCTGCCACCCGAGCCGCTCAAGCCGAAGGGCGGCCGACCGCATCTGCCGGACCGGGCGGCGCTGCCCGGCATCCTGTTCGTGCTGAGGTCCGGCCTGCCCTGGGAGATGCTGCCCGCCGAGATGGGCGAAGCAGCCAAAGGTTCCGCGTGCGCCGCACGCGGAATGGCTACGGGGCGCGGCTCGGGCATGAGCTGCCGGAACGCCAGCCGGCCGCAGGGCAGATCGACTGGCGCCGGGCGTGCCTGGACAGCGTGTCCGTCCCGGCCGAGGGGGATCAACGCACGCGTTGATCTGCGACCGGACCGAACCCGATCGATCGCGACAAGCCAGGAGCCGAGCGCCACATCGTCGTGGATGCCAAGGACACTCCTGGGCGTGCCGATCGGTCCGACCAACCAGTACGACAGCCAGATGCTGGCACCCACGCCGGACGCCGTCCCACTGGCGCGCAGCCGCAGGCGTGGTCTGCCGCGGCACCGCCCGGACAAGCTTCACGCCGACCTCCAGTCTGCCTCGCAGCCTGCCCCTCCGGAGAATCGCTTCGCAATGGGCTATGACCACAGACGTTGCCGGAAGCAGCGTCGCGCCCGGCATCGCCCGGCACGGCGTGAAGAGCCGCCAGCGCCCCGGTCATCATCACCAAGTGGTCGAGCGCACTCATCCTGGCTGAATCGCCTGTGCCGCTTCACCAGCCGTTGCGAGCGCAGGGCCGACATCCGGCAGGTCTTCGCCACGCTCGGCCGCGCCCTCGTCTGCCTCCGCCAGATCGAACGGCTCCGTCAGGCGGTCTTGGCAGGAACACCGCAGCGAGCACCCGTGACGGCTGTCACGAGCACACTCCTGAAGTTGCATGGGTCTACTCAGCCAGCATGGTGACCACCGTCGCCAGCAGCAGGAGGGCCATCGTCACGTTGAAGACGCGCAATCGAACCGGATGGCGGAGCAGGTGAGCGCCGCGGGCGCCGATCAGCCCCCAACCGCCGACGCACGGCACGCTGACCAGGGTGAACACCAGTCCGATCAGCGGGCCGAACACCAGCGCGTTGCCGCCGGGCGGCAGGAAGGTGGCCGCGGCGGCGATCGCCATGATCCAGCCCTTCGGGTTGACCCACTGGAAGGCGCAGGCACTCCAGAAGCTCAGGGGTGGAGCCGCCCGGATATCACCCTCCACGGGGGCGGTTGCGATCTTCCAGGCGAGCCGAGCCATCCAGATCGCGCCGGCCACCTGAGCCACTCGCTGAACGATCCGGCTCTGCGCCAACGGCAGGCCAAGACCGCAGGCGACCAACGCCACCATCACGCCGAAGCCGACGGAGACGCCGGCCAGTTGTGGGAGCGCGCGCCGCATGCCGTGGGCGGCGGCGGCGGTCAGCATCATGATGTTGTTGGGACCGGGGGTCGCCGAGGCGCTGAGGGCGAAGATCAACAGCGGCAGGAGCGGGAAGCTGGGGTGTGGGACGGGTCCTGGCACGGATCGGATCCTGTTCGGAGCCAACGGCCGGGGAGCGGAGAGAAGCGCCGGCCGGATCGGCGGGGCTTTGGGAAGCGGTTAGCTCGAAGGCCTTAGCGCACGAGCTCCCTCGCCCTGCCCGGGGTGATGATCCACACGATGCGGGTGGGGACGGTCTGCACTGTCGGTAGACTAAGGCAGATTTTCTTTCCGAAACAAGATGACTTGGAAGGGCGAGCACGGCTATCGCATCAGGAAGAAGGCCAGGAGCTCTGCCTCCGGGACCCGTTGGGGCCGTCACGCGGAGCCTGCTTGCGCACGACGCCGCAGACCCCGATCCGTTTGTCGCTGCACAGTCGCGACCGTGTTCCACCCTCACGAAGCGGGGTTCGGGCCTGCGGCCCCAACGGGTCCAGGGCAGGGCCCTGACCTTCTTCTCCAACACTGTCTCCCTGATGCGACAGCCCTGAAGAGTACGGCAGCCTGCGACCATACGCGCCGCAGCCGGTCGCCGCATCATTGTGCCGGGGATATGGACCAGCCAGGATCGTACCGCCCGGGGCTGGAGCGGATCATGTTCGGATCGATCGTGCTCGACATCGCCGTCGGGCTGTCGCTGCTCTTCCTGTTCGTCAGCCTGATCTGCTCGGCGGTCCGCGAGGCGATCGAGACCGTGCTCAACTCGCGTGCCGCTGACCTCGAGCACGGCGTGCGCGAGCTGCTCGACGATCCCACCGGCCAGGGCGCGGTGGCGGCCCTCTACGCCCACCCGCTGGTGTTCTCGCTCTATGACGGCGACTATGCGCCGCAGCGCCTCCGCCCGCGGCACAGCTGGCTGACCGGCGCCATCGCGCTGCGCATGCCGGTGCGAGCGCGCGGCAGCCTGCCCGCCTACATCCCGGCGGCGTCGTTCGCGCGCGCCTTCCTCGACCTCACCGTGCGCGGCCCGCTCGGTAGCGTGCCGAGCGGGCCCACGGCCGCGGTGCCAGTGCTGTCGATCGAGAGCCTGCAGGCGACCGCCCGCGACCTGCCCGACGGCCGCATCCGGCGAGCCCTGCTGACCGCGCTCGACACTGCGAGCGACGACCTGCTCGCGGTGCAGCAGCACCTAGAAGCGTGGTTCGACGCCTGCATGGACCGGGTGTCGGGCCGGTATAAGCGCCGCACCCAGGCGATCCTGTTCCTGATCGGCCTGGTGGCCGCGGGCGTGATGAACATCGACGCGTTTAGCGTCGCCCGCGCCTTGTTGCAGGACAAGGCGTTGCGCGATGGCGCCGCCGCGCAGGCGGCGCTGCTGGTGCGGCGCGCGGATCCAAGTCAGAACCCGGTCGGCCTCGCCAATGCAGGCTTCGCCGCCCTGCAGCGCCACCTCGACGCGATCCAGTTCCCAACCGGCTGGGACCCGCCGCCGCAGCGGCTCCGCACGACCGAGAGGGGCGTCGCCCGCTTCGATGCGGGGCGGGTGGCGCAGATGCTGGCCGGCTGGCTGGTGACGGCGTTCGCGGTGATGCTGGGCGCGCCGTTCTGGTTCGACATGCTGAACCGCTTCATGGTGGTCCGCTCGACGATCAGACCGCCGCGGCGACGCCGGCTCGAGATGTAAGCAGGAGCCGGGTCAGGACGGCCTGGCCATCAGCGGCGGGGTCTGCTGGTGCTGCACCACCTGCCAGAGCTGCGGCTCGAGCCGGCGGTAGGTGGTGGTGCAGTGCGCCTCGTAGGGCGAGACGCCATCCCGTTCCGCCCGCGCCGAGTAGGCGATCACGATCAGCCCCTCCTGCGGCCGCGACACCTGCCGCTCCGTGAACGTCACCCGGGTCCATCGCGGCGTGTGCACCACCGCCTCGATCGCCTGCGCGCCGGTCAGCACGAACGGCGGCTCCGGCAGCACCATCAGGCACTGCTGGTCGATCGTGCGGCGGTAGTTGTCGGCATCGCCGATCCACAGCCCTTCCTCGGAACCCCAGATCCGGTCGTCGTCCATCGGCTCATCTCCCTGCGAGCAGGCCGTTAGCGCGCCTGGCCCAGCATCGTTCGCGCACGATCGCTCGAATGCCAAATGCCCTTCTGGATGCCCGTCTGGATGCCTTGGCCGATCCCACGGCGGACCCGGGCGCCGACGCCGCCAGCCGCGGTGAGCCCGAGCAGAACAGCCCCTGCGGTGAGCCCGATGCCGAGCAGGGCGGCGCCGGCGGCACCCGCCGCCACCCCGGCGGCGACGCGGCCGCGATGCTTGGTGGCCCAGAGCTGCGCGCTCGACGACAGCGACTCGGCGTCGAACGGCCCGTGCGATCCCGGTGCCCGGGTCGACGGCGTGAACAGGTTCTCGTCGCGGGCGGCGGCCATGCCCTCATTGCGCAAGGTTCTGCGCGAGGTCTGGGCGAACGGCGCCGCCAGCCCGACCAGCCGGTCGGCGAGCCCCGGAGCCAGCGCGTTCAGCAGCCCGGTCTGCACCGTCTGGCCGCCGACCAGCACGTCCCGCCGGCGGTGCGTGGCGGCGAACAGGATCGCGTCCGCCACCAGCTCGGGCTGGTAGATCGGCGGCGGCGGCCGCGGCAGCCCGTCCAGCCGCGACACCGCATGGCTGTAGAACGGCGTGTTGACGCTGGGCGGATACACCACGCCGAGCCAGACCCGGCTGCGCGCGTGCACGAGCTCGGCCCGCAGCGCCTCGCTGAAGCCGCGCATGGCGTACTTGGCGCCCGAATAGGCGGTCTGCATGGCGATGCCACGCAGCCCGATCGCCGAGCACACGTTGACGATGGTGCCGGCGTCGCGCGGCCGCATGTGCTCAAGCGCCACCCGGCTGCCGTTGACGGCGCCGCCATAGACCACGTCGGTGACCCGCCGGAACTCGTCATCGCTCATGTCGACGAACGGCGAGAACACGCTGACGCCGGCGTTGTTCACCCACACGTCGATCGGGCCGAGCTCGGCTGCGAGCGATGAGGCGGCCTGGCGCAGCGCCGCCAGGTCGGCGACGTCGGCGATCGCGGTTGCGACCACGCCGCCGGCCTCGGTCAGCTGCGTCGCCGCCGCCTGCAGCGCCTTCGGCCCGCGCGCGATCAGCCCCACCTGCCACCCCTTGCGGGCGAACAACTGCGCGGCGCTGAGGCCGATCCCGGACGAGCCGCCGGTGATCACCACCACGCGGGAAGAGATGCTGTCAGCCAAGTTCGACCTCCGGCGGACATGGGTCCGCTGTCTCAGATGGTGTACAGGCTGCCCGCCTCACCCGGCCCGGCGCCAACGACGTGATCGTGAGCGGCGTCCGGCCGCGTCGCCGTCACCAGAACGACATGCCGCCCGGCGCTGAAGCCGTGGCAGGATCGGGGGCGATGACCGGCCCCCGCTTCCTCACCGCCCGCGACCCCGTGCTGTCGCTGCTGCAATCCGCCGCCGCCGCGGTCGCCCGCCGCAGCACCCCGGCCGCGGATGCGGCTGCAGCACCGTATCCGCTGGTGCTGGCGGCGCAGCGGCTGGTCGCCGCCCGCCATGGCGGGACCGGCGCCGCGGCGGCCGACGATCCGGGCGCCGCCGCAGCCACCACCTGCGTCGGCCTCGGGCTGCAGCTGCTGGACGCGATCGCCGCTGGCGAGACCGTCCGCACCGCGGCGCTGCGCGCGCGCCTCGCCTTCTCGGCCTGCGACCCACTCTGGGCCGAGGCGCTGGTCGACTACGCGACCTCGCGGCGGCTGGACGGCGCGGCGCGCCCGGTGCCCTACATCCGCTACGACGGGCTCGGCGACTTCGTCGTCGCCGCCCCCGCCACCAGCGTCCGGGTCGCGCTGATCTCGGACTGGGGCACCGGCACCGACACCGCGCGCGCGGTGGCCGCCATGCTGGCGGCGCAGCGGCCGGACGTGGTGATCCATCTCGGCGACATCTACTTCGCCGCCACGCCGGAGGAGTGCGCGCTGCACTTCCTGCAGCCGCTGCGGGCCGTGCTGCCTACGGCCCGGCTGTTCACGCTGTGCGGCAACCACGACGTCTACAGCGGCGGCGCCGGCTATTACGGCCTGCTGCGCGAGCTGGGCCAGCCGGCCAGCTATCTCTGCCTGCGTAGCCCGGACCGCTCCTGGCAGATCCTGGCCGCCGACACAGGCCTGCACGACCGAGACCCGCTGGACGTCACCGCAGCCCTCACCTTCCTCGACCCGCAGGAGGAGCTCTGGCACGCCGACAAGCTGCGCGGCTTCGGCGGCCGCAGCCTGTTCCTGACCCACCACCAGCCGTTCTCGGCCTACGCACAGATCGGGCCGGCGGCGCGGCACGACCCGATCAACCCGGCCCTGATGGCGAGCCACGCCCGCCTCGCCGCCGCTGGCCCGATCGATGCCTGGTTCTGGGGCCACGAGCACATGCTGCGGCTCTACGCGCCGTATCGCGGGGTCGCCGCCGGCCGCAACATCGGCTACGGCGCGATCCCGGTCGAGGCGCCGTTGGCGCCGCTGGCGGGATTGGTGGACCCGCCGACGCTGGCCGCGGACGTGACGCTCGACATCGTCGAGGGCGCCTACACCCACGGCTTCGTGCTGCTGGATTGTGCGCCGTCGGGCATCGAGGCGTCCTACTGGGCGCTGACCCGTCCGACCGGCCCGATCCACCGCGAACGGTTCGGCGGCTGAGAGCCTGGTCGAGAATGCGCCGTGCCGGCGATCCGACGCGCCTATCTGCGCCTGGCCGCGGGCTCGCGGCCAGGCGGCAGCTCCGCTCCGGTTCCGGATGGGCACGCCGGCCGTGCCGCTGCGCGGCACTCTCATCCGGCACGCCCCGTTCTCAACTAAGCCATAGGGTCGGCGGGGGCCGTCTTTCGGCTGCGGACGCCGGCGCGGTTCCTTGCAACCGGCCGTTGCCTCATCCAGCTACGATAGCGGATGTCGATCAGCCCCCAGACCCGTGCCCTGCTGCTGCTGACCATCGATCTCGGCGGCGAGCCGCCGCTGGACGGGGCCGCCTACGAGCGCCTCGCCGGCTGGCTGCGGCGGCGCGGTATGCAGCCAGCCGACCTGCTGTGCGACCAGGACGCCGCCGCCAGGCTGGCAGGGCGGCCCGCCGGCACGGCCGAGACGGCGCGGATCGTGGCGCTGCTGGGACGCGGCCCGCTGCTGGCCGCCGCCCTTGAAGGCTGGCAGGCGGCGAGCCTGTGGGTGGTGGGCCGCGGCGATCCTGACTACCCGCGCCGCCTCAAGCGGCGGCTGCGCGCGGCGGCGCCGGCGGTGTTGTTCGGCTGCGGCGACCGCGCGCTGCTCAACCGCGGCGGGGTGGCGCTGCTCGGCGGCGACGACGACGCGGCCGAGCCCGCCGCCTACGCCGCCGCGTTCGGCACCGCGGCCGCGGCCTCGGGCCTGACCACGATCTCGGGCGGATCCAGCGTCATCGAGGCGGCGGCGATCCGCGCCGGGCTGTCGCGCGGCGGCGGCGCCGTCGCGGTGCTGCCGGACCGGCTGGCAGGCGAGGCGCGCTCAGACCGGCTGCGGCGGCCGGCCACCGACGGACTGCTGGTGTTCGTCTCGGCGACCTTGCCGGACCACGAGGCGGCAACGCCGTCGCAACGGGCGGCGACCGACGACTGCCTGTACGGGCTGGCCGATGCGGCCTTGCTGGTCGGCGTCGGGCGCACCGGCACGCGCTGGGCCGGCGCGGTCGTCGCCAGCGAGCGCGGCTGGGTGCCGCTCTGGGCCCGCCGCGCCGACCCAGACGCGGCCGAGCTGGCCCGGATCGGCGCCGGCCTGCTGTCCGGCGACCCGGTATCGCCGCGCACCCTGCTGGATCCGCCGGCGGCCGCAGGGCGGACCCTGGTCCGGCCGCCGCAGCCGCCGGGCGCGGTGCCGATGGCGTTCATGACGCCGCCGCCGGGTCCCACCCTGGCTGGCTCGGGCCTGGTCGGGGCGGGTATGGCCGGCTTCGCCGAGGCGCCGGCCGCGTTCGGCGTCACCGCCGAGGCGGCACCATCTCCGTCGTCGATTCCGCCGCCGGCCCCAACCCTGGCGCCATCGACAAGCGCCAAGCGGGGCGGGCACCTGCGCCTGGTCGCCTCGGCGACCCGGGCGAGGCCCGGCGCCGCGCCGGCCGGACGTGCGACCGCGGCGGAGCCCGGCCTGTACGACATCTTCGTGAGCCGGGTCCTGGCGCTGCTGGCGGCGGAGAGCCTGGGCGCCTGGCACATCGCCAACCTGCTCGGGCTGACCGAGCATCAGGCCGAGGCCTGGCTGGGCCGCGCCGAAGCGGCCGGCCAAGTCCGCATCGATCCGGTGACCCGACTGTATCGCTGCGGCGGCGACCCGTGACCCGGCCGGACGCGACTGTATGGCGATCACGGATGTTGCAGTGCACAGTGAAGTCGTTGACCCGCCGCCGCTGGGGGCGTAGGACCGTTTCAACCACTGAGGGCCCTGGACATTCCGGGTCCGCATCAAGAAAGTTCCCGGCGCTCTCATGAAGGATGTCCGCGACGCGCTGTTCGTGGCGCACTCGAGCGACGGCCAGTTGGTCCGTCGCCCACTGTCCCCCCATCTCGGGATCTATCGCCTGCAGCTCTCGATGGTGCTGTCGGGGGCCTACCGCATGTCGGGGATCGCCTGCTCGCTCGGCACGCTGCTGCTGGTCTGGTGGCTGGTTGCCGCCGCCAGCGGGCCGCGGGCGTTCGCCACCGTACAGTACTGGGTCGGCAACCCGATCGGGCTGATCGTGATGCTCGGCTGGACGGCGGGGCTGGTGTTCCACACCGTGGGCGGCCTCCGCCACCTGGCCTGGGATGCCGGCTACGGCTTCTCCAAGTCGGTGTTCAACCGCAGCGGCGTCATCGTGGTGGTGGTGACCGTGCTGCTGACGGGGCTGATCTACGGGATCGGCCTCAGCCTATGGGCTGGCGGCGCGTCTGCCGCGACCGGGGGCTAGGACATGGCGATCAACGATCAGCTGCAGGTCCAGGTCATGCGCTCGCAGCTTGGCCGCGTGCGCGGGCTAGGCGGGGCCAAGTCCGGCGTCGAGGAATGGTGGGTCGGGCGCGTGACCTCAATCGCGTTGACGCCGCTTACGATCTGGTTCGTGGTCGCGGTGCTGATGCACCTGGGCGCGCCGGCATCGGCGGTAGCGCACTGGGCCGGGCGGCCGGTGAACACGGTGCTGCTGCTGGCGCTGGTGATCCTGACCTTCCACCACATGCAGCACGGGCTTCAGGTCATCATCGGCGACTACGTGCACGACCCGAAGTCGCACCTGGCCATGTCGCTGGCCAACAAAGGTTCGTCGATGATCCTGGCACTGTTCGCGATCGTCGCCATCTTGAAGATGGCCTTCGGGACCCAAGCCGCCTGATCCGCCGGAGACAGCCGTCCCGTCCTTAGAATCGAGAGCACGATGAACGCGATCACGTTGCCTTCCTCCCGCGCCTACACGGTCATCGATCACGCCTACGACGTGGTGGTGGTCGGCGCCGGAGGCTCCGGCCTCCGGGCCACGCTGGGGATGGTGGCGTCGGGGCTGAAAACCGCCTGCATCTCGAAGGTGTTCCCCACTCGCAGCCACACTGTTGCGGCACAGGGCGGCATCGGTGCGGCGCTCGGCAACATGGCCGAGGACAACTGGCGCTGGCACATGTACGATACCGTGAAGGGGTCGGACTGGCTCGGCGACCAGGACGCGATCGAGTACATGTGCCGCGAGGCGGTGCCGGCGATCCAGGAGCTCGAGCATTTCGGCGTACCGTTCTCGCGCACAGAGGACGGCCGCATCTACCAGCGCCCGTTCGGCGGCCACATGTCGGATTACGGCAAGGCACCGGTGCCGCGCGCCTGCGCCGCCGCCGACCGCACCGGCCACGCCATCCTGCACACGCTCTACCAGCAGAGCCTGAAGCACAACGCCGAGTTCTTCATCGAGTACTTCGCGCTCGACCTGATCATGGACGAGGACGGCGTCTGCCGCGGCGTCATGGCCTGGTGCCTCGAGGATGGCACGATGCACCGGTTCCGCGCCAACATGGTTGTGCTGGCCACCGGCGGCTACGGCCGCGCCTACATGAGCTGCACCTCGGCGCACACCTGCACCGGCGACGGCGGCGGCATGGCAATGCGCGCCGGCATCCCGACCCAGGACATGGAGTTTGTGCAGTTCCACCCGACCGGCATCTTCCCGGCCGGCTGCCTGCTGACCGAGGGCTGCCGCGGCGAGGGCGGCTACCTCACCAACGTAGAGGGCGAGCGGTTCATGGAGCGCTACGCGCCGACCGCGAAGGACCTGGCGTCCCGCGACGTGGTGTCGCGCTCAATGACGATCGAGATCAACGAAGGCCGCGGCTGTGGTCCGAACAAGGACCACATCCTGATGCACCTGGAGCATATCGGCGCCGACCTGTTGCACGAGCGTCTGCCGGGCATCTCCGAGACGGCGCGCGTGTTCGCCGGCATCGACGTCACCAAGGAGCCGGTGCCGGTGCTGCCGACCGTGCACTACAACATGGGCGGCATCCCCACGAACTATCACGGCGAGGTGCTGCGCCCGACCGACGCCAACCCGGATGCGGTGGTGCCCGGCCTGATGGCGGTCGGCGAGGCCGCCTGCGTCTCGGTGCATGGTGCCAACCGGCTCGGCACCAACTCGCTGCTCGACCTGGTGGTGTTCGGCCGCGCCGCCGCGATGCGGGCGTCCGAGATCATGAAGCCTGGCGACACCGTACGGCCGCTGGCCGACCGCGCCGGCGAGGCTTCGCTCGACCGGCTTGACCGGCTGCGCCACGCCGACGGCGGCACCCGCGTTGCCACCATGCGGGAGGAGCTGCAGCGCACGATGCAGGCTCACGCCGCGGTGTTCCGCTCGTCCACCAGCCTGACCGAGGGTGTCGAGAAGATCGACCGGCTGTGGGGCGGCCTGTCTGACGTCTCGGTGTCGGACCGCTCGCTGATCTGGAACAGTGACCTGATGGAGGCGCTCGAGTTCGAGAACCTGATCGCCAACGGCGCCGTCACCATGGTCAGCGCCGAGGCGCGCAAGGAGAGCCGCGGTGCGCAGGCGCACGACGACTTCCCCGATCGCGATGACGCCGAGTGGATGAAGCATACGGTGTCCTACCTCGGTGAGGATGGCGACGTCGCCCTATCCTACCGCGCCGTGCGGATGCAGACGCTGACCAATGATGTGTCGGTGTTCCCGCCCAAGAAGCGCGTCTACTGAGTCTCAAGTAACGGGTTTCAAGGGCCGCGGCCCTTGGCGGGTCCAGGGTCACGCCAGGGGCATGCTATTGCACGACGCCCTGGCCTTGATCGGAGTAAGTCGAGATGGTCGAGTTCACGCTCCCGAAGAACAGCAAGGTCGGCAAGGGCCGCGTCTTCAAGGCGCCCGCCGGCTCGAAGAAAGTCAAGGAATTCCGGGTCTATCGCTGGAGTCCGGACGACGGGAAGAACCCCGTCATCGATACCTACGAGCTCGATCTCACGCGCATCGGCCCGATGGTGCTGGACGCGCTGATCTACATCAAGAACGAGGTCGACCAGACGCTGACGTTTCGGCGCTCCTGCCGCGAGGGCATCTGCGGCTCGTGTTCGATGAACATTGACGGCGTCAACACGCTGGCCTGCCTGAAGCCGATCGACGAGGTCAAGAAGGCGGTGTCGATCTACCCGCTGCCGCACATGCCAGTAGTCAAGGACCTGATCCCCGACCTCAGTTCCGCGTATGCGCAGCTGCGCTCGATTGAACCCTGGCTGAAGACTGACACCAACCCGCCGCCGGACGCCGAGCGCCGCCAGAGCGTGGAGGAGCGCGCCAAGCTCGACGGCATGTGGGAATGCATCCTGTGCTTCTGCTGCACTACCTCGTGCCCGAGCTACTGGTGGAACGGCGACAAGTATTTGGGTCCGGCGACGCTGCTCGCAGCCTATCGCTGGATCGCCGACAGCCGCGACGAGTACACCGGCGAGCGGCTCGACGCGCTTGAGGACCCGCTGAAGCTGTATGCGTGCCGCACCATCATGAACTGCACGCAGACATGCCCGAAGGGCCTCAACCCGGCCGAGGCGATCGGTAAGATCAAGCAGCTGCAACTCGAGCGGAAGGGCTGACGGGGACCGGTTTCCCGTCCCCCGGCCGGCCCGCTTGCCAAGATGTTCGATCGTCCCCTGAGCACCAGGTCCGCCCGGCGGGTGGCCTGGCGCGACAGCCTTCTGGTCGATCACGCGATCTTCCGCACCGTCTGGACCAACTTCGCCGCCGTGGTGCCGGGTAAGGTCTATCGTGCCAACCACCCGACGCCGTTCCACCTCGCCCGCCTCGCGCGCCGGCACCGGCTGCGCACGCTGGTTAACCTGCGCGGCCACCGGCGCTGCGGCTCCGACGCGCTGTCCCGCGCGGCGGCGCCGGCGCTGGGGTTGGCGCATGTCGACATGGCGTTCGAGAGCCGTGGCGCGCCGCACCGCGATCGCATCCTGCGCTTCGCGGCGCTGTATCGGGAGCTACAATTCCCGGCGCTCATGCACTGCAAGTCGGGCGCCGACCGCGCCGGGCTCGCCGCCGGGTTGGTGCTGCTGTTCGAGGGCGGCACCGCAGCGCAGGCGCTGCGGCAGCTGTCCTGGCGGTTCGGCCATTTCCGGGGCTCGCGCACCGGCATCCTGGACGCCTTCTTCCTGCGCTACCGGAGCGAGGCCGAGGGCCGGATCGGCTTCCTTGACTGGGTGCGGGACGAGTACGACGAGGCGGCGCTGAAGCGCGAGTTCATCGCCCGCCGCCTGTCCAGCTTCGTCAACGACCGGATGCTGCGGCGCGAATGAGCCCGGGCCCAGCCGCGAGCGGCGTGGTCCGTGTCGACGGCCTGCCGACACCGCAGCGTAACTGGTCGGCGCTGGCGATCTGGCTCGGGATCGCGGTGTCGGTGCTCGACTCCTCGATCGCCAACGTGGCGCTGCCGACGATCGCGCGGCAGTTGCACGCGACGGCCGCCAATGCGACCTGGGTGCTGAACGCCTACCAGATCGGCATCATCGTCGCCCTGCTGCCGCTGGCGGCGCTGGGCGAGCGCATCGGCTACCGGCGCGTGTACCTGGCGGGCCTAGCGGTGTTCGGGCTGGGCTCGCTCGGCTGCGCGCTGTCGCACAGCTTGCCGACGCTGATCGCCTTCCGCTTGGTGCAGGGCCTGGGCGCCTCGGGGATCTCGGCGGTGAACGGCGCGCTGGTGCGCTACACCTATCCGCAGGCCATGCTCGGGCGCGGCATCGGGCTGAACGCGCTGGTGGTGGCCGGCGCCGGGACGCTGGGGCCGACGATCGCCGCGGCGATTCTCTCGGTGGCGAGCTGGCCGTGGCTGTTCGCGGTCAACCTGCCGATCGTCGCCGCGAACCTGGTGCTGGCCGCTCGCGCCCTGCCCGTCTCGGATCGTGCCGGCACCCGCCTCGACTGGTGGAGCGGCGTGCTGAACGCGGTGTCGTTCAGCCTGATCTTCGTCGGCATCGACACCCTGCGCACGGAAGCCTGGCTCGGCGCCGCGGAGATCGCCAGCGCCGTGCTGGTGGGCATCGTGCTGATCCGCCGGGAGCGCGCGGTGCCGCGGCCGCTGATCCCGATCGACCTGCTGCGGATTCCGGTGTTCGCGCTGTCTGTCGCCGCATCGGTGTGCGCGTTCGCGGCCTACATGCTGGCCTTCACCGCGCTGCCGTTCTACTTCGAGCAGGTGCTGGGGCGCAGCCAGGTCCGGACCGGGCTGCTGATCACGCCCTGGCCGGCGGCGGTGGCGCTGGTGGCGCCGTTCGCCGGGCGGCTGTCCGACCGGGTGCCCGCCGGCCTGCTCGGCGGCCTGGGGCTGATGGTGATGGCGGCGGGACTGGTGCTGATGGCGACCGTCGGCCGCGGTGCCGACGACGTCGGCATCGTCTGGCGCATGGCGCTATGCGGCGCCGGGTTCGGCCTGTTCCAGGCGCCCAACAACCGCACGATGCTGACGGCCGCCCCGCGCGCCCGTGCCGGCGCCGCCGGCGGCATGCTGGCCACCGCGCGGCTGACCGGCATGACCTCCGGGACTGCGATGGCGGCGCTGATCTTCGGGCTGGCCGCCGCCGATGCGGAATCCATCGAGCTGTCGACCGCCGCCGGCCTGGCGGTGCTCGCTGCCGCGGCCAGTATCGCGCGGCGGGGCGGCGGCCCGCCGCCGGCTTGATGGTCCGCCGCCGTCGGTCGAGGCAGGGGGGCGGCGGGCCGGGCGGCGGACGACGTGTCAGCCTGGTGTCGGCCGCGGTCGCGTCGCGGACCTGGTCCGGTCTGCAGCCGCCTGGTCGGCGAGAGACCTCATCATGTCGGCCACCGCCAGCCGGATCGGGCCGAGGTCGAAGTTCGGGGACAGGGCGTCCGGATCGAAGCTGGTCGCCAGCCGGTCCAGGCCGAACAGGGCGAGCGGCAGTCGCGGATGGAGCAGCTAGCCGAGCAGCGTCTGCACCAGGCGATCGCTCGTTTCGGTCGATGCGCGGAACGTCGCGGCGACGTAGCCGCGCAGGCGCGCGTGCACTTCGGTGAAGACGACGTCGAAGTAGCTGGCGGCACCTTCCGGGAACCTCGCGCTCTCGGCCGTGCTCAGCCGTATCGTCTGGATCGAGCTCTCGTAGAGCAGGATCTCGAGGTAGCGGCCGCAGAACGCGACGAGCGCGTCGGCGGGCATGCCGGCGTAGTCGGCCGGCATCCGTATCGCGCGCCTGCCGCCACTTGATAACAAGTAGACGGAACGGTGTGGTAATTTTTGGGCAGAAGGGATGAGGGCCATGATCGTCGTGACGGCGCCGACGAGCACCATCGGCCGGCAGGTTCTGGATGGCCTCATCGGCCGCGGCGAGGCAGTCCGTGTGGTGGCGCGCGACCCGCAGCGCCTGTCGCCGCAGGTGCGCGACCAGGTCGAGGTCGTGCAGGGCTCGCACCGGGACAGCGACGTCATCCATCGAGCTTTCGCGGGCGCTGACGCGGTGTTCTGGCTGGTACCGGCCGATCCTCAGGCGCCAAGCGCCGACGCGGCCTATGCCGATTTCAGCCAGCCCACCTGTGCGGCGTTCGTACAGGCGGGGATCAAGCGGGTGGTCGGGATTCGGCGCTGGGCCGCGGCGTGGACCTGCTCGCCGGGCACGTCACGGCGTCCCTCAGGTTGGATGACCTGATTGCCGGCACGGGCGTCAACTACCGGGCGCTGACCAACCCCTCGTTCATGGACAACGTCCTGCGCCAGCTGGAGCCGATCAGGACCCAGGGCGTGTTCTCCTGGCGGATCGACGGTGACCGCAAAGTGCCAGCCTGCGCCACCCGCGCCATCGCCGCCGTCGCCAGCCGGCTGTTGCTGGACCGCTCCTGGAGCGGCCAGAGCAGCGTTCCGCTGCTTGGCCCCGAGGACCTGTCATACAACGACATGGCACGGATCATGTCGGAGGTGCTGGGCCGCCCGGTGCGCTTCCAGGAAGTCCCGGCCGAGTCCCTCCGTCCGCGGCTGACCGGCAACGGCTACTCGGAGGCCATGGCCCAGGCCATGATCGACATGCTGATGGCCAAGAACCACGGCCTCGACAACGCAGAGCCGCGCACCGACGACTTCACGACCCCGACCAGCTTCCGGCAGTGGTGCGATGAGGTGCTGAAGCCCAGGATGCTGACCTGAACACGCCGAAGGATGGAGGCATGCCGATGCCGGAAGGCGCGCTGGACGGGCCGCTCGGCGCGATCGCCGCCGCCGGAGGGCGCAAGGTCATCGCGATGGTCCGTTAAAACATGCGCGACCCCTCGTGGGTCGATGGAGTCGATTTCCACGTTGACGAGACCGAACTCGTCCACATGCACCTGAACGGTCCGCTGCGTGTCGCGACCAGTCCCGAGCTGGGTGCGGCCTTGGTCGCCGAAGGACTGTCTCGCCCCCACCGCCACGGGCGTGGCTGGATGTGCGAACAGGTCGGTCGCATCGACCCCGGGGGCTGCGGTCGCGCCATTCCATTGCAACTACGATCGGGTGTCGGAGTCGGCAGCCGAATCGTGGCAGCGGGCTGGACTAGAGCATGATCCGGTCGCATAGGCTCACGGAGCATCCTCTAACTTGTTGTTTTTGCAGGTATCTTTATCCGGCGAAACGAGACCGTTCGGTCGGATGATGCTCTAGGTGTCCCTGATGCCGAACGCCTCCTGGCCATCACGGAGGGTCGATCTGCCCGACAGGCGGGTGCGGTCGCGGATCAGCCCGATGCGCGCCTCGACGAGCAACGCCGGCACGGCGGTGCAGGATCGACCCCGAGGATCGGATCGTGCGATCACGCCTAGGCAGGACGATCGACCGCCTCCGGGATTGGCCCACCGGGGAGCGACATCAATGCCGGATGAGCCTGACAGCCCGGTGCTGGAGCTGCCGCGGCCATCCGCGGCGACGTCCGCATCATCCGCCGTCAGGTCATCGGGCAGCGGCACCGCCCGGCCCGGGTCGAGATGGCGAGCGCCGGGCTCCGGCGCGACCAGGCTTCCGACGCCGAGGCGAGCACGATGGGTCAGGCCGGGATCGACACCGTCGAGACCGACCTGGACCGGATCGAGATTCGCCTCGACCTGCGGAGGGTTGATGCGGCCCGGCCGGCTTCGGCGCCGCGCCATGGGACCAGAGGTCCACGGTGTGGAAGCCGCGACGCGGATCCCTGGGCGGTGATGACGGCATCATCGTCCTGATCGCCGCCATAGTCGCGGCCTTGACATCATGAAGTCGTCCAACGCGACTTCACGCTCCGCTTCCTCAGTCGGACCCCGGCCCCATCGACTTGATCAGGTCCAGCACGCGCCGGCGCACCGGCTGCTCGGTGATCCGGTAATAGGCGCGGATCAGCTCGACCGTCTCCTTGCGGCTGAACAGGTCGTCCGGGGCGCCGAACCCCTCCTGAGCCTCGGCGAAGCCGCCCGCCTGCATCGCCGGCATCCGGCTGCCGCCGCCGGGCCCGCATGCGGACGGCATGTCGTCGAAGAAAAAGCTCACCGGCACGTCGAGCACGCGCGACAGGTTGAACAGCCGCGAGGCGCCCACCCGGTTGGCGCCCCGCTCATACTTCTGCACCTGCTGGAAGGTGAGCCCGAGCGCATCGCCCAGCCGCTCCTGCGACATCTGCAACAGCGTGCGGCGCAGCCTGATGCGGCCCCCGACATGGATATCGATCGGGCTGGGACGGGATTCGCGGTCGCCGGACGACGCGTCTATCATGCGATCCGGGTCCTCCGCGATCCCCTGCCTTTTGGCGGAGGCTTGCTTCACCATCGATCCTTCACTCATACGATGCAGCCGATATGCATCTGCAACCTGCAATTGTCAAGCTTCTGCGTCTTGACCACAACTGGAGCCGTTCGTCCCAGAAATAGCACGATTTCGCCTCAGCGCCGGAATGCGATCTGCAACCGCACCGGAAGAACCGCCACGACGATGCCGAGCAGGCACAGCAGCAGTGGCTCGGCGTTGCCCAGGCGCGCGAACAGCGTCGGCGGCAGCGGCCCCGGCAGCGCCACCACCAACGCGCCGGCGACCCCCCAGCCGAGCCGGCCAAGCCGGTGGCCGGTGGCGTCATAGGCGGCGGAGATCCCGGTGTTGGCCGCCCGCGCCAACGGCAGCCCCTCCTCGACGGTGCGCATCCGCGCCATCTGCAGGTGCTGCCGCGGGCCCGAGCTATCGCCGTACCAGGCGTCGTTGGTCACGTTCAGCAGCCAGGCCGGCCGATCGCCGTCCTGCACCACCCGGCCCGGGAAGATCACCTCGTAGCAGATCAGCGCGCCGGCCGGCGGCAGTCCGGACAGGTGCAGCGTACGCGGCCCGGGGCCGGCCGCGAACCCGCCGCCCGGCACCAGCTGCACCGGAAGGAAGCCAGGCTGATACTCGCCGAACGGCACCAGGTGAAACTTGTCGTAGACGGCGCCGACGCCGCCGTCGGGCAGCACCGCGACCAAGCTGTTGCGCGGCCGCTCGTGCGCGTCGAAGCGCACGCTGCCGACTAGCCCGGCCGCCGCCGCGGGCACCGCCGCCATCAGCGCCGCGCGGGCGCGCGGGTCCTCGTCGATCAGGCCAGGAAACGCGCTCTCCGGCCAGGCGAACACGATCGGCCGCGCCGGCGTCCCGGCCGCCGCACGCAGCCGCGCCGCCTCGGCGACGCCCGAAGCGGTCAGCGCCAGGTAGCGCCGGAAGGTCCCCAGCGCCCGCGTCCGGTCCTGCTTGTCGGTTTCCGGCACGTCGCCCTGCACCAGCACCACCAGCGGGCCGGCGGCGCCCGGCCGGGGCAGCAGCGCCAGCCGCGCGGCACCCGCGCCGGCCCACAGCGCCAGGATCACGCCCCCCGCGGCCCAGCCGCGCCGCCCCAGCGTCGGCAGGCCGGCCAGCAGCACGGTGAGGAAGGTGAGCCCATGCACCGACAGCCAGGCCGCCGGCTGGACCATCACGTCACCGGCGCGGTTTGGAAACGACCAGTCCTCGCCCCACAGGTTCCAGGGAAAGCCCGTGAACAGCAGCGTGCGGCCAAGGTCGGACAGGGTCCAGGCGCTGGCGAACAGCAGCACCCGGCGCCAGCCCGGGGGAACCGCGCGGGAAGCGAGGCAGGCCAGTGCGGTGAAGCAGGACAGCGGCAGCGCGCCGCCCGGTGCCGCCAGCGGCAGCACCCACCAGAACTCGCGCACGCGCACCAGGATGGCGTCGGTGAGCCAATACAGCCCGACCACGTGCAGCCCCATGCCGAACACGAAGCCGTGGCGCAGCGCCCGGCGCCAATCGGGTGCGGCACCCACCAGGCGCAGCAGCGCCGGCACCGTCAGCAGCAGCACCGGCAGCCCGTAGAGCGGCGGCAGCGACAGCGCGGAGGCGAGCCCGAGTGCCAAGGCGCGCGCGTCCGGGCTGCGGGCGAGACGGCGCAGGGTCCGGTGCCGGATCGCGTGCGGGGTACGGCTGGACAGCGCGGCGCCGGTCGCGCTCGGCTCCAGGCTCAATAGATCGCCTCGCGCAGCTGGCGCTCGTAGTGCCGGTAGTACTTGTCGGTAATGAGGTCGGTCTTCACCACCACCGCGACGTCGGTGGTGTTGAACTGGCGGTCGATCACCGCGCCGTCGCCGATGAAGCCGCCTAGCCGCAGGTAGCCCTTGATCAGGGGGGGCAGCGATTGCTGCGTGCGGCGGTGGTCGAAGCTGGCCGGATCCAGCCGGCGCATCTCGACGTGGCGCGATGGCAGGGCCCGCACGCGCAGCGCCGGCGGAGCCAGGTGGTTGTGGTAGAGGAAGGTAAGCTCAGCCTCGAGCCGGCTGGGATCGGTACCGGGCAGGCTGGCGCAGCCGAACATCACGTCGATGCGGTGCAGGAACACGTAGGCGGCGATGCCGCGCCACAGCAGCTGCATCGCGGCGCGGCCGCGATACTGCCGGTCGATACACGAGCGTCCCAGCTCCAGCAGCCGGCCGGGGAAGCCGGTGATCGGGCTGATATCGTACTCGTCGGCGGTGTAGAACCGGCCGATGCGGGCGGCGGCCTCGTTCTGCACCAGCCGGTAGGTGCCGATGATGCCCCTGGGCCCGGGGCCGCGGGCGTGGTCGATCACCAGTAGGTGGTCGGCGACGTCGTCAAACATGTCTACGTCGCGCTGCGCCAGGCGCGCGCGCTCGTCCGGGATGGCGCCCATCTCGTCGTAGAAGATGCGATAGCGCAAGGCCTGCGCCGCCTCGCACTCGGCGTCGCTGGTGGCGATGCGCACGCCGAGCTGCCCGGCCCGGAGCTCGCCGAAGCCGCTCCGTGGCGGCGGCGGCGGCATCATCGGTGCCGTGATCGGCTTGGTCATCGTCATCGGTGCCTGGTCCCGGGTCTGGGGCCCAAAGTGGGGCCCAGGGTTGGGCCCAGGGCGGGACCCGCCCTTTCAGCGCCAGGTATCGGTCCCTGTATCGGGCTGGGCGCCGGTTCAGGATGCCGCCGGCCGAACAGCTCCATGCGGTGCGACACGAGGTCGAAGCCAAGCCGGGCGGCGATCTGGCGCATCAGCTGCTCGTGCTCGGCATCCTCGAATTCGATCACCTTGCCGGTGTCGATGTCGATCAGGTGGTAGTGGTGACCGTGCTCGGTGGCCTCGTAGCGGGCGCGGCCGCCGCCGAAATCGCGACGCTCGAGGATGCCCTTCTCTTCCAGCAGCCGCACCGTTCGATAGACGGTGGCGACCGAGATGCGGCTGTCGAGGAGGGCTGCGCGCCGATAGAGCTCCTCGACATCGGGGTGGTCCTCGGCCTCGGACAGCACGCGGGCGATGACGCGGCGCTGGCCGGTCATCTTCAGACCGCGGTCGATGCACAAGCGCTCTATGCGCGATTCCATCGCTTCACCAGCCGCCATGCCTCGCGGCGTAGCCGATCCGAGCCCGGATTGTCCAATCGGCGCCGAACCGACTGTGGCTGTCCGGCAACGCTCGGCCGACGGCGGCGGCGGCGGCTGGATGCCGGCCGGAACGCCGTTGTCCGGCACGCGCGCGATCACGATCTTGCCGGCTTCACCCGCCCGCGCCCCGGGCGGCCGCCTCGTTCGAGGAGCGCCGACCCATGCCCGATCGTCCAGCCGTCACCCTGCTCGACATCACCGCCGACGCCTGCCCGATGACGTTCGTGCGCACCCGGCTGGCGCTCGACCGGCTGGCTTTGGGCGACGTGCTCGAAGTGCGGCTGCGCGGCGCCGAGCCGCTGCGCAACGTATCCGCCAACGCGGTCGCCCTCGGCCATGCGTTGCTGGAGACCACGACGCTTGCCGACGGCGTGACGATGCTGCGGATCAGGCGGAGCTGAGCCAGCCGTCGACACTGTCCGCACGGCCACGGGCCAGCACCAGCGCATCGGTGCCGTCAGGGTAGTAGCGCCGGCGCCGGCCCACCTCGGCGAAGCCGGCGGCGCGATACAGGGCCAACGCCGGGCCGTTCGCGACCGAGACCTCCAGGAACAGCGACCGCGCGCCGCGCGCCGCCGCTTCGTCGACCAGCTCGCGCAGCAGCAGGCCGCCGACGCCCCGCCGCCGCGCCCGCGGCAGCACGCCCAGAGTCAGCAGTTCGGCGTCGTCGGCGGCGACCCTCGCCAGCGCCAGCCCACCGGCCGGAGCGGTCGCGGCAAAACAGCCGGGCATTGCCAACAGCGCCGTCATCGCCGCCTCGTCCCAGGCCCCGCCGGACGGAAAGCACTCCCCGTGCAGCGCCGCCAGGACCGCGGCGACGCCGATGCCGCTCACGATCATGCCGGCAGTGCCGCCGGCAGCCTCGCCTCCGGCGGATCGACATAGAGCGGCTGCGCCGGACGCGGCGGCAGCCGGCCGGTCCTGCGGCGCCAGGCCGCGTCGGCGACCTCCGCCATCGAGGGCGCCGCGCGCCCGGCACGCCGGACTCGGCTGCCGCGGCGCAGCAGGGCTGCTGCCACCGCCTCCTCGGCATCGCCGGCGACCAGCACCGCCACCGCATCGCGGTCCGCGTCCGGGCCGGCATCCGGCGGCAGCGCGTCCAGCATCGCCGCCCGGGGCGGCGCGCCTTCCGTCTGCACGTGCTCGATGAACACGCGGTCGCGGCGGGCATGACTCGCGCACCAGATCGGATCGCCGTCGCCGAGCCGGCGCAGCGCCAGCGCCAGCGCCTCGCCGACCGTCACGCCGACCACGGCCGCGCCGGCGCCCAGCGCCAGCCCGTGCGCCAGCGCCAAGCTGGCGCGTAGTGCCGTGAAGCTGCCGGGTCCGACCACAACCGCGACCGTGCGCACGCTGGCGGCCGGCCATCGCAGCTCGTCCAGCGCCCGGTGGAGCAGCATCGGCAGCAGGGTGACGCCGCCACGACCGGCCGCATGGCCTTCCCGGCGCACCGTGCCGCCCTCCAGCAGTCCGAACCATGCGCCCAGCTCAGACGAGGCCGCGTTCAGCACCACGGTCCGCGCCGCATCCGCAGGGTCGCTCACAGCAGCATGCAGGCTTCGTCGAAGGTAAGTCGCGGCGACCGCGGCGAGGGCGGCCCGCCATCCGCATGGCCGAGGCTGACCAGGAAATCGGAGCGCCAGCCGGGCCCGGCCAGGAAGATCTCGTCAACGCGGGCATTGTCGAACCCGGACATCGGATAGACGTCGAGACCGAGCGCCCGCGCCGCCAGGATCAGGTAGCCGCCCTGCAGCGTCGCATTGCGAACCGCGGTCTCGTCGGCGAGGTCGCGGTCGGCGGCGAACCAGGACCGTGCCTCCTCGGTCGGATAGAGCCGGGGGAACTGCTCGAAGAACAGCGGATCGTGCGCCACGATCACGGTGACCGCGGCGCCCATCACCAGCTCGACGTTGCCGGCCGACAGCGCCGGCCGTAGCCGTTCGCGGCTGTCGCGCGAGGTCAGGAACACGAACCGGCCGGGGGAGCAGTTGCCCGAGGTCGGCGCCAGCTTCAGCAAGTCGTAGAGGTCGCGGAGCGTCTCATCCTCGATCGGCGTCTCGGTCCACGCCGATGGCGTCCTGGCCTGGCGGAACAGCAGGTCGAGAGCGGGCTCGTCGCTCATCGCCGGCGCGCGTCCCGGACTACGGACAGCCCTGCAGTCAGGCCTCGACCTGCTCGACCGCCACCACCTCGGGCACGTAGTGGCGCAGCATGTTCTCGACGCCGTGCTTCAGCGTGGCGCGGGACGACGGGCAGCCGGCGCAGGCGCCCTGCATGTGCAGCCGCACGATGCCGTCGCGGTAGCCGCGGAACACGATGTCGCCGCCGTCGCCGGCAACGGCCGGACGTACCCGCGTGTCCAACAGCTCCTTGATCTGATCGACGATCTCGCGGTCTTCCGGCGACACGTCCTCGAAGACGGCGTCGCTCTCGGCGTCGACCAGCGGACGGCCCGACACGAATTGGTCGACGATGATCGCCAGCACCTGCGGCTTCAGCTCGCTCCAGGCGACATCGTCGGACTTGGTGACGGCGATGAAGTCGCCACCTAGAAAGACGCGCGCAACCCCGGTCTCCTCGAACAGGGCGGTGGCGAGCGAGGACCGGCCGGCAGCCTCCGCATTGGTGAAGTCGGCGGTGCCGGCGCCCATGACGTCGCGGCCCGGCAGGAACTTCAGCGTCGCCGGGTTGGGGGTGTCCTCGGTCTCGATGAACATGCGAGCGGTTCCTGATCGCGGACCGGCGCGGTCCTGCCGCTGTCATGTGGCGAGAGCGCACGCGGAGGCAAGGGGCGACGCAGGGGAGGAAGGCCAGGGGCTTTGCCTCTGGACCCCACTGGGGCCGCGGGCCCCAGGCCCGATTCGTCAGGGTTGGACCTTCATGGATGGACTATCTCCTTAACGGATCGGGGTTTGGGGCCCGCGGCCCCAACGGGTCCAGGGCAGCGCCCCGGCCTCCTTCCTACCCTTTTCCCGTTGACACGACCCATGCGGTTCAGGCCATCCCTCACGGCCCCGGAACAGCTTAGGCGGACGCGTTGATGCGACAGATCAGCAGGCCCACTCTTGCGCGCGGGCGAACCCGACACCGCCTTGCCGGCGCTGGCCTGCTCGGCGCCGCCCTGCTGGCCGGCGCTGCGCCGTCGCAGGCCGCGCGGATCGCCTTCGTGCTGAACTCGGCCGACGCCTCGATCAGCGAATTCGACATCGACAGCCACCAGCTCATCCGGCGCATCCCCATGCTGCGCGAGCCGCACCACATGGCGACCACCCCGGACGGCCGGACGCTGGTGGTCGGCGACACCGCCGGCAACGCCGCCTTCTTCCTCGACGCGCAGACCGGGCTGCCGCTGCGCCACGTGCCGATGGCGGACCCCTACCAGCTGCAGTACAGCCCGAACGGCCGCTACCTTACCGTGGCTGGCCTCGCCCGCGACCAGGTCGACATCTACGACGCCGCCACGCTCGCCCTGCTGCATCGGGTGCCGGCTGCCTCGATGCCAAGCCACATCAACTATGCGCCGGACTCCTCGGTCGCCTACGTCAGCCTGCAGGACACCGGCCGGCTGATCGCGATCGAGACCGCCACCGGCCGCGTGCTGTGGGACACGGCCGTAGGCAGCACCCCCGCCGGCGTGCTGTGGCACAACGGCCGGATCCTGGTCGGCGACATGGGCGCTACGTACGTCGCCGAGGTCGATCCCGCCACCGGCGCGGTCGACCGCAGGATCGAAATGGCGCCGGGCCCGCACAACCTGTTCGTGATGCCTTCCAAGCGCCTGCTCTACGTGACCTGCCGGGTGTCGGGCACGATCGAGCAGCTCGACTGGGACAGCTTGGCCATCCTGAAGACCTTCCACGTTCCGGGCGGCCCGGACGACATCGTGTTCGGCCCGGACGGCAAGCTGTGGGCGACGCTGCGCTGGCGCCAGAAGGTGGCGATCATCGACCCGGCGACATCGGCGGTGAGCTACATCCCGACCGGCCGCAGCCCGCACGGCATCTGGCTCAACACCGCGCTGTCGCCGCACCAGCTCAGCATGAGGTGAGGTCGAGCCATCGCCTCACGCGGCGTGGCTGCGGCTGATCAGGTCCTCCACCGCCGTCTGCAGCAGCGAGGCCTGCTGGGCCAGGCCGAGCGCCACTTCCAGCACCTGCCCCGCCGCCTGGCCGGATTGCTGCGCTGCAGCGTCCACGCCGCTGATGTTGGTCGCCGCCGCGCGCGTGCCGACCGCGGCGCGGTTGACGTTGCCGGCGATCTCCTGCGTCGAGGCGCGCTGCTGCTCCACCGCGGCGGCGATCGCGGCCGCCACGTGGTCCATCTCCTCGACGACGTGGCCTATCGCCTGGATCGAGTCGACCGCGGTCCGCGTCGCGCCCTGCATCGTCTTGATCTGCGACGCGATCTCGCCGGTCGCGCGCGCGGTCTGGTTGGCCAGGCTCTTGACCTCGGTGGCGACCACGGCAAAGCCCTTGCCGGCCTCGCCGGCGCGGGCGGCCTCGATGGTCGCGTTCAGCGCCAGCAGGTTGGTCTGCGCCGCGATGCTGCTGATGAGGCCGACGACGTCGCCGATGCTGCCGGCCGACTGGCTCAGCATGTTCATGGTGCCGTCGGTCTTGCGGGTGGCGTCGTTGGCCTCCCGGGCGATCTCGGCGGCCCGTCCGGCCTGCTTGGCGATCTCGCCGATGGAGGCCGACAGCTGCTCCGCTGCACTGGCCACCGACAGCACGTTGGCGGACGCCTCGTCGGAGGCGCTGGTCGCGGCGGCGGCCCGCTCCCCGGTCTGCTCCACGATGCGAGCGACAGTCCGTGCACTGCTCTCGACCGCCGCCGAGCCGGAGCCCACCGCCTGCACCACCACCTGCGCCTTGGCCTGGAACGTCTCGAGGTCGCCCCTGGCGGCGGTCCGGGCGGCCTGCTCGCCGTCCGCATAGGTGAGCAGGACGATGCCGACATCGAGCCAGATGAGCTTGCTTAGGGTGTGGTGCAGGGCGTTCACGGTAGCGGGCGCGGACCGGCGTTCGCGCCACCCGGCCCGCACCATCCTGGCGCTGATCTGATCGAGCAGGCCGCGCAGCGCCGAGGCGTGGCAGATCGATGCCGCGTAGCCCGGGATGCGGTGGCGGAGGAAGGTGTGGGCGAGTGCCGTCGCGGACTCGCGGTAGCCGTCGGCGATCTCTCCCTGCAGCAGCCGGCGCAAGTGCGAAGCCCGGACCTGCATGACCTCGGGCTCCTTGATCGCCTGCTGCACCTCCGGCCAAAGGCTCATGTCTTCCGCGCTGCTGGCCAGGACGTCCGGCAGAACCGCGAGCAACATGTCCCGATGGCGATCGAGAAGCTCGAGATCGGACTGGCCGATCCTGAAGACGGCGATCCTCTTGACCCGTTCCGGTGGCAGGCTCGAAATGTTGATCATCTCTATTGGACCCACTCATGGGCAGGGCGCGGTTGGATGAGTTCGCGCGGCTGCCGGCGTCAACGTCCAACATTTATTGCGCGAAGCGTTGAACATCCGGTTAAGCCGCGTCCGGCGGATGACTGCGCGCCGATCCGCCGGACATCGTTGCCGATCGGCGCATCGTCACGGGGTGGGCATCGAGCCCGCAAGGCGTTTCGGACATGGCGAGCGGTGACCGGACCCCGCCCGCCGCCCGCATTGCCCGGCGCTGTCCCGAACGTCAGGCGGTGGCCAGCTCCACCACCATGATTCCGTCCTGCACCCGCACCGGCACCACGCTGATCGAGCAGTCGGGACCGGCGCCGGTGCGCAGGTCGAACACCCGGTCGTGCAGCGGGCACATTACGGTATGGCTGCCGGTCAGCCCGTCGGCGAGCGGGCCACCTCTGTGCGGGCAAGTCGGCTGGGTGGCATAGACCGCGCCGCCGTGCAGGTGGAACACCGCCAGCGTGCGGTCGCCGACCACCATGTTGCGGCCCTCGCCGACCGGGATCTGCGACAGCGGGCCGATCGGGATTGCATCGCCCGCACGGCCGCTCACGACCCCACTCCCGCCGGCACCAGGATGTCGGCGAACTGGTTGGCGGTCTTCGGCGCCGTCGCCTCCCGCCAGGGATCGGTGACGGCGGCGATCGAGCACGCCATCGCCGCGTCGAGGTCGGCCACGATGCCGTCGCTGTCGTCCACCACGATCGCCCGGATGCGCTCCAGCCCGATGCGCGGCACGAAGCTGTAGGTGCGCTCCTTCCACTTCGCATTCTCGCGGTAGTACTGCATGAAGCGGGAGGTGATCCGCATCGCGGCATCCTCGCCGTCGACGGTGCAGAGCAGGTCCCCCTTGCGGATGTGGGCACCTGCGGCACCCCCCACGTAGATCTCCCAGCGGTCGTTGCCGATCGCGACCGCGCCGATGTCCTTGACCATCGCCTCCGAGCAGTTGCGCGGGCAGCCGGCGGTGGCGAGCTTCAGCTTGGCCGGGCTGTCGACACCGCGGAACCGGCGCTCGATCTTGGTCGCCAGCCCCATCGAATCACCAAGCCCGAAGCGGCAATACTCGGTGCCGATGCAGCTCTTGCAGGTGCGGTAGCTCTTGCCGTAGGCGTGCCCGGACGGCATGCCGAGGTCGGCCCACATGCGCGGCAGGTCCTCCTTGGACACGCCGACCAGGTCGATGCGCTGGCCGCCGGTCAGCTTGACCAGCGGCACGTTGTACTTCTGCGCCACCTCGGCGATGCGGATCAGGTCGGCCGGCGTGGTGACGCCGCCCGGCATCTCGGGCACCACCGAGAAGGTGCCGTCCTTCTGGATGTTGGCGTGCACGCGGTCGTTGATGAACCGGGCGTCGCGCTCGTCGATGTAGCGGTCCGCCCATACCGTGATCAACAGCGAGGCCAGCGCCGGCTTGGAGGCGGCATCCGGGACGCCGCCGGCCAGGGCCGCGAACACCGAGGAGACCGAGAGCAGCCCCTGCGCCCGCACCGCGGCGACCAGCTCCGGCTTGGTCAACGGGATGCACGGCACGTAGTAGTGCACCGACGGGTCCTCCTCGACGGTGCCGCCGCAGAACCATTCGACCACTTCCGCCACCAGCGCCTTGCAGGAGCCGCAGCCCATGCCGGCGCGGGTAGCGTCCATCACCGCCCGGGTGGTCCGCTTGCCGGCGCCGACGCAGCCGCCGATCGCCCCCTTGGTGACGCCGTTGCAGTTGCAGACCTGCGCGTCGGCCGGCATCTCGTCGAGCGTCACCTTCTGCGGCGGCGCACCCAGGTCGAACAGCAGCGACAGCCGCTCTTCGGGCAGCGGGCTGTCGCGGTCGAATGCCTGCATCAGGAAGGCAGCCTTGGAGATGTCGCCCATCAGGATGCCGCCGACCAGCCGGCCGTCGCGCACGATCAGCTTCTTGTAGGTGCCGC
>CAXTVM010000037.1:0-34659 GCA_964247725.1 uncultured Acetobacteraceae bacterium | reverse complement strand
GGCCCCGTTCATTAAGAATATACCTTCACGCCCGGACTATCTTCTTACAAACCGGGTTCCAAGGGCCGCGGCCGTTGGCGGGTCCAGGGCAGAGCCCTGGCCTTCCTTAAGCGGCCCGATCCAGCGCCAGCAGCTCGTCATCGCCGAGGGCCAGGTCGACCGCCGCGACGTTTTCCTCCAGGTGCGACGGGCTCCCGGTGCCCGGGATCGGCAGCATGACGGGCGAGCGCCGCAGCATCCAGGCAAGCGCGACCTGCCCGGTGGAGACGCCGCGGGCGTGGGCGATGGCGGTCAGCGCGGATTGCTCGCGGGCCAGCTTGCCGCCGGCGAGCGGCGCCCAGGGGATGAAGCCGATGTGCTCCCGCTCGCAGAACTCCAGCACGTCCTGGCCGGCGCGGTCGGCCAGGTTGTAGCGGTTCTGCACGCTCACCACCGGGAAGTGGCCTTGCGCGGCGCGGATGGTCTCGACCCCGGCGTTGCTCAGGCCGACGTGGCGGATCAGCCCCTCCCGCTGCATGTCGGCGATCACCCCGAACTGCTCGGCCTCCGGCACCAGCGGGTCGACGCGGTGCAGCTGCCACAGGTCGATCCGCTCCACGCCCAGCCGGCGCAGGCTCATCAGCACGCACTGGCGCAGGTATTCCGGCCGGCCGACCGGGCGCCACACGTTCGGGCCGTGCCGGACCAGGCCGCCCTTGGTGGCGACGATCAGCCCCCGGTACGGCCGCAGCGTGGCGGCGATCAGGTCCTCGCTGACGAACGGGCCGTAGCTGTCGGCGGTATCGACGAGGTCGATGCCGAGCTCCACCGCGCGCCGCAGCGTCGCCCGCGCCGCCTCCGGGTCGGCGGGCGGACCCCAGATGCCGGCGCCGGTGACGCGCATGGCGCCGAAGCCCAGCCGCGTCACCTCCATGTCGCCGCCGAGGGTGAGGCGGCCGGAGCGGCCCGCATCGAGTTGCGCCATGATCTTGAACCTCCGACGGGCGTTGCCGCGTTCCAGGTGGGACCGCCGCGCGCATCGGCAAGGAGGATCGCATGGACTGCCGCCTGGACAACCAGATCGCCATCGTCACCGGCGCCAGCTCGGGGATCGGCTACGCCACCGCCGCCGCGCTGGCCGCGGCGGGTGCCGCGGTCGCCGTCAACTACAACAGCCAGGCCGAGCCGGCCGAGCGGCTGGCGGCCGAGATCGTGGCCCAGGGCGGCCGCGCCTTCGCCTGCGGCGCCGACGTGTCCGACGAGGCGGCGGTGGACCGGCTGTTCGCGTCCACCGTCGAGCGCTGGGGCGCGGTCGACATCGTGGTCGCCAACTCCGGCCTGCAGCGGGACGCGCCCTCGGCCGAGATGAGCCTGGCCGACTGGAGGCGGGTGATCGACGTCAACCTCACCGGCCAGTTCCTGACCGCGCGGGCCGCGATCCGGCAGTTCGCGGCGCAGGGGGACCGCGGCGTCTCGGCGGCGCTGGGCAAGATCCTGCACATGAGCTCGGTGCACGACGTGATCCCGTGGGGCGGGCACGCGAACTACGCCGCCTCCAAGGGCGGCGTCGCCATGCTGATGCGCACGCTGGCGCAGGAGGTCGGGCCCCAGCGCATCCGCGTCAACGCGATCTCGCCCGGCGCCGTCAGCACGGCGATCAACAAGGCGGCGACCGAGGGCGAGGCGGCCCGGAAGCTGATGAAGCTGATCCCCTACAAGCGCATCGGCCGCGCCGAGGACGTCGCCCGCGCCGCGGTGTTCCTGGCGTCGGACATGGCCGACTACGTCACCGGCGCCACGCTCTACGTGGATGGCGGGATGACGCTGTATCCCGGGTTCGAGGACAACGGCTGAGGTCTATCGCATTTGAGAAGACGCGATAGGGGAGAAGGCCAGGGCGCTGCCCCGGACCCGTTGGGGCCGTCACGCGAAGCGTGCTGCGCACGACGGCCCCAAACCCCGATTCGTAAGAAGGTCATCCGTGCATGGAAGTATTCGCTTGACGAATCGGGGCCTGGGGCCCGCGGCCCCAGTGGGGTCCAGGGGCAAAGCCCCTTGGCCTTCTTCCTCATGCGATCGCCGTGCCCTCATGCCGCCGCGATCCCGGACCGGTGCCGACGCGGGACGCCGGCCGGGCCGGCGATTGACAGGACGGGTTTCCTAGGCTCCGCTCGCGGTCGCGAAATCGGCCGTCGCCATCATCTACGGCGCGTCCGGACCGGCCGGACCGGTCTTCTCAACGGGGCCCGTGAAACGGCCGTGGCGGAGGCGCCTCCAGGGGACGCAGGCATGCAAGGGCTGGCCGGGCCGTCGGGTCCGATCCACCCCTGGGCAGGCGGGCGCCGCCATGCTTGGAACCGCGGGGCCGACTGCGGCTGATCTGCGAGGCAGGGCGGTCCTGCTTCCCCCGACATGGAAGAACTCCGATGGACCTCTCACTCAAAGGCAAGGTCGCCGTCGTCACCGGCGCCAGCACCGGCATCGGCCGGGCCATCGCCGTGCTGTTCGCCAGGCACGGCGCCAGGATCGTGGTGGGCGATCTGCATGAGGAGGCCGCTCCCGGCAACTTCGACGAGGAGCCGCAGCTGACCACGGTGCAGCTGATCGAGCTTGGCCAGGGCCAGGCGGCGTTCCAGGCCTGCGACGTGTCGCAGCAGGCGCAGGTGGCCGCGCTGGTGGAGGCGGCGCGCACGCGGTTCGGCCGGCTGGACATCATGGTGAACAATGCGGGCGTGTGGCGCGGCGGGCGGCGCGTGCACGAGACGACGGAGGACGAGCTGGACGCGTGCTGGCGCGTGCTGGTGAAGGGCAGCTGGTTCGGCGCGCAGGAGGCCGTGAAGGCGTTCCTGGCTCAAGGCGGGGCTCAGGGCGGCGGGGGCTCGATCATCAACATCGTCTCCACCGCGGGCCTGCGCGGGCACGCGTACCAGCCCGCCTACAACGTCGCCAAGGCGGCGCAGGCCAACCTGACCCGGGTGCTGGGGCTGGAGTACGGCGCGGACGGCATCCGGTCGAACGGGATCTGCCCGTCGTTCGCGAAGACCTCGATGTCGCGTCACGGGTTCGACAGCGAGGATTCGCAGGAGATGGTGCGCCGGCTGATCCCGCAGGGACGCTGGGGCGAGGCGGCCGACGTCGCCAACCTGGCGCTCTACCTCGCCTCCGACGCCGGCAGCCACATGAACGGCGCGCTGATCCCGATCGATGGCGGCGAGACGCTGGGGGCGGCGCGGAGCGCGTGAGGCCGCGGGCGGGCGGCAGGATTGGTAATATACAGAGAAATCACCCAATCGAATATCTCATGCTTTATTGGAAAAGATGCTTGATATGACAGAAGCCGCCCTACAGGGTATGAAGATAATGATCGATCCCATCCACCTCGCTCTTTTCTGGTTGGGTCAGCATGGACCGTTGATCGAGCGAGCGGCCGCTGGCATCCGGGAGTAGGCTGTTGGCTATGCCCATTTCCTTCTAGAGCATCATCCGGTCGAACAGATTTGTTCGACCGGATGAAGATGCTCGCAAAGACAACGGCCTAGAGCATGATCCGTGAGCCCATGCGATCGGATCATGCTCTAGTCGCTTTCAAGCCTTTTGATACGAGCAGCCGATCCCGGCCCCTGCCCCGGACCATGCCCGAGGGGCCTCAGCCCAGCAGCCGGCCGATCACCCGGGCCGTATAGTCCACCACCGGGATGATCCGCCCGTAGTTCAGCCGCTGCGGGCCGATCACGCCGATGGCGCCGACGATGCGGTTGGCCTCGTTGCGCGCCGGCGCCACCACCATCGAGACGCCCGAGACCCCGAACAGCCCGCTCTCAGCGCCGATGAAGATGCGCACGCCGTCGCTCTGCTCGGCGAGGTCGAGCAGCCTCAGCATCGTCTCCTGCGTCTCCAGCCGGTCGAACAGCATCTGGATCGTCGACAGCCGCTCGATCTGCGTCACGTCCTGCAGCAGCCGCGACTGGCCGCGCAGGAACAGCGCGCCGCCGCGGCCCTCGCCGCCCCAGATCGCCAGGCCGGACGCCACCACCCCCTCGGCCAGCTGGTCGAGCTCGGTGCTGTTGGCGGCGCGCTCCTCGTCCACGTGCAGCCGCAGCTCGGCCAGCGACAGTCCGCGCAGCCGCGCGTTCAGGTAGTTGCCGGCCTCCACCAGCGTCGCCGGCGGCAGGCCGGGCGGGGTCTCGATCACCCGGTTCTCGACCTGGCCGTCGGCGCCGACCAGGATCACCAGCGCCCGCCCGGAGCCCAGCGCCACGAACTCGATGTGCTTGATCTGGCCGTCGCTCTTGGGCGCCAGCACCAGGCCCGCCGCCGAGGACAGGCCGGACAGCATCGCCGAGGCGTCGGTCAGCGTGTCCTGCAGCGAGCGGCCCCGCGTCTCCAGCGAGCGCACGATGGTCTCGCGCTCGTCCTCGGTCAGGCTGCCGAACTGCAGCAGCCCGTCGACGAACAGCCGCAACCCCTTCTCGGTCGGCATCCGGCCGGCCGAGGTGTGCGGCGCGTACAGCAGCCCGGCCTCGGTGAGGTCGGCCATCACGTTGCGGATGGTGGCCGGCGACAGCGGCAGCGGCAGCCGGCGCGACAGCGTTCGGCTGCCGACCGGGTCGCCGGTCTCCAGGTACTGCTCGACGATCTCGCGCAGGATGGAGGCCGCGCGCGGGTCGAGGCCCGGGGGCAGCGCCGGCCTCGCCTGGGGCGTCAGTCGATCCATTGGGCGCTCCATGCGATACAAGCTAGGAACTGCGCCACTGCTAGGCAACACGAACGAGGATACATCGCCATGCGCCCCTCCGGCCGCGCCCCCGACGCCCTGCGGCCGGTCAGCATCGAGCCCGGCATCTCCCACCACGCCGAGGGCTCGGCGCTGATCCGCCTCGGCCGGACCGAGGTGCTGTGCACGGCCAGCGCCGAGCCGCGCGTGCCCGCCTTCCTGCGCGGCCAGGGGCAGGGCTGGATCACCGCCGAGTACGGCATGCTGCCGCGCGCCACCCACCGCCGCGGCGAGCGCGAGGCGGCGCGCGGGCGGCAGTCCGGCCGCACCCAGGAGATCCAGCGCCTGATCGGCCGCAGCCTGCGGGCCGCGACCGACCGCCGGACGATGGGCGAGATGACGCTGGCGATCGATTGCGACGTGCTCAACGCCGACGGCGGCACCCGCTGCGCCGCCGTCACCGGCGCCTGGGTGGCGCTGCGCCTGGCCTTCGACCGGCTGGTCCGCTCCCGCGTGATCGCGGCGATGCCGGCCGGTCGTGCCGTCGCCGCGGTCTCCTGCGGCCTCACCGCGGCGGGCGCCGTGCTCGACCTCGATTACGCCGAGGATTCCGGGGCGCTCGCCGACGCCAACTTCGTGCTGGCCGAGGACGGCGGCCTGGTCGAGATCCAGGCCGGCGCGGAAGCGGCGCCGTTCTCCGAGCCGCAGTTCCAGGAGCTGCTGCGCCTTGCCCGCGACGGCGTGCGGCCCCTGTTCGAGGCCCAGCGCGCCGCGCTGGCCACCGCCTCCGGAGCAAACCACGCATGATCAGCCTCTCCCGCGGCGACCGGCTGTTGCTGGCCAGCCACAACCGCGGCAAGATCGCCGAGTTCGAGGACCTGCTCGCAGGCACCGGCATCGGGCTGGTGTCCGCGGCCGCACTGGGCCTGCCCGAGCCCGACGAGACCGCCGACGACTTCGCCGGCAACGCGCGGCTGAAGGCGCACGCGGCGGCGACCGCGTCCGGCCTGCCGGCGCTGGCCGACGATTCCGGCTTCTGCGTCGCCGCCCTGGACGGCCGGCCCGGGGTCCACTCGGCGCGCTGGGGTGGCCCTGCGCGGGATTTCGGCGCGGCGATGCGGCGGGTGCGCGACGAGATGGAGGCTGGGGGTGGAACCGGGGCCGGGGCCGGGCCGGAGGCGGACCCGTCCGCCTGGTTCGTGGCCGTGCTGTGCCTGGCGCTGCCGGACGGCGCCGACGCGGCGTTCGAAGGCCGCATCGACGGGCGGTTCGTATGGCCGCCGCGCGGCACCGGCGGCCACGGCTACGATCCGGTGTTCGTGCCCAACGGCGACGCGCGCAGCTTCGCCGAGATGCTGGAAGCCGAGAAGAACGCGATCAGCCACCGCGCCCGCGCCTTTGCGAAGTTCCGCGAGGCCTGCCTGCCGAAACCGCCCGCGACCGCTTCATAGGGCGTCAACCATTCCGCCGCATGCTGGCGGACATGAGCGCCACCCTTACCGGGGTCACCGACCCCGCCACTGACGCCCCGACGCTCCCGCCGGGCGGCGTCCGGCTCGGGACCGGCTTCCTATCGGTCGACCCCATGCTACTGCCGGCCTGGCGGGCCCGGCTCGCGGACGACGATGCCGCCCGCGGCGCGGCGCCGGTCCTGCGGGTCGGCCTGGTCTGGGCCTGCCCGCACCGATGGGACCACGGCCGGTCGATGCGGCTGCCCGTGCTGACGCCGCTGCTGGAGGCGGACCCGGCGGTCGCCTTCTACAGCCTGCAGTCCGGCCCGCCGGGGCTGGAGATCCGGGCGCTGCCGGAGGGGGTCCGGCCGATCGACCACGGCGCCGATCTCCAGGGTCCCGCGGACGCCGCCGCCCTGGTCTCGCTGCTGGACCTCGTCGTCACCGTCGACATGGCGATGGCGCGCCTGGCGGACGGGCTGGGATGCGCGGTCTGGCTGCCCGCGCCGCGCGGTCGGCCGCCCGGCGAGGCCTGGTCGTTCGGCACCGGCGGGGTGCGCGTGTTCGCCCAGCCGAGGCCGTCCGACTGGCGGCCGCCGGTCGCGCGCATGGCCGCCGAACTGGCTGCCATGGCATTGTCCCGGGTGCGGCCCTCAACGCCGGACGCGTTTCGGCCGGGGCCGGACTGGTTTCAGGGCTATCGCATTTAAGAGAAGGCCAGGGCGCTGCCCTGGACCCGTTGGGGCCGCGGGCCCCTAACCCCGATCGTCAAGGAGATATGCCATGTGTGGAGGTATGACCTTGACGAACCGGGGCCCTGGGGCCCGCGGTCCCAGTGGGGTCCAGGGGCAAATTCCCTGGCCTTCTTCCTCATGCGATAGCCGTGGACTGGTTCAGCGGCCGGTGAGGATGCGCTCGACCAGCTGCTTCACGGTCGGCACGTAGCCGTTGGAGTAGAACGGGTCGGAGGCGAAGCGGTAGGCGTTGTGGCCGCTGAACATCAGGTTGCGCTCGGTGGCGTCGACGTCGTCGTCCGCGGCGTGGCTGATCGACTGCAGCGTCTTCTGGATGCAGAACGAGCGCGGATCGGCCTTGTGGCCGTTGCTGTAGCTGGGCCCGCGCTGGCTCCAACTCGAGAACCGGCATTCCGACAGGCAGCCCATGCAGGCGGTCTGGTCGGCGTTGATCTGCGCCGCCGCCGCGCGCGTGTCGAACACCAGCGTCGAGTCCGGCGTGCGCAGCGCCTCCGAGAAGCCCTGTTCCTCCCAGGCCCGCGCCCGCGCCAGGTCCGGCTGGGTCAGGAACACCAGCCGCCGGCCGCTGATGTAATATGGCGCCGCGTGGTCGCCGACCGGCTCGGGGCTGAACGCCACCTGCCGCTCGCTGCGCTGCTGCAGCTCGCTCAGGAAGTCGTTCTTGACCGCGGACGAATAGAAGCCGGTCGGGCTGAACTTGTTCAGGAAGATGTCGCCCTGGCGCAGCGCCATCAGACGCCGCTTCCAGGTCTCCGGGATCGGACTCTCCCGCGTCAGCAGCGGCCTGGTGCCGAACTGGAACGCGATCGGGCCGAGGTCGGGGTTGTCGATCCAGTCCTCCCACTCGTCGAGCCACCAGACGCCGCCGGCCATGATGATCGGGGTGTCGCCGAGCCCGAACAACCGCATGGTCCGGCGCAGCTCCAGCACGCGCGGCAGCGGCGGTTCCGGCCGTTCCGGGTTCTCGCCGTTGGACAGCCCGTTATGGCCGCCGGCCAGCCACGGGTCCTCGTAGACCACGCCGCCGAGCAGCTCCGCAGTCTTGCAGTAGGCCCGGCGCCACAGCGCGTTGAAGGCGCGCGCCGAGGAGACGATCGGGTAGTAGTGGATGCCGAACCGGGCCGCGATGTCGGACAGCCGGTACGGCATGCCCGCACCGCAGGTGAGGCCCTGGATCAGCCCGCGGGCCCCCTCCAGCACGCCGGTGATGACCCGCTCGGCCGCCCCCATCTCCCACAGGATGTTGGCGTGCAGCCGGCCGCGCCCGCCGGCCAGCTCGTGCGCCTGCCGGGCCTGGGTGATGCCGCCGGCGATGGCGAAGTCGACCATCTCCTCGTGGCGGTCGCGGCGGGTGCGTCCGGTGTAGAGCTGCGGCACCACGCGGCCGTCCCCGTCGTAGCTGTCGGCGTTCACGACGCTGATGGTGCCGGCTCCGTCGGCGGCCGCCCAATGCCCGGAACAGATCCCCGTTGAGACCGAAACGCCCTTGCCGCCCTCGATCAGCGGCAGGATTTCCCTGCCGCCCATCCGGATCGCATTGATCGTCTTCATCGCCTGCCGCTGTTGCCTCGGGCCCTGCG
The DNA here is from genome assembly GCA_964247725.1 of uncultured Acetobacteraceae bacterium. Classification (GTDB taxonomy): domain Bacteria; phylum Pseudomonadota; class Alphaproteobacteria; order Acetobacterales; family Acetobacteraceae; genus Lichenicola. The sequence continues at coordinate 26,180 of CAXTVM010000037.1, read as the reverse complement.
GCCACCTAGCAGGCACGGCCCGGATCAGGCCTTTTGCGTGATCCGGCCGGGCCTGGTCGCAATTTCTAGAGCGTGCCGGCGGTCCTGGGAAGCGAGCATCGGCGGCCGCGACCAGGAGACGCCCGCACGGGCGGCCGGGTCAGTCGGCCGCGTCGCTGCGCTCGCGCCGGGGTGCCCGCTCGCGTCCCCCTTCGCGCCCGCCGTCACGGCCCCCCTCGCGGTCCCCGCCCTTGGCGCCGACCTGGTCGCTGATGTCGGCGCCGGTGGCCTGGTCGACCACCCGCATCGACAGCTTCACCTTGCCGCGGTCGTCGAAGCCCATGACCTTCACCTTCACGCTGTCGCCCTGCGCGACGACGTCGGTGGTCTTGACCACCCGCCCCTGCGTCAGCTCGGAGATGTGCACCAGGCCGTCGCGGGCGCCGAGGAAGTTCACGAAGGCGCCGAACTCGGCGGTCTTCACCACCTTGCCGTTGTAGATCTGGCCCACCTCGGGCTCGGCGACGATGCCGCGGATGCGGTCGATCGCCTTCTGCGCCTGCTCGTCCGAGGTCGCGGCGATCTTGATGGTGCCGTCGTCGCCGATGTCGACCTTGGCGCCCGAGAACTCGACGATCTCGCGGATCACCTTGCCGCCGGTGCCGATGACGTCGCGGATCTTCTCCTTGGGCACCGTGATCACGGTGATCTTGGGCGCGTTGGCCGCCACCCCGCCGCGGTTCTCGGTCAGCGCCCGGGCCATCTCGCCCAGGATATGCAGCCGGCCGTCCCGCGCCTGGTCGAGCGCGATCCGCATGATCTCGGGCGTGATCGAGGTGATCTTGATGTCCATCTGCAGCGCGGTGATGCCGGCCTCGGAGCCGGCCACCTTGAAGTCCATGTCGCCGAGATGGTCCTCGTCGCCCAGGATGTCGGACAGCACCGCGTACCCGCGGTCCTCCTTGATCAGCCCCATGGCGATGCCGGCCACCGGCCGCTTCAGGGGCACGCCGGCATCCATCAGCGCCAGGGAGGTGCCGCACACGGTCGCCATCGAGGACGAGCCGTTGCTCTCGGTGATCTCGGAGACCACGCGCAGCGTGTACGGGAACGCCTCCTTGCCCGGCAGCAGCGGACGCAGCGCCCGCCAGGCGAGCTTGCCGTGGCCGATCTCGCGGCGTCCGGGCGAGCCCATGCGGCCGGCCTCGCCGACCGAGTAGGGCGGGAAGTTGTAGTGCAGCATGAAGTTGGAGCGGTGCTCGCCCTCCAGCGCGTCGATCACCTGCTCGTCCTGGCCGGTGCCGAGCGTGGTCACCACCAGCGCCTGGGTCTCGCCGCGGGTGAACAGCGCCGAGCCGTGCGCGCGCGGCAGGATGCCGACCTCGGAGACGATCGGGCGCACCGTGCGGGTGTCGCGGCCGTCGATGCGCAGCCCGGTGTCGAGGATGGCGCCGCGCACCACGTCGGCCTCCAGCGCCTTCAGCATCCCCTTCGCCTTGTCGGCGTCCAGGCCCTCCGCCTTCAGGGCCTCGGTCACCGTCTTCTTGGCGGCACCCACCTTCTCGTAGCGCGCCTGCTTGACCCGCTCGCCGTAGGCGGCCGCGATGCCCTCGCGGCCGAGCTCGGCCACGCGCGCCCGCAGCGCCTGCTCCTCCGCCGACGGCTCGGGCAGCGTCCAGGGCTGCTTCGCGGCGTGCTCGGCCAGCGCGATGATCGCCTCGATCACCGGCTGGAGCGCCTTGTGGCCGAACTCGACCGCGCCCAGCATGGTCTCCTCCGACAGCTCGGCGGCCTCGCTCTCGACCATCAGCACGCCCTCGGAGGTGCCAGCCAGCACCAGGTCGAGCTGGCTGTCCTTGGTCTCGGCCAGCGTCGGGTTCAGCACGTAGCCGCCATCGACGTAGCCGACGCGGCAGCCGGCGATCGGGCCGAAGAACGGGATGCCGGACAGCGTCAGCGCCGCCGATGCCCCGATCAGGGCGACGATCGCCGGGTCGTTCTCGAGGTCGTGGCTGAGCACGGTGGCCACCACCTGCACCTCGTTGCGGAAGCCGTCCGGGAACAGCGGCCGCAGCGGCCGGTCGATCAGGCGCGAGTTCAGCACCTCGGCCTCGGACGGCCGGCCCTCGCGCTTGAAGAAGCCGCCCGGGATCTTGCCGGCGGCGAACGCCTTTTCCTGGTAGTTGACGGTGAGCGGGAAGAAGTCCTGCCCCGGCTTCACCGACTTGGCGCCGACCGCCGTGCACAGCACGATGGTGTCGCCGTAGGAGGCCATGACGGCGCCGTCGGCCTGCCGGGCGATCTTGCCGGTCTCGAGCCGGAGCGTGCGGCCGCCCCACTCCAGTTCCTTGGCGTAGTGGTCGAACATCGTGTCGTCCCTTGCGTGTTGGGGCGGATGCGACGTTTCGGACGGCATGGAGGAGGCCCCCATGTGGCCGGAAACGTCGGGTGATCCGCCAAGTGGAGGCGAGGGCGTCATGCGAAGCGTGCTCCGCACTAGGCCTGGACCAGCCAAAGGGCAGTCGCCCTTCGGAAGCCCTTTACTTAAGGAATAGGTGTCCAGAGGACGACTGTCCTCTGGTGGGGGCCTGGGGGCGTCGTGCGTAGCACGCTTTCGCGTGACGCCCCTAGCGCCGCAGCCCCAGACGGCCAATCAGGCCCGTGTAGCGGCCCTCGTCCTTGCGCTTCAAGTAGTCCAGCAACCGGCGGCGGCGGCCGACCAGCATCAGCAGGCCGCGGCGCGAGTGGAAGTCCTTGGCGTGGGTCTTCAGGTGTTCGGTGAGGTTGGTGATGCGCTCGCTGAGCAGCGCCACCTGCACCTCGGGCGAGCCGGTGTCGGCCTCGCCGGTCTTGTAGTCGCCGATGAGCGCCGTGCGGCGCTCCGCCGTGATCGACATCGCTGTTCTCCTGGAACGGGGTCAGAGAAGGCGTTCCGGACGCAGCCACCCATCCTCGAGTCGGCAGAGTCCGATCACGCGCCCCCCGTCCATCGCCCGCGCGACCCCTCCGGCGGGGTCGGCGGCTTCTGGGATCCGTCCCATGAGTTCGACCAGGCTGATCGCCTGGCCCTGCATGAGGGTAGCCGCTTCCGTATGGGTCAGGGCCAGCGCCGGGATGTCGGCCAGCGCGGTCGCGACCGGCAGCAGCAGCTCCGGTGAGGCTGGCGCGTTGTCCTCCCCGGCCAGGCATTTGTCCAGCGGAATCGCGTGCCGCTCCAGGAACGGCCCGACCCGCAGCCGCCGCAGCGCCGACACGTGCCCGACCGTGCCGCAGGCCGCCGCCAGGTCGCGCGCCAGGCTGCGCATGTAGACGCCCTTGCCGGACTGCACCTCGAACACCGCAGTGTCCTCGTCGGTGCGCTCGACCAGCGTGAAGCGGTCGACCCGGGCCGGCCGCGGCTCCAGCACCGGCGCCCGGCCCTCCCGCGCCATGTCGTAGGCGCGCTCGCCGGCGACCTTGATCGCCGAGAACACCGGCGGCACCTGCATGATGTCGCCGATGAACGCGCCCAGCGCCGCCCGGAAGGCGGCGTCGGTCGGCCGGACCGCGGAGGTGGCGACGACCTGCCCGTCGGCGTCGTCGGTGTCGCGCGCCTCGCCGATCCGCAGCGTGAAGTGGTACAGCTTGGTGCCGTCCATGATGTAGGGGACGGTCTTGGTGGCGGCGCCGAACGCCACCGGCAGCAGCCCGGTCGCCAGCGGGTCGAGCGTGCCGCCGTGCCCCGCCTTCTGCGCGTCGAAGCCGCGGCGGACGCGGTTCACCACGTCGGTCGAGGTCATGCCGGCCGGCTTGTCGACGATCAGCCAGCCGTCCAGTGCGCGTCCGCGCTTCCGTCGCATGATGCAGCAGCGCCCCGCCATCGCCCGCCCGCGGCCCGTCCGCGGGAGGCGAGGCTTTAGACGAGGGGGGCGGGCGGGGCAATCCGGGCGGGCGCCTGGGCGGCAAACACGATTTCCGCGTCCCGCCCGCCGCCCATGCGCACCACCCGGCGGACGTGGCGGGCCGCGTCCGGCACGCCGTGCGTCACCGCCAGCTCCACCACCCGCTCGCCGCGCGGCCGCCGAGCGCGCCAGGCTGCGTAGGGGTAGTCGGCGATCGGCAGGAAGGTGGCGAGGCCGCGCCGCACCGGGAACGGCCGGGTGGCGCCGCTGTTGATCGCCGACAGCGTGACGTGGCCGCGCCAGGCCGACAGCAGCGTGCGCGTGTCGAGCTCCAGCACGTCGTGCGCGGCGGCGCGATACGGCCGCGCGTGCAGCAGCCGCCGCAGCCGCGCCGGGCTCATCCAGAAGAACACCCGGGCGTTGAGCAGCCGATACCAGTCGGACGGCAGCAGGCCAGGGTCGAGGCAGCGTCGCAGGCCGGCATCGTCCATCGGCTTCTGGTCGCGGATCGTCGCTGCTTCCAGGCCGGCGCCCTGCACCGTCGCGGCCTCGGCGCGACGACGGGATTCGAGCGGGTCCCGTTCGGCGCCGCGGATGCCGTGCAGGTCGAGCAGGGCGGAGGTGCTGAGCAGGCCGTGGCGGCGGATCGAGGGCCAGCTGCCGCGCTCGGCCATGTGGTAGAGGGTCGGGCAGTCGCGCTGCAGCTCGTCGAGTTCGGCTTCGGTCATCAGGTCAATGCGGACGTGGGCGCGGCGCCACGACCTCGGGCGGCGTCGTCGCCGCATTGGGCACGCCGGTCACCGGCTGCGTGCCGGCCGCGCCCGGGACGCCGGGGCCGAAGCCGGGGGTCTGGAACGCCGGCGCGGGTGCGGCGGGGGCGACGAGGCCGGGCGCCCCGGCCGCGTTGCCGGTCAGCGGCTGCACGCCCGGCGTGGCGTTCGGGCTGCTGAAGCCGGTGCCGGCGCCGCTGATGTTGGGGCCACCGGCGCCGGGTGCGCCGGGTGCGCCGGCGCTGCCGACGCCGCCGATCTGGGCCAGCGCCGGGACGGCCGGCACGGTCGCGGCCAGCAGGGTCGCGGTCAGCCGGGCCAGGCCGATCGCATGCAGCTTGGCGGATGCCGTCATGATGTCCTCCTTGGGTGCAGGCCTTAAGGGCTGGGCCGGCTGCCGGTTGTGCCGCACGGCTTCACTTCTGGCGCAGGCGCCTCGGGCAGGCGGGGCCGATCCGTCGACGGGCCGGGCGGGAGCCGCTACAGCAGCGCCCATGCCCCGCGCACCGTCGTCCCGTCCGGCGGGCCTCCCGCCCGGCCCCACCCGCACCCAGCGCTTCGCCGTCGTGCTGTCGATCGAGCTGTGGGAGCGGTTCGGCTTCTACGGCATGCAGGCGCTGATGCTGCTGTTCATGGTGCAGCGGCTCGGCCTCGGGGACGGGCAGGCCTACCTGCTGTGGGGCGGCTTCACGGCGATGCTCTACTGCGCCCCGGTGCTGGGCGGCTGGCTCGGCGACCGCGTGATCGGCTCGCGCCGCTGCGCCGTGACCGGCGCCATGGTGCTGGCGGTCGGCTACGCGCTGCTGGCGCTGCCGGCGCAGGGCACGGTCCCGCTCTACCTGGCGCTCGGCGCCATCGTCGCCGGCACCGGGCTGTTCAAGCCGAACGCCGCCAACCTGGTGCGCGCGATCTATGCCGGCGACGACAGCCTGATCGATGCCGCCTTCACGCTCTACTACATGGCGGTCAACGTCGGCTCGACGGTGTCGATCCTGCTGACGCCGTGGCTGCGCGACCGGTTCGGCTGGCATGCCGCCTTCGCGGTCTGCGGCGGGGGGCTGGCGGTGGCGCTGGCCAGCTACGGTCTGCTGCGGCGGCGGCTGGACGGCATCGGCAGCGCGCCCGACCTGCTGCCGGTGCGGCCGGCGCGGATGCTGGCGGCGCTGGTCGGCGTGATCGTCGTCGTGCTCGCCATGACGGAGGTGCTGCAGCATCCGCTGGTGGCGCGCGCCTGCGTCTGGCTGGCGGGCCTCGGCGTGCTGCTGCTGTGGCTGGGCCTTCTGGTCCGCGCCCGGCCCGCCGAGCGGCCGGGGCTGCTGGCGATGTACATCCTGACCCTCGAGGTCATGATGTTCTTCATCTTCTACCAGCAGCAGGCGACCTCGCTGACCCTGTTCGCGCTGCGCAACGTCGACCTGCGGCTGCGGGTCGGCGACGCCACGCTGGCGCGGTTCTCGGCGGGCCAGGTGCAGGCGCTGAACCCGCTCTGGATCATGCTGCTGAGTCCGCTGCTGGCGTGGAGCTACGGCCGGCTCGGCCGCGGCGGGCGCGACGTGTCGGTGGCGGTGAAGTTCCTGATCGGCTACGCCGCGATCGCCGCCTCCTGCCTGGTCTGGTTCCTGGCCGCGCGCGACCCGGCGCGGCCGGTGGTGCCGTTCTGGGTGATGATCGCGGGCTACGGGCTGGTCTCGTTCGGCGAGCTGCTGACCAACGGGCTCGCCTTCGCGGTGGTGGCCCGCTACGTGCCGCCGCGGCTGTCGGCGCTGCTGATGGGCACCTACCTGGTGGCGGCCGGGGTCGCCTTCTACCTCGGCAGCCTGGTCGCCAGCTGGGCGGCGATCCCGGGCGGCCTGGGCACGCTCGACCCGCGCGTCAGCCTGGCAATCTACGATGGGCTGTTCCTGCGGCTGCTGGTGCTGGCGCTGGTCGTGGTGGGCGCGTGCGCGGCGCTGCTGCCGCTGCTGCGCCGCCTCGACCGCGCCCACCAAGCCGCCTCCGCCCTGGTCCCGGTTGCGGACGGCTGAGGCGGAACCCGGCCTGCCCGGGGGCTTTCAACCGGACGGGCACAGGAGGCATTCCCATGGCGGACGAGACGGCACGAGACCTGGTCGAGGAGGCGGTCGGCAAGCTTGACGAGAAGCCGAAGGAGGCCGAACGCCTGCTCGACAAGGCGAACGCAATCGATCCGGAGGCGGCCAAGGAGGTGCTGGCCGATCTCGACGAGGATGCGAAGTCGGATCATACGCCGACTAAAGGTTAAGAAAGGCCAGGGGCTTTGCCCCCGGGCCCCAGGCCCCGATTCGTTAAGGGCCTACTTCCATGTACGGACGATCTTCTTACGGATCGGGGTTTGGGGCCCGCGGCCCCAACGGGTCCAGGGCAGCGCCCTGGCCTTCCTTCTGGACTGCGCCAAGATCCTTGGCGACCTCCGGCCGCCGCAGCAGCGCGTCGATCTCCATCGCGTAGTCGAGCGCGGTGTCGGGCTGGAAGTGCAGCTCGGGCACGCCGCGCAGCCGCAGCGAGCGGCCGAGCTCGCTGCGCAGATACGGCGCCGCCCGCGCCAATGCCGGCAGCAGCGCGTCGACGTCGCTGCGGCCGAGGCGGGCGACGAAGGCGGTGGCGTGGCGCAGGTCCGGGCTGAGGCGGACCTCGGTCACGGTGATGCGCACGCCGGCCAGCTCCGGGTCGCGGAACTCGACGCGGGCGAACAGGTCGGCCAACATGTGCCGGACCTCCTCGCCCACCCGGAGCTGGCGCTGCGACGGCCCGGCGGCGGCATGGTGGCGAGGCTTCTTGGCGCCGCCTCCGGATGCGCCCCCGGACGCACGAGGGCCATCGGGCTTCCCCAATGGCCCCTTCAGTTCGGTCTTCGAGCGGGCGGCCCGGCTCACGCCGGCACCAACTCCATCTCGTAGCACTCGACCACGTCGCCCTCCTTGAGGTCGTTGTAGCCGGCGAACGACAGGCCGCACTCGTAGCCGCGCGCCACCTCGCGGACATCGTCCTTGAAGCGCTTGAGCTGGCTGAGGTCACCCTGGTGGATGACCACGTTCTCGCGCAGCAGGCGCACGCCGCAGCCGCGCTTGACCACGCCCTCGGTGATGTAGCAGCCGGCGACCATGCCGGTCTTGGTGATGTTGAACACCTTGCGGATCTCGGCGTAGCCCAGGAACTTCTCCCGGTGCTTGGGCGCGATCTTGCCCTTAACGAGCTGCTCGATGTCGTCCGACACCTGGTAGATGATCGAGTAGTAGCGGATGTCGACGCCGTCGCGCGTCGCCAGCTCGCGGGCCTGGCTGGTGGCGCGCACGTTGAAGGCGACGATGATCGCGTCCGAGGCGCGGGCCAGCTGGATGTCGCTCTCGGTGATCTGGCCGACGCCGGCGATCAGCACGCGGACCTTGACCTCCTCGTGCTCGAGCTTGAGCACGGTGGCCTGGATCGCCTCCGCCGAGCCCTGCACGTCGGCCTTGATCAGGACCGCCACCTCCTTCTGGGCGCCGGCCTGGATGCGGGCCAGCATCTGGTCCAGCGTGCCGCGGGCGGCGGTGAGGCCGGCGGCCTGCTTCTCGCGCACCTTGCGCTGGCGGAACTCGGAGATCTCGCGGGCGCGGTTCTCGTTCTCCACCACCACGAACGGCTCGCCCGCCCCCGGCACCGAGGACAGCCCCAGCACCTCGACCGGAGACGACGGCCCGGCGCTCCTGATCGGCCGGTTCTTGTCGTCGAGCATGGCGCGGACGCGGCCGTACTCGGCGCCGGCCACGATCATGTCGCCCTGCTTCAGCGTGCCCTTCTGCACCAGCACGGTGGCGACCGGGCCGCGGCCGCGGTCGAGGCGGCTCTCGATCACGGTGCCCTCGGCGGCGCGGTCCGGGTTGGCGCGCAGGTCGAGGATCTCGGCCTGGAGCTGGATCGCCTCGTCGAGCTTGTCGAGGCCGGTGCGCTTGGTCGCCGAGACCTCGACGTCCTGGGTGTCGCCGCCCAGCTCCTCGACCACGATGTCGTGCTGCAGCAGCTCCTGGCGCACCCGGTTCGGGTTGGCGCCCGGCTTGTCGCACTTGTTGATGGCGACGATGATCGGGGCGAAGGCGGCCTTGGCGTGCCGGATCGCCTCGATCGTCTGCGGCATCACGCCGTCATCGGCCGCCACCACCAGCACCACCACGTCGGTCACCGAGGCGCCGCGGGCGCGCATGGCGGTGAACGCCTCGTGGCCGGGCGTGTCGATGAAGGTAATGCGCGAGCCCTCGCTGGTCTCGACCTGGTAGGCGCCGATATGCTGGGTGATGCCGCCCGCCTCGGCCCCGGCGACGTCGGTGGAGCGCATCGCGTCCAGCAGCGAGGTCTTGCCGTGGTCGACGTGGCCCATGATGGTCACGACCGGGGCGCGCGGCAGCAGGTCGAGATCCTCGTCGGTCCCGCCTTCGATGCCGATCTCGACGTCGCTCTCGGAGACGCGGCGCACGCGGTGGCCGAACTCCTGGATCACCAGCTCGGCGGTGTCGGCGTCCAGCACCTGCGCCACGTTGGCCATCACGCCCATCTTCATCAGCGACTTGATGACCTCGCCGGTGCGGGTCGCCATGCGGTTGGCGAGCTCGGCCACCGTGATGGTCTCGGGCAGCACGACGTCGCGCACCACGCGAACCTGGTCCGAGCGCAGGCGCTCGAGCTCGGCCTGGCGGCGCTCACGGTCGCGCTGCCGGCGCACCGAGGCCAGCGAGCGGGTCTTGTCGTCGTCGCCCTCGATCGCGGCCTGCACGTCGACGCGGCCGGTCATGCGGCGGTCGCCGACCTTCTTGGGCGCCACCAGCGGGGTCTTGCGCGCCGGCAGCACCAGGCTGCCCGGACGACGCACGGGACCGCCGCGGCGGTCGTCCTCCTCGGGCCGCGCGGTGCGCAGCCGCAGCGTCTCGGCCGGCGCCGCGGGCGCGGTGCCGGGGCGGGTGTTGACCACCGGCGCATGGCCGATCGCGCGCGACGCGATCGTGCGCAGCGGCTCCGACGCGCCGGCCGCGATGCCGCCGGCGGCCGCGGGCGACGCCGGCGCCTGCTCTATGGCGGCGTCCTCGGCGGCGCGGCGCGCATCCTCGGCCTCCGCCCGCGCACGCGCCTGCTCGGCGACCGCGTTGCGCTCGGCCTCCTCGGCGGTGCGACGGGCCTCGTCGGCGGATCGGCGCGCCTCCTCGGCCGCCGACAGGACCTGGATCTTCTCCCGCTCGCGGCGCTCGACCTCGCGCCGTCCCGCCTCGCGCTGCTGCTCCTCGAGCACGCGCTGGCGGGTGGCCAGCTCGGACGCGGTGAGCGCGCGGCCGGCGCCGGCCGGTCTGCCGGGCTGGCCGCCGCCCGGACGCGCCGGGCTGCCGGCCGGGGCCGCTCCCGGCGTCGGCGTCGGGCCGCGCTTCTTGCGCACCTCGACCTGGACCACCTTCGAACGGCCGTGGCTGAAGCTCTGCCGCACCGAGCCGGCATCGACCGTGCGCCCGACTTCGGCACGCGTCGCCGGCCGGAGCGACAGACGCCCCTTGCCCTGGTCCTGATCGTTGCCTTCGCTCATGTATCCGCCTGTTCCAACCCATCCGCCGGCCCGCCGCCCCGGCCGCCGTCGGGGCGGGTCGATGCTGGCCGGACCCGGGCCGCCGCATCGGCGAGCCCCGCAAATCGTCCACCTTCCGCGACCAGGCGATCGGCCAGGGCGCCGCGCGACAGCGCCGCGTGCACCACATGGTCGCGGCCGAACGCGGCGGCCAGCCCCGCCGCGGAGAACGCCGCCACCACCGGCAGCCCGCGGGCCCCCGACAGCAGCCGCGATCGTTCGTCCGGACTCCCGTCCACCGCCTGCACGACCACGGCCGCCCGGCCGTCCGTGATCCATTCGCGGACCCGGGCGTAACCGCACACCGCCTGGCCGGCGCGCCTCGCAAGACCGAGACAATCGGCCATACGGCGGAGCAGCCCATCCTGCAGCAGCGCGGGCAGATCGGGAGGCAGGATGACCTGTCCGCGAGCGGCCCGCGCGAAGGCCCCGCGCGTCCGGGCGGTTTCTAGCACATCCCGATGCGCACTCAACCAGATTCCCCGGCCGGGCAGACGTGCGGCCAGGTCGGGGGTCAGCCGGCGGTCCGGCGCCACCACGAAGCGGATCATGCGCTCCTTGGGCAGCCGCTCGCGGGTGACGATGCAGCGCCGCAGCGGACCCCGCTCGGGCTCGTCGGCCGGGTCCGCCCCGTCGCCGGGCGGCGCGCCGGGGTCGCCCGGATCAGCGGCGGCGTCAGGGTCGGCGCGCTCAGACGTGGGACGCCTCCGTCCCGGCATCGATTCCGGCATCCGCGTCGGGCGGGGCGCCGCCCTCGGCCTCGTCGGCATCCTCCTCGCCGTTCTCCCCGTTCTCCGGCGCCGCCTCGGCCTCGGCGGCGCCCGCGGTCCCGCCCGAACCTTCACCCTCGAACCAGTGCGCGCGCGCCGCCATGATGACCTCGTTGGCGGCCTGCTCATCCATGCCGTCGGCGCCCAGGATCTCGACCAGCTCGTCGCCGGCGAGGTCGGCCAGCTCGTCCAGCGTCCTGATGCCCTTCTCGCCCAGCGACACCAGCATCTGGTTGGAGAACACCTCGAGCGCGATCAGGTCCTCGGACACGCCGAGCGCCTGGTGCTTCTCGGCCAGCGCGTCCTCGCGGCGGTTGATGAAGCCCTCGGCGCGGCGGATCAGCTCCTCGGCCACCGTCTCGTCGAAGCCCTCGATCTCGCCCAGCTCCTCGACCGGCACGTAAGCCAGCTCCTCGACGGTGTTGAAGCCCTCGGTCACCAGCAGGCCGGCGATCACGTCGTCGACGTCGAGGGCCTCGACGAAGGTGCCGGTGCGGCGGCGGAACTCCTCCTGGCGGCGCTCGCTCTCCTCCGCCTCGGTCAGGATGTCGATGTCCCAGCGGGTCAGCTGCGAGGCCAGCCGCACGTTCTGGCCGCGCCGGCCGATGGCCAGGCTCAGCTGCTCGTCCGGCACCACCACCTCGACCCGCCCGGCCTCCTCGTCCATCACCACCTTCGACACCTCGGCCGGGGCCAGCGCGTTCACCACGAAGGTGGCGGCCTGCGGGCTCCAGGGGATGATGTCGATCTTCTCGCCCTGCAGTTCCTGCACCACGGCCTGCACGCGGCTGCCCCGCATGCCGACGCAGGCGCCGACGGGATCGATCGAGCTGTCGCGCGAGATCACCGCCATCTTGGCGCGCGAGCCCGGGTCGCGGCTGACCGCCTTGATCTCGATGATACCGTCGTAGATCTCCGGCACCTCCTGCGCGAACAGCTTGGCCAGGAACGCCGGATGGGTGCGCGACAGAAAGATTTGGGGCCCGCGCGGCTCGTCGCGGACGTCGTAGATGTAGGCGCGCACGCGGTCGGAGTTGCGGAAGCTCTCGCGCGGGATCAGCTCGTCGCGGCGCAGCAGCGCCTCGGCGTGGCCGATCTCGACCATCAGGTTGCCGTACTCGGTGCGCTTCACGGTGCCGTTGACGATCTCGCCGACGCGGTCCTTGAACTCGTCGTACTGTCGCTTGCGCTCGTACTCGCGCACCCGCTGCACGATCACCTGCTTGGCGGTCTGGGCGGCGATGCGGCCGAAGTCGATCGGCGGCAGCGGGTCGACCAGGTGCTCGCCGACCGCGATCTCGGGCTTGAACTTGCGCGCGATGTGGACGGGGATCTGGGTCTCCTCGTTCTCGACCGTCTCCACCGCCTCGGTCCAGCGCGACAGCCGCACGTCGCCGGTGCGGCGGTCGATGGTGGCGCGGATGTCCTTCTCGTGCCCGTACTTGGCGCGGCCGGCCTTCTGGATGGCCTGCTCCATCGCCTCCAGCACCTCCTCGCGGTCGATCGATTTCTCGCGTGCGACGGCATCGGCGACCAGCAGCAGCTCGGGACGTGAGACGGCGGTGTCCATGGCGGTGACCCTTTGATCCTGGTCGGCGGGATGAAGTGCCTAGTGTGTCCTGCGCGGCCGGGCCGGGCCGGTTCCGGGCCCGGCGACGGCTTTCCCGGCCTTGCCGACGCCGGCCTTGCCCACGCCGGCCTTGCCGGTGCCGACCCTGACCCCGCCGACGCGGGCCCCGGCCTGGCGGCCGTCGGCCTGGCGGGGGATCGGCCGCTCCGGCTCCGGATCGATCTCGGCCTCGCCGGCGTCGTCCTCGGCGGCGCCCGTCATCTGCGCCGACGCCTCGATCAGCGCATCGGTCAGGACCAGGCGGGCCTTGCGGATCGCGGCCAGCGGCAGCGCCACCTCGGTGCCGTCCTCGACCCGCATGCGGCCGACCGCGTCCTCGGCGCCCAGCACGATGCCGGCGAACCGCTTGCGGCCGTCCACGGGCACCTCGACCTCGGCGCGGGCCAGGTGGCCTGCGAAGCGGTTCCAGTCCTTCTCGCGAGTCAACGGCCGGTCGATCCCGGCCGAGCTCACCTCCAGCGTCCAGGCGCCGGGGATCGGGTCGTCGACGTCAAGCACCGCGCCCACCGCGTGGCTGATCGCCTCGCAGTCGGCGACGCCGATCAGCCGCCCGTCGGCGCGGTCGGCCATGATCTGCACGGTCGGCGTCTCGCGGCCCTGCACCGCCACCCGCACCAGCTCGTAGCCCATGTCGACCAGGGTCGGCGCCACCGCGGCGGCGATGCGCGCCTCGATCCCGGTCAGTTGCAGAAGGTCGGTATCCATGACGGAAAAGGCGGCCCGCGAAGGCCACCCCCCAAGAAGCGGAGATGTAGGAAGAGCGTCTAGTTAGGCTGGACCGAACCGTCTTGCAAGCGAGGTGTGGGAGCCCGTCGGGGCTATCGCATTTGAGGAGAAGGCCAGGGCGCTGCCCTGGGCCCGTCGGGGCCGTCGGGGCCGTCGTGCGGAGCACGCCGGCGCGTGACGGCCCCAAACCCCGATTCGTAAGAAGATCGTCCGTATGTGGAAGTACGACCTTAAACGAATCGGGGCCTGGGGCCCGCGGCCCCAGTGGGGTCCAGGGGCAAAGCCCCTGGCCTTCTTCTCGTGCGATGGACCGCACCGGTCTCAGTAGCCCAGCGGGCGCCGCACCAGGTTGGCGACCGGCCGGCCGGCGCGGAGGTCGCGCACGGCGCGGGCGGCGACGACGGCGGCGCTGGCCGGGTCGGTCGTCGCCGCCACGTGCGGGGTCAGCGTGATCCGCGGGTGGCGCCAGAACGGATGTCCCGGCGGCGCTGGCTCCATGTCCAGCACGTCGAGGACCGCGTGGCCGAGCCGGCCGCCGTCCAGCGCCGCCAGCAGGTCGTCCTCGACCAGGTGCCGGCCCCGCCCCAGGTTGATCAGGCCGGCGCCCGGCGGCAGCCGCCGGAACAACCCGGCCGACAGCAGGCCGGCGGTATCGGACGTCAGCGGCAGCAGGTTGACCAGGATCCGGCAGCCGTCGAGCAGGCGGGCAAGCCCGTCCTCGCCGGAGACGCAGCGGACGCCGTCCAGCGTCCGCACCGACCGGCTCCAGCTCCAGACGGCGAAGCCGAGGCCGGCCAGCGCCGTCGCGGCCGCCGCCCCCATCGCGCCCAGCCCGAGCAGGCCGACCTTGGCGGTGGATGCCGGCCCCTGCGGCAGCGGCCGCCACAGCGCCTCAGCCTGCTGCGCCCGATATTCCGGCAGCCGGCGGTGCAGCGACAGCACGTGCAGCAGGACGGTCTCGCGCATCGCGGCCGTCAGCGCCGGATCGACCAGGCGGGCCAGCGGCACCCCGTCGGGCACGCTCGTGTCGGCCAGCAGGCCGTCGACGCCGGCCCACAGGCTCTGGATCAGGCGCAGGTTCGGCAGGTCCGCCAGCGCGCCCGGGGGCGGTGCCGCGACCAGGGCCACCGTCACCGCGGCGCGGTCGAGGCCGGGGCTCGGCAGCAGCACCGGCTCCTCCGGCAGCGCCGCGTCCAAGCCGCGCCGCCAGGCGGCCTCGGCGTCCGCGTCGCCCACCAGCAGCAGCACGCTCATGCCTTGCCCTCCCGTCCGCCGATTGAACTCGCGCCGGTTCGCGACGATCAATGCCCATCCCGGCCGGTGCGGATCCGGATCGCGTGTCGCCCCCGGGGGCGCCGGAGGAAGCGAGCCGATGCCCGAGACGATCACCACCCCGCGTCTCCAGACCGAGATCAAGGTCGAGCGGCCGCGTCTGCACAAGGTCATGCTGGTCAACGACGACTTCACGCCGCGCGAGTTCGTCGTGATGGTGCTGAAGGCGGAGTTCCGGATGAACGAGTCGCAGGCCGGCCGGGTGATGATGACGGCGCACCAGCGCGGCGTCTGCGTCGTCGCCGTGTTCACGCGGGAGGTGGCCGAGGCCAAGGCGACCACCGCGACCGACATGGCGCGCAAGAAGGGCTATCCGTTGCTGTTCACGACCGAGCCGGAGGAGTAAGGGCGGCACCGGACCGAGGGTTATTCTAGGCGATCCTCACAATCCATGCTCGTCCTTGAGCGTCCGCAGGTCAGCATGGAACTGTCCGGCCATCGACTGGGTATGGATACGCGTGATGTCACCCTGGTTCTGATGCTCAATGATCTTCTTCAGGTCGGACTGGCGCCGCTTCCAAGTCAGGCCGTCGGTGAAGAACAGAAACGCGGTGTCCGACCGCTTGGCGGCAATAATGGCCCGTAGATCTCCGATGACGTCCGACATCTTTGATCCGGTCGCTCCAAAGCCCTTGGCTTCCACGACGATGCGGGGATTAAAACGGTTTGGGATGGCGAAGTCGAACTTGGCAGTAGCTCCGTTCCGACCGGTGAAGGCGGCTCTGGCTTCGTAGCCGCCCTCACCAAACACCTGCTTGATGATAGTCTCCACGAAGTCCTCAGCAACGCGGCCGCGCTTCTGCCCGGAGATAGCGCTGCCCCTGCCGCTGCGCAGGCGCTCGATCAGGACATCGGTCCAATGCGGTGTTCGAGTGCAGATATGAGTCACTGTTGCATCTAGCAAGCCGAGGTCTGTGAGGGCTATCAAGAACCCTGCGGAATCTTTCTCGTAGCGTTGTAAACCAGTTCCACCCTCACCGATTATCTCATTAAGAGCACTTAAGAACTGGTCCCCAGATAAACCCAGGAAGGTTCGGATGATCAGCATTCCATCATCAAAATCCCGGCTAGTCAGTTGGACCAATGGCTTGTTGTTCTCGATGATGGCCTGAATGTCAGCCTCAGTATAGGAAGTATAGGACTTCATGGGAAAGGTCTTGAGCCGCCCGATGATCCGCTCAGCAACCTCGTCCTCCCATTCAACTTTGAGTGGTTGCAAGCTAACTTCAATCTCGAACAGCGTTTGAGCGACTCGCAACATCTCTCACTGGCCCACGACGAGATATTCCTGAACCGCCGATCGCTCGACACCGGCGTGGGTGCCGAAATGATATCGGTGCCCCCGTTCGTGGACGGTCACCCTATTCTTGTAGCGGCGCATCAGGGCGAACAGCACGTCCAGGTCGGGATAGCCGTTGCTGCTGTAGGACAGCACGATGACGCTGTCACGATAGAGCTGGAACAGGCGGTCGAACGCCTCGATGGCCGTCTTGCGGGAGCCGAACGGCGTCCCCTGCTTCTCTATCTTCCGGACCTTGGTCCGTTCCATGATGCGAAGCCCCTGCCAATAGCAGGACAGGCCCTCGAGGAAGTGGTAGCGCTTGATATAGCAGTTGTCGTCGGAGCGCGGGACGTACGGTGGGTCTAAGTACGCCAAGTCGATGCCAGCCGGCTTCATCGAGAACACGTCGGCCTGTCTCGCGGTGTTCCGCTGCCCGTTGTCGAAGACCACCCGGTTGAAGGCGTGGGCCTGCTCCAGGAAGTGCTCCTCGATGGTCAGCCGCAGGTCCCTGCGGCCGTCATCGTATCGGGACAGGTCGCCGCTCACGGTGAAGACACCCCGAGGCTGCCTCTTGAGGCAGGACCGAATGAGGGCGGCGCGGGCCAGCGCTGCCTGAGCCGGATTTTCGAGCCTGACGATGTTGGCCGAGACCCGGTCCAGGAAGCGAAGGTCTTCCGGCGTGTAGAACACGTCGGTGAAGGTCCTCTGGATGAAGTCTGGGGCGTCCGGGGCAGCGGCCAGAAGCCTGGCCATCGCGGGGCCATCCAGGTGGTGCTTCGAGTTCACCACCGTGGCCGTGGCCAGGACGACGGGGAAGTTCAGGAAGTCGCTGGCGACCACCCGCTTACCCATCGCCTTCATCAGATACGACACGCATCCGCTGCCGACGAAGGGATCGGCCGCCGTGTCAAACTCCAGTCCGCTCAGCACGCCATGATCCACGGCAGCAGCCGGTGCTTGGAGCCCATGTAGTGCAGCTCCGGATAGTCGCGGACCCGAGCCGGCAGACACGGCGCCGGCACGGCCGGATCACGGCTGTAGGCCAGAGTAGGGACAGACAGCGGCAGGGCCAGCTGGCTGCCGAGCGTCTTGGCGACTGCCATCAATCATCCCGCCGCGTCGAAGTCGCCATGGCGTGCCGGATGACGGGGGACTGTCCATCAATCCTGATAAAGAGGGGTGAAGGGGACGACTGTCCCCTTCCGGGTCCAGGGCAGCGCCCTGGCCTTGCCTAACGATGTCCGACCGCCAGCCGCCGCTCCGCGAGCCGCGCCAGCCGCACGAACGGCAGCCCCAGCAGCAGGTAGGCGGCGCCCACCAGCAGCCCGGTGCCGAGGTAGTCGTAGTAGGTGGTCGACAGCCGCTGGTAGGCCTGCGTCAGCTCGGTCAGCGTGATCACGCTGACCAAAGAAGAATCCTTCAGCAGCGAGATGAAGTCGTTGGTCATCACCGGGACCACGAACCGGAACGCCTGCGGCATCACCACGTGCCGCACCGCCTGCGGCCGCGTCATGTTCAGCGCCAGCGCCGCCTCCATCTGGCCGTGCGGCACCGACTGCAGCCCGGCGCGGTAGTTCTCCGCCTCGTAGGCGGCGTAGTTCAGGCCGAGTGCGGCCACCCCGGCCAGGAACGGGTGCAGACGGATGCCCAGCGACGGCAGGCCATAGAAGATGAACAGGATCTGGATCAGCAGCGGGGTGCCGCGCACGACCTCGATGTAGAGCGTGGCGGCCGCGCGCAGCGGCCAGCGCCCGTAGCGTCGCGACAGCGCCAGCCCGAGCCCCGCGGCGACCGCGACGGTCATCGCGCAGGCCGAGACCGCCAGCGTCATCAGCGCCGCCCGCCCGAGCAGCGGCAGGAAGCCGGCATAGCGCCGCAGCAGCTCGCCCCAGCCGGTGGCCGGACGGGTCGCCCGCAGCCAGTGCCGCCACTGGTCCGGGGCCACGGACGCGGTCGAGGCGTCGCCGGTATAGGCCGCCATCTCCGGGGTCCACAGCGCCCAGCGCTGCAGGATGGCACGCAGCTCGCCGTCCTGCTCCATCTCGGCCAAGCCGGCATCGAGGGCGGTCCGCAGCGCCTCGTGGCCCTTGGCGATCGCGATCCCGTAGGACAGCGCGCCGACCGGCAGGCCCACCACCCGTAGCCGCGGGTCGGGCAGCGCGTAGTACTGCGCGATCGGCGCGTCCAGCATCACCGCGTCGAGCCGGCCGTCGGCCAGGTCGGCATAGGCGTTGGTCTCGTCCTCGTAGGACCGCAGGCCGATGCCGCCCGCCCGCTCCAGCAGCCGCTCGCTCAGCGTGTCCTTCAGCGTGCCGACCACGTGGCCGCGCAATGCTGCGAGGCTGTCCAGCCCGATGGCGCCGCGGCGCACGGCGATCCGCTCGGCGGTGCGGTAGTAGGGAATCGAGAAGTCGATCGCCGCCCGGTGCTCCGGCGTGATCTCGATGCCGTCGATCACCACGTCGTAGAGGCCGCGCTGCAGGCCGGGGATCAGCCCGTCCCAGTCGTTCTGCACGAACACCGGCGCGCGGCCGAGATGCCGGGCGAGGGCTGCGATCAGGTCGGCCTCGTAGCCGGTCAGGCGGGAGGCGTCGGAGGGGTCGTGGAACACGTAGGGGGCGCCGCTGTCGGCGTCGGAGGCCCAGCGCAGGGGTTGGGCGTGGGCGAAGACCGGAAGCAAGAGAAGGAAGGCCAGGGCGCTGCCCTGGACCCGCCAAAGGGCAGTCGCCCTTCGGGAACCCATTCTAAAGGAAGTTCCGCAGGAAGCGGCGGGTGCGGGGGTTCGTGGGGGCGGTGAACAGTAGATCGGGAACGCCGATCTCTACGATTTGGCCGGCTTCCATGAAGGCGATGCGGTCGGAGGCGGCACGGGCGAAGCGCATCTCGTGCGTCACCACGATCTGGGTCATGCCCTCACGATCGAGCTGGCGCATCACCCCCAGCACCTCCTCGGCCAGCTCCGGGTCCAGCGCCGAGGTCGGCTCGTCGTACAGCATCACGCGCGGCGCCATCGCCAGCGCCCGCGCGATCGCCGCCCGCTGCCGCTGGCCGCCGGACAGCGTCGACGGATGGCGGCCGGCCACGGCGGCCAGCCCCACCTTGTCCAGCAGGACCATCGCCTGGCACTCGGCGGCCGATCGGTCCGCCCGCTTCACCACGCGCGGCGCCAGCACGACGTTGTCGAGCACGGTCCGGTGCGGGAACAGATTGAAGCCCTGGAACACCATGCCGACCGCGGCCCGCAGGGCATGGGCCGCCGCCTCGTCGGACCGCCGCCAGGGGCCGCCCGACCGCACCACGCGATGGCCGGCCAGCGACAGCTCGCCCGAGTCCGGCACCTCCAGCAGGTTGAGGCAGCGCAGCAGCGTCGACTTGCCGCATCCCGACGGCCCGATGATCGAGACCAGCTCACCGGCGCCGACGTCGAGCGAGACCCCGTCCAATACCGGTTGGCCGTCGAAGCCCTTGCGCAGGTCGCGCACGGCGACGATCGGCGCCGATGTGCTCCCAGGCGCGCCGATAGCCGGCCCGAAGGGTTCCGGGCCGGCATCGCGAGTGCCATCCCGGACCGGGACGGGTTCCGTCAGCTCGGGCGGTCCAGGCCAGGCGCCCTGAACTGGGCGACCGACTAGGCGGCCTGGGCCATGCCGCGCAGCACGTACTGCAGAATGCCGCCGTGACGGTAGTACTCGACCTCGTCGAGCGTATCGACGCGGCAGATCACCGGCACGTCCAGGGTGGAGCCGTCCGCCCGCGTGATGGCCAGGGTGAGCATCATGCGCGGCTCCAGCTTGTCCAGGCCGCGGATGTCGATCACCTCGTCGCCCACGAGGCCCAGCGTCTCGCGCGTGGTGCCGGCCTCGAACAGCAGCGGCAGCACGCCCATGCCGACCAGGTTGGAGCGGTGGATGCGCTCGAAGCTCTCGGCCACCACGGCGCGGATGCCGAGCAGCACGGTGCCCTTCGCCGCCCAGTCGCGCGACGAGCCCATGCCGTACTCCTTGCCGCCGAACACGATCAGCGGCACGCCCTCGGCCTTGTAGCGCTCGGCCACCTCGTAGATCGAGGACTGCTCGCCGTCCGGATAGTGCACCGAGACGCCGCCCTCGACGCCCGGCACCATCTCGTTCTTGATGCGGATGTTGGCGAACGTGCCGCGCATCATCACCTCGTGGTTGCCGCGGCGCGACCCGTACGAGTTGAAGTCCTTCTGCAGGACCTGGTGCTCGCCGAGATAGACGCCGGCGGGCGAGGTCTTCTTGATCGAGCCGGCGGGCGAGATGTGGTCGGTGGTGATGTTGTCGCCGAGCAGCGCCAGCACGCGGGCGCCGACGATGTCGCCCTTGTCCACCGGCTGCATGGTGATGCCGCTGAAGTAGGGCGGGTTCTGCACGTAGGTGGAGCCGTCGTCCCACTTGAAGGTCTCGGAGCCGGTGGCGACCTGCAGATCCTGCCACTCCTTGGTGCCGCGGTTGACCTGGCCGTAGCGCTCGATGAACTGCGTGCGGTCGATCGAGGTCGCCATCAGGTCGGCGACCTCCTTGTTGGACGGCCAGATGTCGCGGAGATAGACCGGGGTGCCGTCGGACGAGGTGCCGAGTGCCACCGTGGTGATGTCCTCGCGGATGGTGCCCAGGATCGCGTAGGCGACCACCAGCGGCGGGCTGGCCAGGTAGTTGGCCCGCACGTTGGGGCTGATGCGGCCCTCGAAGTTGCGGTTGCCGGACAGCACCGAGACGGCGACCAGCTTGTTGGTCTCGATCGCGTCGACCAGGTGGTCCTCGAGCGGACCGGAGTTGCCGATGCAGGTGGTGCAGCCGTAGCCCACCGTGTTGAAGCCGAGCGCGTCCAGCTCCTCGGACAGGCCGGCCTTGTCGAGATACTCGGTCACCACCTGGCTGCCGGGCGCCAGCGAGGTCTTCACCCAGGGCTTCGGCGCGAGGCCGAGCGCGCGGGCCTTCCGTGCCACCAGGCCTGCCGCAATCATCACCGCCGGGTTCGAGGTGTTGGTGCAGGACGTGATCGACGCGATCACCACGTCGCCGTGGCCGATGCTGTAGTTGGTGCTGTCGACGGCGACCCTGCGGTCCACGTCGTTGGCGGGCACGCCGAGGCTCCTGGTCAGCTCGGCGTTGAAGGCGGTGGCCGCGTCCTTCAGCGCCACCCGATCCTGCGGCCGCTTCGGGCCGGCCAGCGACGGCTCGATCGTGCCGAGGTCGAGCTCCAGCGTGTCGGTGAACACCGGGTCGGGGGTGTCCGCGTCGCGGAACATGCCCTGCGCCTTGAGGTAGGCCTCGGTCAGCCGGATGCGGTGCTCGTCGCGGCCGGTCTGGTGCAGGTACTCGAGCGTGAGCGCATCGACGGGGAAGAAGCCGCAGGTGGCGCCGTACTCGGGCGCCATGTTGCCGATGGTGGCGCGGTCGGCGACGGGCAGCGTGTCCAGCGCCGGGCCGTAGAACTCGACGAACTTGCCGACCACGCCCTTGCTTCGGAGCATCTGGGTGACGGTCAGCACGAGGTCGGTGGCGGTGGCGCCTTCCGGCATCCGGCCGGTGAGCCGGAAGCCGATCACGTCGGGGATCAGCATGGCGATCGGCTGGCCCAGCATCGCCGCCTCGGCCTCGATGCCGCCCACGCCCCAGCCCAGCACGCCCATGCCGTTCACCATCGTGGTGTGGCTGTCGGTGCCGTAGAGCGTGTCCGGATAGGCGAAGGTCTCGCCGCCGAGGGTCGCCGTCCACACCGCCTGGGCGATGTACTCGAGGTTGACCTGATGGCAGATGCCGGCGCCGGGCGGCACCACCGAGAAGTTCTCGAACGCCTCCTGGCCCCAGCGCAGGAACGCGTAGCGCTCGCCGTTGCGCTCGAACTCGATCGACACGTTGCGCTGCAGGCTGTCGGCGGTGCCCGACACGTCGACCATCACCGAGTGGTCGATCACCAGGTCCACCGGGACCAGCGGGTTCACCTTCTGCGGGTCGCCGTTCAGGGCGGTGATGCCGTCGCGCATCGCGGCGAGGTCGACCACCGCCGGCACGCCGGTGAAGTCCTGCATCAGGATGCGCGCCGGCTTGAACGGCACCTCCTTGCTGCTGCGGCCGTTCTCCAGCCAGCCGGCGACCGCCTTGGCGTCGTTGACCGAGTACGAGCGGCCGTCCTCGAAGCGCAGCACGTTCTCGAGCAGCACCTTGAGGCTGACCGGCAGCCGGGTGACGTCGCCGATCTCGCCTTGCGCCTCCGGGATGGAGAAGTAGTGGTAGGTCTTGCCGTCGACCTCAAGCGTCCTGCGGGTGCCGAGGGTGTCCTTGCCGACCGACTTCATTCTGTGCGTCCTCCGAGGCGTATCGTGCGCGGCCAGCCGGTTCCCACCGTCGCCGCACGGGGACGGCGGACCGGCTGCTGCTTGAAATTCCAATGGCCCTAGAACATAACGACCGGGCCGGGCGATACAAGCGCGACGGCGTTTCCTCTGCGTTCGGTCCGAAGGCGCCGCGCCCGGACAGGGTGGTGCGAGCCATGACCGCCACCGCTCCCGCCGCCGTCCTGCGCGCGACCCGCCTCGCCGTGCTGCGCGGCGACCGCCTGGTGCTGGCCGGGATCGACCTGTCGCTGGCCGCCGGCGGCGCGCTGCTGCTCACCGGCCGCAACGGCGCCGGCAAGTCCACCCTGCTGCGGGCGCTGGCCGGGCTGTGCCCGCTGGCGGCGGGCACGATGGCGTGGGACGGCGTCGAGCTGAGCTGCGACCCGTCCCGCCATGCCGGCCGGGTCGCCTATCTCGGGCATCAGGACGCGCTGAAGCCCAGCCTCACCGTGAACGAGAACCTGCGGCTGGCAGCCCGCATCGGCGGCGGCGACATGCGGGCGGCCCTCGCCGCCTACGGCTTGGAGGGGCTGGCCGGCCTGCCGGTACGGCTGCTGTCGGCCGGGCAGCGCCGCCGCGCCGCTCTGGCGCGCGTGCTGCTGACGCGGGCCCCGCTCTGGCTGCTCGACGAGCCCTCGCTCGGCCTCGACGCGGCCTCGCTGGACCGGCTGGGCGCGGTGCTGGCGGCGCATCGGGCCGGCGGCGGCATGGTGGTCGCCACCACGCATGTCGGGCTGCCGCTGTCCGATGCGGCAGTGATGGCGCTTGGGGGCGAGGAAGGCCAGGGCGCTGCCCTGGACCCGTTGGGGCCGCGGGCCCCAAATCCCGATTCGTAAGGATTTGAGGTGCAACCCTTGACGAATCGGGGCCTGGAGCCCGCGGTCCCAGTGGGGTCCAGAGGCAAGGCCCCTGGCCTTACTTTCCGGTGAAGGCATGGGCCGCGGTGCTGGCGCGCGACCTGCTGCTGTCGGCGCGGCATGCCGCCGACACGCTGGCGGCGGTGCTGTTCTTCGTGCTGGCCGGCAGCCTGTTCCCGCTGGCGCTGGGGCCGTCGCCGGAGCTGCTGCGCCGCATGGCGCCGGGCATCGTCTGGGTGTGCGCGCTGCTGGCGGCGCTGCTGCCGCTCGACCGGCTGTTCGGTGCCGAGCTCGAGGACGGGGCGCTCGACCAGCTCATGCTGAGCGGGCTGCCGGCGCCGGCGCTGGCGCTGGCCAAGATGGCGGCGCACTGGCTCTGCACCGCGGTGCCGCTGCTGCTGGCGGTGGGGCCGCTCGGGCTGATGCTCGGCCTGCCGGCGGCGGCGGTGCCGGTGCTGCTGGCGAGCCTGCTGCTCGGCACGGTGACCCTGTCGCTGCTGGGCGGCATGGCGGCGGCGGCGGTGCTGGGGGCGCGGCGCGGCGGCGTGCTGCTGCCTCTGCTGGTGCTGCCGCTGGCGACGCCGGGGCTGATCTTCGGGGCGGCGGCGGTGGACGCAGCCGCCGCCGGGCTCGACTGGCGCCCGGACCTGCTGCTGCTGGGCGCGTTCGCCGCCGGCGCGCTGCCGCTCTGCCCGCTGGCGGCCGGCGCCGGCCTGCGGGCGGCGGTAGAATGACCGGCGGCCTCCCTTAAGGCTTCAATCTGGCTGCAACCCGCTCGGCCGGTCTACGTCATCACCGCAGTGGAGGACCGATCGGCATGTTGATCTCGACCATCCTGGAGCAGAAGGGTCCCGACGTCGCGACCCTCCGACCCGATCAGCTGGTGTCGGCGGCGGTGTCGCTGATGGCCGAACGCCGGATCGGCGCCGTGGTGATCGAGGACAGGGGCACCGTCATCGGCATCTTCTCGGAGCGCGACCTGGTGAAGCTGCTGGCCCTGGAAGGGCAGGGCGCGCTGTCCGAACCGGTGCGCAAGGCGATGACGTCGCCGGTGATCACCTGCCGGCTGGACGACCGCCTCGATCAGGTGATGGCGATGATGAGCCAGCGGCACGTCCGGCACATGCCGGTGATGGAGGGGCCCAAGCTGCGGGGCATGATCAGCATCCGCGATCTGGTGCGGCACCGGCTGGCCGAGAAGGAGATGGAGGCGGCGACCCTGCTCGACATCTCCCGGATGCACGGCTAGGCGGCCCGCGGGCTGGGCCACCGCCGGGCCGGCGCCTATTCCGCGGCGCTGGCGGGAACCCGCCGTGCCGCCGCGGTCGCCGCCAGCTCGGCCATCCGCGCGTCGACGTGCTCGGCGTAGTTGTATTCCGCCGGCCGCTGGTTCTCGAGCGGGATCTCGGGCGCCATCGGGCCCTCGGTCCGGGGCCCCATCAGCACCACCTTCATGATGTGCAGCGGGCGCTTCACGGCGTCGATCACGGCACTCGACTCGTAGCCGGAATGGACCATGCAGTCGGCGCACTTCTCGTAGTTGCCGGTGCCGTAGCGCTCCCAGGCGGTGTCTTCCATCAGCTCGCGGAAGCTCTTGGCGTAGCCCTCGCCCAGCAGGTAGCAGGGCTTCTGCCAGCCGAACACGTTGCGCAGCGGCTTGCCCCACGGCGTGCAGTGGTAGGTCTCGTTGCCGGCCAGGAAGTTCAGGAACAGGGGCGACTGCGTGAACTTCCACTTCTTGCCGCGGGGGTTCTTGGCGCCGAGGCGGAACACGTCGCGGAACAGCTGCTTGGTCTTCTGCCGGTTGAGGAAGTGCGCCTGGTCGGGGGCGCGCTCGTAGGCGTAGCCGGGCGCGGTCATGATGCCGTCGACGCCCATCGCCATGACGGTGTCGAAGAACGCCGCCAGCCGCTCCGGCTTGGCGCCGTCGAACACGGTGCAGTTGATCGAGACGCGGAAGCCGCGCTCCTTGGCCCGGCGGATGGCGGCGACCGCGCGGTCGTAGATGCCGTCCTGGCACACCGACGCGTCGTGCATGTCGCGGTCGCCGTCCAGGTGCACGTCCCAGGAGAAGTACGGGCTCGGCGTGTAGTCGTCGAGCTTCTTGTCCAGCAGCAGCGCGTTGGTGCAGAGGTAGACGTATTTCCGGCGCGCGAGCAGGCCGGCGATGATCTGCGGCATCTCCTTGTGCAGCAGCGGCTCCCCGCCGGCGACCGCGATGACCGGGGCGCCGCACTCGGCGTCCGCGTCCAGGCACTCCTGCACCGACAGACGCTGGTTCAGGATCGGCGCCGGATAGTCGATCTTGCCGCAGCCGGCGCAGGCCAGGTTGCAGCGGAACAGCGGCTCGAGCATCAGCACCAGCGGATAGCGCTTGCGGCCCGACAGGTGCTGCTTGACGACATAGGCGCCGACCCGGACGGCCTGCATGATCGGAACGGCCATGCGAAACTATTCTCCATGCCGGCCGGTGCCGGATCGTCTGATGCGGGCGGTCGCCGGCGGCGCCAATCCCATCCAGGCCCGCATGATGGCGGCAGTCGAGCCCGCCACACAATCACGGGTTCGGGATCGAGGCGAACCAGACACGCTGGCGCAGCCGGCCGGACCCGCTCGTCGGGGCAGTATTAGGGGGAACTCCCGCAGCACCGCAACATCTGGACGCAACTCGCGTTGCATATCGGCAACAGGCCGCCGAGGAAGGCTGTCGCGGCCGTCTCGATGGCCCTAAAGTGGGATGTCGTGGGGTCCGCCTCTGCCCGTGTCGGGCTGGAGGTGGCCGAATCAGACCGGACCATGCATGGGGCAAGCGGTTCCGCCCCGTCCTGCAACCGGCACCAACGGACGCTTCGGTGGATATGGACAAGTTGGACCAGATGAATCCCGGCCAGAAACCCGGCCTCGCGCCAGGGCAGAATGCCGGCCCCGGCGGCGTCATCCCCGGCCGTTACCCTTCATTGGACCGCATTCGTTCGCCTAGCGATCTACGCAAC
>CAXTVM010000036.1:18350-35031 GCA_964247725.1 uncultured Acetobacteraceae bacterium | reverse complement strand
GGCTCGGGCACCCGGCCGCTCAACTGGTCAGCTGCACCTTGATCGGGCCGACCCGCTCGATCACGTTCAGCGCCACCTCGTTGCCGACCCGCTGCAGGTGCACCGTCACCCGGGCGCCGCCGACGGCCAGGTTGTAGAGCGTCACCTGGTCCAGGAACGGCGGCAGCCGCGGACGCTCGAAGTGCACCGTCACCGTGAACGGGTCGAAGCGCAGCCCCAGCGTCGCCTGCAGCAGCACCGGCAGCGTCGCCGCCGCCCAGGCCTGCGGGCTGCAGGCGACCGGATAGCGCACCGGCCCCTCGCCGCGCTGGCGCGCGAAGCCGCAGAACAGTTCCGGCAGCCGGCGCAGGTCGGCGTACAGCGAGGCGTCGAACAGCCCGCAGAAGATCCGCGACGCCTCGTCCTTGTAGCCGTAGCGCGCCATGCCCATCGCCATCAGCGCGTTGTCGTGCGGCCAGACAGACCCGTTGTGGTAGGCCATCGGGTTGTAGCGCGCCTCGCCGGCCGGGATGGTGCGGATGCCCCAGCCCGAGAAGAAGGCCCGGCTCATCAGCCCGCCGACCAGCCGCGCGGCGCGGTCGGCCGGCACGATCCCCGACAGCAGCAGGTGGCCGGCGTTGGACGAGCGCACCCGGCACGGCCGCTTGGCGCCGTCGAGGGCCAGCGCGTAGGTGCCGAGCTCCTCGATCCAGAACGCGGCGTTGAAGGCGACGCGCAGCGCGTCGGCCTCCTCCGCCATCCGCTCGGCGAACGCGGTGTGGCCGATCCGGCGCGCGATCGCCGCCGCCCCGCGCTTGGCCGCATACACGTAGCCCTGCACCTCGCACAGCGCGATCGGCCCCTCGGCCAGGGTGCCGTCGGCATGGAAGATCGAGTCGTGGCTGTCCTTCCAGCCTTGATTGACCAGCCCGTTCTCGTTGCGGCGCCCATACTCGACGAAGCCGTCGCCGTCGCGGTCGCCGGACCGGTTAATCCAGCCGATCGCACGCTCGATGTTGGGCCACCACCTTGCCACCGACGCGACGTCGCCGGTGCGCTCGAGGTAGTCGCTGGCCAGCATCACGAACAGCGGCGTGGAGTCGACGCTGCCGTAATAGTGCCGGAACGGCACCTCGCCGAGCTCGGCCATCTCGCCGTGGCGCACCTCGTGCAGGATCTTGCCAGGTTCGGCGTCGGCCACCGGGTCGGTCGTCTCGGCCTGGTGGCGCGCCAGGTAGCCGAGCACGCCGTGCGCGATGGTGGGGTCGAGCCACAGCGTCTGCATCGCGGTGATCAGTGCGTCGCGGCCGAACGCGGTGCTGTACCACGGCACGCCGGCATACGGGTACGGCCCGTCCGGCTTCTCGGTGACCAGCATGTAGATGTCGCAGATGCAGCGGCGGATCGCCTCGTTGAAGATGTCGTTCGAGCTGGCGATCGCCGCCGCCCGTCCCGACGACACCCGCAGCGCCCGGCGCGCCTCGACCATCGCGTGCAGGAACGCCTCCGCGACGCCGCGGTCCGGGGACGCGACCGGGTCGCTCGCGATCTCGACGTGGATCAGCTGGCGCTGGCCCGGCTGCAGGGTCAGCGTGAAGCGGGCGCGGTCGGCGGAGAGCCGCTCCGGGCGGGGACTGAAGCGCAGCCGGGTGGTGCGCCGCCGGTCGTCGAGCCCGTCATAGCCCAGCGTCACGGTGTCGGCGCCGACCTCCGGCGGCAGCAGCGTGCCGCGGCGCGCGCGCGGGGTGCCGCGGGCCTCGAACAGGTCGGCGAAGTCGGCCCGGAAGCTGAACTCGATCACCACCGTATGCGCGGCGACGTCGTAGTTGCGGACCTGCAGCCGCTCGTAGGAGACCTGGTCGCGCAGGAACAGCGTGCGCCGCATGTGCAGCAGGTCGTGGTCGAGCGTGCGGCCGCCCAGCTCGAGGTCGGGGTTGGTCAGGTCGCAGCTCAGCGTCGCGTTGTTCTCGCGCAGCGTGGCGCTGAGCAGGATCGGCGGCCTACCGCAGATCGACAGCGACAGCGACGACAAATGTCGCGTGTCGAGGTAGTAGAGCCCGTCGGCGATGCCGGGCCCGGACAGGATGTTGCCGTTCTGGTCGTAGACGCCGAACAGATCGCCGTACTTCAGCGTGTGCAGCCGCCGCTCGGCCAGCACCGAGCTGGCGCCGACCGGATAGCCGTCCTGCGGCGCCAGGAGGGCATCCGCCGAAGCGGTATCGGCCGGGGGCGGGGGGGCGACGGTCTGGCGGTCGGGCTCGGTATCCAAGCGATGGGTCCTCTGGCGAGCACGCAAGCGCTGCTGCGCTGCACTGTGATCAGAACGCGGTCGTCCGCAAGCCCGCAACCGCCGGGCGGGCGGTCACGTTGCGAAAGCGCCATGTCGACCCGAGCGCTACCCCCCATCCCACCCAAGCGCAGCTACGGCGAGATGCGCGACCTGGCACGAAGCGGCGAACCGGCGACCGGACCCGCACCGGTCCCCGGTGCCGCGCCGATCTTCGTGGTGCAGCGCCATGACGCCAGCCGGCTGCACTGGGACTTCCGGCTCGAGCATGGTGGCGTGCTGTGGAGCTGGGCGGTGCCCAAGGGCCCGTCGCTCGACCCGCACGACAAGCGGCTCGCCATGCACGTCGAGGACCATCCGGTCGAGTACGCGACCTTCGAGGGCACCATCCCGGCGGGCAATTACGGCGCCGGCACGGTGGAGATCTGGGACCGCGGCACCTGGCAGTCGGTCGAGGCGGACCCGGCGGCGGCGCTGGCGCAGGGCGAGCTGAAGTTCCGGCTCGATGGCCAGCGGCTGCAGGGCGGCTTCGTGCTGGTGCGGCTGAAGCCGCGCCCGCGCGAGCGCGGCGAGAGCTGGCTGCTGATCAAGGAGCACGACGCGCACGAGCGCGCAGGCGCCGGCGCCGCCGCCCTGGAGCGGACACCGCTCGGGGGACGTAAGCGCAGGACCGCCTGCAAGCGGAAGCCCGCCGCCCCCGACGCGTTGCCCGACGCCCAGGCGCCGCAGCTGGCGCAGCTCGCGCGCACTCCGCCCTCGGGCCCGGGCTGGATCAGTGAGGTGAAGTTCGACGGCTACCGCATGCTGGTCCGCCGCGATGGCGACCAGGTGCGCATCATCACCCGCAATGGCCTCGACTGGACCGAGCGGCTGCCGGCGCTGGCCCGGGCGGTGGCGGCGCTGGCCCCCGCCCGCCTGATGCTCGACGGCGAGCTGGTGGCCCTGGACAAGTCCGGCGTCTCCGGCTTCGGCCGGCTGCAGGACGCGTTCGCCACCGGGCGTACCCGCGCGCTGCTCTATTACGCGTTCGACCTGCTGCACCGCGACGGCATCGACCTCAGGCCGCTGCCGCTGTCGGACCGGCGCCGGGCGCTGGAGGAGGTGCTGCACGGCGTCCCCGCTACCGGCCGGCTGCGCTTCAGCGAGCACCTGTCGTCCGACGCTGCGCGGGTGGCCGAGGAGGCGTGTGCGATCGGCCTCGAGGGCATCGTCTGCAAGCGCCTCGACGCGCCCTACCGGCCCGGCCGCGGCGGCGACTGGCTCAAGGTCAAGTGCCGGGACCGCGAGGAGTTCGTGGTGCTGGGCTACACGCCGCCCTCCGGCAGCCGCCAGGGGCTGGGCGCGCTGCAGCTCGGGTTCCACGACGGGGACGGCCGGCTGCACTTCGTCGGCGGCTGCGGCACCGGCTATTCCGCCGGCACGCTGCGCACCCTGGCCGAGCGCCTGCAGCCGCTCCGGGGGGACGCGCCGCCGGGCCTGCTCGGTACCGAGCCGCCGCCGCGCGACACGGTCTGGGTCCGCCCCGAGCTGGTCGCCGAGTTCGCCTATGCCGGCTTCACAGACGGCGGCATGTTGCGCCACGCGAGCTTCCTCGGGCTGCGCGAGGACAAGCCTGCGGACGAGGTCGTCCGCCCGTTGCCCGCCCCGGAGGCGAAGCGCATCGAGCTTGGCGGACGCGGGCGCACGCGCCATCACCGCGCCGGTCCGGCCTCCGCTCCGGCGTCTGGCCCAGCCCGGATCGTCGTCGCCCGGAAGACCGAGCGCGGCGCCGCCGCCGTCGCCGGCCAGCGCATCAGCCACGCCGACCGCGTTCTCTGGCCCGCCGAGGGCGAGCTCCCGGCCCTGACCAAGCGGGACCTCGCCCAATACTGGGAGATGGTCGGCGCCCACGCCGCACCCGGCATCGTCGGCCGGCCGCTCGCCTTCCTGCGCTGCCCAGAGGGCATCAAGGGCGAGCGGTTCTTCCAGAAGCACGGTGGCCACGGCTTCCCGGCGGCGCTGCACGAGGGGACCGCCGACGGCGCACCATACGTTGCCATGGCAGAGCCCGCCGGCCTGGTCGCCGCGGCGCAGATCGCCGCCATCGAGCTGCATGGCTGGGGCTCGACCGAGGCCGACCCGCTGCACGCCGACCGGCTGGTGTTCGACCTCGACCCCGGCGACGGCGTCGCCATGCCGGCGATCGTCGCAGCCGCCCGCGAGGTGAAGCGGCGCCTGGAGGCGGTGGGCCTGGCCGCCTTCTGCCGCACCTCCGGCGGCAAGGGCCTGCACGTGCTGGCGCCGCTGCGCCCCGCCGCCGGCTGGGACCGGGTCCGCGCCTGGTGCCGCGGCTTCGCCGAGGCGATGGAGCGGGATGCGCCCGACCGCTACGTGTCCACCACCGCCAAGAAGGACCGCAGCGGCCGCATCCTGGTCGACTGGCTACGCAACGGCCTCGGCTCCACCGCGGTCGCCTCCTACTCGCCGCGCGCGCGCCCCGGCACCGGCGTCGCCACCCCGCTCGCCTGGCGCGAGGTGACGCCGAAGCTCGACCCGGGGCGCCACACCCTGCGCACGGTCCCGTCCCGTCTCACGCGCCAGAAGTCCGATCCGTGGGCCGGCTTCGCCGACGCCGCCCGCGACCTCCCCGCCGCACCAACCGCCGAGGGCTGACCCGATGTCCACCCGTCCGATCTGGCGCGGGCAGCTCCGCCTAGCGCTCGTGTCCTGCCCGATCGCGCTGTATTCGGTGCGCCAGCCCAGCGAGGAGCTGCACTTTCACTTTATCAATCCCAAGACCGGCCACCGCGTTCGCATGGTCACCCAGGACGCCGAGACCGACCAGGAGCTGTCCCGCAAGGAGCTCACCCGCGGCTACGAGTTCAAGAAGGACCACTATGTCCTGCTCGACGACGCCGACTTCGAGCGCGCCCGCATCGACAGCTCCTTGGTGCTGTCGATCGACAAGTTCGTCCGCGCCGACAGCATCGACCCGATCTACTACGACGCCAGCTACTACATGGTCCCCGACGGCGGCGGCCGCGACGACGCCGCCGACGTGTTCGTCGTGCTGCGCGACGCCGTCGCCAAGACGAAGCGCGTGGCGCTGTCGCGCCTGGTGATCGCGCGCCGCGAGCGCGCGGTGGCGCTGATGCCGATGGGCCGCGGCCTGGTGCTGCACACGCTGGCCGACACCCGCGAGATCACCGCCCCCGACCGGCTGTTCGAGGACATCCCCGACGACCCCGCCGACGCCGAGATGGTGGCGCTGGCGGTGCAGCTGATCGACCGCCAGACCGCCAAGTTCCAGCCCGGCGACATGCAGGACCGCTACGAGGCCCGCCTGCGCGAGGTGATCGAAGCCAAGCTCGCCGGCGAGGACATCCTGGGCCCGCCCGACGAGGACGAGGACCACGGCAACGTGGTCGACCTCATGAGCGCGCTGCGGAAGAGCCTGGGGGAGGAGGAGCCCAAGGCTAAAAAGAGAAGGAAGTCAGCGTAAGGCCAGGGCTCTGCCCTGGACCCGCCAAGGGCCGGTGGCTCTTGGAAACCATCTTATAAGCGGTTTCCAAAGGCGAGCCTTTGGCAGGGTCCAGGGGCAGAGCTCCTGGCCTTCAATGCGGCCGCCCCCGCCAGCACCACCGCGGCACTCGCCACCAGCGCCGCGTGCAGCAGCCAGAACCGCTCCCCCGACATCCGCTCCAGCAGCCCGCCCAGCCAGCCCACCAGCAGGTTCGACAGGAACAGGCTGAGCGCCACGCCGTTCACCACGGTCGCATTAAGGCCCGGCGGCGCCAGCCGCGAGTAGAGGGCCAGCGCCACCGCGTAGAGGTTGGCGAACCCGATATCGTTGACGACGTGGAACGCGAGCCCCCACCCGAGTCCGACGGCGTGGCCCGCCGCCGCCCGCGCCGACGCCGCCGCCAGCACCAGCGGCGCCAGCGCCGAGATGGCAGCACCCGCCGCCAGCTTCGACAGCTCGTGCGGCGTGCCGCGCCGCGCCGACCACCAGCGCCAGAAGGCGATCGAGCCCAGGATCGTCAGCGTGCTGACGAACGCGTCCAGCGACAGCAGCCAGCTCACCGGCATCCTGTGCCCATCGAACACCAGCGCGTAGGTCTGCGCCCCCCACACCAGGTAGGCGTTGAAGATCTGCATGTTGCCGGCCGACGCCACCGCCAGCACCGGCAGCAGCAGCACGAGCCCGAGCAGCCGCCGCCGCTCCAGAGGTGCCAGCCGCACCTGCGCCGCCTCGCGCGCCCCCGGCGCCGGCTCCGGCGGCAGCCAGCGCCGCCCCGCGAGATACAGCACGAGCCCGATCAGCATGCCCGTGCCGGCCGCCGCGAACCCCCACCCCCAGGCGTAGTCCTCGCCCAGCGTGCCGCACACCAGCGGCGCCGCGATCACCGCGACCGCCACCGCCATCTGGTAGAGCTGGAACGCGTCCGCCCACCGCGGATCGCCCGGCGCATACAGCGCGCCTACCTGCGAGGCAAGCGCCTTGGCGCACCCGGCACCGGCGATCAGGCACGGCAGCGCCAGCAGGAAGCTCGATTCCCGGGCGAGCAGGAAGTGCCCCGCCGTCATCAGCGCCGCCCCCAGCACCACCGTGCAGGTGCGCCCGAGCAGCCGGTCGGCGACGAGCCCGCCCGCGATCGGCGACGCCCACGCCAGCGCCGCGTAGAGCCCCATGATCGCCGACGCCAGCCGCTGCCCGTCCAGCGGCCCGTACAGCAGCTCAAGCGCGTGCCGAAACCCGTCGAAGCCCAGCACATGCCGCACATGCTCCGGCCGCAGCAGCTGCCGCGTCATGTAGAGCACCAGCAGCGACTGCATGCCGTAGAACGAGAACCCGATCCAACCCTCGGTGAAGGCGAGGATGCCGAGCCCGCGCGGATGCCCGAAGAACGAGCGGTCGCCGGCCGGAAGCACCCGGGTCAGGGATGCCAGCTCAGGGATGCTGGTGCGACAGCAGCCGGATCTTGTGCCGGGTGGCGCCGCACCGCGCCTCGCCCTCCGCGAACACCGCGTAGTGCGGCGTCCTCACGTGCGCGTCGAACGCCGCCCGGTCGGCATAGACCTCGTACAGCAGCACCCGGTCCGGCTCCTTGGGATCGGTCAGCACGTCGAACTGCAGGCAGCCAGGCTCGTCGCTCCGCGAGGACGAGGAGTCGCCGCGGCACACCTCCAGGAAGGCTTCCATGTATTTCGGCGGCACGATGAACTCGGCCAGGACCACGACTTTGTCGGACATGAGAACTCCTGAAGGCCAGGGCTCTGCGCTGGAACCGCTTGAAGCGCGGAGCCTTGAGAATAGGTTCGTTAAGAACAGGCGGACGTTTGCTTCAGCCTGCATCCGGATAGTCTGTCGCAAGGCCGGCGTCACGCCAAGCGGCGATCTCCTCCGTGCGCTCCCGGAGCTTGGCGGTGACGGCGTCGTGGCCCCAGCGACCGAGCACGAAGTGCCGCGGCGGGTTCGGGATCTCGGTGATGTGGATCATCGCCTCGCCGGCCCGGACCGGGTCACCCGCCTGCGTTCCGCTCCGCTCGGACGTGCCAGCGAGCCGGGCCCCGGCCGTCGCCGCGTAGGCCTCGATCCGGTTCGGCGTCTGCCGCAGCGACCGCCCGGCCCAGTCGGTGCGGAACGGCCCCGGCTCGACGCAGGTGACCTTGATGCCCAGCGGCGCCGTCTCCGCCGCCAGTGCGTCCGACCATCCCTCGACCGCATGCTTGCTGGCCGAGTAGTAGCCCGACCCCGGGAACCCGATCAGCCCAGCCACCGAGGTGACGTTGATGATGTGCCCGCTCGCCTGCCCCCGCATGACCGGCAGCACCGCCCGCGTCAGCGCGAACAGCCCGAACACGTTGGCGTCGAACTGCGCCCGGATCTCCGCCTCGACCCCCTCCTCGACCGACGCCTGGTAGCCATAGCCGGCGTTGTTCACCAGCACGTCGATCCGCCCGAACCGCTCGTGCGCCGTCCGCGCCGCGTGCGCGATCTGGTCCTGGTCGGTGACGTCGAGCGGCAGCGCCAGCCCGCGCCCGTCGCCGCCCCCGACCAGCTCGGCCACCCGGCCCGCATCCCGCGCCGTGACCACGGCCCGCCAGCCCCGCGCCAGCACGAGCTTGGCCAGCTCGTGGCCGAAGCCGGTCGAGCAGCCGGTGATGAACCAGACCGGGGTCGTGTCCGATGCCATGATGATCTTCCTCGAGAGGGTGCCATGCATCTTGCACCAAGTCGGCCGCTTGTCTCGGCACGAGGTGGACGAAGCCTTTGACGTGGGCGGTCGCTGGCCCGGCGAGGAAACGTGGGCGATTGGCGGATGGCGCAGCGGCGAGCGGAGATCCTGTCTCGGCAACCAGCCGCGGCGGACGCCGCCGCGTACGCTGGCCATGACCATCGAGGCCGATGGGTGCAGCCATCGCGCTCAACCAACCAGAAGGTGCCAGGGAGATGTCCAGGCTTCAGGCCGCTTTGGATGAACCTACAGGAGCCCAGCGCCGGAGAAGCCGCCGAACACACCGAGCGCCGTCGTGACGCCGGCCACCGCGATCACGATCCACTTGTAAGGCCCGCGCAGGGCGATGTCCCGCGGCAGCGCCCGGATCGACAGGGCGATCAGGAAGCCCAGCACCAGCGGCAGCAGCAGGGCGTTCATCACCTGCACGTCCACGCTGAGCGCCACGAGGTCGGGCCAGACCGTCACGAGGGCGGCGCCGCCGACGACGCAGGCCGTGTAGACGCCGTAGAACCAGCGGGCCTGGAGCGGACGGTATTCCAGCGAGCGCCGGTAGCCCGCGACCTCGCCCAGGCCCCAGGCCAGGGCGAGCGAGCACACGATCGCCGCCACCATGCCCGCACCCAGCACGCCGAGGCTGAACACCAGCCGGCCCGTGGCACCGCCGAGGAACGGGGTCAGCGCGCCGCTCATCTGGCCGACGGTGTCGAGGGTCGCGTTCGGGGACTTCGCGCCGATCGTGGCCGCGCAGGCGATCAGGACGGCGGCCATCACCAGCTGCGTCAGCAGCGCGCCGATGGCGGTGTCCCAGCGCGCGGCGGTGAAATGCTCCGGCCGCAGCTTCTTATCGGCGATCGCCGACTGCTGGTAGAACACCATCCAGGGCATGATGACCGCGCCGATGTTGGCCGCGGCGAGGAAGACGTAGCCCTTGTTCGTGAACGGGATCGACGCCGACTGCGCCCCCATCGTCGCCAGGTCCGGGTGCGCCATCCAGGCGACGCCGAAGAACGCCAGCTCGAACAGGCCGACCACGATCGCGATCCGCTCGGCGCGGCGGTAGGAGCCGGTCAGAACCACCGACAACAGCGCCGCTGCCGCCAGCGGCATGGTGTAGTAA
The DNA here is from genome assembly GCA_964247725.1 of uncultured Acetobacteraceae bacterium. GTDB lineage: Bacteria > Pseudomonadota > Alphaproteobacteria > Acetobacterales > Acetobacteraceae > Lichenicola. The sequence goes on along the minus strand of CAXTVM010000036.1, from coordinate 25,427 downwards.
CGGGACACGCCATAGAGCTCGCCGACCCCGGCCACGCCGGAGAACTCCGTCAGCAGCGCGCCGAGCACGGCGATGCCGAGGCCGGCAGCCGACACCCAGGCCCAGAAGCGGCCGAACGTCTCGCGGATGAGCTCGCCGTGGCCGCGTCCGGTGAAGATGCCCAGGCGGACCGTCAGCTCCTGCACCATGTAGAGGACCGGCACCAGCACCAGCTGCAGCATCAGCATGTGGTAGCCGAACTGCACGCCGCTCTGCCCGGCGGTGATGATGCTGCCGACATCGGTGTCGGCGAGCATGACCATGAGCCCCGGGCCGAAGACGGCCAGGTACTGGCGGGGGCGAAGGCCGCGGCGGCCGGGCGCGGCGGGCGTTCGGGCGAGGGACGTGTCGTTCATGCGGCGAGGGTCATGCAGCGGCTCCGAGTTGCAACTAAGTCGCAATACGCTGCCATTTGGGTCAGGTCCGCCCCCCTGTCAATGCCGGCCCCGCGACCGGCACCTCCGGGCGACCTGTTCCGGCCGTCATGGCGGCCATGATCCAACGACCGAGACTACGGGCGCTCCGGCGCGGACAGCCGACCGCCCGCGTCAGCGCGAACAGCCCGAACACGTTGGCGTCGAACTGCGCCCGGATCTCCGCCTCGACCCCCTCCTCGACCGACGCCTGGTAGCCATAGCCGGCGTTGTTCACCAGCACGTCGATCCGCCCGAACCGCTCGTGCGCCGTCCGCGCCGCGTGCGCGATCTGGTCCTGGTCGGTGACGTCGAGCGGCAGCGCCAGCCCGCGCCCGTCGCCGCCCCCGACCAGCTCGGCCACCCGGCCCGCATCCCGCGCCGTGACCACGGCCCGCCAGCCCCGCGCCAGCACGAGCTTGGCCAGCTCGTGGCCGAAGCCGGTCGAGCAGCCGGTGATGAACCAAATTGGATTTACAGCACCATACATGAGGCTTGTCCTCTTGGATCATGTCCAGCCTTATAAAGGCCTATGTTAGTTTAGAAGGATCTTGGAGAGTTAGTCCGCCTGGCTGTAGAGCACGGCCTACCAAATCTTGAAAAAGCCCTGCATCTAGAAAAAAGCCAGGGTAAGCTTTTTTCATTGCAGGTAATGATTCGGCTTTAACAAGAACTACGTGCTCTCCTACCTTCCCTGCCTGATTTTGCTCAAGATCTTTATACATACTATTGCCACTTGTGACTCGTTCCATGCAAACGAGTCCCAAGATATTTTGCTATCATTAAAGCTGAGATGCAGAAAATAATAAGCAGCGTTGCTGTTAGTGCGCTGATCGCTCGTTGCTTTTATAGCGTATCGAAAGCATTGCAGTACTCGAAGAGCATCAAGTTCATGCTCAAGCTGTCTCAGCTCGTCTTGTAATTCGGAGTTGTTTTCTAGTGTGTGAGAAACACGTAGAAGTCCCTCACGAACAGCAATTGCTGACCCCATTAAGGAGAAGAACCTTTGCCGACTTTGATCTCCTCTGTTAGCTTTCAAAGCCTGATTGGTAAAGATGTCTACGGCTTCCAATGCTGTCGCCATGCATGCTGATGCAAGGAACGAAGCTGCATCTCAATTCTAAGTCTATCTCAACTGTGGTTTGAGCTTGTTCCCACATACCTAAATGTCAAGCGCATTCCTCTATATCCGTGTGATTTTGGGCTATCTAGATAGTATTTACCATTTCCAGCCAGTGTGTGAAGCCGTTTTTTGGATGGACCTTTCTGATAAGCTCGAGCAAGTCTATAAACATCGGCAGATGTTGAAAGAACTGCTCGACATCCGCCAATATCTTGCATCTGCGAAAGCTCCATAGTAGATGTCTGATCACGATTTAATTTCTTTACTATAGACTGGTAGCGTTTAAGCCTCTGGCTAATTAACGCAGTGGAGTCGATTTTACGGGCTCGCTGCCTTAAATTTGTTTGAAATGAGTTTAATGGATAGCTGTGAGCAGATCGCCAGTTATTAATGACTGTGAGAGCTTCTAAATGAGTTACTATGTCAGGATATACTGATGGCTTGGCAATGACATTACCAGCTCGATCAACTTGACTACGCGAAAATTCTGGCCTTGCCCACTCTATACATTCTACAGGTTTTTTAAACCCACCTTCAAGTTAAAGTCTGAAAAACTTTCGCTCTGGGTCTAATCAAAACCAGTTACAGGCCTCTCGGCCACCGCCTCGTCGCGCAGATACGGCTCCACCGTCCCCGACAGCTTCATCGTCATCGGCGAGCCGTCGCGGGCCATCGTCTTGCCGACCGTGACCCGGACCCAGCCCTCGCTCACGCAATACTCCTCGACGTTGGTCTTCTCGACGCCGTTGAAGCGGATGCCGATGCCGCGCTGGAGCAGCGCCTCGTCGTGGTGCGGGCTCTTCGGGTTGATCGAGAGGCGGTCGGGGAGATCGGTCATGGGACGGTTCCGGTGCTGAGGCCGCCGGGCACGCGGCCGCGGCGGCCGGCTGCATACCACAGGCCGGCGCCAAGGAAGCCCACATAGTAGCCGACGTCGGCCCCGCCCAGCAGCCGCGCCACCGGGCCGGTGTAGAGGTCGCTCACCGAGAACAGCGCGATCGTCAGCACCGCGGTGACCAGGAACACCGTCGCCCCCCGCGTCCAGCCCGGCGGGTCCAGCGCCGGGTCGCGGTCGCGGTCCGGGGTGCCGTCCGGGCCGGCCAGGTACCAGTCGGCCAGCACGATGCCGATCCAGGGCGCGATCCAGTACAGCGTCACCACCAGGTAGCCGGCATAGAGGTCGGCGTAGCGGCCCGCACCCGCCACCGCCAGCGCGTAGCCCAGGCTCGCAGTGACGATCGCGGCCAGCACGCGCGGCACCCGGATGCCGGCCGAGATCAGGCTGTAGCTGGCGGTGTTGTCGTTGACCGTGTTGCCGGTGATCGACGACAGCGCGATCGCCGCCAGCACCGCCGGCCCAAGCCAGCCCGCCTCGTGCTGCAGGCTGGCGATCACCGCCACCGGCGACGCCTCTCCGATGCCGCCCGCGGTCAGCAGCCCCAGCACCTGGAACGGCACCGCCGAGCCCAGCAGCCCGGCCAGCGCCAGCCCGATCACGCGCTCCGGCGGCGACGTGGCCGGCAGGTAGCGCGTGTAGTCCGACGAGTAGGACGCCCAGGACAGGTTGAAGCTGGCCAGGATCGCGGTCGCCAGCACGAAGGTCGGCACCGTCGGCGGACGCGCCGCGGCGGGCAAGCCGCCGGCCCGCGTCACCACCAGCAGGCCGATCGCCGCGAACGCCGCCAGCAGCAGCGCGCCCAGATATTTCTGCAGCGCCTGCACCACGTGGTGGCCGTAGATGCTGGCCGCCATCTGCACCGCGGCCAGCACGCCCAGCGCCAGCCAGAACGGCGGGCGGGCGCCGGCCAGCGCCACCAGCGCGATCGACGCCGCGGCAGCCGGCACGTTGTTCACCGCATCCCAGCCGATGCAGTAGATCCAGTTCAGGAACGCCGGCAGGCGCAGGCCGCCGCGCCCCAGCGCCCGCCGCGACGCCTCCATCTGCGGCAGGCCGGTGCGCGGCCCGATCACGGCGGCGAACGCCACCGGTAGCGCCCCCACCAGGTTGCCGATCACGATTGCGGCCAGGCCCCAGCCGAACCCCAGCCCCAGATGCACCAGCAGTACGCCGGTCACCCAGCCGCCGGGGCCGAGGTTGGGCGAGAAGTGGCTCCAGAACACCCGGTCCAGCGCCATCGTCTTGGCAGCCGCCGGCACCGGCTCCGACACCGAGGCGGCCCCGGTCTCCTCCATCGCGCCCGCCCAGGAGAACCCGCCCGTCATGCTCGACCTCCGACCTCCGCCCCAGGATGGCAGAGCCGGCGGCCGCAGCACCAGGATCGTGCGCTCGGGTCCGAAATGAACGACCGCGGGCCGGCGACGTTCGAGCGGCATCGGAACGGGAGCATCGGCGATGGACAAGCATGGTTCGGCGGTCTGGCAAGGCGGCCTCAAGGACGGCAAGGGCCTGGTCTCGACCGAGAGCGGCGCGCTCGCCGACGCCCCCTACGGCTTCGCGATCCGCTTCGAGGGCAAGAAGGGCACCAACCCGGAGGAGCTGATCGCCGCCGCCCATGCGAGCTGCTTCGCGATGGCGCTGTCCAACATCCTGGGCGAAGCCGGCCACACGGCCGAGCACATGGACAGCAAGGCCACCATCACCCTCGACCACGTGGGCGGCGGCTTCGAGATCACCAAGTCCCACCTGGTGCTGCATGCCACGGTGCTCGGGCTCGATGACGCGACGTTCCAGGAGCTCGCGGCCAAGGCCAAGGCCGGTTGCCCGGTCTCGAAGTTACTACGAGCCGAGATCACACTCGACGCTACTTTGGGGTAATTCAAAGGAAGGAAGGCCAGGGCGCTGCCCTGGGCCCGTTGGGGCCGCGGGCCTCAAACCCCATTTTGTGAGAAGAAATTCTAACGAATCGGGGTCTGGGGCCTACGGCCCCACTGAAGTCGAGGGGCAAAGCCCCTGACCTTCCTCCGTTCGCGGTAGCCGCGCGGGCGAACTTGGTTCCCCTGACGGGGTCGCCGGTCTATAGCCCTCGGCAACGCAGAGGGAACGGATCATGGCTGAGGATTACAAGGTCAAGGACATCGAGCTCGCCGGCTGGGGCGCCAAGGAGATCTCGATCGCCGAGGGCGAGATGCCCGGCCTGATGGCCCTGCGCGACGAGTTCGGGCCGCGCCAGGTTCTGAAAGGCGCCCGTATCGCCGGCTGCCTGCACATGACGATCCAGACCGCGGTGCTGATCCAGACCTTGAGTGCGCTCGGCGCCACGGTGCGCTGGTCCTCCTGCAACATCTTCTCGACCCAGGACCATGCCGCCGCCGCGGTCGCTGCCGCCGGCGTGCCGGTGTTCGCATGGAAGGGCCTCACCGAGGAGGAGTTCTGGTGGTGCATCGAGCAGACCGTGCGCGGCCCGGACGGCTGGGTCCCGAACATGATCCTCGATGACGGCGGCGACCTCACCGTGCTGATGCACGACAAGTATTCCGACCTGCTGGACGACGTGCGCGGCATCTCCGAGGAAACCACCACCGGCGTGCACCGGCTGTGGGAGATGGCCCGGAAGGGCACGCTCCGGGTGCCGGCGATCAACGTCAACGACAGCGTGACGAAGTCGAAGTTCGACAACCTCTACGGCTGCCGCGAGAGCCTGGTCGACGCCATCCGCCGCGGCACCGACACCATGATGGCCGGCAAGGTCGCGGTGGTGGCCGGCTACGGCGACGTCGGCAAGGGCTCTGCGGCCAGCCTGCGCAACGCCGGCTGCCGCGTGCTGGTGACCGAGGCCGACCCGATCTGCGCGCTGCAGGCGGCGATGGAGGGCTACGAGGTCGTCACAATGGAGCGGGCCGCCCCCCGCGGCGACATCTTCGTCACCGCGACCGGCAACATCGACGTCATCACCATCGACCACATGCGCGACATGAAGCACCGCGCCATCGTCTGCAACATCGGCCACTTCGATTCCGAGATCCAGATCGAGGCGCTGCGCAACTACGTCTGGGACAACGTCAAGCCGCAGGTCGACGAGGTGGTGTTCCCCGACGGCAAGCGCCTGATCGTGCTCTCCGAAGGCAGGCTGGTGAACCTCGGCAACGCAACCGGCCACCCGTCCTTCGTGATGTCGGCCTCGTTCACCAACCAGACCCTGGCGCAGATCGAGCTCTGGACCGCCAAGCCCGGCCAGTACGAGCGGAAGGTCTACACCCTGCCCAAGCACCTCGACGAGAAGGTGGCGGCGCTGCACCTGGGCAAGGTCGGGGCCGAGCTGACCCGGCTGTCGTCGCGGCAGGCGGAGTATCTGGGCCTGGAGACGGCGAACGGGCCATTCAAGCACGAGCTCTACCGGTATTAAGGGCAGGCCAGGGCCCCTGCCCCCGGGCCCCGCCAGAGGCTCGCCTCTGAACCCAATTCCTTAAGAATCGGGTTCCAAGGGCCGCCGGCCCTTGGCGGGTCCGGGGCAGAGCCCTGGCCTTCCTGCCAGCATGGCCCCCCTCGGCCTTTTCGCGCTGCTGCTGACGCTCTCGGCAACGTTCGGCATCCTCAACCAGCGCGCGCTGCGGTTGCCCAACACCATCGGCGTGCTGGTGATCTCGCTGCTGGCTTCGCTGGCGCTGCTGCCAATCGACCCGCTGCTACCGGGCGCTGATCTGAAGGCGCTGTCCAAGAGCCTGCTCGGCACCGTCGACCTGCCGCAGACCCTGCTCGGCACCGTGCTGTCGTTCCTGCTGTTCGCCGCCGCCCTGCAGGTCGACCTGGGTGCGCTGCGGGCGCGTTGGGCCTCGGTGCTGGCGCTGGCGCTGGTCGGCATGCTGCTGGCGATGGGGCTGTTCGGGACGGCGATGTGGCTGGTCTTCCCGCTGGTGGACCGGCCGGTGCCGCTGGTGTGGTGCGTGGTGGTGGGCGCGATCCTGGCCCCGACCGATCCGGTCTCGGTGACCGCCATGCTGCGCCGGATCGGCCTGCCGGCGGAGCTGCAGGCGCTGGTCGCGAGCGAGAGCCTGTTCAACGACGGTGTCGGCGTGGTGGTGTTCGGGGTGGGGCTGGGCATCGCCAGCGGGGACGGCTCGGCGGCCACCACGGGCGCCGTCGCCGGCCGCTTCGCGCCGGAGGCGGTCGGCGGCGGCCTGCTCGGGCTCGGCTTCGTCGCCCTGCTGCTGCTGCGCAGCACCACCGGCTCCCACCTGAAGCTGATCGTGTCGCTGGCGCTGGCCTCAGACACCTTCAGCCTGGCCGATGCGCTGCACATGTAGGGCCCGATCGCCGTGGTGGTGGCTGGGCTCGGCATGGGCGGCCGGCGCATGCAGGATTCCATCACCGAGACCGGCCAGACCAATCTCGCGACCTTCTGGTCGCTGATCGACGAGGTGCTGAACGCGCTGCTGTTCCTGCTGATCGGCTTCGAGGCGCTGGCGGTGGCGTTCCGGCCGTCGCACCTGGCGGCGCTGCTGGCGGCGATCCCGCTCGCGGTCCCGGTGCGGGCCTTAAGCGTGTTCCTGGCGACGCTGCCGGTGCATCTGACGGGGGCAGGCCGCGGCGGCACGCTGGCGCTG
>CAXTVM010000036.1:0-18250 GCA_964247725.1 uncultured Acetobacteraceae bacterium | reverse complement strand
CGCTGGCGCTGGGCCTGCCGGACTCGCCGTTCCGGCCGTCCTTGCTGGCGGTCTGCCATGGCGTCGTGGGTTTCACCATCGTGGTGCAGGAGCTGACGATCGAGCGGCTGGCTCGCCGTTTTCATCCGCATCCGGTTGTCGAGTGATTTCGCCCTCACCTGCGATAACGTTCGCGTATGGTCACATACGAGACACGTGTCCGCCTTTGTTCCGACCCGATCGACGCCATCTTAAGAGCATGCGATCCGAGAAGGAGACGACGATGCGCAAGACAATTCTGATGGCGACGGCGGCCCTTGGGCTGGCCGGCACGCTGGCGGCGGCTCAGCCGGCCGAGGCAAGGGGTTACGGCTACGGCTACCATGGCGGCTATGGTTACCGCGGCGGCTACGGCTATCGCGGCTTCGGCTATGGCTACCGCGGCTTCGGCGTCGGACTTGGTGCCGGACTGGTGGCCGGTGCGGTGGTGGGCGCCACGGTCGCTTCGCCGTACGGCTACGGCTATCCGGGTTACGTCTATCCCTATTACGGCTACCCGGGCTATGCGTATCCGGGCCGCGTCGTCTATGCGGCTCCGGGCTACTACGGCTACTAGGACCTGATCGTTCCGGGCTGTCGCCAGCCCGGGACTCTGGATCAGTCGCCCCAAGCCGAGGTCGCGGTGGCGATGAAGGCCCGAATCAAGGCTGGATCCTTCTCGCCTGGACTTCGTTCGACCCCCGACGAGACGTCGACCGCCGCGGCGCCGCTCGCCCGGATCGCCGCCGCGACGTTGTCCGGCGTGAGGCCGCCGGCCAGCAGCCAGGGCGACGGCGCTGCCCAGCCTCTAAGGATCGGCCAATCGAGCCGCGCGCCGTTGCCGCCCGGGCGATCGCTGCCGGCTGGTGGCCGCGCCTCGATGACGAATCCGTCCGCTCCGAAAACGGTCGGTAGGTCGGCCGCCTGGGTGACGCCCAGCGACAGCCAGACTGGCAGCCCGAACCGCCGCCGCAGCCTAAGCGCGCGATCGGTCGGACCGTAGAGCTGCAGGATGTCGAGCGGGATCTCGGCCAGTACCTGTCTGACGTCGTCATCCTCCGGATCGACGAACAGCCCGACCGTGCGGATGCGGCCGTCGAGGCGGCGGTGCAGCGCCATCGCGGTCCCGATGTCGATGCAGCGCGGCGAGCGGCCGAAGAACACCAGCCCGATCCAGTCCGCACCCGCCTCGACCGCGGCATCGAGGGCGGCGGCGTCGCGCACGCCGCAGATCTTCACGCGTGTCCTCACCCGCGCCACGGCGGCTCAGCCGGCGAGCTCGGCGGCGATCGCGGCCGCTGCGGCGGCCGGGTCCGCGGCCCGGGTAATCGGCCGGCCGACCACGACCCAGTCAGCGCCAGCGCCGCGCGCCTCGGCCGGCGTCATCACCCGCCTCTGGTCGCCGCTGTCGCTGCCGGCGGGGCGCACTCCCGGCACCACCAGGCAGGGCCCCTGCCCCAGCGCGTCGCGCAGCGGAGCCACCTCGTGCGGGCTGCAGACCAGGCCGGTGGCGCCGGCGGCGATCGCCAGCCGGCCGAGCCGCAGCACCTGCTGGCGCGGCCCGCCGGCAACCCCGATGGCATGCAGCGACTCGGCGTCGAGGCTGGTGAGCACGGTGACGGCGAGCAGAATCGGCCGCGCGTCCGGGGCATAGGTCTCCTCGATCGCCGCCGCCGCGGCGGCGATCATGGCCTGGCCGCCGGCGGCGTGCACCGTCAGCATGGCGGGCCGCGTCGATACCAGCGCCCGGACCGCCGCGGCGACGGTGTTGGGGATGTCGTGCAGCTTGAGGTCCAGGAACAGGTGCCGCCCCACGGCCAGCCGGCGGACGGCATCGAGGCCGCACCCTAGGGTAAATTCCAGCCCGAGCTTGACCGCGGCGCAGGAGGTGCGGGTGGCTTGGGTCCAGCCCTCCGCGATCGCCGGATCGGTGGTGTCGACCGCCAGGATCAGCTGCGTCGGCCGGCTCGACGTGGGCGCGGACACCGGCTGGCCCCGCTCAATGGCCGAGCGGCGGCAGCATGGCCGGTGCGGCGACGGGGCCTTGGGACGGGACGGCGCCAGCATAGGCGACGTTGTGCGCCACCGATTGTGCCAGCTGGCCGCGCAGCTCGGCGATCTGGGTCTCCAGCCCGCGGATCTGCTGCTCGGCGCGGCGGGCGCGGCGGCGTTGCCGGAGCTCGGAGAACCAAGCCATCAGCGCGCCGACCAGAAAGAACAGCACCGCCGTGATCAGCGCGATCACCCCAGTCGAGGACTGCCAGGAGAAATAGGGCAGCTCCATCGTGCCCGGAGTCTGGTTGAGCAGCACGAAGACCACGAGCAGGATCAGGAACGGCAGCAGGATGATCAGGCGCAGCATGGACGGTTCCTCCCGTGCCGCGACCGGTCCACGGCAGCGGCGCCGCGTCGTCACGTCCGCCGGAGAACGGGCGCTGCCGCGGGTGGTTCCGGACCGGGCCCCGGACTGGGTCAAGGACCGGCTTGCGCGATGGTCCAGCAACATGGTGTGCTCGGACCCGTGACGGCCCGCCAGTCCTCGACCCGGCGCCCACCCCATGATCTCCGGCCGGGATCCCGGACGGAGCGGCCTGCATCTTGAGCGACGTGATCCCGTTTCCGCGTGCCCGCGACGACAGCATCTGGGCGGTGATGGCCGAAGCCGGGCGGGTCAACCGGATCGCCGAGATCTATCAGAGCCGGGAGGCGGCGCTGGCGGACCGCGACTGGCGCGAGGCGCAGGTGAAGGCCTACGCGCACTTCCTGCGCAGCGCGCGGCAGCCGATCCCGCGCTACAGCATCGCGCCGATTCGCCGCGCCGACCTGCCGCGGAGCTGGACCCCGTTGCCGGCGCTAGGCTTCCTGCGCGGGCAGTTCGTGTAGCGGGCAGCCCCGAGGTCAGGCGGACGGCGTCCGGTTCACGGACTCGGTCAGCATGTCCAGGGTCTGGCCGAAGATAAAGATGCGGTTGCGGCGGATGTTGGAGTGCGGCGCCAGGATGCCGAGCCGGACCAGGGTGGCGACGGCGGCGTTGGCGGTCTGGAACGAGACCTCCAGCATCTCCTGCGCGTCGCCGACGGTCAGCACCGGCATGCCGAAGGCAAGCTCGGCCAGGCGGCGCGCGGTGGAGTCCGAGCGCAGCGACTCCATGCCGGCCTCGCGGTCGAGGCGCAGGCGCTCGGCGCGCTCGAGCCGAACCGTGGCGGCCTCGGCGGCCTCGACCAGCCAGCCCAGGTATTGGCCGATCCAGCCCTCCCAGTTGTGCCCGGCCTCAAGCCTGGCGAGTGCCGTGCGGTAGGCGTCGCGGCGGCTGGACAGGACCTGCGACACGAACAGCGGCGGACGGCCGTCGGCAACCGCCATCAGCGGCATTAGCAGCTGGGAGAGCTGTGCGCTCGCCTCCTCGAACGGAGCCAGGAGCTCGATCCGCGCCGCCGCCATCGCCATCCGGACCGCCAGCGGCAGCGGCGGCGGATCGGTGAGGAAGCGCTCGAGGTCGGCCATCGCCTGGTCGAGCCCTTCTTCGGGCGGGACCGCCGGATGGACCAGGCCGATCCGGGCGCCGTGCGCGCCGCCGGCCGTCCCCGGTCCCGCCGCGGCCGGGGCGCCGCGCAGCAGCCGGACCATCTCGGCGAGCAGATTCCCGCCGAGGGCGGCCCGGCCGCCGGCGCGCACGGCGGACAGCCCATGCCGGAACGCGTCCAGCGCCTGGGTGGCCAGCCGCAGCTCGCGCGGCGCCGGACGCTCGCCGGCGGCCTGCGCGATCATCAGCCGCAACAGGGCGCCGGAGCGGTCGCCGCCGCGCTCTCCCGGGCGTTCGGCGACGCCGTCGAGGGCGAGCGCGTCCAGCTTGCTCTCGACATGGATCATGTTGTTCTGGAACGGCACGCTGCCGAGCCGGGAGCGCAGCGCGGCACAGGCGTCGACCGCCCGTTCGAGCGGCAGCAGCGCCTCGGACAGCGCCATGGCGCGGGGCAGCCGGGCGGCCAGCAGGTCGGATCTGGCCCGGCCCTCATGATCGGTTTCGTCGCGGAAGGATCGATGGTGTGCTAGCGGCACGGCAGTCACGTCCCGTCTCCCGGACGGCCTCGTGGTGTGCCGTCTCTCCCCGATCTACGTGCTGACTTCGAGACCGGATGCAGCATACGGCCAAGGATCTTCGGGATCGCCCGGACCAGCGGCGCGGCCCTCGTCGGGCGGCGCCGGCTCCTGTAGGTTGCGCCGCGGATTTTCCGAGGCGAGCCGTCCCCCGATGTCAGACACACCCACTGCCGCGCCAGCGGACATGATGGCCCCGTTCGACGGCCAGAACTCGGTCTCCGGGGGCCAGGGCGAGAGCGTCGGCGGCGCGGCGCAGGGGCTGCGGCCGCTGCCGGTGCCGCCGTTGGTGCTGAGCAGCCAGTACGTGCGCGAGCTGAGCTTCCGGGTGCCGGGGGCGCCGGGCGTGTATGCCGTGCAGCAGATCCGCCCGCACGTGGTGATGCAGCTCGACGTGCAGGCGCGGCAGGCGCAGGAGAACCAGCCGGTCTACGAGGTGGCGCTGCTGATCCAGTGCACCGCCACCACCCAGCCGCCGGTCGCGGGCGAGCCGCCGCCGGCGGTCGCGTTCGTGGTGGAGTTCGCCTATTGCGGCATCTTCACGCTGCAGAGCGTGGCGGCCGAAGCGGTCGAGCCGGTGCTGCTGGCGGAGTGTCCGCGGCTGTTGTTCCCGTTCGCCCGCAACGTGCTGGCAGACGCCGTGCGCCAGGGCGGCTTCCCGCCGGTGATGCTGCAGCCGATCGACTTCGTGGCGATGTGGCAGGATCGGCGGGCAGCGGCGGCGGCGGTACAGGCAGCGGGACAGATGGAGACGACGGCGGGAGCGGGATAGCCGCAACCGACCACTTCCGGAGCCCGGGATACCTCGCCGCCGGACCCCTGGCCTGGCCTTCGACGGTTCCGGTCCCGACGCAACCGGCCGGCGCCGTCCCTGACCGGTCGTCCGCGTCTGCCGGCCTACGACCTGCCCATCTGCGCCTCGGCCTCGATCTCGACCTCGTAGTCTCCGATTAGCCCGGCTACCTGGAACAGCGTGTTCGCCGGCATGATGTCGCCAAGCACCCGGCCGTGGGCGCGCGCGACCGCCTCCCAAGCCGAGGCGTCGCGCAGGTAGACGCGCGTGCGGACCACGTCGGCCATGCTGCCGCCGAGTGCCGCGATCGCGGCCGCGATCTTGTCCAGGATGTAGGTGGCCTGGGCACCCGCATCCCCGGGTGCGATGCAGCGCTGCTCTCCGTGGGTCGCGGTGGTACCGGAGACGCAGATGCGATCGTCCACCCGGATGGCTCGGCTGTAGCCGGCGAGCGGTTCCCAGACGCTGCCCGACGCGACGCGGGTGCGGCCCGGGCGGCCCGGCACCGCTTCGGCCCGGTACGGGCCGGGGAGTGCGGCCAGATGGTGGCTGAGGTCTCCGGACGCCGTGAGGTAGGGCGGCCGCCGGTACTCGTCGCCGCAATCGCCGGCGATGAGCCGGGTCGCGGCGAAGGCGGCGTCGAGCCGCGCCCTGTCCTCCGCGTCGAGCGCCAGCAAAAACACCCGCCGGTTGTCGGCCCGGTGCTCGCTTTCAGTGATCCGGGCACCGATGATGGCCGCGGCGACCGAGGCGTGATCGAGCACCCAGCGCGTCGCCACGTTGGCGACCGAAACGCCGTGCCTGCCGGCGACCGCCGCCGCCGCCGCCAGCACCTGCTGGAAGGCGCCCCAGCCGCCGGCCGCGTCGATGAAGCGCTTGTACTTGGCGCGGCTCCAGTCGGGCATGGCACCCGGTTCCGGCCTGCCGAGCCAGGCTTCGGACAGGAAGCCGCCGCACAACGTCCCGTACGCCAGCAGCCGGACGCCGCTCCTGGCGCAGAGCTCGGACAGCCCGCCGGCGGCGCGGCGGTCCATGAGCGAGAACGAGACTTGGTTGGTCGCAACCGGGATGCCGTCCGCGAGCGCCAGCGCCAGATGCGCCGCATCGAAGTTGGTCACCCCGATGGCGCCGATCAGACCTTCCTCGCGCAGCGCCTGCAGCGCGTGCAGCGCATCCAGCCAGGCCGGATGGTCGAAGCTCCACCAGTGCAGCTGCAGGAGGTCGACGCGCCCGACGCCCAGCCGGTGCAGCCGCTCCTGTACGCCGCGGCGGACGATGTCCGCCGTCATCGGCCCGGGCTCCGGGCACCACTTGGTGAGCGCCACCGGGCGCCGTTCCCGGTCGGCGTGGCGCGCCAGCAGCCGCCCCGCCACCAGCTCGGCGCTGCCGTAGTGGTCGGCCATGTCGAAGGTGTCGAAGCCCGCCTCGACATAGGCCTCCAGGGCGTCCGCCGCCCGCTCGACATCCAGCGGCTGGCCGCCCTTCTCGATGTCGGCGATCTGCCAGAGGCCGCAGATCAGGCGGCTCGCGTTCAGGTTGCCCGGAAGATCGACGCGGTCGGAGGTGGCGATCATATGATTCCGCTCGGGCGGCGAAGAAGCCGGAACCGCGGCAGCGAGTTCCCTGCGGGATGATGCGATGCGAACCGGGACGCCGTCCAGGGCACCGTCCGGTCGCTCATGCCATCGGGCAGCCGGAAACCGAGGCGCAGCCGCCGCCGGCAACGTGGCGCCTCATGCCGTGGATGCTCCGGCACGTCGTCGACCCCAGGTCGACGAAGAAGTGCCGCAGGTAGCCGTCGGGATCGGTCATGACGAACTGCCGGCTTCCGACCTCCGCCCCAAGCAGCCGATACCAGCGCTCTACGAGTGCAACGACGATGCACGGCCATGCCCCGCTGCGCGCACATACAGGGCATCGACGTCGGTCACCTGGATCTACAGGTTCATTCCGTAGCCAAAAAGATGCTGCGGAGGAGCCGTGCGGAATCGCATTCCGGGTGCGGATCAGGTAGGCGAAGCGCTGCTCGGGACGGCTGGCGTGACGCCCGAAGCCTAGCACGTCGGTGTAGACGGACGGGCGAGCGGTCCAGGTCGGCGACATCGAGCTCGGACACGAGAGCGGGTTCGATCCTACACGCGCCGCCGCCTGTCGCCACGCACGCCGCAAGGCGTTTGCCGCACGGATGCCGGTGCCGGCCGTCCGGCGCATCGCCGCTGCGATCCCGGGCGGGCCCGCGGCAGCCTGCTAGATGTAGGTTCCTGGATCACAACCTGCTGCGTGGCGTCCGATTGCTCGACGCTCCACCGAATTGCGACAATACCTGTTACGCGATCCTCGCGAGCCAATCCTCGGACCGCAGCCCGTCCACGCGGTCGAACTCCCGGACGTTGCCCGTCACCACGATCAGGCCGCGGCTTCGGGCGTGGCCGGCGATCATCAGGTCATAGGCGCCGATCAGCTGGCCTTGGTGTTCGAGGCTGCACCGGATCTCGGCGGTGTGGGCGGCGGCATCGCTGTTGAACGGCAGCGCGCTCAGGCGGGCGGCAAAGCGCTCCACCCCCTGCCGGGTCTCGGCTGGACGGGCGGATCGCTCGGCGCCGTGGAGCAGCTCGAACAGGACGACGTCGGAGATGCAGAGCGCGGTCGCCTCCGCGTTGAAGCGCACGCGCAACTCGGCCGGGCGGTCGCGGAGCACGCGGACGCAGAAGTTCGTGTCCAACGCGTAGCGGAGCATCAAAGGGAGCCGCGGTCCTGTGGCCGGGGTTGCTCCCGATCGTCCAGATCGAGACCGGGGGCGGCGAAGAAATCGTCCCAGGCGGCGTCGGCCGGCACGATGATGTGCCTGGGTCCGTCCCGGAGGATCGTCGCCTCCCGCACGGCGCTGTCGAAGGCGACCGCCTTGGGAAGTCGGACGGCCTGGGAGCGGTTGGACAGGAAGAGGGTCGTGATGGTCCCCATAATCTCTCGCAACATATTCCGTTGGGATATCCAGTACGGGATCGTCGATGGCCAGCGTGCTGACAAGAACCGGGCGACGGTGCAGGATGGTCCCATGGATACGATCTCCGCCGCACCCACCCCCGCCTCTGCCCTGGCACTCGTCGACGGCCAGCTCGAGGCCAGCCTCGAGCGGCTGTTCGCGCTGCTGCGCATCCCCAGCGTCTCGACCCAGCCGGAGCATGCGCCGGATTGCCGGCGGGCGGCGGAGTGGCTGTGCCGCGACCTCGCCTCGCTGGGGTTCGAGGCCGGCGTGCGCGACACGCCCGGGCTGCCGATCGTGGTCGCGCACGACCGTTCCGCGACCGCGGGGCCGCACGTGCTGTTCTACGGGCATTACGACGTGCAGCCGGTCGATCCGATCGAGCTCTGGACCAGCGGGCCGTTCGAGCCGGCGCTGGTGGATGCGCCGGCAGGCTTAGGGCACACCGCCGGCGATCGCTGGATCACGGCGCGGGGTGCCTCCGACGACAAGGGCCAGGTGATGACGTTCCTGGAGGCGCTGCGGGCGATCCGCGCCGCCGACGGGCGCTACCCGCTGCAGATCTCGGTGCTGCTGGAAGGCGAGGAGGAGAGCGGCGGCCCCAGCCTGCGGCCGTTTCTGGAAGCGCATGCGGGCGAGCTGCGGGCGGACGTGGCGCTGATCTGCGACACCGACATGCTCGAAGGCGGCGTGCCGGCGATCACCAGCATGCTGCGCGGGCTGGTCGGCGAGGAGATCACCATCACCTGCGCCGACCGCGACCTGCATTCCGGGCTGTACGGCAACGCCGCCCGCAACCCGCTGCACCTGCTGGTCGAGATCCTAGCGACCCTACGCGACGCGGACGGGCGGGTGATGCTGCCGGGGTTCTACGACAACGTGGTGCTCCCACCGGAGAGCGTGCGGCGGGACTGGGCGCGGATCGGCGGCGACGACGCGGCCCTGCTGGGGCCGATAGGGCTGGCGCAGGCCGCGGGCGAGGTCGGCTACACCGCGCTGGAGCAGACCTGGGCGCGGCCGACCTGCGAGATCAACGGCATCACCGGTGGCTACGGCGGCGCCGGCTTCAAGACCGTGCTGCCGGGCAAGGCGTCCGCCAAGGTGTCGTTCCGGATGGTGGCGGGACAGGACCCGGAGACGGTGCGGGACGCCTTCCGGGCGCACGTGCGGGCCCGCATCCCGTCCGACTGCAGCGTGGCGTTCCAGTCGCACGGCTGCTCCCGGGCGAGCGCGCTGCCGATCGACGGGCCCTACCTGCAGGCGGCGCTGGCCGCACTCGGCGAGGAATGGGGCCGCCCGGCGGCGGTGGTCGGCAGCGGCGGCTCGATCCCGGTGGTGCGCGACCTGCAGGAGGCGCTCGGCATGGACAGCCTGCTGATCGGGTTCGCCCGCAACGACAACCGCATCCATTCTCCGAACGAGAAGTACGACCTGTCGAG
Organism: uncultured Acetobacteraceae bacterium; assembly: GCA_964247725.1. Classification (GTDB taxonomy): domain Bacteria; phylum Pseudomonadota; class Alphaproteobacteria; order Acetobacterales; family Acetobacteraceae; genus Lichenicola. The sequence goes on along the minus strand of CAXTVM010000036.1, from coordinate 8,919 downwards.
CTTCCATCACGGGGCGCGTTCGTGGGTGCGGGTGCTCTACAGGCTGGCTGCGGTCCCGCCCGGTACGCCCGGCATCATCGCCTGATGACGATGTGCCCGGGCACCTCAGGGGATCGGCGAGCCGGCACCCGGTTCGGCTGACGCGCCGGTGGCGCCCTTGGCTTCGTAACGCGATCGCGCGTGCGTGATGGTGTCCATGTTCGCCATCGACCAGGACCGGAGGTCCTGCACGATTGGCATCAACGTGCGGCCAAGGCCGGTGAGATCGTATTGGACCGTCATCGGCATGGTCACGTAGGCGTGGCGATCAACGATCCCGTTCCATTCCAGGCGACGTAGGGTCTGGCCGAGCATCTTCTGGGTGATCCCCTCGACCTCGCGCCTGAGGGTGTTGAATCTGATCGGTCCGGGTGCCACGGCGAGAAGCACGAGGACCGCCCACTTGTCGGCAAGCTGGTCGAGAAGCGCCCGGGTGGGGCAGTTGCTCGACTCCGGTCCGAGGAGGTTTTTCTGGCGCAAGCGGTTTCTCCGGGGTAACCGACCGACCTCCAGGTATCTTCTTGATACCTTTCGATCAAGTCGCCAGCTTCGACGACGCGAAGGTTGTCCGTCCCCCCGGATACGACGCCGTTCGCCGACGATCGAACATGACGGTCCGAAGTTCGGCCACGGCTGGACCCGGCCGGCTGGCGAGGAGACGTTCCATGAGTGAAACACACGCCGATCCGATGGACGGCGCGCGGCGGAGCGCGGGTTCCACCCAGTTCCTGGTGGATACGAACCTCGGCATCCACCCCGACGAGATGCCTTGGAAGGAGCTCTTCCCGCGGCTCGGCATCACGACGGTGTCGACGACCGACCTGCCGGAACTCGACCGGAGCGTGGAGGCGCACGAGCCCGACATCTGCTTCATGCCGATCGCCGACTTCCACAGGATCCATGCCCGCGGCGATCGCACCTATCGCGGCTTCGCCATCGCCACCTCGAAGTTCACGGGCACCACCAACCTGCCGAGCGTCCTCGTCGTCGCCAAGGACGATCCCGCGGACAGCCTGAGCGATCTCGAGGGGGCGACGTACGGCTACATCAACAAGTCATGCTCGTCGAGCTACTTCCCGCCCTACATCCTGTTGCAGAAGTATGGAAGGGACGCCGGCGCGTTCCTGGACATGCGGCCGGTGCCGGCGTGGCAGGGCCAGATCGATGCGGTGGTCGCCAGGACCGTGCGGTCCACCATGGTGCCGGAAGACGTCTGGAAGACCAGGCCGGAGAACGCCGGGACGACCAAGATCATCGGCCGCTACGACGTCGCCACCCCGGCCCTTGTGGTGATCCGGGACGGGCTCGACGAGGCCGTTTCCAAGCCGCTGCTCGATGCGCTGGTCACCTGGCAGCCGAGCTGGGAAGCGGTCTACGGTGCCTTCCGGCCATTCCATCTCGCCGACGTGCATCACTTCTTTCACGACCTGAGCAAGCTTCCAGCCGGGGTGTGAGGCGGTCCACCCGCCGCGACGACGCCGCTGCCCCCGAGAGCGGCGGAGAACCCCGCCTTCATCAGGAGGATTCCGCATGGACCCGACGCCGAACGCCGCCGACATGACCGGCCCGAGCGGTATCTCGCTGCTGGACGATGCGACCCTGAGCAAGGGGACAGCCTTCACGGCGGCAGAGCGCCGGACGCACGGTCTGGAAGGCCTGTTGCCGCCCACCGTGGAGACGATCGAGCGCCAGCTCGAGCGCGTGATGGGACACCTCGAGCAGAAACCGAGCGACCTCGAACGCTACGTCTATCTGATGGGCCTGTGCGACCGGAACGAGACGCTGTTCTACAAGACGCTGATGTCCGATCCGGAGCGGTTCGTGCCCATCGTCTACGACCCGACCATCGCCGACGCCTGCCTCGCCTTCGGGCATCTCTACCGCCGTTCCCGCGGGATGTATGTCACGCGCGAGATGAAGGGCCGCATCGCCGAGGTGCTGCGCAACTGGCCGCACCGGGACGTGCGCTTCATCTGCGTCTCGACCGGCGGCCGCATCCTCGGCCTGGGCGACATCGGCGCCAACGGCATGGGCATCCCGATCGGCAAGCTGCAGCTCTACACCGCCTGCGCCGCGGTGCCGCCGGAGTGCTGCCTGCCGGTGCTGTTCGATATCGGCACGACGAACGCGGCGATGCGCGCCGACCCGCTCTATCTCGGCCTGCGGGCGCCGCCGCCCTCGTCCGAGGACGAGATCGACAGCCTGGCGGACGAGTTCGTCGCAGCAGCCAACGAAGTGTTCCCAGGCGTGTGCGTGCATTTCGAGGACTGGAAGGGCACCGATGCGATCCGGCTGCTGGCGCGCTACTCGGACAAGGTGCTGTGCTACAACGACGACATCCAGGGCACGGCGTCGGTCACCATCGCCGGGCTGACGACGGCTCTGCAGATCAGCGGTACTGAGCTCAAGGACCAGAGGATATTCTTCCTCGGCGCCGGGTCGGCAGGCATCGGCATCGCCAACATGATCGTCGAGGCCATGGTGGATGAGGGTGTGAAGAAAGAGGACGCGCGGCGGCAGATCGCGCTATTCGACGCGGGCGGCCTGATCGAGTCCACGCGGCAGGACCTGTCATCCTCGCAGAAGGTCTACGCGCAGAAGGCCCGGCCGACGAAGGACCTGAAGGCGGCGGTGGAGGCGTTCAAGCCGACGGTGCTGATCGGCGTCTCGACCATCGGCGGCGCCTTCACCGAGGACGTGGTGCGGGCCATGGCCAGGAACGTCGACCGGCCGATCATCTTCCCGCTGTCGAACCCGACCGACAAGGCGGAGTGCACGCCGGAGCAGGCCTATGCGTGGACCGACGGCAAGGCGCTGGTCGCCTGCGGGGTGCAGTTCCCCGACGTGACCGTGAGCGGCAAGACCTATCATCCGGGGCAGGCGAACAACTTCTACATCTTCCCGGCCATCGGCCTCGCCGTCTATGCGACGCGGCCGAAGCGCATCACCGACCGGATGTTCATCGAGGCCGCCCGCGCGAACGCCGATCAGGTGAGCCGGGACGACCGCGACCGCGGCACGCTGTTCCCTAGGCAGTCGCATATCCTGGAGACCGAGATCACCACGGCGACGCGGGTGGCCGAGCACCTGTTCGACGCGGGCGAGGCAACGGTCGAACGCCCCAAGGACGTCCGCGCCTGGATCGAGGCCATGACCTACAAGCCCGAATACCGCCAGGAGACCTGAGCATGTTCGGCATCACGAAGGCTCACGCCCTGAAGGACATCCCCGTCGGCATCGATGCGAAAGGGGAGCGCAGCGAGAGCGACGGCATGGGCAGCGTAACGGTGCCGGCGAACCGCTACTGGGGAGCGCAGACCCAGCGCAGCCTGCAGCATTTCTCGATCGGCAACGACCGCATGCCCAAGGAGGTCTACCATGCCTACGGCGTGGTGAAGAAGGCGGCGGCGCTGGTGAACCAGGCGGACGGCCGCTTGCCGGACTGGAAGGCCGCAGCGATCGTCAGGGCGGCCGACGAGGCGATCGCCGGGCAGCTCGACGAGCACTTCCCGCTGTTCGTCTGGCAGACGGGGTCGGGCACGCAGTCCAACATGAACCTGAACGAGGTCATCTCGAACCGTGCCATCCAGCTGCTCGGCGGCGAACTGGGGAGCAAGGCGCCGGTTCACCCCAACGACGACGTCAACATGGGCATGTCGTCCAACGACTCCTTCCCGACCGCCATGCACGTCGCCTCGGTGAAGGAGCTGGACGACCGCCTGCTGCCGCAACTGGACGCGCTGGCAAGGGCGATCGAGGCGAAGTCGGCCGACTGGGCCGAAATTGTCAAGATCGGCCGCACCCATCTTGAGGACGCGGTGCCGCTGACGGTCGGGCAGGAATGGTCGGGATACGCGCACCAGATCCGAGACGCGATGGCCGGCGTCGCGCAGGCGCGCCAGGGCCTGATGGAGCTGGCCATCGGCGGCACCGCCGTAGGCACCGGGCTGAACGCGCCGCTGGGGTTCAGCGTGAAGGTGGCCGCGAAGATCGCCGAGCTGACCGGCCAGTCCTACGTGACCGCTCCCAACAAGTTCGCTGCCCAGGGCTCGCTCGACGCCATGGTGCGGGCGAGCGCCGCGCTACGCGGGGTGGCGGTGGCGCTGATGAAGATCGCCAACGACATGCGCTGGCTCGCCTCCGGGCCGCGCTGCGGGTTCGGCGAGCTACTGCTGCCCGAGAACGAGCCGGGTAGCTCCATCATGCCGGGCAAGGTGAACCCGACCCAGTGCGAGGCCATGGTGATGATCGCGATCCAGGTGATCGCCGAGGACACCGCCGTCGCCATCGCCGGCAGCCAGGGCAATTTCGAACTGAACGCGATGCGGCCGATCATCATCAACAACGTCCTGCACGCGGCGCGCATCCTCGCCGACGGAGCCGAGAAGTTCCGCCTCTATTCGGTCGAGGGCACCGAGCTGAACCGGAAGCGGATCGCGAAGTACGTCGAGGAGTCGGTCATGCTCGTCACCGCGCTGAGCCCGGTGATCGGCTACGACAAGGCCTCCGAGATCGCCTACGTAGCCATGGACCAGGACCTGACGCTGAAGCAGGCAGCCGTGCAGTCGGGCGAGGTCAGCGAAGAGCAGTTCGACGACGTGGTCGATGCCCGCAAGATGGTCGGCAACGGCGTGGCCGGTGCCTGAACGATGAACGACACTTGCGCGACTGGCCGGGAACGATGCTGCGGACCGACCAAGCCCGTGCATGACGCCGTCTAAGGTCGCCGCAGGGGCCGGCCGCGGCACTCCCGTTCCACCGGGCACTACCCCAAGGCAGCGTCCAGCAGCGCATCGACGTCCGCGACCTCGATGTCCGGACCGGTGACCAAGCGCACCGCAGCGGTGCCGGGGACGACCGGTTCGCCGGACGGCAGGTACCAGCGGTAGAACACGAACCCGGCCGCCTCCAGCCGTGCGATCGTCGGCTCCGGCAGCACGGCGAACACCTCGTTCGACTGCACCTCGTGCAGCAGGCGCGCGTCCGGCACGGCCAGCAGGCCGCCGGCCAGGCGGGTCGCCATGGCGTTGGCGTGGGCGGCGTTGCGCAGCCAGAGGTCGTCCTCGAGGTAGCCGACCAGCTGGGCGCCGAGGTAGCGCGACTTCGACCACAGATGGCCGGCGCGCTTGCGGCGGCGGGCGAACTCGTCGGTGAACCGGCCGGCCCCGCGGTTGCCGCCTCGGTCGCCGGCAAAGAAGATCACCGCCTCCGCGGCCATGGCACCGTTCTTGGTGGCGCCCAGGGTGAGCACGTCGACGCCCGCCCGCCAGGTGATCGCGGCCGGGCTGCAGCCCAGCGTGGCCAGCGCGTTGGCGAACCGGGCCCCGTCCATGTGCACGGCCAGCCCGAGGTCGCGGGCGGTGGCGCCGATCGCGCGCAGCTGATCCAGGCTGTAGACCGTGCCCCATTCGGTGGCCTGGGTGACGCTGATCGCGGTCGGCTTGCTCTTGTGCACGCCGATGGCGCGGCTGGCCTCCAGGTGCGCGGACAGGGCGGCGGGCGAGAGCCGGCCGTCGCGGCTGGGCAGGGTCAGCAGCTTGGCGCCGCCGGTGAAGAACTCGGGCGCGCCGCACTCGTCGTTCTCGATATGCGAGGCGACATCGCAAAAGACGCCGCCGAACGGCGGCACCAGGGCGGACAGGGCGAGCGCATTGGCGGCGGTGCCGGTGGCGACGGCGAACACCAGCGCGTCCGGCGCCTCGAAGGTCCGGCGCACCAGCTCCTGCAGCCGCTCGGTCCAGCGGTCGGCGCCGTAGGACGGCGCCACGCCCTCGTTGGCCTGGGTCATCGCCTTCAGGATGGCGGGGCTGATCGGCCCGACATTGTCGCTGCCGAAGTTCTTCCGTATGGGCTTCATGCGCCTATCCTGCCCGCAACCGCGCGGCGGTGCCAGGCGTGAGCGTGACCGGCCGGAGGCGTCAGATCCGCAGGCGCCCGGACCGGCATCGCGGAGGCCCGTTCGATGAATGCCGAGATCCCGCCGGAAACCCAGGTCGAGACCCGCCTGATCGACGGCCGCGCCTATGCGGCGCGCCTGACCGCGGAGATCGCCGCCGAGGTGGCGACCTTGCGCGAGCGCCACGGCGCGGTACCGGGGCTGGCGGTGGTGCTGGTCGGCAACAACCCGGCGAGCGAGGTCTACGTGCGCTCGAAGATCGCGCACACCGAGGCGGTGGGCATGCGCTCGGTCTCGCACCTGCTGCCGGGCTCGACCAGCCAGGACGAGCTGCTGGCGCTGGTCGGGCGGCTGAACGCGGATCCGGCGGTACACGGCATCCTGGTGCAGCTGCCGCTGCCGACCGGGATCGACGCCGCGGGCGTCACCGCCGCGATCGCATGGCGGAAGGACGTCGACGGGCTGGGGCCGATGAATGTCGGGCTGACCACGCTGGGCATCTCCGCAGGACCGGGCAGGGACCTGGCCGGGCTGGTGCCGTGCACGCCGCTCGGCTGCCTGCTGCTGCTGCGTGCCGAGCTCGGCACGCTGAAGGGACTGCATGCGGTGGTGGTCGGCAAGTCCAACCTGATGGGTCGGCCGATGGCGCAGCTGCTGCTGCAGGAGGAATGCACGGTCACGGTCTGCCACGGCTCGACGCCCGACGTCGGCAGCCTGGCCCGACTGGCCGACATCCTGGTGGTCGCCACCGGCCATACCGGGCTGGTGCGGCGCGGCTGGATCAAGCCGGGCGCCACGGTGATCGACGTCGGCATCACTCGGGTGACGACGCCGGAGGGGCGCACCCGGCTGGTCGGCGACGTGGTGTTCGAGGAGGCGATGGGCCGGGCCGGGCGGCTCACGCCGGTGCCGGGCGGGGTCGGGCCGATGACCATCGCCTGCCTGCTTCGCAACACGCTGACCGCGGCGCGGCGGGCGATGGAGCCGGCTGCGCCGCGCTGACGCACCGCTCGGCGCGGCACCGAAACCGGCGATGCGAGGTCGGCAACGAAAGCGCTCCCATCCCGTTGTGGCAGCACTGCAACCTGCAGATCGACCAGAGGAACGTCCCATGAAGTCCGCGACCCTCATTGCCGCCATCGCCCTCACGGCCATGACCGGCGGCGCCCTTGCGCAGACCACCTCCAACAGCACGGGCACGGCAACCGGGCAGACCACCGCCGCAAATCCCAACTCTCCCACCGCGACCACCGACCCGAACCAGGCGGTGGCCACCACCGCCGGCAGCACGGCGATGCCGGCGCACGGCGCCAACAGCTTCACCCTGAAGCAGGCCCGTCGCCGGATCGCCCATCACGGCTTCACCCAGGTCAAGGACCTCACCAAGGACGACCAGGGCGTCTGGCACGGCACCGCGATGCAGAACGGCACCGCCGTGAAGGTGTGGGAAGACTACAAGGGCAGCGTCGGCACCGAGTGATCGGCGACATTCCGGCACGGCATGAACCTATATAGAGACAGGGAGCCACGACCATGGCACAGCAGACCATCACCCGCGCCTATGACAGCTATGCCGATGCCACCGGCGTGGTGACGGCGCTCGAGGCCGCGGGCATTCCGCACTCCGACATCAGCCTGATCGGCCGCGACAACACGAGCTCGTCGACCGGCACCACCGCCGGCGAGAACACGGCCGAGGCCGAGGCCGGTGCCGGCACTGGCGCCTCGATCGGCACCATCCTCGGCGGCGGCGCCGGCCTGCTCGCCGGTATCGGCTCGCTGGCGATCCCAGGCGTGGGCCCGGTGGTGGCCGCGGGCTGGCTGGTGGCGACGCTGACCGGGGCCGGCATCGGCGCCGCAGTGGGCGGCGGCACCGGCGGGCTGGTCGGCATGCTGACCGGCGCCGGGGTCTCGCACGACGACGCGCACCTCTATGCGGAGACGGTGCGCCGCGGCGGCAACCTCGTCACTGTGCGGACGGACGACACGCAGGTGGCGATGGTACAGTCCGTGCTCGACCGTCATCCGGCGATCGACCCGATGACGCGCCGCGCCGAGTATCAGGGCACCGGCTGGACCCAGCACGACGAGACCGCTGGGGCGTACTCGCCGGGCACCACCAGCTCGGGCCTGCCGCCACGCGCCGACGTTCCCTGAGGCGACCTCCCGCCGGGCTCCGGCCCGGCGGGACATTCGGCGAGGACATCGAGGACGCGTCGTATAGGCGTCGTGCAGCGCAACCGCCAGCAGAGCGAGGGGCATCGGCGTCAAGGGGCACTACGGTGCCGAGCGCCGGCGGATATGGGTAGATACCGGCGTAAGATCCGCTTCCGTCACCCGGAGCGGGAGCGCCTAGAGTCAGGCTGCTCCTCCTGGAATGGGTTTCGGGGAATTGGGCGCTAGATCAACTTGTCGATCGGGAACGGAGCCGGGTGGGCGCTCGAGGAGGGATCATCATGAGCTTCTTCGGCACGGTCTTCGCAGCAACGATCCTGTCGCTGCAGTTTGGCTGGAGAGGCACGTCGCTCAGCGCGCCATTCGCTGCGTTCGCCGCAATCTCGCTGGTCGCCGTCGCGGTAGATCGGCGGCTAGATCAAGGCGTAGCTCGATCGTAGCAGGCGAAGCGCGTCGTCATCTGGAGTACGATCGGAGAGGGCTTCGGTCTCTTCATCGCCGCCAACCTCGTCGTCAACATGGGCCATCTCGATCTCCTCCTGTAGGCCACTGCATTGATCGTAGGCTCGCACTTTCTTCCAATAGCCTACTTCATACCGTTCCGGCCTCTCTTTGCGACCGGGATCGTCTTGTTGGTTGCAGCCGCGATCGGCCTCGCCGCACGTCAAGCACAAGGCGGCACGATCACCGGACTTACCTCTGCCCGTACGTTGTGGGCCGCCGCCGTGTGCGCCGAGAGCTCAGAGCCAGGGTCACTTCGGGCGCCGCCTGCTTCGCTTCCTGAAGGGGATCTCAAGTCTGTCCTTGAT
>CAXTVM010000035.1:17211-38428 GCA_964247725.1 uncultured Acetobacteraceae bacterium | reverse complement strand
GGACTGTCCGCACGACATATCGCCGCCATCGCCCTCAGCGCACTGGGAGTGGTGGACGGCGTGGCGCTCGGGCTCGCCTGAGCCGGGTTCCCAGGAGGCGCGTCGATCAGCTGCTGGTCGAGCGCGGGCTGGTGGAGACCAGGAGCCGCGCGCAGGCGCTGATCCTGGCCGGGCTGGTGTTCAGCGGCGAGCGGCGGGTCGACAAGGCCGGCGAGGCACTTGGCCCCGACGCGCCCTTGACGCTGCGCGGGCAGGACCACCCCTGGGTGTCGCGCGGCGGGCTCAAGCTGGACCATGCGCTGTCGCATTTCGGGTTGTCGCCCGAAGGCCGCGTCTGCCTCGATGTCGGCACCTCGACCGGCGGCTTCACCGACGTGCTGCTGGCGCGCGGCGCCAGCCGCGTGCACGCGGTCGATGTCGGGCACGGCCAGTTGGCCTGGAGGCTGCGCAGCGATCCGCGCGTGGTGGTGCACGAGAGGTGCAATGCCCGCAGCCTCGATGCCGCCGTCGTGCCGGATCCGGCGGGCGCGCTGGTCTGCGACGCCAGCTTCATCGGGCTGCGCACGGTGCTGCCGGCGGCGATGGCGCTGTGCCGGCCGGGCGCCTGGGCGGTGGCGCTGATCAAGCCGCAATTTGAGGCCGGCCGCGCCGCGATCGGCGCCAAGGGCGTGGTCCGCGACCCGGCGGTGCACGAGGCGGTGTGCGCCACGATCCGCGGCTGGTGGAGCGCCCTCCCCGGCTGGTCGGTCATCGGCATCGAGCCGAGCCCGATCACCGGCCCGGAGGGCAACCGCGAGTTCCTGATCGCAGCGCAGGTCGGCGGGTGGGCAGGCTGATCCGGCGGATCGAGCTGGTTGCCGCGCCGCCCCACCGGCGGCGGCGATCGGGCGCTGCCGCTCGCCGTCCGCCGGACGCCAAGCCGGCTATGCATCGGGCCGCCGTGGCGGATCGGGCATTGGCGGGACGTCGCCACCCTCGACCAGGACGGCGCGCCGATGACCCCTGCGACTGGCGGCTGGCGACATCTCCAAGCGACCGCCCGATCGGGTATGGCATTGTCTGATAGCGGAAATGGAGCCTGACCCTGTTCGAGATCGATCGCTTCCGCAGCCCCGCCGCCGACCCGGAGCGGACAATGGAGGCTGGCCTGATCGGGCTGGTGCTGGCCTGCGTGGCGACGATCGGCGTCCTCCTGGTATTCCGCGTACCGCCGATGGGCGGGTTCGACGAGACGTTCCACTGGCGTCGTGCCCTGCAGCTCGCCGACCTGCACCCGCTCGCCGTCCGGCTCGGTCCCAACGACTGGGGCGGCCAGCTCGACGCCCGCGCCCTGGCTCTGGAGGACAGTGCCGACCGCGCGATCGTTGCCGGCCAGCCGATCTCGATCCCCGGGTTCGTGGCCTTGAGCGCCCGTCTGTCGCGCCTGCCGCCGAGCACGGCGGTCTCGTCGTTCCCGTCGACCGCCTCCTTCTCGCCGGTGGCCTACCTGCCGGCCGCGTTGGGCATCGTCGCGGCGCGGTCGCTGCACCTCGGCCTGCTGTCGCAGTTTCACGCGGGTCGGCTGGCCAACCTGATAGCCTACCTGCTGCTGTGCCGGGGCGTCGCGCGGATGCTCCCGGTCGGTGGCCTGGCCGCGCTGGTACTGCTGACCGGCCCGACCGCGCTGCACCTCGCGACCAGCTTCAGCGCCGACCCGATCGGCAATGCCGTTCCGGCGCTGCTGGCGGCCTGCTGCCTGCGCCTGCACGCGGCATCGGACCGGCCGCCCCGGTTTTGGGCTGTCCCGCTGCTGCTGGCGGTGCTGGTCGGGCTGCTCAAGCCGATCGACCTCGTGCTCTCGGCGCTGGTGCTGCTGGTACCGGCCCGCCTGTTTCGGACCCCTGGGCTGGCCTGGGCGTTCCGCGCCGCGTCGATGGCCGGCTGCCTCGCGGCGACTCTGGCCTGGAACCTGGCCTACCCCTTCGTTCCCGGCGTGTATTGGCAGACCGGCGCCATGCCCCGCATCGCCGTCCAGGCGCTGCTGCGAGCGCCGCTGCACGGCGTCCGCGTGCTGCTGCGGAACGGCTGGGACGATCGCTGGTTCTGGTGGGTCGATGGCTGGGGACGCTACGGCGGCGGTCCGGGTCCGTACCACTTCACCGTGCCGGCCTTCCTGCCGACCTCGTTCCTGCTGGCCCTGCTGGCCTTGGCGGTTTGCGACCGAGCGATGGCGCGGCCCTGGCTGCCGGCCGCCGGCCTGTTGGCGCTGCTGGCTGCGTCCTACGTCGCGTTGCTGCTGCTCGCGTTCCGCATCGGCTACTGCCCGCCGCTGAGCGACTTCATCGACGGCGTGCAGGGGCGCTACCTGCTGCTGCCGGAATACCTGTTGCTGCTGGCGATCATCCTCGCCGCGCCGGCGCGGCTGCGGGCACGGAGCTGGGTGCCGGCGCTGCTGGCGCTATGCGTGCTACCGGATCTGGGCGCCGCGGTGGTGGCGCTTGGGCGCTACGCTGCGGTATGGCATTGATCGACCATGCGGATCGGCCTCATGCGATCGCGACGAATGCCGATGGACGGATCTGCAGAGGCCGACGCCCGGACCAGAGCGACTTCAGGCTCAGCCCGCTGCATCGAACGTCGGGACCATACGCTTAGCCCGGCGGCAGATGCCTCAAGTCGTGGTGGGACACCTCGGCAAGCAGGTCCCAGATTCGGGCCGGCTCGACTGGCTCATCCACGTCGTTCAACAGGTGATCGAGCTCGGCGAGCTTCGCGTGATATTCGAGTTCGTCCATCGGAACCTCCTGAGCGCGCAGCCGAGTTGCGGCGCTGAACGTGGCGCCAATGTGACGGTTCCAGCTTAATCGAGAGTGAAACCGGCGATCAAACACCACTTGTTAAGACGCCCCGCACCGCACCGGACCCGCCATGACGCTGCTCGACCTTTCCGCTCGCCCGCACGACGCGCTCGACCTGTCCGAAGCCGAGCGGACGCGCATCATGGCCAAGGCGGCCCTGTTCGCGCCGCCGCCGGCGGTGCTCGCGGACGGGCGGCAGGAGCTGGTCGGGCTGTCGCGGGAGGAGATGACGGCGGCGCTGGCGGCGAGCGGCGAGCGGCCGTTCCGCACCAAGCAGCTCTGGCACTGGATCTACCACCAGGGCGTCACCGACTTCTCGCAGATGAGCTCGCTGCCGCGCCCGTTGCAGCAGCGGCTGGCCGAGCGGTTCGTGATCGGCCGGCCGGAAGCGGCGACGGTGCAGACCAGCGCCGACGGCACGCGAAAATTCCTGTTCCGGTACCGCGACGGCCAGGAGGCGGAGACCGTCTACATCCCCGACCGGCGCGAGGATCGGGGAGCGGTCTGCATCTCCAGCCAGGTCGGCTGCACCCTGTCCTGCCGGTTCTGCCACACCGGCACGCAGCGGCTGGCCCGCAACCTGGGTGTGGCCGAGATCGTCGGCCAGTTCATGGCGGCGCGCGACAGCTACGGCGAGTGGCCGGGCCCCCACGGAAAGATGGAAGGCGAGACGCCGCGCCTGCTGTCCACGGTCGTGCTGATGGGCATGGGCGAGCCGCTGTACAACTACGAGAACGTCGCGAAGGCGATGCGCATCGTCATGGACAACGAAGGCATCGCGCTGTCGCGCCGGCGCATCACGCTGTCCACCTCCGGGGTGGTGCCGATGATGGACCGCTGCGGCGCCGAGCTCGGCGTCGGGCTGGCGGTCAGCCTGCACGCGGTCACCGACGCGCTGCGCGACGAGATCGTGCCGCTGAACCGCAAGTACCCGATCGCCGAGCTGCTGGCCGCCTGCCGGCGCTATCCGGCCGCCAGCAACGCGCGGCGCATCACCTTCGAGTACGTGATGCTGCGCGGCGTGAACGACAGCGAGGCGGAGGCGCGCGAGCTGGTGCGGCTGATCGCCGGCATCCCGGCCAAGGTGAACCTGATCCCGTTCAACCCGTGGCCGGGCAGCGCCTACCTGCCGTCCCGGCGCGAGCAGCTGATGCGGTTCGCGCAGGTGGTCATGAACGCCGGGTTCGCCTCGCCGATCCGGATGCCGCGCGGCCAGGACATCCTGGCGGCCTGCGGGCAGCTCCGGACCGAGAGCCGGCGGGAGGCGGCTCGGCCCGATCACGGATGATCGTCTGCAACCCGGTCCGGCGAGCCCCGTCTAGGCTGTGCATCCAGGAGGCGAGAGCATGACCGCATCATCGGGCCCATCGTCGGGACAGACCACCGGCAACGTCCCGGTCGAGGCCGTCGACCCCGGCGGCACCCACAAGAGCCCGGTCGGCAACGCCGACAAGTCGGGCAAGTCGGAGCTCCAGAACGCGCGCCCCGCCGTGCAGAGCGGCGACCAGAACGACCACGTTACCCGCGCCACCGGGCCGAAGGACCATGCCGGCAAGGGCGACGACGACGACATCCCCTACCCCGGCTCGCCCCCCTGAGCGCAGGGCTCGCCGAGCGGGTCCGGCGGCAGACCGATCCGCTGGACGCCGAGGCGGCGCGGCTGGATCGTGAGGGCGGGTTCCCGGAGCAGGGCTTCGCGCTGCTGCGCGAGCTGGGTGCGCTCACGGCCCCGCTGCCGCGTCGATTCGGAGGCGACGGGCTCGGCACCGAGCCGTCCGGAGCGCCGGGCATGCTGGCGCTGCTGCGCGCGATCGGCTGCGGCAGCCTGTCGCTCGGCCGGCTCTACGAGGGGCACGTCAACGCGCTGAAGCTCGTCTTACGCTACGGCAGCGATGCGCAGGTGGAGCAGGCGGCGGCCGACGTGCGGGCCGGCCACCTGTTCGGCATCTGGGTGACGGACGGGGCCGAGCCGGTGCGGCTCGCCCGGATCGGGCACGGGTGGCGGCTCTCCGGCGCCAAGTCGTTCGCGTCGGGCGCCTGCCACCTGACGCGGCCGCTGATCACGGCACAGCCGGCGGAGGGACCGCCGCGGATGGTGGTGGTGCGGCTGGACTCGGACCGCGACGCCAGCCCCACCATCGGCGGGCTGTCCGGCATGCGTGGGGCGGCGACAGGGCGCTGCGGCTTCGACGGGATCCTGGTGGCGCCGGACCAGGTGATCGGGGCACCGGGCGACTACCTGCGGCAGCCGGAGTTCTCCGCCGGCGCCTGGCGCGGCATCGCGGTGGCGCTGGGCGGGATCGACCGGCTGGTGGACCTGCTGCGGTCCGAGCTCGGGCACCGCGGCCGCGACCGCAACCCGCACCAGGCGGTGCGGATCGGCGAGGCGCTGATCGCCCGCGAGACCGCCGCGATGTGGGCGCGGCGGGCGGCGCTGCTGGCGGAGGGCGAGCACGGCGAGCCCGGCGACGTCGCCGGCACCGTCAACCTGGCGCGGATCGCCTGCGAGCAGGCCGGGATGGCGGTGCTGGCCCTGGTGCAGCGCGGGCTCGGGCTGCAGGGGTTCCTGCAGACCAACCCGGTCGAGCGGGTGACGCGCGACCTCGCCACCTACCTGCGGCAGCCGGCGCCGGACGAGACGCTGGTCGAGGCGGCGCACTGGTTCGCCGGGCGCGACCTGCCCGACCCGGACGCTGCCTCGTGAGAGCGGCGGCCGTGCACGGGATGATGCGGGCGCTGCCGGAGGCGGACCTCGATGCGATCATCCCCGGCACCGCGCTGGTGCTGGCGCCGCATCCGGACGACGAGAGCCTGGGCTGCGGCGGGCTGATCGCCGAGGCCTGCGCCCGGGGCCGCGCGCCGCTGGTGGTGGTCGCCACCGACGGCATCGGCTCGCACCCGAACTCGGCCGCCTTCCCGCCGGACCGGCTGCGCGCCGTCCGGGAGGCGGAAACGCTGGCGGCGGTGGCCGAACTCGGGCTGGCGCCAGAGCGGGTCGCGTTCCTGCGCCTGCCGGACACCGCGGCGCCGTCGGCAGGCCCGGCGTTCGTGGCTGCGGTGGCGGCCCTGTCGCAGTTGGGGCGGGCGTTCGGCTGCACCAGCGTGCTGGCGACCTGGGCGCACGATCCGCATGGCGACCACCTCGCCTGCTGGCGCATCGCCGAGCGGATGGCGCGGCAGGATGGGCTGGCGCTGCTGGCCTATCCGGTCTGGGGCTGGGTGATCCCGGCCGACGACGAGATCGTATGCGCGGCGCCGCACGGCGTCCGGCTGTGGGTTGGCCGGCACGGCGACGCCAAGCGGCGCGCGATCGCGGCGCATCGCAGCCAGTATGGCGGGCTCGTCACCGACGACCCGGGCGGGTTCCGGCTGCCCGCGGACCTGCTGGCGGTGTTCCGGCAGCCGTTCGAGACCTACCTCACGCCATGAGCAGGCGCGAGACCTGGCCGGGCGAGGTGTTCGACCGCATCTATGCCGGCAGCGTCGACCCGTGGCGCTACGAGACCAGCCCGTACGAGCATGCAAAGTATGCGCGCACGCTGGCGGCGCTGCCGGACCGGGCCGATGCGGCGCTGGAGGTCGGCTGCTCGATCGGGGTGATGACGGCGATGCTGGCGCCTCGCTGCAGGCAGCTGTTGTCGCTGGACGGCGCCGCGGCGGCGGTGGCGCGCACCCGGGACCGCTGCGCCGGCCTGCCGCAGGTCAGCGTCCGGCACACGCGGGTGCCGGACGGGCTGCCGGACCCGCCGCCCGGCGGCTGGGACCTGATCCTGCTGTCGGAGATGCTCTACTTCCTGTCGCCGGCGGACCTGCGCCGGCTCGGCACGCTGCTGACGGCGCACGCCGCCGCCCGCGCCGCGATCGTGCTGGTGAACTGGACCGGCAAGACCGACACGCCCTGCACCGGCGACGAGGCGGCGGAGCTGTTCGCCGCCGCCTGTCCCGGGTTCCGGCCGGCGCTGCACCTGCGGGATGGCAGGGGAGCCGAGACCTATCGGCTGGATCGTTTGGATAGATAAGGCCAGGGACTCTGCCCCTGGACCCCGCTAGGGCCGGCGGCCCTAGGACCCGATTCCTCAAGAATGGTTTCCAAAGGCTCCGCCTTTGGCGGGGTCCAGGGGCAGAGCCCCTGGCCTTCAAGCCCCGCCCGCAGCGGGCGCAGGATCGCCAGCGCGTCGCCGACATGGCGCGGCAGCTCCGCTCGCGGCACCCGATGCCGGACCAGCAGCGGGCTCTCCGCCTCGATGGATGCCCAGCTCTCGCCGAACCAGGGGCGGTCCAGCAGCGACAGCAGGGTTTCGGTCGGCAACCCCGCATCCCGCCCGTAGGCATCGACCGAGCGCGCGGTCGCACGGCGGCCGTGCAGCGTCCGCAGCCGGGCGCGCAGGCTGGCTCGACGCAGGCAGTCGGCCGCCGGCTCCAGGCTCTCGTCGAGCTCCGGGTCCTGCCGACGCATCCGCCGCGCCATGGTCTCCGCCATACCGCCGGCGGCGCGTCCGACGGTCCGGCCGGACACCGTCACCACCGCCTCGGGCGCGTGCCGGATCGCGGCGTCGACCCGTCGCAGCGCCAGCAGGAAGCCGCGATCCTCGCCCGACGGCAGCGGCGGCACCCCGCCGGCGCGCTGCCAGGCGCGCACGGTGACGGCGATGCTGGCGCCGGAATGCTCGGCGTGGCGCGGCCACGGATCGTGCGGATCGGGATCGACGATCGCGTGGATCTCGTCGAGCAGGGTGGCGTAGCGGACCTCTGCGGCATCGTCCGCGTGCAGCGCAGCCGGGATCAGCGCGGCCTCGACCGGATCGATCTCGGCGCGGCCGCATACCGCCTCGGCGCCGTATCCGATCGCCGCCCGGTTGGCGGCGATCCAGTTCGGCATGGCGGCGCCGTCGGCATCGGTGGTGAGCAGGATGCCGTCGGCGCCGGCGAGGCCGGCCGCGATCGCCATCGCCTCGGCGCGCGCGGTGCCGGCATGCGCGTCGCAGGCCGGGTAGCGGCGCTCGACCAAGGTGAGCGGAAACGGCAGCGTCGGCCGCAGCGTGCGGACGCGTGCGGCGGTGGCGTCGGTGGTGTTGTTGAGCAGCAGCACCAGGTGGGCGAGCCGGCCGTCGCGCTGGTCGGCCAATGCCGCGAGGCAGGCGCCGATGCGGTCCTCCTCGTCGCGCACCGGGATGGCCACCACCAGCGGGCGGTCGAACGCGGAACGAGCGGCGAGGACAGGCTCGGGCACGGGCGCGGATGTCCTTGTTCTGGTCGCGAACGGGGGCTGTGCGACAGCAACTGTCCCGAATGGCGGCGGTTGCCGTCGCTGCGCGTGCCAGCCGGACACGTTGCCGTTGCTTGGCTTGCGCCGTCGCGATGCGCTTCTCGCCGGCGGAGACGGATGCTAACCGGGTTGGGACGGACGGGGCCAAGGAGGGCCGGATGGCGACCAAGGGCGTGAAGAAGGTCGTGCTGGCCTATTCCGGCGGCCTCGACACCAGCGTGATCCTGCGCTGGCTGCAGCAGGCCCGCGGCTGCGAGGTGGTGACCTTCACCGCCGACCTGGGCCAGGGCGAGGAGCTGGAGCCGGCTCGCGCCAAGGCCGAGCTGATGGGCGTCAAGGAGATCTTCGTCGACGACCTGCGCGACGTGTTCGTGCGCGACTTCGTGTTCCCGATGTTCCGCGCCAACACGCTGTACGAGGGGCAGTACCTGCTGGGCACCTCGATCGCGCGGCCGCTGATCGCGCAGCGGCAGATCGAGATCGCGGAGATGGTCGGCGCCGACGCCGTGGCGCACGGGGCGACCGGCAAGGGCAACGACCAGGTGCGGTTCGAGCTCAGCTACTACGCGCTGAAGCCGAACGTGACGGTGATCGCACCCTGGCGGGAATGGGACCTGACGTCGCGCACCAAGCTGCTGCGGTTCGCCGAGGACAACCAGATCCCGATCGCGCGGGACAAGCGCGGCGAGGCGCCGTTCTCGGTGGACGCGAACCTGCTGCACTCGTCCTCGGAGGGGAAGATCCTGGAGGACCCGGCGGTGGCGCCGGACGAGAGCGTGTTCCAGCGCACGATCAGCCCGGAGGCGGCCCCCGACGTCGCCACCGAGATCGCGATCGACTTCGCGCACGGCGACCCGGTGGCGGTGGACGGCCAGGCGCTGGGGCCGGCGGCGCTGCTGGCGCGGCTGAACGAGCTCGGGCGCGCGAACGGCATCGGCCGGCTCGACCTGGTCGAGAACCGCTACGTGGGGATGAAGTCGCGCGGCGTCTACGAGACCCCGGGCGGCACCATCCTGCTGGCGGCGCACCGCACGATCGAGTCGATCACGCTGGACCGCGAGGCCGGGCACCTGAAGGACAGCCTGATGCCGCGCTACGCCTCGCTGATCTACAACGGCTACTGGTTCAGCCCGGAGCGGCGGATGCTGCAGGCGCTGATCGACGCGAGCCAGGCCAGCGTGAGCGGCCGGGTCCGGCTGCGGCTCTACAAGGGCAACGTGATCGCGGTCGGCCGGGAGAGCCCGAACAGCCTCTACGACACCCGCGTGGTGACGTTCGAGGACGACCAGGGGGCTTACGACCAGGTCGATGCCGGCGGGTTCATCAAGCTGAACGCGCTCCGGCTGCGGCTGGGCGCGGCGGCGGGGCGGAAGGGCGGTGCGCTCTGAGGTGGCTGCCGCAAGCCCGGTCGGGACTAAAGATCTAGCAAGAGGCGTGCCAGCGGTGGGTTGGGACAAGGGGGCGTGATGGCGCGAACAGCCAGCAGCGGATTCGTGCGAGCGGCCCGGGCCCCTGGAACTGTGGTTTTGCGTCCATCGTCGAGGCATCGCCGCACGGTGCCAGCGATACCCGAAGCCAGGGCATGGCGACTCTACTGCTGCAGTCCGGCGAACCGCCCGAGCACTACTAAACCAACGTGTCTATCGCGTACCGCCAGATCGACAGAAGCTCGATCTACGATTTCTGCGTTATACATCGCTGGCCTATCTTCAACTCATCAACGAGAACACGCCGTCGGGGACGGTTAAACATCTGTTTCCTCGAGTGCTTGCTCTGATGCCGATCCCGCTGCCCGCGCTGGATGTACCGAAAGAGCAGGCGGATCGCATGGATGAACTCTTCGCAGAAACAGACGACGGCGCGGCGGCGATTGCGCGAGCGCGCAGCGATCCAGGACTTTGGCACAAGGCGCTGCTGAAGGCGGCCGTCACCGGTGAGCCGACGGCGGAGATTGGTCTCGAACTCGGCGAACACGTCCAGCATGTCCAGGAACGCCTTCGGCTGCCGTGCCGGTGTCCACCGGTTGCTCGGTCGCCCGCAGGCTACGCCCATGCCTTCAGCTCGTGCACGATGTCCTGCAGGTCCTTCATGGACCGGGCGAGCCGGTCGATGCGGGTGACGACCAGCGTGTCGCCTGGCTGCACGACGTCGAGCAGCACCTGCAGCTCGGTTCGGCCGTCGCGCCGCGTGCCGCTGGCCTTCCCGGCGCGGATCACCTTGGTGTCTCGCGCGGTTGCCTTGCTGGGGTGGACCTTGCCGGGACAGCAGCGGCTGACAGGGGAGGTCAGACGTCGTCAGACCTGCAACGGCTTGGCAGCGGCCGGCTCAGCCGGCCGCCGTCCCGACCCGGAACTGCTCAGCCAACCAGTCGAGGAAGACACGCAGCCGTGGAGAGAGGTGCCTGGCGCGCGGGTAGAGTGCGGAGACCGGCGTGCGCGTCGGCGGGGTTTCCGTAAGGACAGGCACGAGCGCTCCGCGGCGGAAGTCCTGCTCCAGCCGGTACCGGGGGGCCTGGATCAGCCCCAATCCCGCACGGGCCGCCGATGCGTAGGGCTCCGCGCCGCTCACGGTGACGGTCGAAGGCAGCATGACGGTGCGTACCTTCCCGTCGTTGGTGAACTCCAGGGCAGCACGGCGCCGGTCGCCGACGAGCGGAAGCCGACCATGCGATGGCCGTCCAGGGCATCGATGTGCCGCGGGATCCCGTGGCGCGCGATGTAGGAGGGGGAAGCGCAGGCCACCTCCTCCAACGTCGTCAGCCGGCGCGCGATCAGGTCGCTGTCGGCGAGGTTGCCGACGCGGACCGCGCAATCCACCCCTTCCTGCACCAGGTCCACGTAGCGGTCGCCCTCGCCCAGCAGGAGTTCCATGTCCGGGGTACTCGGACAGGAAGCCCGGCAGGTGCGGCACGACGAAGTGGCTTGCCAATGTCGGGTGAACGTTCACGTGCAGCAGGCCGCGAGGCTTGACGCCGGCGAAGGCGCTTTCGGCGTCCTCCAAATCGGCGATCAACCGCAGGCAGCGCTGGTAGTGGGCTCGCCGTCGAGCGTGGGTCTGACGCGGCGCGTAGTCCGCTGCAGCAGCCGCACTCCCAGCCGGGCTTCCAGCTCTTTCACCGCGTCCGTGACGGAGGAGCGCGGCAGGCCGAGGTCCTCGGCCGCCTGAGTGAAGCTCCTGCGCTCCACGATGCGGGCGAACACCCGCATGGCGTCGTAGCGGTCCATTGTTCGCGCCGTCGGGTGCTGATGCGGAAATTTGCCTGATCATCTTGGTGAGCGAAAGGCACACGTCCCCCTCCGTTCCTGCCGCATCCCCGCGGCGGGCCGGGAGAGACCATGATGAGCACTCAGAAACGGAAGGTCGCGATCGTGACAGGCGCCTCGGGCGGCATCGGCACGGCGGTGCCAGAGCGGCTGGCGCGCGACGGCTACACCGTCGTCGTCAACTGCTCCCGCAACACCGCCACCGCCGAGGCGCTGGTGCGCAAGATCGAGGGGGCGGGCGGGCCATCAGCGCCCAAGCCAACGTGGCCGATGCCGCCGCGGTGGCCCGCATGTTCGACGCCGCCGAGGCAGCGTCCGGCGGGGTCGATATCTTGATCAACACGGCCGGCACCATGGAGCTGGCGACGGTGGCGGACAGCGACGACGTGCTGTTCGACAAGACGATCGCCACCAACCTGCGCGGCACCTTCAACACGCTGCGCGAGGCGGCGAAGCGGATGCGCAAGGGCGGGCGGATCGTCAACTTCTCCTCCAGCGTCACGACCCTGCTGCAGCCGACCTACGGCGTCTACGCCGCCACCAAGGCCGCGGTCGAGGCGATGACGGCCGTGCTGACCGAGGAACTGCGGGGCCGCGACATCACGGTCAACGCCATCGCCCCCGGCCCCGTGGCGACCAAGCTGTTCCTCGACGGCAAGCCGCAAGAGGCGATCGACGCCATGGCCAAGGCCGCGCCGCTGGGCCGGCTGGGCCAGCCTGAGGACATCGCCAGGGCGGTCGCCTTCCTCGTCGGGCCGGATGGCGGCTGGGTCAACGGCCAGACCCTTCGCGCAAACGGCGGGATCGTCTGATCCCGTCTGCCCCGCCCGCCACTCTCCGACCAGACTTGCACCCGCTTCGGCAGGAGATCTCCGACCATGCCCAAATCCGTCATCCTCGTCACCGGCGCCTCCTCGGGCTTCGGCCTCATGACCTCCCATACGCTGGCTGAGGCCGGCCACACCGTTCATGCCTCGATGCCGGACACGGCCGGACGCAACGCCCCTCGCGTCGCCGAAGCGGCGGGTTGGGCCGCGGAGCGCGGCGCCGACCTCCGCACGGTCGAGTTGGACGTGCTGTCGGCCGCTTCGGCCGAAGCGGCCTTGGGCCATGTGCTGGCGGACGCCGGGCGTCTCGACGTCATCGTCCACAACGCCGGCCACATGGTCTACGGCCCGGCGGAAGCCTTCACGCCGGAGCAGCTGACCGAGCAGTACGACGTCAACGTGCTGGGCACCCAGCGCGTCAACCGGGTCGCCCTGCCGCACATGCGGGGTCCAGGGCCGGGGTCTGCTGGTGTGGGCGGGATCCAGCTCAACCGCGGCGGCACCCACCGTTCCTGGGACCGCACTTCGCGGCCAAGGCGGCGATGGACGCCCTCGCGGTCTCCTAGGCCGGCGAGCTGGCGCGGTGGGGCATCGAGACCACGATCGTGGTGCCGGGTGCCTTCACCGGCGGCACCAACCACTTCGCCAATGCGGGCAAGCCCGCCGACACCGCCCGGGCGGCGGACTACGAGACCGGGCCCTACGCCGGGGTCGGCGACCAGGCGTTGAAGGGACTTGCCGCCCTGGAACCCAGGGACGCCGATCCGGGCGAGGTGGCGCGCGCCATCGTTCGGGTGGTCGATGCCCCCTTCGGCATGCGCCCCTTCCGGGTCTACATCGACCCGCCGCAGGACGGCGCCGAGGTCGTCAACGGCGTGGCCGACCGTGTCCGCTGCGAGATGTTCCGCAACATCGGGCTGGCCGATCTGCTGTCCCCGCGCACCAGCGGCTGATCGGACGAACCGCCAGCCGATGTGCGACCGACGTCGGCCGGCGGGTTCGACCATGCTTCTCCCTTGGGAGGCACGAGCGAGCAGACGGCAAGGCTGGCCGGGGACATCGAGGACCGCTGGACGCTGCACGCCGCCGACCGCGCGCTGCTCGGCAACAGGACTGGCGTAACGCGCCTGGGCTTTGCCGTGCTGCTCAAGTCGTTGCAGGCGGAGGGCCGGTTCCCGCGCCGTCCGGAGGACGTGCCGGCTGCCGCAGTCGAGGCCATCGCGGGCGAGGCCGGCGTGGCCGCGGCCACGTGGCAAGGCTACGACCGGCATGGTCGGACGACCGAATATCACCGTGCCCAGATTCGTGCGGCGCTCGGCTTCCGCGAAGCCACGCTGGACGACGCCGAGGCGCTCGGCCGCCGGCTGGACGGCCAGGCGCTCGCCCTCGAATGCCGGCCAGACCAGCGGCTGGTGCGCTGCGTCCTGCGCCAGCACGAGGACGCCTTCTGCGCCACCCTGTTCGCAGGCCTGCCACCCGAAGCGATTACCGGGCTCGACGCTTTGCTGCGCCCGCCTGACACCGGTGAAGCAGGCGGCAACGAGGATGAACCCGACCCGGCGACACCCCTGCTCGCCGTGCGGTCCGGCACCGGTCAGGCCAGCTTGCAGAGCGTGGGCGAGGAGGCCGCCAGGCTGACCCGCATCCGCTCCGCCAACTTGCCCGCCGGCCTGTTCGACGGCGTGTCGTCCCGGATGCTGCTTGCCTACCGCCGCCGGGTCGGAGCCGAGGAGCTGCATGAACTCCGACGGCATCCTGACCCGATCCGGCTGACGCTGCCCGCCGCCACAAGGAGCCACCTGAGCCAATGTCGGCCGACCATGCCGCTGCGCGACGCTCCCGTCCGGCATGCCCCGTCGGCAGACAAGTTCTCAGCCCGCCTCGGCCTCCATGCGCTCGCGCAGGATCCGGTTGATCTCCACCTGATACCGGTCATGGCGGGTGCGGAGCCAATGCAGGACGTCGGCATCGACGCGGATGCTGATGGTCTCCTTGCGCAGAGCTATCGCATTTGAGAGACGTGAAAGGAGAAGGCCAGGGCGCTGCCCCGGACCCGTTGGAGCCGCGGGCCCCAAATCCCGATTCGTAAGAAAATACCTCGTGTGCGGAAGTAGGCCCTTAACCAATCGGGCCTGGGGCCCGCGGCCCCAGTGGGGTCCAGGGCAAAGCCCTTGGCCTTCCTCCTAATGCGATAGCCGTGGCTCCTCGCGGACCTGGTAGAAGCGTCGTGCCTCGGCCCAGTTCGCTGCCGGAGCTTCCGGCACGCCGAGCGTGTCCGGGTTTCCGTCAAGCGCATCGAGCTGGGCCTGCAGGTGGGGAGGGAGCGCCTTGCGCCCAGTCGAGCCCCCCTTCTTCGTATCGTCGGCGTTCATCTTTGGTGGCCTCCCGGAGGCTGATGGCCTGGATCCGACGTTCGTCGTCGGGATCAGGATATGCGTGGACGAGAACGAGGCACTTGCGTCCGATCGTTTCGACGGCATGATATCGATGCTCGCCCCGCTTGAAACGGTCGTGGACGATGACAACTGGTGGATCGTCGAGGACATGTTCGCCGAGTGCCAGGTTCAGTCCGTGTTTCCAGACAGTCTCGATCTCTCCCGATAGCGGAATCCGGGGCGAGGCCCGAGACCGTCTTCCCGCGACGGCGGACTGACGCGGCGGGTTGGGACGCGGCAGTGTCGGGGCATGAACAGCCGCCAGAGATTGTTCCTGCAGGCGATCCATACCGATCCGGTGCCGGACCTGGTGTCGTGGGAGGCGGTGGAGGCGTTCCTGGAGGAGCTCGGCTGCGTGCGGCTGCGGCTGGTGGCCCGGGGCAGCGTTCCGGACGACGCCGGCTCGGTGCGGTTCATGCGGGCCGGCGTGGTGGCGACGTTCCAGAGGTCGCGACGGCTGGTCTGGCACTACCAGATCCTGGACGTGCGCGAGTTCCTGGCCAAGGTGGGGCTGCGGCCATGAGCGTGCTGGCTTGGAAGGGCTATCGGGCGCGGGTGACGTTCGACGCGGAGGCGGGGCTGCTGGTCGGCCGGATCGCCGGGATCAACGACGTGGTCGGCTTCCACGGGCACAGCGTGGCCGGGCTGCGGGCGGCGTTCGAGCGGGCGGTGGACACCTACGTCGACGTCTGCCGGATGTACGGCAAGGTGCCGGAGAAGCGGTACAGCGGCCGGGTGATGTTCCGGGTGCCGCCCGAGCTGCATGCGGAGGCGGCGCTGGCGGCGCAGCTGCGCGGCATCAGCCTGAACAGATGGGTGGAGGAGGCGCTGCGGGAGACCGTCATGGTCGAGAGGAGGATGCGGCGGCCGGCGGACCATCCTTGAGAACGGTCGCCGGAGGCTCCGCCCCTGGCGGATCCAGGGCGGGGCCCCGGCCTCGCCGTCCTATCCCCGCAGCGCGCCCAGGATCTTCTCGATCAGCTTGGCGCCGCGGAAGGGCTTCAGCAGGATGTCGGTCTCGGCGACGTCGCCCAGCGCGGTGAGGTCGGCGTAGCCGGTCACGAACAGCACCTTCAGGCCGATCTGGCGGGTGCGGGCGGCGCGGGCGAGCTCGAAGCCGTTCATGCCGGGCATGGCGTAGTCGGTCACCATCAGGTCGACCGGGCCGTTCTGGTGGAGGCGGTCGAGCGCGTCGGGCCCGCTGGCGGCCTCGATCACGCGGTAGCCGGCCTCGGCGACGATGGTGCTGGTCACCTCGCGCACGGCGACGTCGTCGTCGACCAGAAGCACCAGCGGTTCGGCCCGGGCACCGATACCGTGGCCCGCGAAGGCGGGCCGGCGGCCCGGGTCGGGCAGCAGCTCGGCCGGCAGCGGCCGGCTCGGCTGCGCCCCGGGCGGCATCGGCGGCGCAGACGCCGCGTCCCCCGGAACGGCAGCCGAGGCGGCCGCAGCGACCACGGGGGCGGCGATGGCGGCCATGGCGACGACGGGTGCCGCGCCGAGCGCCCGGGGCAGCAGGATGGCGGCGCAGGTGCCCTCCGCGGGGGCGGAGCGCAGCGTCACGATGCCGCCGGACTGGCGCGCGAAGCCGTAGACCTGGGCGAGGCCGAGGCCCGAGCCCTTGCCGGGCGGCTTGGTGGTGAAGAACGGCTCGAACGCGCGCGCCAGGATCTGCGGCGGCATGCCGCGGCCGCGGTCGGTGACCGAGATCTCGACGAAGTCGCCGGCGCCGCCGAGGCCGAGCGCATCCGCCTCGGCGGCGCCCACGCGGCGGTTGCGGGTGCCGACCAGGATCGCGTCGCCGACCTCGACCGCGTCGTGCGCGTTCATCGCCAGGTTCAGGATCATGCGCTCGATCTGGGTGCGGTCGACCAGCGCCGGCCACAGGTCGGGCTGCAGCACGGTCTCGACCTCGATGCCGCCGCCGACCGCCGCCGGCAGCAGGCCGCGCAGCTCGGCCACGGTGGCGTTGAGGTCGGTCGGGCGCGGCTCCAGCCGCTGGCGGCGGGCGAAGGCCAGCAGCTGGCGGGTGAGGTCGCCGCCGCGCTCGGCCGCCTCGCGCATGGCGACGAGCCGGCTCCCGGTGCGCGGATCGAGCAGCAGGCCGCCTGCCCCGGCTCCACCTCCCGCACCGGGCGCGGTGGCGATCGCCGCCTCCAGGAACTCGATGTTGCCGATGATGACGGTCAGGAGGTTGTTGAAGTCGTGGGCGACGCCGGAGGTGAGCTGGCCCACCGCCTCGATGCGCTCGGCCTTGGCCAGCCGGGCCTCGGTGCCGGCGCGGTCGGCGACCTCGTGCGCCAGCCGGCGCTCGGCCTCCTCGCGGCGCAGGCCCTCGGTCTGGCGCACCTCGATCAGGCGGTCGATCTCGGTGCTGCTGCCCGCCCACCGCACGGCGCCATCGGCCGCCGGGGCGATCGGCTCGGCGCGGGTGCGGAACCAGCGGTAGCGGCCGTCGCGATGGCGCAGCCGGTGCTCGAGGTCGATCGGGACGCCCTCGGCGAACGCGTCGAGCCAGGCCCGCGGCACCGTCGCGCGCTCGTCGGGATGCAGCGCCCGGCGCAGCCAGTCGCGGCCGATCGGACCGCCACCGGCCGGCACCCCGTACGGGTCCCATCGCGGCCCGACCGGGACCGCCCGTCCATCTGGCCGCACGGCGAACAGCAGGTGCGGCCAGGCCTCGACCAGGCCCGTCACCCCGAGCGCGCCGGACAGCGCGCGGCACAGCATGTCGAGCCGCTCGACCGCCGCCGCGGGGGGATGCGGCGCGGCCCAGAACGCCGCCAGCACGCCGGCCGGCGCCGCCCCGCCGAGCGGGACCACCGCGAGTGCCCGGATCGCCGCCGCCGCCGCCGCCTCGGCCGGCACCATGTCGCTGGCGCCGGCATCCTGGATCAGCAGACAGCGCCGCTGCGTCATCGCCAGGCGGGCGATGCCGGTCTCGCGCACCATGGCGGCGGCCGCGGTGCCCTCGTCGAGCGCGGTCCGGAACCGGTCCGCCTCGTGCAGCAGCAGGGCGATGCCGTCGCAGCCGATCGCGGCGGCGCCCGCCTCGCGCAGCAGCCGCATCGCCTCGCGGCGGCAGCGGCAGGCGGCCAGCCGCTCGATCGCGGCCAGCAGCGGCGCGCCGCCGACCGGCACGGGCGCGTCGTGAACCGGCACGGATGCGTCGTGGACCGGCACGGGCGCGTCGCGGGCCGGCACGGCAACCGTCATCCGGGCACGGCCCCGCGTCGGGCGGTCGGGGTACGCGGGCGGCAGGACCGGTGCGCGGCCGCCGCATCGCCGGCAGGATCCGGTGCTCCGCCTCGTTCGTCCCGCATCGCCCAGCCCCCGCCCCGCACCCTGCATAGCCCGGGCCTACCCGACCGCCCACGGCTAACAGGCGCCTCCCGGCCCCGCTCGCGGGCACGTGTTCTCACACGGAGCCGGGTTCCCGTCCCGACCCGCGCGGGTGCCGGCGCGGTCCGGCGGCGGGCTTGACCGGCCGGCCGCGGAGGCCGGACAAGGCGGGATGCAGCGCATCTTTTCCGGCATCCAGCCGTCCGGCGTGCCGACGCTCGGCAACTACCTCGGCGCCATCCGCAACTGGGTGGCGCTGCAGGACACGCACGACTGCCTGTACTGCCTGGTGGACCTGCATGCGATCACCAGCTGGCAGGAGCCGGACGCGCTCAGGGCGCAGACGCGGACGCAGGCGGCGATCCTGATCGCGGCCGGGATCGATCCGGGCCGGCACGTGCTGTTCAACCAGTCGGCGGTCAGCGCGCACGCGCGGCTGGCCTGGATCTTCAACTGCGTCGCCCGCATCGGCTGGCTCAACCGGATGACGCAGTTCAAGGACAAAGCCGGCCGGGACCGCGAGGCGGCGTCGGCGGGACTGTTCGTGTATCCGAACCTGATGGCCGCCGACATCCTGGCCTACCACGCGACCCGGGTGCCGGTGGGGGACGACCAGCGGCAGCACCTCGAGCTCGCCAACGACATCGCGCAGAAGTTCAACCACGATTACGGGGTGTCGTTCTTCCCGGTGGTGGAGGCGCTGGTGCCGCCGGAGGCGGCGCGGGTGATGAGCCTGCGCGACGGGTCGCGGAAGATGTCGAAGTCGGACCCCTCGGACCAGAGCCGGATCAACCTCACCGACGGTGCCGACGCCATCGCGCAGAAGATCAGGCGGGCGCGGACCGATCCGGAGCCGCTGCCGTCGGAGGCGGCGGGGCTGGAGGGGCGGCCCGAGGCGCGGAACCTGGTGACGATCATGGCGGCGCTGTCGGACCGGAGCGTCGAGGCGGTGCTGGCGGAGCATGGCGGGGACGGCTTCGGGACCTTCAAGGAGGCACTGACGGCGCGGGTGGCGGCGACGGTGGCGCCGATCGCCGGCGAGGCGCGACGGCTGCTGGAAGACCCCGCGCACCTGGACGCGGTGCTGCGGGAGGGTGCCGTGCGGGCGCGGGCGATCGCGGAGCCGGTGGTGCGGGAGGCGGAGCGGATCGTGGGGTTTCTGACCTGAGCGGAGGCAGGCCGGGGCATCACGCGTCGGCGTGCTTCGCGAGGCGCCCCCGGACCCCGCACAAGGGCTCGCCCTTGGAACCATCTGGAAGATCGCGGCCGCCCGTCCCAGGATCGCCGCGGGGCGGCGAACGAAGCTTCGGGTGGACTACGACCACATCATCAGCATCGGCGGCAACTGCGACGTGGCGCACCACGTCAGGCGCCGTTACGACATCAAGGTCTCGATGCCGCTGGATTGGCTCGTCCTGACGTTCGACGGAGCGATCTCGCTCTTCAACGACGGCTTCCGAGACTTCATGTGCCTGAACAAGCTGTCGCTCTGGAACGGGACCAGGCACGCCTTTCAATGTTCCAAGCGCGGGATCGTCTACCAGCACGATTTCTCGCGGGATGCGGCGGCCATGGTTGTCGTCGACAATCTCAGGGAGGGCTACAAGGTCGCCAAGCTCAGGTACAAGAGGCGCATCGAGCGGCTCTTCATTTGCTGTAGCGACGGCAAGGCGATCCTGTTCATCCGCAGCTGGCGCGAGATCCTGCACACGCCGCTCAACTATCCCGAACGCTGCATTCCCGGAGTACAGAAGTATCGCTTCCCGGACTTGATGGATGCGATCGAACGCTGCTTCCCCGACATCAGGTTCCAGGTTCTGTTCATCAACTACGGGGAGCAGGAGGCGGACGATCCGAGGGCGGTGTTCGCGAACGTGAAGGACGTGGGCGACGTGATCGGCTGGACCGGAAGCACGCTCGGATGGAACCAGGTGCCGGCGGACTACCAGCTGAAGCGCGTGCTGATCACGTAGGCGGCGGTGGTCAGGCTGACCAGCACGCCGAGCGGCCATGGCCGGCCGAACGCGCGCACGCCGCGTTGCTGCCGGACTGCACCGCGTTGAGCGCCTCGGCCAAGGCTGCGAACAGGTAGGCCAGGGCTGTCGCGGCCGCTCCGGTACCCGACCGCGATCGGGGACGCGGGAGGAAGGACGTCCCCCGCCGGGTCCGGGGCGTCGTGCGCGGCACGCCCACGATCGGTGCCCCAGCCTTGCCTAGAAGCTGTTGTCGTCCCCGCCGCCGCCCCAGTCGCCACCGCCGCCGAAATCGCCGCCGCCGCCACCGCCATTGTCGAAGTTGGGGTCCATGTCGCCGCCGGCGTTCCCGAACGGGTCGCCGCCGGCGGCGCCGCCGGCATCGCCGTAGTTGTTGTTGACGATGGTCTCGCCGCCCTCGCCGCCGAAGCCGCCGCCCATGCCGCCGCCGAACCCGCCGCCATGGCCGCCCGAGAACATGTCCATCAGCGCGTTGCCGGCCACCACGCCACCGGCGACGCCGGCCGCGGTGGTCAGCGCCGAGCCAAGGAAGCCCGAGCCCTGGCGCTGGAACATGCCGGGCTGGTAGCCGGGCGGATAACTCGCCGGCGGCGGCGCGCCCTGGTAGCCCTGCTGCGGATAGCCGCCCGGCATGCCCGCCTGCATGCCTTGGGGCCCGGGCTGGCCCCAGCGCGGCGGGGGCGCCTGGGTTTGCTGCCCGCCGCCGAACAGCGAGCCGAAGAAGCCGCCGCTGCGCTGCTGCGGCTGGCTCTGCGCCGCCTGCAGCTGCGCCTGCGTCTGCTGCAGCTCCCACTCCAGCCGCTTGATCCGGTTCTGCGACTCCGCCAGCGCCGCCTCCTGCACGACCGCCATCTGGGTGATGCGGTACGGCGCCTCCGGATGGCCCTGGAAGCCCTCCAGGATGGTGCGGTTGGCGTCGGGATCGATCGCCGGCAGGCTGGTCTGCGTCGCCGGCACGCTGCCGAAGCTGCCGCCGGCACCCTGAGGGCTGCCACCGACGCGGGCGATGAAGCGTTGGATGAGGTCGCGTTCTTCGTTGGTCATGGCGGGATGATCCGACTGATGCGTGCCGATAGAGTCGGCGCCGTCGGGACCCTCGTCAAGGCTGCCCGCATGAACGGGCGGCAACGCCCGGAACGGTGCCGGCCGTCACCCGAGCCCGAGCTGCGGCCACTCGATCGCCGGGCAGCGGTCCATCGCCCCGTCGAGCCCGGCCCCTCGCGCGGCCGCCGCCGAGCCCGGCTCGGACGATG
>CAXTVM010000035.1:0-17111 GCA_964247725.1 uncultured Acetobacteraceae bacterium | reverse complement strand
CGGACGATGTCGACCAGGTCGAGCGGCGCCGCCTGGTCCAGGTCGGCCACCACGCGCTGGCCGTGCAGCTCCTGCCCGGCCAGTCCCGGATTGCCGGCACCACCGTGTAGCCGTGCGCCGGCAGGAACCGCATCACGCGGTCGGACGCCCGCTCCGGCCGCGCCGACGCCCCCACCAGCGCGATCCGCCGCGTCCGCCGCAGGATCGCCGCGATCGCGTCGTCCCCCAGCCCGTCCGTCCCGGCCATGCGCGTCGGTGCTCCTTTCGCGGCGTGACGCGACGGACATCCGATCGTCGGCATCCGTCCTCGCTTGCCCCGAGACGCATGGCCGGGACGTCCACGATGCCAAACCACACCGTGCGATACCCCGACCATCCGAAGGGTCCGCCGCTGGGCGAGGGTGCGGCCGTCGAGATGGCCGATCCCGATGCAGCATGTGCAGGCACCGTCGCACCAGCGATCGGCCGGCGACGTGCGCGGCCTCCGCGACGGCAGCGGTCCGGTTGCTTGGCAGCCAAACGGCTCGACCGTATGTTATCGGCCCGCTCGCCGTGACCGGCATCCCGGAGTTGATCCCGCATGGCCCCGGCCACGACGCCCGCCCCTGCGGCACCGCCGCTCTCGACACCCCGCCCGCACCCGGCCCCGGCGCGGCGCGGCCTGTCGTTCCAGGACCTGATCCTGACCCTGCACCGGTTCTGGGCCGACCAGGGCTGCGCCATCCTGCAGCCGTACGACACCGAGGTCGGCGCCGGCACGCTGCATCCCGCCACCAGCCTGCGGGCGCTGGGTCCGACTCCCTGGCGCACCGCCTACGTGCAGCCCTGCCGCCGCCCCTCCGACGGCCGCTACGGCGAGAACCCCAACCGCCTGCAGCACTACTACCAGTACCAGGTGCTGCTGAAGCCGACGCCCGCCGACAGCCAGGCGCTGCTGCTCGACAGCTACCGCGCCATCGGCATCGATCCGGCCCTGCACGACATCCGCTTCGTCGAGGACGACTGGGAGAACCCCACCATCGGCGCCTGGGGCCTTGGCTGGGAGGTCTGGTGCGACGGCATGGAGGTGACCCAGTTCACCTACTTCCAGCAGGTCGGCGGCGTCGCCACCGTGCTGCCCTCCACCGAGCTGACCTACGGCCTCGAGCGCCTGGCGATGTACGTGCAAGGGGTCGAGAACGTCTACGAGCTCGACTTCGACGGGCGCGGCCTCACCTACGGCGACGTGTTCCTGCGCGCCGAGCGCGACTACTCGCGGCACAACTTCGAGCTGGCCGACACCGCCATGCTGCTGCGCCATTTCGACGATGCCGAGCGCGAGAGCGCCGCCCTGGCCCGGGCTGGCGTGGCGCAGCCGGCCTACGACCAGTGCCTGAAGGCCAGCCACCTGTTCAACCTGCTCGACGCCCGCGGCGTGATCTCGGTGGCCGGGCGCGCCTCCCATATCGCCCGGGTCCGCACCCTGGCCCGCGCCTGCGCCGAGGCCTGGCTCGCGGGCGCGCCCTGACATGCCCGAGCTTTTCGTGGAGCTGTTCTGCGAGGAGATCCCGGCCCGCATGCAGGCGCCGGCCGCCGACGCGCTGGCCCGGCTGCTCGCCGACGCCCTCGCCACGCTGTCGCCTACGGACGCGCGGGCCTTCTCCGGGCCGCGCCGCATCGCCGCCGCACTGACCGTCGCAGCAGCGGTGCCGGCGGCCGCGACCACCGAGCGCGGCCCGCGCGAGGGCGCCCCGGAGGCGGCGCTGGCCGGCTTCCTGCGCAAGCACGGCGCCGACCGCGCGGACCTGGCACTCCGGTCCGGCTTCTGGGTACTGACCCGGGAGACGCCGGCCCTCGATGCCGCCGGGCTGATCGCGGCCGCGCTGCCGGGGCTGCTGCGCCGCTTCCCCTGGCCGAAATCGATGCGCTGGGGCGGCGGCAGCGCCTTCACCTGGGTGCGGCCGCTGCGCCGCATCCTCTGCCTGCTGGACGGCGCCGTGGTGCCGTTCGGCCTGGCCGACGGCGCCGACGACGGCCACGGGCTGCGCTCGGCGGAGCTCACCGAGGGCCACCGCACCCTGTCCCCGGGCGCGGTCGCGGTGACCGGCGCCGACCACTGGGTCCGCACCCTGGCCGAGCGCCACGTCCTCGCCGACGCCGCCCTGCGCCGCCGCGCCGTCGCCGAGGGCCTCGCCGCCGCCGCCGCCGCCGAAGGCCTGGCGCTGGTCGCCGACGACGGCCTGCTGGACGAGGTCGCCGGCCTGGTGGAGTGGCCGGTGCCGCTGCTGGGCCGCATCGACGACCGTTACATGGGCCTGCCGCCCGAGGTCATGCAGGTCTCGATGCGCGTCAACCAGCGCTACTTCGCGCTGCGCCACCCGGACGGCCGGGCCGCCGCCCGCTTCGCCTTCGTCGCCAACGTGATCCCCGCCGACGGCGGCGCCCTGATCGTCGCCGGCAACCAGCGCGTGCTCGGCGCCCGCTTCTCCGACGCCCGCCACTTCTGGGATCTCGACCGCCGCACCCCCCTGGCCCAGCGCCTGCCGGCCCTGGGCGGCGTCACCTTCCACGCCCGCCTCGGCACCCAGGGCGAGCGCGCCCGCCGCCTGCAGGCGCTCGCCGCCCACCTCGCCGGCCCGCTCGGCGCCGATGCCGACGCCGCCGGCCGTGCCGGCCTGCTCGCCAAGGCCGACCTCACCACCGGCATGGTCGGCGAGTTCCCCGAGCTGCAGGGCGTCATGGGCGGCTACTACGCCCGTCACGACGGCGAGGCGCCGGCGGTGGCAGGGGCGATCGCCGCGCACTACCAGCCGCGCGGCCCCGCCGACGCCGTGCCAGCGGGGACGGTCGCCGCCGCCGTGGCGCTGGCCGACAAGCTCGACACGCTGGCCGGCTTCTTCGCCATCGGCGAGCGGCCCGGCGGCTCCGGCGATCCGTACGCGCTGCGCCGCGCGGCACTCGGCGTCATCCGCATCGTCCGCGAGCACCGGCTGCGCATCGACCTGGCTGCCGTGTTCGCCGTGGCAGTCGCCGCCTATCCGGCGGCACTTCGGGACGGCCAGGAGCAGGCCGCTCTGGTCGCCAGCTTGGCCGGCTTCATCGCCGAGCGGCTGCGGGTGCAGCTGCGGGCCGAGGGCGCCCGCCACGACGTGCTGGCGGCGGTGACCGCGGCGGCGGGCGACGGCGCCCTCGACCTGGTCGCCCTGCTCGACCGCACCGAGGCGGTGGCCGGCCTGCTCGGCACCGCCGACGGCGGCAACCTGCTGATCGCCGCCCGGCGCGCCGCCAACATCCTGCGCATCGAGGAGAAGCGGGACGGCCCATACGACCGGCCGCCGCAGCCCGCCCTGTTCGCGCAGCAGGAGGAGCACGCCCTCGCCGCCGCCCTGGCCGAGGCCGACGCCGCCGTTGCCGAGGCGCTGGCGGCCGAGCGCCACGACGTCGCGATGGCGGCGATGGCGCGGCTGCGGGCGCCGCTCGACCGGTACTTCGACGCCGTCACCGTCAACGCGGAGGCGCCCGAGCTGCGCCGCAACCGCCTGGCCCTGCTCGCCCGCACCCGCCGTACGCTGACCCGGGTCGCCGACCTCTCGCTGATCGAGGGCGAGCCCGGCGGCTGATCCCGGAGCCCGTTCGACGATGCGCCGTGCGGCGATCCGACGCCGCGCTCTGCGCTGGGCCGAGGCTCACGTCCAGGAAGCCGCCGCGCTTCCACGGCTATCGCATGAGGAAGAAGGCC
Organism: uncultured Acetobacteraceae bacterium; assembly: GCA_964247725.1. GTDB lineage: Bacteria > Pseudomonadota > Alphaproteobacteria > Acetobacterales > Acetobacteraceae > Lichenicola. Next base: position 13,393 of record CAXTVM010000035.1, on the reverse strand, counting down.
AGGGGCTTTGCCCCTGGACCCCGCTGGGGCCGCGGGCCCCAGGCCCCGATTCGTTAAGGTTGTACTTCCATGTAGGGACCATCTTCTTACGAATCGGGGTTCGGGAGAGGCACGCCCACTCGGCCGGCCCATTTTCAAGTGGTCTCTCAGCGCCTGAGCTCGATCCGCATCGTCCGCCGGCCGGGCCTCCGCCGGCGGACCAGCCCGGCCAGCCAGCCGGCCGACCAGACGGCCAGGCAGAGACCGACCGCCCCGCCGGCGAGTTCCCGCGCGACGTGCAGGTCGAGCCGGCTCGCCCAGCACAGGCCGGCGACCGTCACCAGCGCCATCGCCGTCAGCAGCAGCGGCCGCGGCCGGAGCCATTCCGGCGATGGCGACGGGCCGTCCTGCAGGCGCTGCCGGGCCCGCGCCACCTGCATCGCCGACGCCGCGATCCGCGCAGCGCCCCCGGCCTCCCCGGGCGGCGTCCCCTGCAGGTGCTGCTGCATCCGCTCGAGCGTGTCGGTGGCGCGGCCCAGCATGGTCGCGGCCTCCTCGCGGAGCTGCTGCTCACGGCCGGCGATGTTGCCCAGCCCCTGCCCGGGGTCGTGATCGGCGGCGAGGGCGGCGTATCCGTGCGGTTCGGGATGGGGCGTGCCCGGCTGGTGGCCGCCGGTGCGGGTGTCCGGGCTGCCGGGCGGCTCGACCGGCCGCGGCAGCTGCGTCGCCAGCGCGTCGGCGGCCGTGGCGATCTCGACCGCCAGCTCGCCCATCGCCGCCGCGGGCGGGGTGCGGACCAGCTGCTCGATCTCCTGCGCGTCGTGCAGCAGGCCGCCGAGCTGGCGCAGCGCCTCGGTCGGCGGCGCCAGCGCCAGATGCCGCGTGGCCACGGGCGACAGCGACACCAGATCGACCGGCTCCAACGCCGACGGCAAGGCCGCCTCGATCGCGCGCTCGGCCGGGCCGCCCGGTCGGACCGGCGCGGCCGGCGCGGCCGGCAAGGCGCTGTGCACGGGCGCCACGACCGTCATCGGACCCTCCACTCCCGCGCCGAGCGTGCCGCAGGATCATGAAGGTCCGATTAACGGCCCGTCCGAGGATGCGCTGTGCCGGAACGAGGATCCGCCCGCCTCGCCAAGTCGCTCGACGCCGTCATGCCGTCCCCCCGCGTCCCAAGGTCTCTCCCGACGAGACGGGCGATTGGATGCCTCGATCAGAGATGGTGGGAGGGGACGAGGCTTTGTCGCGGCGTCGCATGGTTGGGTCCTGTTTCGCCGCATCGGCGGCGAGGGTCGGGCCGATCATACGGAAGCTTGGGCATCTACGGCATCATGCGCCGGTCTCGCCGGAAGCGCCTGGTTGCCGATCACCGTCCGCGAACACGAAAACCTTCATCCGGTATTAACTTCTTCAACTTAGCATCAAACTGAGCATGGCTCCGAAACAATAGTCTCGACATTGTTGCGTCAAAGCGACGTCCGCACCTGTTCCGGACGTCGAGACCCGGTAGAACGAAGCCATGCAGAATGTCACCGCACTCCTCTCCGCCGGCTTCGCAGCCTTCCTCAGCACGCAAGCGGTGGCCGCCGCGCCGCAGATGCTGGATCTCACCGGTGCCACGCAGACCCTGAACCTCGGCTTCGCCGCCATGCCGGCCTGGCGTACCGGCGCCCTGCCCTGGCCGCCGGTGGCGCAGCCCTTCACCTCCGCCGGCTTCAAGCTCAACGCCTCGCTGTTCAGCGGCCTGCAGGCCAGCTACAGCCCCGTCGCCAGCGCCGCCTACTCGCCCGCCTGGGCCTCGCTCGGCAACGAACTCGAGGCCTATCCGAACGCCGACGCGATGAGCAACCTGAAGATCAGCCCGTTCAGCGTCAGCGAGGGCGTGCTGTCGATCACCGCGAGCCCGCTCGGCGCGGCGGCGCAGGCGACGCTGCCGCCCGGCATCCACCGGAGCTACCTGAGCGGCGCGCTCAACACCTACCCGTACAGCCAGACCTACGGCTACTTCGAGATCGACGCGCAGATCCCGTCCGGACAGGGTCTGTGGCCGGCGTTCTGGCTGCTGTCGGTGGACGACAACTGGCCGCCGGAGATCGACGCCCCGGAGGCGCTCTGCAACGACCCCACCACCGCCTACTTCTCGCTGCACACCACAGACAAGGCGTGGATCGCGACCCAGCCCGACGCCTACAACGGCAGCGCCACCACCAACACGATCCATACCGGCATCAACGGCTCGGCCGTGTTCCACCGTTACGGCGTCGATTGGGGCCCGCAGACCATCACCTTCTACATCGACGGGATCGCGGTCGGGCAGCGCACCACGCCCGGCGACATGCACAAGCCGTTCTACCTGATCGCCAACCTCGCCGTCGGCGGCACCGGCTCCTGGCCCGGACCGCCGAACGCGCAGACCGTGTTCCCGGCCACGCTGCGGATCCTGGGCATCAAGGTGTGGCAGCGGCCGACCTATGCGGGTGCCGCGGCTTCGGGGCACTAAAGGAAGGCCAGGGCTCTGCCCTGGACCCGTTGGGGCCGCGGGCCCCAACCCCGATTCGTAAGACGATATCCCCTGTGCGGAGGTATGACCTCAACGAATCGGGATCTGGGGCCGTCGTGCGCCAGCACGCTTCGCGTGACGGCCCCAGTGGGGTCCAGGGGCAGAGCCCCCGGCTTTCCTGCCGCTAGCCGAGTACCGCATGCAGGGCCCGATCCGGGACCCGGGTGGCGGCGGCGAGCTCGGCGACCAGCGTCGGCAGCAGGCGCGCCGCCAGCACCGCCAACGGCTGCAGCGGCCGGCGCACCGCGCACACCGACAGCAGGGCGGCGCCGCCGACGCGGGTGCCGAGATCGCGGCGCAGCGCGGTCTGCAGGGCCTCCGGGCCGGCGGCGTCCCGGCCCAGCAGGGTGGCGGCCAGGGCGGCGCTGTGCAGCGCGATCGACATGCCGTCCCCGGTGAAGGATGGGATGACGGCTGCCTGGTCGCCGAGCCGCCAGACCGGCGATCGCGGCGGGGCGACGTAGCCGTACGGGATGCCGGCGACGCTCAGCGGACGGCGGTGCAGGATGACGGCGCCGGCGAGGCGGCGCGCCAGCAACGGGGCGTCGGCGCAGGCGGCGGCCAGCACGGCGGACCAGCGTCCGCCCAGCTCGACCAGGCGGCGGCGCCGGATCAGCAGGCACAGCGTGGCCTGGCCGGCCTCGATCCGCTGCAGCCCGGCATAGCCGCCGCGGAACAGCATCAGCTCGACGACGCCCTCCAGGGCATGGGCCTGCGACGGGTCCGGACGCAGGTGCAGCTTGAAGCCGACCAGGTCGTTCTGGCGGCCGCGGCCGCGCTTCCAGCCGCGCAGGTCGTGCTTGCCAGTGGCCAGCACGGTCTGTACGGCGCGCAGCGTGCGGCCGTCCTGCAGCCGCAGCATCTGCGCCCCGCCGGCGGCGAGCAGCGCGGTGACGGCCTGGCCGCGCAGCAGGCGGGCGCCGGCGGCGGCGGCCCGGCGCAGCAGCGCCTCGTCGAGCACGCGGCGCGACAGCCCGACGCCCTCGAACGGCAGCCGGACCAGCGCCTCGGCGCGACCGGTCGCCAGCCGGACGCGGTCGATCCGGTGGCCGCCCAGCGCCGCCGGGTCGAGGCCGAGCGCGCCCAGGTGCAGCACCGCCTCGCGCGACAGGAACTCGCCGCAGACCTTGTCGTGCGCGCCGGGCTCGCGCTCGACCAGGGTGGCGCGCCGGCCCAGCCGCACCGCCAGCGCGGCGCCCGCGAGCCCACCGCCGATGATGCACACGTCACCGGCCAGGACCGGGCTGGTCGGGGCGGGGCCGGTCCGGACGGACCCGGCCAGAGCTGGGCCGCTCACGGCGCGGCCTGCTTCAGCCGCGAGACGCAGAGCCGGAACGGCAGCCAGGCCTCGATCCGGGCTTCGGTCTCCGGCAGCGCCGCCGCCGCCAGGAGCGCGCGCCAGTCGGCGCGGGTGAAGGCGCGGCGGATCGAGACCGGTCCGTCGTGCCGCACGAAGCGGTGCCATCCGGCCGCGGCCGACAGCAGGCGGAAGCCCGCATGCGGCAGCCAGTGCCGCTGCAGGTCGTTGACAAACCAGCCGAGGCGGGCGTGACGCTCCATCCAGCCGAGGAACCGGACCACGGCGCCGTCGTCCAGATGGTGCGCGAACAGCGACGACAGCACCAGGTCCGGGGCGGGATCGGGCGTCACCTCGAAGATGTCGGCGGTGACCCAGCGGATCGGACGGCGGGTCGGCGGGGCGCCCTCCCCCGCCTGTTGGGCCCAGGGCGACAGGTCGACGCTGGTCATCTCGAGCGCGATGCCGCGGCGGCCGGCCCAGCGGTCGATCCGGCGCAGCGCATCGCCGTAGCCGCCGCCGACGTCGAGGATGCGCAGCGGCCGGCCGTGCGGGGGAGCGATGCGGGCGAGGAAGCCCAACGTGGGGCGGTAGGCCAGCGTCAGGCGGTTGACCTTGGCCAGATCCACCAGGCAGCGCCGGAACTGGTCCGGCCCGCAGCCTGGATCGTCCATCAGCTCCGGCGCCAGCACGCGGCCGGGGCAGAGACCGGGTGCCGCCATCACGTGGTCCGGAAGCGGAGCGTCTCGGCGACCAGGCCGGGCCCGAAGCCCAGCGCGACGCCGGAGGCGCCGGGACGGGCGTCCCGCATGATGCGGTCGAGCACGAACAGGATGGTGGCCGACGACATGTTGCCGTAGTCGCGCAGCACGCCGCGGGATGCCGCCAGCGCGTCCGGCGCCAGGTCGAGCGCCGCCTGCACGGCGTCGAGCACGGTGCGGCCGCCCGGATGCACCGCCCACAGCTCGACGTCGCGCGAGGCGACGCCGCCCAGGATGCGGTGCCCGGCGCGGGCGAGGCCGGCGCCGACGGCGCTGGGCACCTGGCCCGACAGCATCATGTTGAAGCCGTGGTCGCCGATCTCCCAGGTGATCAGCGCGTCGGTGTCCGGCAGCAGCTCGGCGTGGAAGCGGTCGAGCCGCAGCCCGTCCGGCTCGGCGCTGACGATCGCGGCGGCGCAGCCGTCGGCGAACACCAGGAAGCTCAGCACCTGCTCGAGGTCCGCGGTCTCCTGCAGGTGCAGCGTGCAGAGCTCGACGTTGACCAGCAGCACGCGGGCGCCGGGCTCGGAGCGGACGATGTGGCGGGCCAGCTTGAGTGCGTTGAAGGCGGCGTAGCAGCCCATGAACCCGACCAGGGTGCGCTCGACCGAGCCGTCGAGCCCCAGCGCCGTCACCAGCTGCAGGTCGAGGCCCGGCGCGTAGAAGCCGGTGCAGGAGGTGACGATCAGGTGGGTGACGCGGTCCAGCCGGCTGTCGGGCCCTAGCCCGGCCACCGCCCGCAGCGCCAGCGGCAGGGCGCCCTGCCGGTAGCGGGCCATGCGCACGGCGGAGCCCGGGAACTCGCCGCGGCGATAGAGATTGTCGTGGTCGAGGCGGAAGCCGGTGAGGTCGGGCAGCGGGTCGACGATGGAGTGGCGGTGCGCGATGCCGCTGCGGTCGGCCATGCGCCGGAACAGCCGGCGCAGCCGCTGGTCCGGCATCAGGGAGCTGGCGAAGGCGACGAAGGCCTCGTGCACGTCGTTGGGGGGCACGCTGGTGCCGATGCGGTTGATGAAGGCATCGGTCATCCGGCGTGCATCCCGCAGCTGGAGCGCGCACCCGCGAGGCCGCCCCGGGCCGGGACTATCGTTCGCCGGGCGGGGCCGCGCAACCGCGCGCGGGCGGGGTGACAGCGGGCCGGCATGGCGTCCATGCTGCCGCACGACCGGCGCGAAGGCCCGGTGCCCTGGAGACACGCATGCCGTCCGAGCCCTCCGCCTCCGCGCAGCGCGCGGCGAGCATCGACCTCTACGACGTCCTGGCCGAAGGCTACGACGCGACCTACGACCAGCCCTCGTACCGCCGCGCCTACGACGCGCTGGCCTGGGAGTACATCTCGGCGCTGCTGCCGCCGGCGGCGCGGATCGTCGACGCCGGGATCGGCGCCGGGCGCTGGCTGGAGCGGCTGCTGGCGATGGGCCACCGCGTCACCGGCATCGAGCAGGCGCCGGGCATGATCGCCATCCTGGACGGGCTTGGGCTGCCGCCCGGCTTCACGCTGCTGCGGCACGCGATGGAGGACGCGCCCGTGCCGCCGGGCGCCGCCGACCTGGTGATGGCGCTCGGATCGGTGCAGTACGCGGCCGATCCGGCGGCGATGATCCGGCGCTTCGCCAGCTGGACCCGGCCGGGAGGCCATGTCTGCGTGTATGCGGACTCGCTGGTGTCGCTGGTGCTGGAGCTGGTGCGGGAAGGCCGCACGGACGAGGCCCTGGCGCGGCTGGCGACGCGGCGCGGCGTGTTCGGCGCCGGCGGGGTGTCGGCGACGCTGCACCTGTACGACCGGCGCAGCATGGAGGCGGACTTCGCCGCGGCCGGGCTGGTCGACATCCGCGCCCACGGCCTGACCGTGGGTGCCGGCGCCATCGGGCGCCAGCGCTACGCGGCGCTGATGGAGGCGGACGAGGCGGCGACGATGGCGATGGAACGGGCGCTGTCGGCGGACCCGGCGATGGCCGATGCCGGGCTGCACGTGCTGACCATCGGTCGGGTGCCGTAGGAAGGCCGGGGCCGCCGTGCGCGGCACGGCGTCGGGTGACGACCGCGGAGCGGACCGACATCTGGGATTGCCGATCGGCCTGCCTCCTGATTGCGAGGAAGCGGCGCTGGGGCGCGGGCGAACCATCCGGCAAGGCGGGCGATCCGGGACGGACGGAATCGGATACCCGCTGTTCGTGAACGGTTGCCCGTGGGTGCTGCGGTCGGGCGCGCGTTGGTGCGACCTGGCGGGAGCGGGCATTCGAGGTCTCGACGCCGACTCCGTCCAGGCGGAACCCTGGAAATCCCCATACCCACGACGTGGACCCCTGCAAGCACCGGAACCGGATCGAGCGGTGCTTCGGCCGCCTCAGGCACTTCGCCGCCTCGCCAGCTGGCTCACGACCGCTGCGCCATCCACGTCACCGGCCCCGTCCACCTCGCCGCCGCCATGGTCCGGCTCCGCTGCCGGCGCCGCCTCCGGCGGGGGCCGGCCTTCGCTCATCCCGACCTCGGCGCATCTGGACGCGCGAGCACATCGACGATCCGCATCGCCCCCATCGGCGGGCTCGGCGCCGTCAGGTCGGGCGGTTCGCCGCGCAGCATCGCGGCCAACAGTCGCAGCGGGCCGCCGTGCGAGACGACCAGCCAGGGTTGCGCCTCCCGCGCCAGAACCGAATTCAGCGACGAGACCCGGTCGATCAGCGCAGCTCCGGTCTCGCCGCCCGGCGGCGCGAGCCCGAACGGGTCGGCGGCCCAGCGATCGAGGGCCGGTCGCGGCACCTCCGTCCAGGCCATTCCCTCCCAGGCGCCGAAATGGAGCTCCAGCAGCCGCGCGTCGAGGATGACCGGAATCCCCAGGCAGGCGGCGAGCGCCTCCGCCGGCTCGCGGCAGCGGCGGAGCGGGCTGCTGCGGACCGTCTCCGGCACCACCGGTTCCAGCGCCCGCCGCCATCCGGTGAGCAGGCCGCGCCAGCCGTCGGCGAGCGGCAGGTCGAGGCGGCCGTAGCACAGGCCGGGTGCCGCGCGGGTCGGCGGATGCCGCAGCAGCGCGCCGATCGGCCGCTCAGCCCTCGTAATGCGCCGCCACCAGCCGGTCGAGCAGTCGCACCCCGAACGCGGTCGCACCCTTGGGCACGCAGGGCGTCTCCTTGGACGACCAGGCGGTGCCGGCGATGTCGAGATGCGCCCACGGCACGTCGCCGACGAAGCGCTTCAGGAACTGCGCCGCCACGATCGAGCCGCCGGGCCGGCCGCCGATGTTCTTCATGTCGGCGATCTCGGAGCGCAGGCCCTTGTCGTAGGCGTCGCCCATCGGCATCCGCCACACCCGCTCGCCGACCGCGCGGCCGGCCTCGGCCAGGCGGCCGGCCAGCTCGTCGTCGTTGCTGAACAGGCCTGCATGATCGTGGCCCAGTGCCACGATGACGGCGCCGGTGAGGGTGGCGAGGTCGATCAGCGCGCGCGGCCGGAAGCGGTCCTGCGCGTACCAGAGCACGTCGGCCAGCACCAGCCGGCCCTCGGCGTCGGTGTTCAGCACCTCGACGGTCTGGCCCGACGCGGTCCGCACCACGTCGCCCGGCCGCTGCGACCGGCCCGACAGCATGTTCTCGACCAGGCCGACCAGCCCCACCGCGTTCACCCGCGCGCGGCGGCCGGCGAGGGCCGCCATCAGGCCGACCACGGTGCCGGCGCCGGCCATGTCCCACTTCATGTCCTCCATGCCGCCGGCCTGCTTGATGCTGATGCCGCCGGAATCGAAGGTGACCCCCTTGCCGACGAAGGCGATCGGCGCCGCGTCGTCGTCGGGCAGGCCGCGCCACCGCATCACCGCCATGCGGGCGGGCGCGTCCGAGCCCATGGCGACCGCCAGCAACGCGCCGAAGCCGAGCTCGGCCATCTGCCCGGGCGTGAAGACCTCGATCTCGAGCCCGAGCGGGGCCAGCGCCGCGATGCGGTCGGCGAACACCGCCGGCGTCAGCGTGTTGGCCGGCTCGCTGCTGAGGTCGCGGGCGACGAAGCTGCCGTGCGCGATCGCGCGCAGCGCCGGCCAGGCCGCGCGCGGGGCGTCGGGCCGCGGCGACAGCACCGACAGGTGCGCCAGCTTCGGCCGCTCGTCCGGCTTCTGCCGGGTGCGGTAGAGGTCGAACCGGTAGCTCGACAGCACCGCGCCGAGGGCCGCGTGCGCCGCGAGGGCGGCCGGGATCCCGTCCACCGCCACCGCGGCGACGGCGCCGGACCTGGCCGCCTGATAGGCGGCGCCGCCCGCCGCCTCGACCGCCTGCGCGTCCAGCTCGGCGGTCTTGCCGAGGCCGATCACCACGATGCGGGCGAGGCCGGCGCCGGGCCCCAGCACCACGCAGCTCTTGGACTTGCCGTATCCGAACTCGGCCGCCTCGACCGCGCGAGACAGCGCGCCGCCGGTGGCCGCGTCCGCCTGGCCGTACAGCGCCGGCCGTTCACCGTCCTCGGCGACCAGCAGCACCAGGGTGCCGCCGGACGGCAAGGCGAGGTCGGCGAAATCGATGTCCAGCATGACGAACTCTCCCGGCGGCTCGCCAGCTTATCAGCCGCGCCCACTGGCCCGTCCAGCCTTGGCCACGGCTGTCGCATCGGGAAGAAGGCCAGGGGCTTCGTCCCTGGACCCCACTGGGGCCGCGGGCCCCAGACCCCGATTCGTTAAGGGTGTACTTTCAAGCTGGGATCATCTCCTTACGGACCGGGGTCTGGGGCCCGCGGCCCCAACGGGTCCAGGGCAGAGCCCTGGCCTTCTCCTTCCACGTCTCCTCGAATGCGATAGCCCTGAGCCTGGCTGCCGCCGTATCCGGCGCCGTCGGGCGCGCCTTTGCCACGGTTGCGGCGAGCCCCTACCCTGTAACCTGCCATGAACCACCACGACGACCACCTCCTGTCCCTCGCCGGTCGCCTCGCCACCGAGGCCGCCGCGGTGATCCTGGCCGTCCGCGCCGCCGGCTTCGAAACCCTGACCAAACTCGACGCCTCGCCGGTCACCGAGGCCGACCATCGCGCCGAGGCGCTGATCGTGGCCGGGTTGCGCACCGGGGCGTCGATTCCGGTGATCGCCGAGGAGGAGGTCGCCGCCGGCCTCGGGACGGAGGGCGCGCAGGAGTTCTGGCTGGTCGACCCGCTCGACGGCACCCGCGAGTTCGCCGCCGGATCGGAGAACTTCACCGTCAACATCGGCCTGGTGCGGGACGGCGTCGCGGTGCTGGGCGCGGTGGCGCTGCCGGCCTACGGCGAGCTCTATCTCGGCCGGTTCGGCCACGGCGCGTCCCGCCGCGACGGCGCCGGCGAGACGGCGATCCGGGTGCGCCGCCCGCCCGTCGAAGGCCTCACCGTGCTGGCCTCGCGCCAGCATGCGGACGACGCTACGCTCCGCGTCTATCTCGGCCGCCAGCGCATCGCCAGCCTCGGCAACATCGGCTCGGCCGCCAAGTTCGTGCGCGTCGCCGAGGGTCGTGCCGACCTCTATCCGCGGCTCGGCCGCACCATGGAATGGGACACTGCGGCGCCGCAGGCGGTGGTCGAGGCGGCCGGCGGCAGCGTGACCCTGTTCGACGGCACGCCGCTCCGCTATGGCAAGCCGGGCTGGGAGAACCCGCACTTCGTGTGCCGTGGCGCCCCGGAACCGGACGGGCCGGACCGGGACCCGGGAGGGATGCCGATCGCATGAGGCTTGCAGGGGCCGGCCGGCACCGCAGATGCTGGGGATGCAGCCGAATGGTAGGATCCCCAGTCCCCGCGGCGGGCGCGGCGCCGGGCCGCCCTCTGCGGCGATCGACGGCGTCGTGACCGATGCCGTCGCGACCGAGCGGCTGGTCGCCGGTCCGGCCGGGATCGCGCGCGCGGCGCTGCTGCTGCGCTCCGGGCGGCTGGTGGGCTTCGGCACCGAGACGGTCTACGGCCTCGGCGCCGACGCCACCGACCCGGATGCGGTCGCCGCGATCTACGCCGCCAAGCGCCGCCCGCGCCACAACCCGCTGATCGTGCACCTGCCGGACGCCGGGGCGGCGTTCCGCGAGGTCGAGGCGCCGCCGATGGCGCGGCGCCTCGCCGACGCGTTCTGGCCGGGGCCGCTGACCCTGGTGCTGCGGCGCCGGCGGGACGGCCGCGTGTGCGACCTGGCCGGCGCCGGCCTGCCGACGCTGGCGGTGCGGGTGCCGGCCGGGGCGACGGCCCTGGCCCTGCTGCGGGAGGCCGGCCGGCCGATCGCGGCGCCGTCGGCCAACCCGTCCGGCCGGGTCAGCCCCAGCACCGCCGCGCACGTGCTGGCCGGGCTCGACGGGCGCATCGCGGCGGTGCTCGATTGCGGCGCCTGCGGGGTCGGACTCGAGAGCACGGTGCTGGAGCTCACCGAAGAGGGTGTCCGCCTGCTGCGCCCGGGCGGCGTCACGCGCGAGGCGATCGAGCGCGTGACCGGGGCGCTTCTGCCAGCCGTCCCGGCCGGCGTGCGGCCGACCGCCCCGGGCCAGCTCGCCTCGCACTATGCGCCGGACCTGCCGCTGCGGCTCGACGCCGCCGACTGCGCGCCCGTCGAGGCGCTGCTGGCGTTCGGGCCGGTGCGGACCGCTTCCGCGCTGGTCTGGAACCTGAGCCCGGACCGGGATCTAGACGAGGCGGCGGCGCGGCTGTTCGCCGGGCTCCGCCACCTCGATGCGGAGGGCGGGCGGCTCGGCCTGCGCGGCATCGCCGCGATGCCGATCCCGCGCCACGGGCTGGGCCTGGCCATCCGCGACCGGCTGCATCGCGCCGCGGCGCCGCGGCCGGCTCCGGGGATGGCCACACGGTCGACCCAAGACCTGGCCGGGGCGAGGCTGGCACCGCCCGGATGAGCCAGCAGATCGACCCCAAGGAGCTGAAGACGCTGTCCGACATCCTGGCCCTGGTGCTGGAGGATCAGGCCGGGGAGGCGGCGACCGCGCTGGAGGCGGTGCGCGCGCGGGCCCGGCGCAACGCCGTCACCGGCGGCGCTCTCAAAAACCTGTTCGTGGCGCTGGCGCCGAACCCGCCGGCGGCGGCGTCCCGGGCGGCTGGCGCGCCGCGGGCCCGCGCACCGCGCGCCGGCAGCGCGGCGGCCACCGAGATCCAGGCGGCGCGGACCCGGATCTCGCAGCTCACCGCCGACGTGAACAAGCTCGACCTCGACCTGCGCGGCGCCAGCGCCCGCATCGAGGCGCTGCGCTCGGAGCTGCACCTCACCCGCCAGGCCCGCGCGGAGGCGCAGCAGGCGCTGATGGCGACGCAGGCGCTGGCGCCGCGGCGGATCGTGCTGGTGCTGACCGCGCTGTGCGGGCTGCTGATCGGGGTAGCGGGGACCGGTGCGGTGATGACGTTCACGCGCACGGTGGCGGCGGACCGGGCGGCGGCGGTGCTGCAGTGAGCGGTGTCGGCCCCGACCTGATCGCGGCCCTCGTCCGCCTGCTCGGCCCCGGCGGCATCCTGACCGATCCCGCCGACACTGCGCCGTTCTGCACCGACTGGCGCGGCCTCTATCAGGGCCGCACCCCGGCGGTGCTGCGTCCGGCCGATACTGAGACGCTGGCCGCCTGCGTGCGGCTCTGCGTCGCCGCCGGCGTACGGCTGGTGCCGATGGGCGGCAACACCGGCATGGTCGGCGGCGCCGCGGTCTCGGACGACAACGGCGAGGTGGTGGTCAGCCTGTCGCGGATGGCCCGGATCCGCGCCGTCGATCCGGTCGACATGACCATGACGGTGGAGGCCGGGGTCACGCTGAAGGCGGCGCAGGACGCGGCCGACGCGGCCGGTTGCCTGCTGCCGCTGTCGATCAGTTCCGAGGGCTCGGCGACGGTGGGCGGCGTGCTGGCCACCAACGCCGGCGGCAACACCACGGTGCGCTACGGCAATGCCCGCGAGCTGGTGCTGGGGCTGGAGGCGGTGCTGCCGGACGGCGGCGTGTTCGGCGCCTTGCGGCGGCTGCGCAAAGACAACACCGGCTACGCGCTGCGCCAGCTGCTGGTCGGCTCCGAGGGCACGCTCGGCATCATCACCGCCGCCGTGCTGCAGCTGAGCCCGCGCCCGCGCCAGGTCGAGGTGGCGCTCTGCGCGCTGGGGACGCCCGAGGCGGCGCTGGCGCTGTTCCGGCGCCTTCGTGCCGCCGACCCGGCCGCGATCCAGGCGTTCGAGTACATGTCCGGCACCGGCATGGCGCTGGTGGGCGCGCTGATCCCGGACGCGGCGCTGCCGCTATCGGCGCCTGCGCCGCACTACGCGCTGGTGGAGCTGGCCACCGCGCGCGACGACGGCACGCTGCGCGACCAGCTGGAAGGGGTGCTGGCCGAGGCGCTGGAGGCGGGCCTGGTCACGGACGCGGTGATCGCCGGGAGCGGCGCGCAGCGGCTGGCGCTGTGGCGGCTGCGCGAGGAGCACGCGGAGGCGCAGAAGCGTGCCGGCGCCAACGTCAAGAACGACGTGTCGGTGCCGGTCTCGCGGGTGCCGGAGCTGATCGCGCGCGCGACCGCGGCATGCGAGCGGCTGATCCCGGGCATCCGGGTGGCGCCGTTCGGGCATCTCGGCGACGGCAACATCCACTTCAACCTGGTGCAGCCGGAAGGGGCGGACGCCGCCGCCTTTATGGCACGCGACCACGAGATCATGGACGCGGTGGGCGCCGTCGTGCGGGACCTCGAGGGCAGCTTCTCGGCCGAGCACGGCGTCGGCAAGCTGAAGCCTTACATGATGCCGGACTGGCGCGGCGGCGCCGAGCTCGACGCCATGCGCCGGATCAAGCGGGCGCTCGACCCGCAGAACCTGTTCAACCCAGGGAAGATCTTTCCGGCC
>CAXTVM010000034.1:0-38431 GCA_964247725.1 uncultured Acetobacteraceae bacterium | reverse complement strand
CTCCGCTGCCAGCACCACCGAGGCCGACCGACCGCATGCCGACCCGCCACCCCCGGACGACCCAGCCGTCGAGAGGCCCGTCATCGGCCGCACCCCCGACCCGGCCATCACGCCCGCCCGCCGGCCCCATCCAGTCCGGGCAGGAAGAGGTCGAACCAACGGCAGCCCCCGCCGGACGGGTATGACCGTCCAGATACCCGGGACGAGCGCACACCTGCAGGGTCCTGCGCAGGGATGCGTTGGAAGCCCGACCTCTTCAGCCGGAGCTTGAGGCCGGACCACTCGTTCCCAGGTCGACGGCCGCGCCATGCCGCTACGGATCAGGCTGATGACGGCCCCTCAGCCGGCCCCTCCCCATACAGGAACTGCAGCCGAGCCAGCCGCGCGTAGAGGCCGCTCTCGGCGATCAGCGCGTCGTGGGTGCCGGTGGCGACGACCCGGCCCGCCTCCATCACGACGATGCGGTCGGCGCGGCGCACGGTGGCCAGCCGGTGCGCCACCACGATCGTGGTGCGGCCGCGCGACACCGTCTCCAGCGCCTGTTGCACCGCACGCTCGGACTCCGCGTCCAGCGCGCTGGTGGCCTCGTCGAGCAGCAGCACCGCCGGGTCGCGCAGGATCGCGCGCGCGATCGCCACGCGCTGGCGCTGGCCGCCGGACAGGCGGACGCCCTTCTCGCCGAGATGGGTGCCGTAGCCCTGCGGCAGCTCGTCCAGGAAGTCCGCGTGCGCGGCACGGGCGGCGGCGCGCACCGAAGCGTCGTCGGCCTCGGGCCGGCCATAACGGATGTTCTCCAGTGCGCTGGTGCTGAAGATCACCGGGTCCTGCGGCACGATGCCGACATGGCGGCGCAGCTCGGCCGCGGGCAGACGCTGCAGGTCGAGCCCGTCCAGGCGGATCGTGCCGGCACTCGGATCGTGGAAGCGCAGCAGCAGCTGCAGCACGGTGGTCTTGCCGGCGCCCGAGGGGCCGACCAGCGCCACCGTCTCGCCGGCGGCGATGTCGAGCGTGAAGGCGTCCAGGGCGGCGCGGTCCGGCCGCGCCGGATAGCGGAACGTCACCGCCTCGAACGTCACCCGCCCGGCCGGCCGGGCCGACAGGTGCTCGGGCGCCGCCAGAATCGGAGCGGCGGCCGGGGCGGCGGCCGGACCGTCGCCGCCCAGCAGGTCCTGCAGCCGGTCGGCGGCGCCGGCGGCGCGCTGCAGCTCGCCCCACAGCTCGCTCATCTGCGCGCCGGAGCTGGCCAGCAGCACGGCGTAGAACACGAACGCCGACAGCGCGCCGCCGCTGAGCCGGCCGGCGATCACGTCGCGGCCGCCGATCCACAGGCTGAACACGATGGCGCCGAAGCCGAGCAGGATCACCACCGCGATCAGCATCGCCCGGGTGCGGATGCGGGCCACGGCGGCGGCGACCGAGCGCTCCAGCTGGTCGCCGAACAGCCGGCGGTCGACCGGCTCATGGGTGAAGGCCTGCACGGTGCGCAGCGCGTTGAAGGTCTCCTCGGCATAGGCGCCGAGGTCGGCGACGCGATCCTGCGCCAGGCGCGACAGCCGGCGCTCGCGGCGGCCGAACAGCACCAGCGGCACCACCACCAGCGGCACCACCAGCAGCACGATGCCGGCCAGCTTGGCGCTGGTCACCAGCAGCATCGCCAGCGCGCCCGACAGCAGCAGCGCGCTGCGCAGCCATTGCGAGATCGCCGAGCCGACCAGCGTCTGCAGCACCGAGACGTCGGCGGTGAGCCGGGTCAGCAGGTCGCCGGTACGGGTGGTCTCGAGCACGCCCGGCGACAGCGACAGCACGCGCGCGAACACGTCGCGGCGGAGGTCGGCGGCGATGCGCTCGCCGAGCCAGGACACCAGGGTGAAGCGGGCGAAGGTGGCCGCCGCCAGCGCCGCGACCACGGCGACCATGGCCACGGCCGCGCGGTCGAGCTGCGCCAGGCTGCCGCTGGCGAAGCCGTGGTCGATCAGCCGGCGCACGCCCTGGCCCAGCGCCAGCACCAGGCCCGCCGCCAGCAGCAGCGACAGCGAGGCCCCGGCCACCCGCGGCGCGTAGGGTCGCAGGTAGGGCAGCATCAGCGCCAGCGAACCGAGCCGGCGCGCCGATGGCAGGTGGGCGGTCATGGGTGCGTGGGGAACCGGGAGCCTCATGCCTTGTACGGACCTTCCGGGCTTAAGTCGGTCACCGGAGAAGAAGGCCAGGGCGCTGCCCTGGACCCGTCGGGGCCGTCACGCCGGAGGCGTGCTGCGCACGACGGCCCCAAACCCCGATTCGTCAGACCGCCCGTCCGTGAACGTGAAACCCGATGAAGCGGGATCTGG
Organism: uncultured Acetobacteraceae bacterium; assembly: GCA_964247725.1. Lineage (GTDB taxonomy): Bacteria > Pseudomonadota > Alphaproteobacteria > Acetobacterales > Acetobacteraceae > Lichenicola. The sequence continues at coordinate 36,104 of CAXTVM010000034.1, read as the reverse complement.
GGCCCGCGGCTCCAGTGGCTGTCGTCGGGCTTGTCGGCGAAGAAGCGCATGTCAGGCGGCGTCCCTCGCATCGCGGGCCTGCGCCACCGCGGCCACGATCTTCGGACAGGCGGCGCAGCGGCACAAAGTGCCGGTCACGGACCCGCGGATCTCGTCGTTGGTGCCGGCATGACTTTGCGGACGCAGGCGATCGCCGACAGGATCTGGCCGGGCGTGCAGTAGCCGCACCGGTAGGCGTCGTAGTCGGGGAAGGCCTGCTGCATCGGGTGCAGCGGCCCGTCCCCGCAGGCAAGGCCCTCGATGGTGGTGACCTCGGCGCCCTCGGCCGCGGCGGCGAGGGTGAGGCAGGCCAGCACGCGGCGGCCGTCCAGCAGCACTATGCAGGCGCCGGACTGGCCCTGGTCGCTCCCCTTCTGCGACCCCGCGAGGTCGAGCCGCTCGCGCAGCACGTCCAGCAAGGTGGTGCGGATGTCGACGGACTGGTGGTACTCGCGGGCATTGACGGTCAGGGTCGTGTCCATGGGCGCTCCGGGGCGGCTTGGTCCAAACGAGCTCTATGACCGAACATAACGCCATGGGCGGATGAAAAGCCGCAGGCAGATCGTCGCGGTCGCCTGTTTGTCGGCCGCTGGGGACCGACGTCGCGATCGAGTCTGGATCCTCGCGATGGCCTGGGTGCCCATGCATACGTCGACACCAACGGCAGGAGGTGAACGCTGGCATCGAGAGTGGTGGGGAGCGAGGCCTGCAGAGCTAAATCAGTCCGTCTAGCTTTGGGTCAGGTATGATGGCTTGCTTGCAAGGGAGGCCGCATGTCCAAGACCACCGAGAATGACAAACGAGTGAAAGCTTTCCTTGCTCTTATTTGATATGCTGAGGCAAACCAGCAAGAAGATCCCAGCAGGTATAACATCAAGAATGATCGCACCCACTTCTATGACATGAGTCACCATCCTGGACCGAAGAAAAAGGGACAGATATCGTCGGCAGCAGGTGCTTACCAGATCATATACGAAACATATGTCGGACTGATTAGGGAGGCTGTCCGAAAAATCTTCTAATCAAACTCAAGATGAGACGGCGTTGCGATTTATATATTACAAAGGAGCGCTGTCACTCATTGGGCAGGCTGTTTGTCAGGTGCTTTCTCGCTGTTGAATGGTTAGTGGATTTCTCTACCTGGTGGAAGTGTGCCTCATCTCACTGAAGGTGAGCCAGAAGCTTATTTCTGGAAGAAGGTGAAGGAGTATGGGACTGCGGATGATACGCCAGCGGTTCGCCTTGATGGCGATACTTGAAGGCTTAACTACCATCACCCCCGCACACGGTGATGAGGCCAGGACATCCACCCTGATCTGCGGCGCCACGCGCTTCACCATCACCACGCACAGCGTGCAGAACTACGTGACCAGGCAGGAGATGTGGACCCATCCATCCGGCGGCGGACAGATCCGGAAGGTTGACCTGCGGCAACCGACCTTCGTGCTTCGTCGCGTCATACCGGGACTCACTGTCGTCGCCGACGAGATCAGCCTATGGGGCTGTGCGACGCCGCCGAAGGCGCACGTGTTGATCCTCGACTACGACTGCTCGCAGATACTTCCTAACAGTCCGCCTGCGCGCTTCTGCAGCAAGACTGGTGAATGGTATCGCTACATCGCGATGGACGGTACGTTGCTGGACAAGGGCTTCGGACTTGGCTGTGTTACTCGAGAGGCCGATCCCCGGGAGGGCAGATTGCGCATCCGCCTCGGCTTCTCCCCAGATGAAGACGATTTCGATTTCCAGCAGACCTGGTGATTGCCCTCCACTTGTTCTCCATGCTGAGGCATCGCCGATGCCGAGAACGCCCCAATGACTGCTTGGTGATCGCCGTCATCGCGCTGTGTGAGGACAAAGACTGCATACGGCCGAACTTAATCCTCGCCTGGCCTTAGGACACAACGACAATAAGATCCGGTACCTCTTCATCTCCGCAGAGAAGAGCCAATCGTTCTGGTGCTCGGCCTCCGCCTAATTCATCCTCGGCAACGACCCGCTGCCGTTCCGGCGGCACGTCTATGGCTGGAGGCCATTCTCAGGCTTGAGGGATGCCTGGATGAGCATGGGGGAGCTGGGAGCAGCACTACGAGCGCCTCGTGGGACTAGACCCCCGCGACAGCCTGGATGTCGAAGCGCTCCTCGACGCCATGAATAGGGTGCGCCTTCAATTTCTAGAAGACCTTAACTCGAGAGATCAAAGCGGCCATAAGTCTCTGACCCCTGATGACCCCCTTCAAGGGTTCTGGAAATCACCATGCGGAGTTCGAGAGGCTCAGATGCCTATGAGGCGGAGTTCCAGAGACCTGTTCTAGCTCCCCCCGATGGGGTCGCCCCCCAAAACAAGGCCTCTCAGTCAACGTCGACTGCCGTTGTGCTTCTAATCTTCTCCAGCATCTGATGCAGTATATGCTATAAATGTCTATCCGTTCTGCGGGTGTAAATGTTCTGGTAGGACACCATGAAGGACACCGCTTTTAAATTGCAGCGTGATGTGTCGATCGGCATCGCTGTCTAGTCGGATTATTGTTACGTCTTCTTTAGGCGCCGCGCCCCAGCGTGGATCTATACCACTCCACACCTGGCCTACAGCTGGCCTTGATACTACGGCTTCACTTATTGTAACTCCATGGGCTTCAGATGAGTACATCTTGATGGCGTCGTTCTCGCCATAAACCGCTCCCTATGAAATCCCGCCTACACGTCGAGGTTCGCCACCTTCAGCGCGTTGCCGACGATGAAGTCGCGCCTTGGCTCGACCACGTCGCCCATCAGGGTGGAGAACACCTGTGCGGCGCTCTCGACGTCGCCGACGCGGACCTGCAGCAGGGTGCGCAGCGCGGGGTCCAGCGTCGTGCTCCAGAGCTGCTCGGCGTTCATCTCGCCCAGGCCCTTGAAGCGGTTGATGGCAAGGCCCCGGCGGCCCTGGCCCAGGATCCGCTCGTAGGCGGTGGCGGGGCCGGCGGCGGCGAGCGTGGTCTGGTCCAAGGTCAGCGTCGCCGCGTCGCCGAAATCGCGCGCCAGCAGCTCGGCGTGCTCGGCTGCCCACAGCACGTCGGTGCTGCGCAGCGTGACCGGGTCCAGCCGATACAGCTCGCCGACGCCGCGCACGGTGCGGCCGAACTGCAGGCCGTCCACGTCCGCCGACACCTTCCAGCCGCGCTCGGCCGGCGGCGAGGCGGCGTCGAGGCGGGCCGCCAGCGTCTGGGCACGGGACTGCGCCCGGGCGACGTCGCCGGTCAGCGCGCCGGCGATCGCCGCCTGCTCCAGCACCCAGACCGGCGCCCTGACGCTGAGCCGGCGCAGCGCGCGCGACGCCTCGCGCAGCCAGCCAGTCTCGGCGGCGAGCCCGGCGCCGGCCAGCCGGCGACCGTCGGCGTAGGTGAGCGTCGCGTTGCCGAGCGCCTTGTCGAGCAGGTACTGCTCCAGCGAGGCGTCGTCCTTCAGGTAGCGCTCGTCGTTGCCACGCTTGGCGCGGTAGAGCGGCGGCTGTGCGATGTAGAGGTGGCCGCGCTCGATCAGCTCGGGCATCTGCCGGAAGAAGAAGGTCAGCAGCAGCGTGCGGATGTGCGAGCCGTCCACGTCGGCGTCCGTCATGATGACGATGCGGTGGTAGCGCAGCTTGTTGATGGTGAACCCGCCCTGCTCCGGCTCGCCGCGGCCGATGCCGGTGCCGAGTGCGGTGATCAGGGTGCCGATCTCGGCCGAGCCCAGCATACGGTCGAAGCGCGCGCGCTCGACGTTCAGGATCTTGCCCTTCAGCGGCAGGATCGCCTGGAACCGGCGGTCCCGGCCCTGCTTGGCGGTGCCGCCGGCGCTGTCGCCCTCGACCAGGAAGATCTCGGCCTTCGCGGCGTCGCGCTCCTGGCAGTCGGCGAGCTTGCCGGGCAGCGAGGAGATGTCGAGCACGCCCTTGCGCCGGGTCAGCTCGCGCGCGCGACGCGCCGCCTCGCGCGCGGCGGCGGCGTCCATCACCTTGGCGATGACGAGGCGGGCCTCCTTCGGATGGGTCTCGAACCAATGCGAGATCGCGTCGACGACCGCGGCATAGACCACCGGCTGCACCTCGGAGCTGACCAGCTTGTCCTTGGTCTGGCTGGAGAACTTGGGATCGGGCACCTTGACCGACAGCACCGCGGTCAGGCCTTCCCGCATGTCCTCGCCCGACAGCGCCAGCGCGTCCTTCTTGGCGATGCCCTCCGCATACTTGCCGACGACGCGGGTCAGCGCCTGGCGGAAGCCGAACAGGTGCGAGCCGCCGTCGCGCTGCGGGATGTTGTTGGTAAAGCACAGCATGGTCTCGTGGAAGCTGTCGTTCCAGGCCAGCGCGAACTCCACCTTGACGCCGCCGACCTCGTCGGCGCCGTCCGCAGTGATGGCGTCAGGCAGCACCGCCACCTTGCCGCGATCAAGCCATTGCACAAACGCAACGAGACCACCCTCGTAGCAGAAGCTCTGCTCCTGCACCGTGGCATGACGCTCGTCGCGCAGGTTGATCTCGAGGCCCGAGTTGAGGAAGGCCAGCTCGCGCAGCCGGCGTTCCAGGACGGCGAACTCGAACTCGGTCTTGGCGAACGTGCCGGCACTGGGCTTGAAGGTCACCTCGGTGCCGCGCGGTGCGTCGCTCGGCCCCACCACCGAGAGCGGCTCCATCGCGTCGCCGTGCCGGAAGCGGATCACGTGCTCCAGGCCCTGGCGCCAGATCCGCACCCGCATCCATTCCGAGAGCGCATTGACGACGGCGGCGCCGACGCCGTGCAGGCCTCCCGACACCTTGTAGCTGTTCTGGTTGAACTTGCCGCCGGCGTGCAGCCGGGTCAGCACCACCTCGGCGGCGCTGATGCCCTCCTCGACATGCAGGTCGGTCGGGATGCCGCGGCCGTCGTCGCGCACGGTGACGCTGCCGTCGCCGTTCAGCACCACCGAGCAGCTGGTGGCGTGGCCGGCCTGCGCCTCGTCGACGGCGTTGTCGATGATCTCGAACGCCATGTGGTGCAGGCCGGAGCCGTCGTCGGTGTCGCCGATATACATCCCCGGACGCTTGCGCACGGCATCGAGGCCCTTCAGCACCGAGATCGAGGCGGCGTCGTACTCCGCGGACGGCAGCACGGCGTCCGCCCGGTCGTCAGGCGCGGGCACGATGGTGGGCGCGGCGTTATCGGACATGCCGGTCGGATGCTCCAGGTCTGCGGGAATCTTATCCTTGGACTATAGTGCGTCCGGGGCCTCGGAACCAGCGTCGAACAGCTTCGCCTGCTCGGCGCGGATGGCCTCAGCGACGCCCAGCAGCGGCCGGAACGGCGCCAGGTCGGTGCCGGTCATCAGCACGTGCGACGGCGCCGCCGCGACCTCCTCGAACAGCGCCAGGCGGCGAGCTTCGTCCAGGTGCACCAGCGGCTCGTCGAGCAGCAGCAGCGGCGCGTCGCCGCGCAGGCTCCCGATCAGCCTCGCATGCGCCAGCACCACCCCGATCAGCAGCGCCTTCTGCTGCCCGGTGCTGGCGCTGGCGGCCACCTGGCCGGTACGGAGGTCGGACAGCAGGAGGTCGGCGCGGTGCGACCCCAGCGACGCGGCGCCGGCGCCGGCATCCTCGCCGCGCCGCGCCGCCAGCGCCGCGCGCAGCCATTCCTCGACCGCCAGCGCCGGCGCGTCCTGCAGGCGGGCGGCCACGGCGCAGCCGAGCTCCAGGCGCGCCGGCGGGAAGCCGCCGCCGTCCTGCGCCGCCGCCTGCGCGTTCAGCCGCGTTACCAGCCCGCGCCGCGCCGCCGCCACCGCCACCGCATGGCGGGCCATCGAGATCTCGAGCCCGTCGATCCAGGCGCCGTCGCCGCGGCCACCCGCCAGCAGCCGGTTGCGGCCCTGCATGGCCTCGTCGTGAGCGGCGACCTCGCGGGCGTGGCCGGGCTCCAGCGCCAGCACCAGGCGGTCGAGGAAGCGGCGCCGCGCCGAGGCGCCCTCGCTGAACAGCCGGTCCATCTGCGGCGTCAGCCACACCGCGGACAGATGCTCGGCGATGCCGGCGCGGCTTCGCACCGGCTGGCCGTCGAGGTGGAACACCCGTCGCGCCGCCGCGGCCGAGCCCGGCTTCGAATCGGGCTGCGCGCCGGTGGCGACGTCGATCAGGTCGGGGCCGATCCGCAGCCGGGCCGCCACCGCCCAGTGCGGCATGCCGTCCCGCGGCAGCTCGGTGATGCGGGCGCCGCGCAGGCCGCGGCCCGGCACGAGCAGCGAGATCGCCTCCAGCAGGTTGGTCTTGCCGCTGCCGTTTGGTCCGGTGATCACGCTGATGCGCGCACGGAAGGTCCGATTGAGGGAGGCGTAGTTCCGGAAGTCGGTGAGGGAGAGGCGCGCGAGACGGGGGGCGGTGTCCGCGGTCATGTCCTGCGCAGAGGAAGGTCAGGGGCCCTGCCCCTGGACCTCTCTCGGGCCCGATTCCTTAAGTTAAGGTTTCCGAAGGCCAGCCTTTGGCGGGGTCCAGGAGCAGAGCCCCTGGCCTTCCTTGAATTTTGCAGCGAGCTACACCCGCATCGGCATCAGCACATACAGCGCCGACGGGCTGTCGACGTCGCGCACCAGCGTCGGCGCGGCGCTGTCGGAGAACGCGAATTCGACATCCTTCTCGATCTGGTCGGTGATGTCGTTGAGGTAGCGCGCCTGGAAGCCGATCTCGATCGGCGTCGAGTCGTAGCTGACGCGGCCGTCGTCGAGCTCCTCCTTGGCGGTGCCCTGATCCGGGCTCGCGGCCGACAGCGTCAGCAGGTGGCGGGCCAGCGACAGCTTCACCGGACGCGAGCGCTCCTGGCTGATCGCCGAGACGCGCGCCACCGCGTTGGCGAAGTCCTTCTTGCCGACCCGCATGATCTTGTCGTTGTCGCGCGGGATCACGCGCTCGTATTCGGGGAAGGTGCCGTCGATCAGCTTGCTGGTCAGCATCACGGTGCCGACGGTGAACTGGATCCGCGTCGGGGACAGCGCCACCTCGACCTCCTCGCCCGCCTCGTCGAGCAGCTTGCGCACCTCGGCGACGGTCTTGCGCGGCACGATCACGCCGGGCATGCCGTCGGCCCCGCTCGGCAGCTCGGTCTCGACCCGCGCCAGGCGATGGCCGTCGGTCGCCACCGCACGCAGCATCTGGCCGGCCTCGCCCGGGGCCGCGTGCAGGTAGATGCCGTTCAGGTAGTAGCGCGTCTCCTCGGTGCTGATCGCGAACCGGGAGCGGTCGATCAGGCCGCGCAGCACCGCCGACGGGATACGGAAGCTGTGCGGGAGCGACCCTGCGGTCATCGACGGGAAGTCGTCGATCGGCAGCACGTTCAGGCTGGTGGCGTAGCGCCCGGCGCGCAGCGTGAGCGGCGCGTCGCCGCCGGCCTGGTCGAGCTCGATCTCGGCGTTGTCGGGCAGCTTGCGCACGATCTCGAACAGGGTCGCGGCGGGTGCCGTGGTGGAGCCGTCGCGGCTGCCGGTGGCGGCGACCTCCTCGACGATTGCGATCTCCATGTCGGTGGCGGTGAGCGTCAGCCGGCCGTCCTGCACCGCGATCAGCACGTTGGCCAGGATCGGGATGGTGTTGCGCTTCTCGGCGACGCTCTGGATATGGGCGAGCGCCTTCAGCAGGGTCGCGCGGTCGGCCTTGAGCTTCATGGGTGCTGGTCTCGCAGGGACGGGCGCGTGGGGATTGCGAATCTAGCAGCTCCTCACGCTTGCGAAAAGCGGTGCCGCTCCCGGCTGACGCGGGTGCGATCGGCCGTCACGTCCGCATCTGCCGCCGCCACACCCGGCGGGCAAGATGTATTCGCTGAGCGATGCCGGGGGCGGCACTCAACCCCGCGATCGCGGCGATCGTTGCAACGCCATTCCAGGTATCACCCATCGCATCTCCATCACCGCCCGTGACGGCTTGGTTGACCAGTATGACTACCAGCGCGCCACCTGGGGGACCGCCCAGCACCATCCACATGACGGTGCTTCCGGCGAGGCCTACATGCAGCTCGGCGCCACAACCAGTGCACACGGTTGCGCCAGCGGCGATGACTGTGCAGCAGAAGGAGACGGCTCCGGACCACGGATATCTCCGCTCGAACCGCCCGACCGCTCGTTCTCCATGCTCATTCGCTTCCCGTTGCGATGTTCGAGACACAGTTTGAGTTCAATTGCGCCTAGAACAATGCAATTGCGGCTTCCGACCAAGCCGGAAAGTGGTTTCGCCTAGGCTCAGCTCTCCAGCATGCGGCGCAGCAGCTCGACGTCCTCGGCGAATGCGGTGTCGGAGTTCATCAGCTCGGTGACACGGCTGACCGCGTGCATCACCGTGGTGTGGTCGCGGTTGCCGAACTTGCGGCCGATCTCGGGCAGCGAGCGGCTGGTGAGCTGCTTGGCGAGGTACATCGCCACCTGGCGCGGCCGCGCCACCGCGCGCGCGCGGCGCGCCGAGGACATGTCGGTCAGCCGGATGTTCCAGTGCTCGGACACCTTGCGCTGGATTTCTTCGATGGTGACGCGGCGGTCGTGCGCCTTCAGGATGTCGTGCAGCACCTCCTGGGTCGCGTCCAGCGTCACCGAGCGGCCAAACAGGTTGGCGTGCGCGATCATGCGGTTGAGGGCACCTTCCAGCTCGCGCACGTTGGTGGTGATCTTGTGCGCCAGGAACTCCAACACCTTGGGCGGCACCGCGACGCCAGACGCCTCCGCCTTGGCCTCCAGGATGGAGATGCGCAGTTCGAAGGTGGTGGCGTGCAGGTCGGCGACCATGCCGCAGCCCAGCCGGGTGCGCAGGCGGTCCTCGAGGCCGGACAGGTCGGATGGCGACTTGTCGGCGGACACCACGATCTGCTTGCCGGCATCGACCAGCGCATTGAAGGTGTGGAAGAACTCCTCCTGCGTGTTGTCCTTGCCGATCAGGAACTGCAGGTCGTCGATCATCAGCACGTCGACCGAGCGCAGCTGCTCCTTGAACTCCATCGTCTGCTGCGAGCGGATCGCGGCGATGAAGCGGTACATGAACTTCTCGGCCGACATGTAGGCGACCGACACCGCGCCGAACGGCCGCGCCGGGCTGGTCAGCTCGAGCCCGATCGCGTGCATCAGGTGGGTCTTGCCGAGGCCGACGCCGCCATAGAGGAACAGCGGGTTGAAGCCGGGGCTCGACGGCCGCTCGGCGACCCGGCGGGCGCAGGCATGGGCGAACTCGTTGGGCTTGCCGACGACGAAGCCGTGGAAGCTGAAGCGCGGATCGAGCGGGGCGGCGAGGTCGCCGCGCGGCTCGGCCGGCGCTGCCGCCGGACCCGCGGTTCCGAACACGGGCGCGGCGGCGGACGGCACGGCCAGTTCGGACACTGCGGCGGCGGGCCTCGCCTCGCCGCGCGCGTCCGGCGCCAGCATCAGCTCGACGCGCCGGATCGCCGCGATCTCGGTGTTCCAGAGCGCGCCCAGGCGGTCGCCGTACTGGCTGCGCACCCAGTCGCGCAGGAAGCGCGTCGGCAGATAGAGCGTGATCTCGTCGTGCTCGACCGGGCCCAGCGTCATCTGCCGCAACCATGTACGGTATTCGACCTCGCCGACTTCGACCTGCAGCCTTGCGCAGATCCGGACCCATTCGGCGGCGTGGGGATGGGGGTCCACGCGGAGGTCGTGGACTGGGGATCCGGCGCGTCCCGACGACGCTCCGTCGAGAGCGCCGAGCTCATGCAGACTAGACGTCACGCTCACCCCGCACGCTTCCGCCACGAACGCCGGCTTCGCCGTCGCAACGGACAAGTTCGCAGTTCCGCGCACGAGGGTTCGCCATCCGCCGTGCGGTGGTGCAAACGCAGCATGCAGGGGTTGCCGTCTGTTGCAGCGATCGGTCAGCGTCATGACCGTTCCCAGAGACTAGGCCGCCGTCGCCGGAAGAGGCAACGGAAATCTGGACCGAAAACGAAAGCGTCAGTCTTGACCCAGGTGAATCTAAAACGTGACACCAACGTCAAGGTTCAGGGCCGCATATGGTCACGACCGGGTATGCAACGACGCTGGTCGCGCGCTTGACCTTGCAGGGATGTCCGGGGAGGCTCGGGATCGGCGTCCGGACGGGTTCCGGAGCCGGTCGGCCGGGACCGATGATCTAGGCGGCGGCGATCGACTTGATGCGCTTCGAGAGCCGCGAGATCTTGCGTGCCACGGTATTGGCATGGGCCACGCCCTTGCCTGTCGCCCGCTGCATCTCCGGCTGCGCCGCACGCAGAGCCGCGGCCGCCTGCGCCTTGTCGCCGCTGGCGATCGCCGTCTCGACCTTCTTGATGAAGGTGCGCACCCGCGACCGACGCGCGGTGTTGCGGGCGCTGCGGACTTCGTTCTGCCGGATGCGCTTGCGCGCCGATGCGGTGTTCGCCATGGGTCTCTGTTCGCTTGAGCGTGTCTGGGCCGCCGCCCCGAGGGGATCAGGCCGCCGTGTCCCACACCGGATATCCGGCGGAGGGTTGGTCTTCTAGGCCACGGGTTCGTTCCGAGTCAAGCAACGGTGCGGCGGCCGTGGCGGAGCGGCTGCAGGCGCGGGCAGAAGAAGCTGCTGCGCCCGCCCTGCACGATCCTGGCGACGCCGGGGCAGCTCGGGGCGCCGGGGCATTCCGGACATGGCTGGCCGGCGCGGGCATACACGCGAAAACCGTGCTGGAAGTAGCCGAGCTCGCCGTCCGGCTGCACGTAGTCGCGCAGGCTGGAGCCGCCAGCGGCGATCGCCTCGGCTAGGACCGCCCGGATCGCCTGCACCAGCCGGCGCAGCGCCGGCCGGCCGAGGTCGCCTGCCGCCTGCTCGGGCGACAGCCTGGCGCGGAACAGCGCCTCGCAGACATAGATGTTGCCGAGCCCAGCGACGATCCGCTGATCCAGCAGCGCCGCCTTGCAGCTGGTGCGGCGCCCGGCGAAGCCGTCCTGCAGGACCGCGGTGGTAAAGCCCGGCTCCAGCGGTTCCGGGCCCATGCCGGCCAGCAGCCGGTGGCCGTCCTCGTCCAAGGTGGGCACGAGGTCGACGGCGCCGAACCGCCTGGGATCGACCAGGCCGAGGCGGCAGCCCTCCTCGGTCTCGATCACCAGGTGCTCGTGCCGGCCGACCGCGACCGGCAACGCCGGGTCGAGCCGGGTGAGGTTGATCCGGCCCGACATGCCCAGGTGCAGCAGCATGCTGTCGCCGCCGGCCAGGCGCATCAGGATGTACTTGCCGCGCCGCCGGAAGCCGAGCACGCGCGCCCCGCGCAGGCGGCGGGCCAGGCCGGGCGGCATCGCCCAACGCAGGTCGGGACGCAGCGTCTCAGCACGGATGATGGTGTGGCCGTCCAGGTGCGCGCGCATCCCGCGCATCACGGTCTCGACTTCGGGGAGTTCCGGCATGGGTCCGGCGCACGCTATAGGATGAACCGATGAGCGACAACGCGCAGGCCCCGCCCCCACCCAGCTTGGCCCCTCGGGAGGCGAACGCCGGGCCGCTGGTCGACTTCGGCTTCCGCGAGGTGCCGGCCACCGCCAAGAAGCCGATGGTGCGCGCCGTGTTCGACAGCGTGGCCCCCCGCTACGACCTGATGAACGACCTGATGTCGCTCGGCATCCACCGCGCCTGGAAGCGGGCGCTGGTGCAGGCGCTGGGCCCGCGGCCAAGCCTGTCGCTGCTCGACCTCGCCGGCGGCACCGGCGACGTCAGCTTCGGCTGGCGGCGCGCCGGCGGTGGCCCGGCGATCCTGTCCGACATCAACGCGGCGATGCTGGCGGTGGGGCACGACCGCGCGGTCAGCGGCGCCCTGATCGGCGGCCTGCGGTTCCTGGTCGCCGACGCCGAGCGGCTGCCGCTGCCGGACCGCTGCGTCGACCGGGTGTCGATGGCGTTCGGCCTGCGCAATTGCACCGACAAGGACGCGGTGCTGGCCGAGGCACGCCGGGTGCTGCGGCCGGGCGGCCGATACCTTTGCCTGGAGTTCTCGCAGGTGCAGGTGGCGGCGCTGGCACCGGTCTACCGCGCCTGGTCGTTCGGCGTGCTGCCGCGGCTGGGCCAGGCGATCGCCGGCGACGCCGCGAGCTACCGCTACCTCGTCGAGAGCATCGCCCGGTTCCCGGACCAGGCGGCGCTGGCCGCCATGATGGGGCGGGCCGGGTTCGCCCGGGTGGCGGTGCGCAACCTGTCCGGCGGCATCGCCGCGATCCACTCCGGCTGGCGTCTGTGACGCTTCGAGGCAGGCGCGTGCTGCTGATCGTCAGCGGCGGCATCGCAGCCTACAAGTCGCTGGAGCTGGTGCGGCTGCTCACCGCGCGCGGCTGCGCGGTCTCCTGCGTGCTCACCGAGGGCGGCGCCCAATTCGTCACCCCGCTCAGCCTGCAGGCGCTCAGCGGCGAGACCGTGCACACGACGCTGTGGTCGCTGACCGACGAGAGCGAGATGGGCCACATCGCGCTGTCGCGCTCGGCCGACCTGGTGGTGGTGTGCCCGGCCTCGGCCGACCTGCTCGCCCGCATGGCGGCCGGGCTCGCGTCGGACCTCGCCACCACGCTGCTGCTGGCCACCGACACCCCGGTGCTGGTGGCGCCGGCGATGAACGTGCGGATGTGGCTGCACGCGGCGACCGCCTCCAACCTGGCGACGCTGCGCGGCCGCGGCGTCCGGGTGGTCGGCCCCGACGAGGGCGTCATGGCCTGCAACGAGTTCGGGCCGGGGCGGCTGGCCGAGCCGCCGGCGATCCTGGCCGCGATCGAGCGGATGCTGGCGCCGGAGCCGCGTGCGCTGGCGGGCGTGCGGGCGCTGGTGACGGCGGGGCCGACGCACGAGCCGATCGACCCGGTGCGCTACCTCGCGAACCGCAGCAGCGGCCGGCAGGGCTACGCGATCGCCGCGGCGCTGGCCGCCCTGGGTGCCAGGGTGACGCTGGTCAGCGGGCCGGTGGCGCTGCCCGCACCCGACGGCGTGACGCGGGTCGACGTCGAGACCGCGCGTGAGATGCTGACCGCGTGCGAGGCGGCGCTGCCGGCGGACGTGGCGGTGCTGGCGGCGGCGGTGGCCGACTGGCGGCCGGCGACCGCGGCGAGCTCCAAGCTCAAGAAGCGGCCGGGCGTGCCGCCGCCGCTGGAGCTGGTGCAGAACCCGGACGTGCTCGCGTCGCTGGCCGCACCGGGCCCGCTTCGGCCGCGCCTGGTAGTCGGCTTCGCCGCCGAGACCGAGGCTCTGCTGGACCATGCGGCTGCCAAGCGGGTGGCCAAGACCTGCGACTGGATCGTCGCCAACGACGTCGGCGGCGACGTCATGGGCGGCAGCCACAACCAGGTCCACCTGCTGACCGAAACGGGCGTGGAGGCGTGGCCCCGGCTCGACAAGGGCGCGGTGGCGGAACGGCTGGCGGCGCGGATCGCGATCGAGCTGCGTCCGGACGACGGCAGGCCGGCGTGAGCGCCGCCGCCGCGATCGTGCGCCTCCAGGTGCGGCGGCTGCCGCACGGCGAGGGGCTGGCGCTGCCGGCCTACGCCACCGCAGGCGCGGCGGGCATGGACCTGCTGGCGGCGGTGGACGGCACCGTCACGCTGGCGCCGGGCGAGCGGCGGCTGGTGCCGACCGGTCTCGCGGTGGCGCTGCCGCCCGGATACGAGCTGCAGGTGCGGCCGCGCTCCGGCCTGGCCCTCCGGCACGGCATCGTGCTGCCGAACGCGCCCGGCACCATCGACGAGGACTATCGCGGCGAGCTGCAGGTCATCGTCATGAACGCGGGTGCCGTGCCGTTCACGATCGAGCGCGGCACGCGCATCGCCCAGGCGGTGCTGTCGCCGGTGCTGCGGGCGGAGTGGGACGAGGTCGAGCGCCTGGACGACACGGCGCGGGGTGAGGGCGGGTTCGGCAGCACCGGCCATGTGCCCTGATGGTCGCGAGAAGGCCAGGGCGCTGCCCTGAACCCGCCAAGGGCCGGCGGCCCTAGTGGGGTCCAGGGGCAAAGCCCCTGGCCTTCCTTCCTGACGCGATGGCCTGAGGGGATCGGCTGGCGGCGGTGCATGAGGTGAGGTAAAGGCGCGGCGAGGACAGACCTGGATCGGGGAGCCACCATGCAGCCGATGCGCCTCGCCGCCATGCGGGTTCCCTTCAACGCGTCCGTCGAGACCCGTCCCAACCTGTTCGACTTCGTCGCCATCCTGGTCATGCTGGGGCTGGCGACCGCGATCGGCAGCGTCGCCCGCCACACCTTCGCGCCGCTCTCGGCGCCTGGCGCCACCACCATCCACCTGAACGCGGCCTACCTGCCCGGCTACGCGGTCCGCACCACGCTGCGCATGTTCGCCGCCCTGGTGGCGTCGCTGCTGTTCACCTTCACCTACCCGGTGTGGGCGGCCAAGAGTCGGCGCGCCGGGGCGATCCTGGTGCCGATCCTCGACATCCTGCAGTCGGTGCCGATCCTGGGCTTCCTCACCTTCACCTACGTGTTCTTCATGAGCCTGTTCCCGGGCAGGGTGCTCGGGGCGGAGCTGGCGGTGATCTTCATCATCTTCACCAGCCAGGCCTGGAACATGGCGTTCAGCATGTATCAGGCGCTGAAAACGGTGCCGGCCGACCTCGAGGAGGTGTCGCGCGGCTTCGGGCTGTCGGCCTGGCAGCGCTTCTGGCGCCTCGAGGTGCCGTACGCGATGCCGGGACTGGTGTGGAACACCATGATGTCGATGTCGGGCGGCTGGTTCTTCATCGTCGCGTCGGAGGCGTTCACCGTCGGCAGCACCAACATCGCCCTGCCCGGCATTGGCTCTTTCATCGCCGCCGCGGTGGCGCAGCGCGACATCGCGGCCGTCTTCGAGGCGATCCTCGCCATGCTGGTGGTGATCCTGCTCTACGACCAGCTGCTGTTCCGGCCGCTGGTGGCATGGTCGGCGCGGTTCCGCTTCGAGACCACGCCGGGTGCGGTGGCGGCGGACCCGTGGATGCTGGCACTGCTGCGGCGGACCCGGCTGCTCAACCGCGCCAGCCGGCTGTTCAGCGACATGCTGACCTCGATCGGCGGCCTGCCGCTGGGGCCGCGGCCGACGGCGCCGCGGCGGCGCGTGCTCTCGCGGCGGCTCGGCGACGGGCTCTGGTACGGGTTGCTGGCGCTGCTGGTGCTGCTGGCGGCATGGCAGGTGGCGCTCTACGCGCGCGCCAGCCTCACGGTGCCCGAGGTGGGCCACGTGCTGCTGCTCGGGCTGTTCACCCTGATCCGGGTGGTGACGATGATCACGCTGGCGACGCTGGTATGGGTGCCGATCGGCGTCTGGCTCGGCCTGCGGCCGGTCTGGGCCAACCGGGCGCAACCGGTGGCGCAGTTCATGGCCGCGTTTCCGGCCAACCTGTTCTACCCGATCTTCGTGGTCGGCATCGTGCACTACCACCTCAGCAGCAACGTCTGGCTGACGCCGCTGATGATCCTGGGCACGCAGTGGTACATCCTGTTCAACGTGATCGCCGGCACCGCGGCCTATCCCGGCGACCTGCTGGAGGCGGCGCGCAACTTCCAGATCGGCGGCTGGCGCTGGTGGATGCGGGTGATGCTGCCGGGGATCTTCCCGTACTACGTGACCGGGGCGCTGACCGCCTCGGGGGGCGCCTGGAACGCGGCGATCGCATCCGAGGTGGCGAGCTGGGGCAGCACCACGCTGACCGCGAGCGGGCTCGGCAGCTACATCGCCGAGGCCACCACCGCCGGCGCCACGGCGAAGGTCGGGCTCGGCATGGTCACGATGGCGCTGTTCGTGATCCTGTTCAACCGCGTGGTGTGGCGGCCGATGTATGCTTTCGCAGCCCGCCGCCTCACCTTCGCCTGAGAGACCGTTCGAGAATGCGCTGTGCCGGCGATCCGACGCGCCCGTCTGCGCTTCCGGTGCTCACGGCCATCAAGGCCGCTGCGCTCCGGTTCTCGACGGACACGCCGGCCGTGCCGCTGCGCGGCACTCTCATCCGGCACACCCCATTCTCGAACGGTCTCTGAGGATATGCCGATGGACAGTCCCGCCCCCATCGCCGCCGTAGTTGACCGGCCGGAGGAGCTGGTGCGGGTCACCAACTGCCGGCAGTCCTATCACAAGGAGAGCAGCGCCGACCTGGTGGTGCTGGACGACGTCGACCTCACGCTGACGGCGGGCGAGATCGTCGGGCTGCTGGGGCGGTCGGGGTCGGGCAAGTCGACGCTGCTCCGGATCGTGTCCGGGCTGCTGCGGCCGACCTCGGGCGAGGTCTGCTGGCGCGGCGTGCCGGTGCGCGGGCCGGCGCCGGGGGTGGCGATGGTGTTCCAGAGCTTCGCCCTGTTCCCGTGGCTGACCGTGCAGGCCAACGTCGAGCTGGGTCTGGAAGCCAAGGGCGTCGCGCGGGCCGAGCGCGAGCGGCTAGCCGAGGAGGCGATCGAGCTGATCGGCCTCGGCGGCTACGAGAACGCCTATCCGAAGGAGCTGTCGGGCGGCATGCGGCAGCGGGTCGGGCTCGCGCGCGCGCTGGTGGTGCATCCGGACCTGCTGCTGATGGACGAGCCGTTCTCGGCGCTGGACGTGCTGACGGCGGAGAACCTGCGCACCGACCTCATCGAGCTGTGGTCTGAGAAGAAGCTGCCGGTGAAGGCGGTGCTGATCGTCACCCACAACATCGAGGAGAGCGTGTTGATGTGCGACCGCATCCTGGTGTTCTCGTCGAACCCGGGCCGGGTCGCGCACGAGCTGGCGGTGCCGTTCCCGCATCCGCGCAACCGGCACGATCTGGCGTTCCGGCAGTTCGTCGACCGCATCTACGGGCTGATGACCCGCCGCGAGACGCCGCCGCCGGCGGACCCGGCGGCCGAGCCGAAGAAGGCGCCGCCGTTCAGCCAGGCGCTGCCGGAGCTGCCGATGAACCTGATGGCCGGCCTGATGGAGACGTTGGCCGAGCAGCCCTACCGCGGCCGCGCCGACCTGCCGATGCTGGCGGCGGCCCTGCAGCTCGAGATCGACGAGCTGCTGCCACTCGGCGAGAGCCTGCAGCTGCTGCGCTTCGCCGAGCTGGAGGAAGGCGACGTGCGGCTTACCGCCGACGGGCTCCGCTTCGTGCAAGCCGAGCGTGACGAAAGGAAGCAGATCCTGGGCGCCAGCCTGATGAGGAACCTGCCGGTGGTCGCCGCGATCCGCCAGGTGCTGGACGAGCGCTGGAACCACCGCGCCCGCGCCGAGCGCTTCCGCGACGAGCTGGAGGACCACATGTCGCCGGACTATGCGCGCCAGACCCTGCAGACGGTGATCGGCTGGGGCCGCTACGCCGAGCTGTTCGACTTCGACGAGGAGGCGGACCAGTTCTTCCTCGACGAGGAGGATTAGAGCCGGATGTCGCAGCCGAGAGGGTCCCGAACCTCAGGCGCAGCACCTCGGCGGTTGTCGGCGCGACCCGATCTTGTCCGCGACCGCCGCCGCTATTCGGCTTCCGTGCATGGCGATGATGGCTGACGCGGCACCCGCATCGTGGCCTTGGAACGAGATGACCAAATCCGGGCGTGACCAAGTATCCACTGACCCCTGGGCGTCCTGAGATTTTGGATCAACGTCGCGCATCCGACCGGATCGTATCGGGTTGCGGCATGTTCGGGGTCATGTCGACCGGCAATGGGGAAGGACCTGGGCCACAGGTGAAGGCGCGGGCCGCCTACATGGCGGACAGCTGCATCTACCGCAACGTGCCTGCCGGCTGGCCTGACAAGGAGACGTTGGCAGATCGAATCAAGGACGAACATTCGGCCCTACATGCCGGCCCGCCAAACCTTCCCGATCCGCAGCTCGATGGGCAATGATGGCTTGCGGGCGACACGATCGCCCGTCCGACGACAACCGGGCGATCGAAGCTGCAACGGTATCAGATCGGACTCATCCTGCTCGGCGCTTCAGCCGGTCGGCGAACTGCTTCCTGAACTTCGCGACCTTGGGCGCGATCACCACGCGGCAGTAGCCGGCGCCGGGATGCAGCGCGAAGTAGTCGTGATGCTCGGGCTCGGCCGGGTAGAAGGCCGGCAGCGGCGCGATCTCGGTGACGATGCGGCCGTCCCAGATGCCGCTCGACGCGATCTCCTGCATGACCGCTTCGGCGGTCCGCCGCTCCTCGTCGGTCGCGGTGAAGATTACCGAGCGATACTGGGTGCCGACGTCGGCGCCCTGGCGGTTGGGCGTGGTCGGATCGTGGATGGTGAAGAACACCCGAAGCAGGTCGGCATAGCTCAGCAGCGCCGGGTCGTAGGTGACGCGGACCACCTCGGCATGGCCGGTGCGCCCGCCGCAGACCTGCTCGTAGGTCGGCTGCGCGGTGCTGCCGCCGGCATAGCCGGACAGCACGCCGGTCACGCCGTGGAGGTCGAGATAGACCGCTTCCAGACACCAGAAGCAGCCGCCGCCGAGCACGGCGACCTGCTGGCCGGTCGGGTTGGACGGGACGGTCTCCGACATGGGCTGTTCCTCCGGATGCGGTGCCGGCGCCGGAACTGCCGGGGCCGAGCCTGGTCGGGCAGATGGCGACGGATCGGTGCCGCCGCAACGGCGGGCGTCGAGACCCATGCCAAGGCCGTCGCGTTTGGGGAGACGTGAGAGAAGGCCAGGGCGCTGCCCTGGACCCGTCGGGGCCGCGGGCCCCAAACCCCAACTCGTAAGAGGATACCCCACGTGTGGAAGTAGAACTCTAACGAATCGGGGTCTGGGGCCCGCGGCCCCAGTGGGGTCCAGGGGCAAAGCCCCTGGCCTTCGTCCTCATGCGGTCGCCGTGAGATCCATACGCCCAGGGCTTCCGCAACCGCGCGGATGTTGCGACGCTGTGCGGTGCAGGGATGACTTCAAGGAGACGACTCGATGTCCGACAACCCGCTGGAAAACGATCCGGCCCGGGAGGCCCGCATCAAGGAGCGCGCCTACCACCTGTGGGAGGCGGACGGTGGGCCGCACGGACGCCACGACGAGTACTGGGAGCGCGCGCGCGAGCTGATCGGCATGGAGGACAGCGCCGGCGCCGGACAGCTCCCCAATCCGGAGACCCTGCCGGACAACGGTGCGATCCTGGTGGAGCCGGTCGAGGAGGCGTTTATCCAGGAGAACCTGGGCGAGTTTCCGGACCGGTTCGCGGACCAGGGCGAGGCCCAGCCGACGCCGAAGGCACGACGGAGCACGGCGCGCGCCAAGGTGGCGGCCGATCCGCCGACCGGAGCCGCCGGCCCGGCCGCCGACGTCGGGCTCAAGCCCGCGGCGCCGGGACGGGCCGGCAAGGCGAAGGGCTGAGGCGCCGGCCTATTTCGGCATCACCACCGTGTCGCTGCCGGGTGCGGGCGTGATCCGCGGCTTGATCACCTGCAGCGCACTCGGCGGCATCCGGGGCGGCTTCACCTGCATGCCGGGATCGATCCCGGCGTGCGGCACGACCACCGACGGAGTCCGGGACGGCGCCGGGGTCTGGATGGCGGCGCCCAATGCGGTCGATTGCGCGGCCGCCAGCGCCGGCCATCCGGCCAGGCCGAGCGCCAGGATGGCTCGGCTGCGGATGACGCCGGATCGGATGGCGGGGTCGCGCATGGGCTCGCTCCTGGGTTCGGCTTAACGACTCGGATTTGGATGACGTGGGCGGAGCCGGGTCAAGGCACCTCCCGGCTAGAACAGCCCGCGCAGGCGGTCGGGGATACGCCATAGGCCGTCGCCGCTGAGGTGCAGGTCGATCCGGTACAGGTCGCCGCCTCGGGTGGCGGCACTCTCCAGCACGCGGTCGCGCCAGGCCGCAAGCAGCGGGTCGTCCGGCAGCAGGGTCGCGTCGCGGCACTTCGGCAGCCGGGCCATGCCGCGCAGCATCGCCTCCCAGTCCTGGTCCGGCATGCGCTGGTGCGAGCCGGCCTGCGGGGTGATCCAGGCCTGCGTGCGGGTGCGGCCGAGCCGGGCCAGCCCGGACGGCAGGTCGGCATAGCGCAGGTGCAGCAGGAACAGCCGCCCGAACCGCGGGGCTGCGTCGATGCAGTGGAAGCCGGGCGCCCAGGCGACCCGGCGGCGGATGATCACCGGCTTGCACATGGCGCTGCTGAAGCGAAGCCAGTCGCGCTGCGCCGAGATCGGCCGGTCCCAGTCGAGCGGCGCCTCCGCGTCCGGCACGTGCACCACGTCGAAGCCGAACGCGGTCACGACCGCGCCCTCCTCGAGCGTGGCGGCGAGGGCGTTAAGCGAGCCGTGCATGGCCGGGTCGGCGACCAGCAGCTCGTCCACGTCGACATAGATGACGGCGTCGTACCAGCTCAGCAGGGCGGCGCAGAAGTCCGACACGAAGCCGCAGCGCACGGCGTCGTTCTGCGGCGAGCGCGGGATGCGCAGCGCGCCGGCCCCGCCCAGCCGGTCGGCGGCGGCGCTGCCGTCGGTGCTGCCGTGGTCGAGCACGAAGCAGTTCCCCGGTCCGACCGCGGCGGCGTAGTGCCGCAGCCAGACTGGTAGGAATACCGCCTCGTTGTAGACCATGGTGACGATGGCGAGCGGCGCTTTCACGGAGGCCAGCCTACCGCCGATCGAGCCGGGCGGAAATCGCCGCCGCCGGCCAGGACTTGAACCGAGCCCGCCCGTCCTCCATACGATGGACGCATGGCAATCATGCAACAGCTCGAAGCCGCCCCGGGCGCACCGGCCCTTGCGGCGGCCATGCCACCGGCATGAGCGTCACCGCCGGCCGCGACGGCCTGGCCCGGCCGCCCGGCCGGCTGCACCTGCGCAAGACGCTGGCGCAGATCGAGGCCGAGACCCATTCGGCCGGGCTGAAGCGGAGCCTGGGCGCGCTCAACCTGACCATGCTGGGCGTCGGCTCGACCATCGGCACCGGCATCTACGTGATGACCGGCACCGCGGCCGCCAACTACGCCGGCCCGGCCGTGCTGCTGTCGTTCGTGGTCGCCTGCCTCGCGTGCGTGTTCACGGCGCTCTCCTACGGCGAGCTCGCCTCGACCATGCCGGTCAGCGGATCGGCCTACACCTATGCCTACGCCTCGATGGGCGAGCTCGCCGCCTGGGTGGTCGGCTGGCTGCTGCTGCTCGAATACGGCATCTCGGTGGCCGGCGTCGCCGCCGGGTTCTCGGGCTACGCCACCAGCCTGCTGCACGATTTCGGCGTCGTCCTGCCGGACTGGTACTCGACCTCCTACGTGCAGACCATGCCCGGCCCGCACGGCAGCACGCTTGTGGCCATTGGCCACGGGCTGAACCTGATCGGCGCGTCCGCGGCCGTCATCGTCACCGCGCTGCTGGTGATCGGGGTGCAGGAATCGGCCACCATCAACAGCGTCATCGTGGTGCTCAAGGTGTCGGTGCTGCTGGTGTTCGTGGCGTTGGGGATCTCGTCGATCCATCCCGTCAACTGGACGCCGTTCGTCCCCCCGAACGAGGGCGGCTTCCGCTATGGCGTGCCGGGGATCTTCCGGGCCGCCTCGGTGATCTTCTTCGCCTATGTCGGCTTCGAGGTGGTCTCGACCGCGGCCGCGGAGGCCAAGAACCCAAGGCGCGACGTGCCGGTCGGCATCATCGCCTCGTTGGGGATCTGCACGCTGATCTACCTGGCGGTGGCGGCGGTGATGGTGGGCGTGGTGCCGTTCCGCCAGCTCGGCGTCGCAGATCCGCTGGCGATCGCGGTGGATGCGATGCACAAGCCCTGGCTGGCGCTGTTCGTGAAGCTCGGCGCGGTCACCGGGCTGCTGTCGGTGATGCTGGGGCTGCAGTACGGGCAGAGCCGGATCTTCTTCACCATGGCCCGCGACGGCCTGCTGCCGCGGGTGTTCTGCGTGCTGCATCCCCGTTACCGCACGCCCTGGATCGGCACCATCCTGCTGGGGGCGGGCATCGCCGTGGCCACCGCGCTGCTGCCGATCGACATCATCACCGACCTGGTGAGCCTCGGCACCACCACCGCGTTCGGCATCGTCTGCTTCACTGTGATCTGGCAGCGCAACACCTGCCCAAACCTGAAGCCCCCGTTTCCGGTACCGTTCGGAGGTGTCCGCATCCGAGGCATCTGGATCGGCGTGGTGCCGGCGCTCGGCATCTTCTTCGCCCTGGTGATGGCGGTGCCGCTGCTGATCGACATCGTGCAGGCGCTGCTGGACCACGACCCGATCCCGGCCCTGCTGCTGGTGTCGTACGTGGTGCTGGGCGCCGCATGCTACGTGCTGTACGGCTACAGGCACTCCCGACTCGCCGCCGACACCGCGGCCGCCCGACACGGATCCCAGCCGCCATGCTGATCAAGCGCGCCGCCGTGATCGCCATCCTGATGGTGGCCGGCTTCGTCATCCTGTCGATCGGCGTGTGGTCGCTGGCCTTCAACGCCAACTCCAGCAACGTGCCCACCTCAAACGGCCGTTGGTGGCTCGCCCGCATGCCGATCCTGATCGGGGTGCTGCTGGTGGTGGCGGGCTTCCGGGTGCTATCGCGGACGCGGGTGGCGCGCCCGGTCGACGAGGTCGACTACGAGGATCCGGCTCCTTGAGCTGAAAGGCCGGGAGCTTTGCCGCTGGACCCCACTGGGGCCCACGGCCCCAACGGGTCCAGGGCGGCGCCCTGGCCTTTTCACAGGTCCTGATCCGGCAGGGCCAGCACCGCCTCGTATTCCGCCGGCACCCCGCAGAAGGTGATCATCTTCGGGTCTATGATGTCGTAGTGGATGCGGCGCCCGTCGGCGATCAGGTGGTTGTAGAGCGGCGCCACGTAGAGCTCGGGCAGCGACGGGAGGTCACGCTCGCGCGCGAGCGCGCCGCGAAAGTCGCCGGCGCGGGCGAAATGATACAGCCCGTCGCAGCACAGGTCGGAGATCGGCTGCTTCTCGGTGGTGCGGGCGGCGAGCGGCTCGGAGGCGTCGTCGGCCGGGCCGACATAGGACCAGTTGGCGCCGCTGCCGCGGAACACCTCGAGATATCCGTCCGACCGCTCGAACCAGCCGGCGGTCGGGAACGCGTAGCGGGCGCGGAAGGTGTCGATGTTGAAGATCGTGAGCGGCTCGCCGTCGCCGACCGCGGCCTCGGCCAAGCCGAGCTCGACGGTGTCGGCCTGGCCAGCGGTCGGCCGCTCCAGCATGACGATGCGGGCGTGGGCGATGCCGAGCCGGGCGCACTCGCCGCGCAGGAACGCCTCGGTGCCGGCGACGTGGCGGGCGATGAACAGGAACGGCGTGCTGTCGAACAGGGACGCGAAGCTGTCGATCGCGTGCGCGAACACCGTGGTTCCCCGCAGCGGCAGCATGTATTTCGGCAGCGTGTAGCCGGCCTCGGTGAAACGGCGCGACATCCCGGCCATGGGAATGACGATCACGGCGTGCGTCCTTGCAGTTCCGAGTAGAGGCGAAGCGCGTTGGCGATGAAGGCGGCCTGCCGGTCCGGGCGGTCGTCGTGCAGCGGCAGCATCGACAGGAACAGCCCGGCGGTCACCGCCCGCACCGCGACGCTGCCGGCGGCGATGCCATCGACCTCGAACTCGGCCAGCGCGTGCTGCAGCCACAGATGGTGCGGGCTGGTCTCGAACTCGATCGAGTAGCCGTGGCTGCCGTCGCGGGTGAGCGCATAGCGGCCGGCGAGGATGTGGTCGTAGTGGCCGGAGATCGAGTGCGACAGCTTGGCCAGGTCGTAGCGGGTGTCGCCGAACAGCGAGTTGGTGCCGGCGCGCACGTAGCCGCGCGGGTCGATCACGCTGATCCGGGCCGAACGCGAGTTGTAGAGGATGTTGCTGAAGCAGAAGTCGCCATGCATCACGTTCTCCGGGCGCCCGGAGCCGAGGTCGATCGCTTGGCGCAGCTCGTCGGCGATGCGGCGCAGCGAGGGCATCGGCCGGCCGCCCAGGCTGGTCGGCGCGTCGATGTCGTAGCCGGTCTCGCTGGCATGACGCTCCAGCCGCGCCGTCGTCTTGTCGACCGCGAGCTCGGACAGGATCACGTCGCCGGAGCCGCCGCCCTTCACGGCGGCGCAGGCCGAGAGGAAGTCGTGGCAGGAGGCCAGGATATTCTTCCAGGTGGCGCGGCCGATCGAGGAGAACACGAACAGCTCCGAGAGCGTCGGCGCATACTGGTACTCGGTCGCGTAGAAGGCGACGTCGCCCGCCTCGCCCGCCTGCAGCAGCCGCGCCGAGAACGGCAGCAATGCCGACGGCAAGGAGGTCAGCCATTGCGCCTCGGCTCGCATCTTGGCGGTGTCGCGGCTGGACTTGCGCACGGTGGTGGCGTCGATGTGCAGCGTGTTGAACGAGCGCGCGGTGGTGATGGCGCGGCGGGAGCGGAAATAGGTCTGGATGTGGCCGAAATCGTGCCAGGCCCGCACCGGGGCGCCGTGCATCGGCCGCTCGCGCGCATAGAGGTTGAGCCCGCCGATGAAATCGCCGCGGGCGCGGGTGATGGCGCGGACCAGCGCGCCGCTGCTGCCGAAGCCGAAATAGCCGCAGGCGACCGAGCGGGGGTCGTTGCGGCCGCTGCCGGCCGCCAGCACCTCGAGGCCGAGCACGCGGCCGCCGTCGAGGTCCACCGCCGCCCAGGAATAGTCGTCGCCCTCGTCGTGGATCGCGATCAGGTCGTCGGAGCCGCCAGGGGGGACGGCGGGCAGGTCGTCGATCAGGGTGTCGCCGTGCAGGATCTGGATCGGGCCCGGAGCCATGTCGATCGAGTTCATCGCATAGACGACGGATTCCCCCAGCCGCAGCCCCTCCGGCACCGGCACCAGCACGACGCCGAGCTCGTCCAGGCGCCTGCGGTCGTAGGGCTGCGGCGTGAAGGTCTCGGGGATGGTGAGGTAGACCTGCCGACCGGGTCCGAGCCGGACGATCTGCGCCTCGTAGAGGCGGGAGACGCCGACCGGCAGGAAGGCCGGCGGGATCTCGCCGAATTCCGCCGACAGCTCCTGCCCGACATAGGCGGCCGAGGTGATCAGGCGCACCCCCGCTACTCCCCGGTTCCAGGCTTGATCAGAGCGTTGATCTCGTCGAGCGAGAGCGACACGAACTCGGACGGCCGGATCGCGCGGTCGTCCACGTAGAAGCCCTCCACCCCGCACCACGGCTTGCCGACATGGATCTCGTCGTAGGGGATCTCGTGGCGCTGCAGCCAGGCGACGATCACCGGCAGCGTGTTGGCGTTGATCTTGCCGATGTTGCCCTGGTAGGTGCGCATGTTGCGGGCGGTCTGGATGACGATCTCGAAGCCCATCGCGCGGTACTCGCGCAGCCGCGCCACCAGCGGCAGGTTCGGCTCCTTGTCGGCATAGGACAGCGCCGGATCGGAGCGGGTGAGCGTGTCGTCGAGGTCAACAACCAGGCGTTTCACGATATTACCCATCCTCAACGAGATCGCGCGGTCGGCGGCCAAGCTAGACCAGCCTCGAAGAACTTCAACCATCAGATTAATGAAGAAGGCCAGGGGCTTTGCCCCTGGACCCCACTGGGCCGCGGGCCCCAGACCCGGATCCGTTCAGTGTTGTACCTTCATGCGGGACTATCTGCTCAACGAATCGGGGTTTGGGGCTCGCGGCCCAGTGGGGCCCAGGGCAGCGCCGTGGCCTTCTTCTCCGACCGATCGGCACAAGGAGCGTCGATGCGCGATCTCTGGTTCTGGCTGACGACCCTGGCGCTGGTCGTCGTCGTGATGGCGGCGAGCTGGGCGATCCTGATCGCGGTGCTGCGGCCGATCCTGCCCCAATGACCAGGCCGCCGCCGCCAGGGTTGCACCGGAGGCCGCGCATGACGCTATGGTGGCGCCGCCGGGTGGCGGTGCGGGGTTCGGCTCCGGCGCACCGGGTACCGATCCGGCCGATGGCGGCGGCGCCGGCCCGTCCGCAACCGCTGCCCCTGGAGATCCCGATGACCCGCGCAGACATCGTCCTTTGCCATCCGGTCCGCACCGCGATCGGCGCCTTCAACGGCGCCCTCAAGGACGTGCCGGCCGTCGAGCTGGGTGCGGCCGCGATCCGCGAGACCGCGGCGCGCGCGGCGCTCGACCCGTCGCGGTGCGGCAGCGTGGTGATGGGCAACGTGGTCCAGGCCGGCAACAAGATGAACCCGGCGCGGCAGGCGGCGATCGGCGGCGGCCTGCCGGTCTCGGTGCCAGCACTCACCGTGAACCGCGTCTGCGGCTCCGGCGCGCAGGCGATCGTGACGCTGGCGGCCGAGATCGCGCTCGGCCACGCCCCGCTCGGCATCGCCGGCGGCATGGAGAACATGGACCGGGCGCCCTACCTGATGGCGTCCGGCCGCTGGGGCTATCGGATGGGGCCAGCCGAGATCTACGACAGCATGCTGCGCGACGGCCTCAACGACGCCTTCTCCGGCCAGCATTCCGGCTGGCACACCGAGGATTTGGTCACCCGCATGGGGCTCGACCGGGAGTCGCAGGACCGCTGGGCGGTGCGCTCTCAATCCCGCTTCACCGCGGCGGTGCAGGAGGGGCGCTTCGACGCCGAAACGGTGGCGATCGTGACCCGGGGCCGCAAGCGCGACGAGGTGTTCGACCGCGACGAGTCGGCGCGGTCCGACACCACGCTGGAGAAGCTGGCGGCGCTGCGGCCCGCGTTCCGGCCCGACGGCACCATCACCGCCGGCAACGCCCCCGGGCTCAGCAGCGGGGCTGCCGCGATGATCGTCGCCGATCGCGCCCACGCCGAGCGGGCCGGCATCGCCCCCGCCGCCCGCCTGGTCGCGCACGGCATCGCCGCGGTGGAGCCGGATTATTTCGGGCTGGCGCCGGTCCCGGCGGTGCGGCAGGCGCTGGAGCGGGCCGGCTGGACGGTCGGCGAAGTCGAGCGCTACGAGATCAACGAGGCGTTCGCGGCGGTGGCGCTGTCGGTGATGCAGGAACTTGGCATCGCCGAGGACGTGGTCAACGTCGAGGGGGGTGCCGTCGCGCACGGCCATCCGATTGGCGCCACCGGGGCGATCCTGACCACCCGGCTGATCCACTCGATGCGCCGCGACGGGCTGCGGCGGGGCGTCGTCACGCTCTGCATCGGCGGCGGCCAGGGGATCGCGCTGGCGCTGGAGATGCTCTAGCGGATCGGTATCGCGCCCGATTTGATCCGGGCGATCAGGTGCGGGGATGCAGCCGGCGGGCGGCCGCTCCAGCGCGGCGTCGAGCAGCATGTGCGGCAGGGTCAGCGCCGCGAGCATCTGGAACGTGAGCGACACCAGGTGCTGCGGCACCGCGCCGTCGTAGAACGGCCACAGCGCGGCACCGATGCCGACCGTCAGCGCGGTGATCGGCAGCGCGTGCGCGAGCGCGGTGCGGCCGTCGCGCACGCGCGGCGCCCGACCGGGATCGCCGATCAGCCGGGCGGTGTGCGCCGGCGCGTGGACGCAGACGAAGTAGATCGCGAACGCCGGCAGCGGCGGCAGCACGACGAAGATGGCCGCCAGCAGCGCCGGCAGCGCCAGCCGCCGGGACCGCCCGGACACCGTGACGGCCAGCACCCAGAGGCCGGCCAGGACCAGCCAGCCCTCCCCCGCCGCCCGCTCCCAGCCGGTCGGGCGGAGCGGGACGGACGCGAAGGTCGACAGCAGCAGGGTGGCGTCCGGATGGACCAGCAGCGGCAGCGCCACCGGCAGGCCGCCGCGGACCAGGATGGCGAGGCCGCCGCCCGGCCCGGCATCCTCGGAGCCGAAGTGCCAGACCGAGGCCAGGAGAAAGGCGAACAAGGAGCAGGCCGGCGCCAGCTGCCAGGCGACCAGGACAGCCCCGAACAGCAGCAGGTAGGGGGCTGCGAACACCGCGAACCAGGCACGGCCGTAGCGGGGCCGCAGCAGCGCCCGGCAGATCTCGCCGTCCAGCGCCCCGTGCGGCACGCCGAGCAGGATGGTGACGGCGGTGGCGAGCGACCAGTCGAGCGGCCGCGGCAGCAGCGCCGCCGCCGCGAGGACGGGCGCCGCCCACCATGGCGAGGGCCAACACGGCGGGCGATGCCGCCGGCCGGGCCGGCATGGGGCCGCGACCGCACCCACCTGGCCAGCCGACCCTGACCATGGCGGAAGCGCTGCCGGCCATCCCTCCGGACCGGGCGGGTCGCGTCCGACGATCGCGGCCCCGCCAGTCGGTCGCAGCGCCGCCCGGATCACGGGCTCACGTCCCGGGACGGACGAGGAGGCTTCGCACCAGCCCGACCAGGTCGCTCGGCAGGTAGGGCTTCTTGAGCACGGCATAGCCGAACTCGCTGCGCCAGGAGGATTGCAGCGCATCGGGGCGGCCCGATACGATCACCACGGGGATGTTCGGACAGGCTTGCCGGACCAGGTCCGCCACCTGTCCGCCGTCGATGCCGCCGGGCATGTGGAAGTCGGTGACCAGGAGCGTGAAGCGCCGCGCCGGGTCGCCCAGCGCCGCCACCGCCTGGAGCCCGCTCTCCGCCTCCACCACCTCGTAGCCGGCGTCCTGCAGGCATTCCGACATGATCTCGCGGATCAAGGGTTCATCTTCGACCAGCAGGACGGACAAGAGGGCTTCTTCCTTCCGAGACCTCCCGCAGCGTCCGGGTGATCAATCCAGACAGCTCGGGTAGAACCTGCGATAGCGGTGGACATATTTCGTGAACGTGGAGCAAAGGCCGATGAACAACCTGGGGATGGCCTGGCGATGACCAACACGCGAACGCCAGCATCGTTCACGACGCTGGAAGATGGGCATCACATCTCCGGTGGCCGCAACGTGATCCCGCCGGGCCGCGGTCACGACGGGACGGACATCTTCTTCGCCGCGGTGCAGATGAGCCGCATGCCGATGTGCCTGACCGATCCGCATCATCCCGACAACCCGATCATCTTCTGCAACCGGGCCTTCGAGGCGCTGACCGGCTACCGGCAGGAGGAGATCGTCGGACGGAACTGCCGCTTCCTGCAGGGCGAGGGCACCGATCCGGCCTGCCTGGCCGAGATCCGGCGCGCGCTGACCGCCGGCGAGGACATCCACATGGAGCTGCTGAACTACCGGCGCGACGGGTCCAGCTTCTGGAACGCGCTGTTCATCAGCCCGGTGATCGATACCGGCGGCCGCCTCGTCTACCACTTCGCGAGCCAGCTGGACGTGACGCGCCGGCGCCAGGCTGAGGCGGTGCTGCAGCAGTCGCAGCGCATGGAGACGCTGGGCGGCATGGCGTCGAGCCTTGCGCACGAGTTCAACAACCTGATGACTGTCGTGCTGGCCAACCTTGAGCGGCTCGGCACCGAGGCCGACGCCGGGCGCCGCACCCGGCAGGTCGAGCGCGCGACCTGGGGCGCCCGCCGGGCCAGCCGGCTGACCGACCAGATGCTGTCCTTCGCCCGGCGACAGTTCCACGACGACCGGATCCTGGACGTCAACGCGACGCTGGCCAGCTGCGACGTCATCCTGGACCAGGTGGCGGGGGCCGACATCCGGGTCAGGCTCGACCTGGCGGACCAGCCGCTGCTGACCCTGGTCGATGCGAGCCAGCTCGAGATGGCGCTGCTGAACCTGGTCCGGAACGCCGCCGATGCGGTGCCGCCGGGCAGCGAGATCACGGTCGCCACCCGCCCGCGCCGGGACGATCCGCTGGGCGGCGCGCCGGCGCTGGAGATCGCCGTGACCGACGCCGGCACCGGGATGACGCCGGAGGTGGCGCAGCGGGCGCTGGAGCCGTTCTTCACCACCAAGGCGATCGGCAAGGGCACCGGGCTCGGCCTGTCGATGGTGAAGGGCTTCGTCGAGCAGTCGAACGGCAGGCTGGAGCTGGACACGGTGCTGGGGATCGGCACCACGATCCGCCTGGTGTTCCCGCTTCATGCGGCACAGCCGGGCGACCCCGTACCGGTTCAAGAGCCCGCCTGATCCCGGCGCCACGTGCTGTCCCGTCCGCCCGAGCGGCGGCTGCCCCCGGATCGCCGGCGCCAGCGATCCGGCGCCTGTCCCCGAACGATAGAGCGATGCTACGATCCCGCTTGCGTCGGGTTGGTGCGGCATCGCATGACATGCCTACATCGTTTGGCCTCCGGGCTGTTGCTGCTCGCCGTTTCCCTGACGCCTGCCGCCGCCCGGTCCTATACCGGGCTGGTCGTGCTGGGCGACAGCTATTCCGACGTCGGCAACCTGCTCGCCGCTTCGACGGCGCTCCAGGCCGGCACCGGACAGCCGGTGCAGCCGGCGCCCGACCGCTACTTCGACGGCCGGTTGTCGAACGGCCCGGTCTACGCCGACATCCTGGCGCTCGGCCTCGGCGTCCCCAACCGGCCATCGCTGGACGGCGGCGGCGACTTCGCCTTCGGCGGCGCGCTTACCGCGTCCAACACGGTCGAGGTGCCGCCGTTCGGCACCGGCTTCTATCCGCACGACGCCTATCCATGGTCGCTGGATGCCGAAACGCGGGCTTTCACGGCCCGCGCGGCCGCGCACCGCGCGGACCCGAACGCCCTCTACGTGGTGTTCTCCGGCCTCAACGACGTCGCCGCCATCGCGGAGCAGGGGCCGGGTCCGGCGACCACCATCGCCGGCACGGTCGCCGGGATCGTCCGGGCGGTGGATGCGATCAAGGCCGCCGGCGGCCGCACCGTCCTGGTCCCCAACCTGCCCGACGAGGGCAAGCTTCCGCTGGTCACGGCACTCGCATCGATCGATCCCGGCATCCCCGCCGCCGCCACCGCGTTGACCCGGGCATACAACGCCGCCCTCGCCACCGCCCTGGACGGCGTGACCGGCATCCGCGTCATCCGCTTCGACAGCTTCTCCCTGCTCGACGACGTGGTCGCCGACCCGGCCCACTACGGCTTCAGCGACGCTGTCGATGCCTGCTACGGCGGCACCGTGACGGCCGATCCGGGGGCCCCGGTGTGCGCGCAGCCGAACCGCCATGTGTTCTGGGACGACGAGCACCCGACCACGGCGTTCCACACGCTGTTCGGTGCCGAGATGCTGCTGACGGTGCTGCTCGCGCGATAGGCGGCATCGGGCCGGCGGCCTTGCCGCTCCCGACCGGACCGGCTAGAGCGGAGCCGCATTGGATATGAGGGTGTCAATGCCCCCGGACCTCGCCGCCATGGACCTCAAGCAGCACATCCGCGGCATCGCGGATTTTCCAAAGCCCGGCATCCTGTTCTACGACATCTCGACGCTGCTGCGGCACGCGGATGCCTGGCAGGTGGCGATGGGGCGCCTGGCCAAGGCGGTGGCACCGGCACGGCCGGACCTGCTCGCGGGCGTCGAGTCGCGCGGCTTCCTGATGGCAGCACCCCTGGCCAGCAAGCTTGGCTGCGGCTTCCTGATGCTTCGCAAGCCGGGCAAGCTGCCCGGCCGTACCGTCTCCCTCGAATACGAGCTCGAGTACGGCAGCGACAGCCTGCACATCCAGGCCGACGCGATCGAGCCGGGGCAGCGCGTGGTGGTGGTCGACGACCTGCTGGCGACCGGGGGCACGCTGGCCGCCGCGGTGGCGCTGCTGCGCAAGGTCGGCGCCGACGTGGTCGCGGCCGCGGTGATCATCGAGCTGCTGTCGTTGCATGGCCGCGACCGGCTGGGCGTGCCGGTCTCGGCCCTGGTCGCCTACGACTCGTGACGGCTGGAGCGTCGGCGGCGGTCGGGTCACGACTTCGCAGCGCCGGCACGCGGTCGCTCATGGAGACGTCACTTGCCGCAGGCGGAGCGCGTCGCCATCGCCGACGCTGCGGAAGTCCTTGAGCCGGCAGACGCCGCGCTCGATGACGGCGCGCCGCCCGTAGAGGCTGCGGCTAAACGGACGACGGCGGTCGCGGATCGGGTTGTTCGGGATCGGCGGTGTGGTCGTGGTAGGCCGCGTCGGCTGCCAGGGTGCGAGCGTGCCGACATCATGCCACCTCGGATCAGTTCCCGTTGCGGGTCGGCTGGATGTCCGCCTCCGTCAAGAACTCCTTCGGTATGGCGTTACCGGCCCGCTCCCGGTCGTAGTAGACCTGCACGATGTACCAGCGGTCGCCGCTGTTCAGGAGCTCGAAGGACTTCACGCCGCGCGCGAACGGCTCGGGATCGGATGCCGCATGCCTCGAGCCGTAGGCGGAATAGACGTGCGCCATCACGCCGAAGCGCTCTACTCTGTTGCTGATGACGTGATCGAAGAAGCCCTGCCGGGCGGTCGTCCGATCCGACAGGTCGGCATATCCGTCCGGCGAAAGGATTACGACGTCCGCCGTCCGGCCCGGCGCAGGCGGCACCGCGACAACGATGTGGCCGCTGGGAGTGAACAGCCGGCGAAGACGATCGCGATCAAGCGTGCCGCCCGCGGGCGACCACACCACGCGAGCGAACGCGCCGATCAGGGTCTCGATCGAACTCGTGTCGGACGAGCCCGCTCCTTGCCAGCCTGGATGAGCTTCGAGGTCTAGCGGCGGTCTCGCGACCGGTGCGTTCGTCGCGGTCTGCCCACAGGCGGGAGGGGACAGGGCGAGTGCGAGCACCATTGGCAGGTAACGGCCGCCGGGAGCACCCTTTCCCACGGCAAGAAGTTCGCAGCGGTTGCGAATGAAGCTCATGACCCTGCGGGACACGGGCAGGTCGACAGGGACGCCGGCACCTCGCTCGGGAGCAACCACGCTGCCATCTCCGGACGAGTTGTTAAAGGTGGCGTCAGGCACGAACAGGTTCATCCTCATGGGAACGCCGATGGCATCGACTTGACCAACCGCCCGGCGGCAGACGCATGCGGTCGACTCCCGAATCCCCGAGGTCGCCCGCATCGGCGAACCGCTGCCGGATACGCCGCGCTCGCAACGGCGGGGAGTCTCAGCCGTTTGCCTTCCGCATCTAGGAATGATCACGTTGCCGGGTCCAGGCGTTCTTGGAACGGGTTGGCGTCCACGGCCGGGCCGGCGTCTCCACTGCGGACCAGGACCTCGCTGCGCAGCGGCAGGCGCTGCGGGCAGCCGGCGACTAGCCGGCCCGGCGTGACTACCCGGCCGTGGTCGCCGTCCAGCTCCTGCAACCAGCTGAACCGGACGCCGTCCCCCCGATCCAGCGCCGCCTGCACGGCATACTCGAACTCGGCCCGATCGTGATGTCCGGATCCCAAATCGTTGAGCGACAGGGTGGCCTTCCGGCTCCGCGGTCACCTTCGTATCGGACTGCCGCGCGGCAGATGAACCGCGCCGAGCAGTCCGCCGGCATCGGGATCCGGTCCGACATCGAGGCCGGCGAAGCGGTCGGTCTCGCGGATGTGCTAGCCAGGTCCCGGAGCACCATCGACGGGCTCAGCGAAACGGACGAGGGCTGATCCCCCCAACCCCATGTCGGCGGCCTGCCGGCGGATGGTCACGAGCCGGCTGGCTGCCGCGCATCGCTCACGCCATGTGCAGCACCGGCTTGATCGCGGTGCCGTCCAGCGACGCCCGGGCGGCTTCGTTGATCTCGGCGAAGGCGAAGCTGGTGACCAGCCGATCGATCGGCAGGCGGCCGGCGCGATAGAGGGCGACCAGATGCGGGATGAAGGTGCGGGGATTGGCGTCGCCCTGGTTGGTGCCGACGATCCGCAGGCCGCGCGAGACCAGGTCGATCACGTCTACCGGGACCGTGTCGCCCAGCTTCGGCACGCCGACCACGACGCAGGTCCCCGCAGCACCCAACGAGCCGATCGCCATTCGCAGCACGCCGACGTTGCCGCTGGTCTCGATCGCGCCGTCCAGGCCTGCGCCGCCGGTCAGCTGCCGGATCTGCTCGGCGACGCCGCCGGACGAGGCGTCGATGGTATCCGTGGCGCCGATCTCGCGAGCGAGCGCCAGGCGTGCGGGATGCACGTCGACGGCGATGATCCGAGCCGCTCCGGTCAGGCCCAGGCCCATCAGCGCCGACATGCCGACGGCGCCGACCCCGAACACCGCGACGCACGAGCCGGGTGCCGGACGCAGCACGGTCGTGACCGCGCTGACCCCGGTCTGCACCCCGCAGCCGAGCGGCGCCAGGACGGACGCCGGCAGGTCGTCCGGCACCCTCACCGTGGCGCGGGCGGTGGTGACGACCAGGCGCGAGAACGAGGACTGGCCGAAGAAGTGGCCGTGCATCGCCCCGTCGCCGCAGCGGAGCGTGGCCGAGCCGTCGGCCCTGCTGCCGCCGGCCATGTTGAGCCGATCCCAGTCGCGGCAGCAGACCGGAGCGCCGCGGAAGCAGGCCGGGCAGCGGCCGCACCAGCTGAAGCTGATCACCACGCGGTCTCCCACCGCGACCTCGTCGACCGCCGCGCCGACCTCGACGATCCGGCCCACGCCCTCATGCCCGAGGACCCCAGGCAGCGGGAACGGCAGGCGGCCGGCGCGCGCCGAGAGGTCGGCATGGCACATGCCGCTCGCTTCGATCTCGACGATCACCTCGTCGGCGCGCGGCGCCGACAGCTCTAGGTCGCGGAGCGTGAAGCCCGCATTCGCCTCCGCGACCACGGCGGCCTGCGTCGTCCTGTAGCGCCCGGGAATGGACGCGAGGTCGGGTGTGGAGACAGAGGTCATGCGGGTTCGTCCCTCCAATGCGTCGTGCGCGCGTCACGCCGACCTTCCCGAGCGGAGCTCGCGTCCCGACCCGAAGCCTGCCCCCGCGACGGCCGTTGTGACGCTCGTGGAGGCCGCCACCATGGCTCCGGCCGATCTGCCGCGTGAGGGAAGAGTCCTCTGGCAGGGCGAGGCCGGCTTCGCGGCGGCGGAGCCACCGATCGGGATTAGGTCAGCTTTCAGGCGATACGCCACCCGCATCGCCCGGTGTCCTTATCCTGCATCTCGGCGAGTTCCTCCTGACCGTCGAGCGATGCATGGCCGGAAGTCAAGGCTCACGGCGCCAGCGGGATGATATCGGCTCAGCTCGAACGGCTTCGGCGTTCGGTCGAAGCCTCGAGGAGGAGGTCCGGGCCCCCGATCTGCCGCATCATCAGCTTGACGACAATCGCACCAGCACCTACACGCTTTCGTTACATCGTCCTTGACGGGGGCGGCTCGTTTGATCGACGGCGATCCAGTACCGGGCAGACCCGGATGCGATCGTGCCACCCCGCCTGGCATCTGCTGACGTCAGCATCGAAGCCGCAAGTCTAGCCGAAGGAACACAGCATGAAGCTCCTACGATACCGGCATGGGGATGACGTCAAGATCGGGGCACTTCTGGACGATCGGATCGTGCCACTCGAGGGTCTCGGGTACACGAGCATGTCGGGCATCATCGAAGGCGGCAAGGCGGCACTGGACCGCATTTCGGCTCATCTCGCCTCCGCAAAGGCCGACATCGCCCTGACCGATGTCGAGCTGCTCGCTCCGCTGGAGCGGCCGAGCAAGTATCTGGCCATCGGCATGAACTACGGCAAGCATCTCGAAGAGGCGGACAAGCTGGGCGTTGCGCGCTCGAAGCATCAGGTCTGGTTCAACAAGCAGAACAGCTGCATCTCCGGTCCTTACGACGACATCGACCCCGGCGTGACCGAGAAGCTCGACTACGAGGTCGAGCTCGGCGTCGTCATCGGCCGGCAGGCAAAGCATGTCAGCGAGGCCGACGCGCCGGACTACGTGTTCGGCTATCTGGTCGCCAACGACGTGTCGGCCCGCGATTGGCAGTTCCACTCCACGACCTTCACGATGGGGAAGTCCTTCGACACGCACGGCCCGATCGGCCCCTGGATCGTGACGGCGGACGAAATCCCGGACCCGCATGCCCTGGCCCTGCGCTGCTACGTCAACGGCGAGCTGCGTCAAGACAACGTCACCGGCGGCATGATCGCGAACGTGTGGCAGCAGATCGCCTATCTCTCCACCGCCTTCACGCTGTATCCGGGTGACCTGATCGCGACCGGCACGCCGGAAGGGGTCGGGATCGGCATGGACCCGCAGATCTTCCTCAAGCCCGGCGACATCGTGCGCTGCGAGATAGACCGGATCGGCGCGATCCAGAACGCGGTGGTGGCGCCGGTCTAGACGCGATACCGGCCGCACAACATTATAGGACGAGCCTAGGGGCTTCGCCCCTGGGCCCCCGATTCGTCTTGCCATCCCACAACCGCGAGTGAGCTTTCTTCTTGCGGACCGGGGTTTGGGGCCCGCGGCCCCAACGGGTCCAGGGCGGCGCCCTGGCCTTCTTCTCCAGGACTATCTTCTCAGAAGTGGATTGCCTGTCCCCAGGCGTCGAGCACGGCCTCGTGCATGGTTTC
>CAXTVM010000033.1:0-38525 GCA_964247725.1 uncultured Acetobacteraceae bacterium | reverse complement strand
GGGGTTTGGGGCCCGCGGCCCCAACGGGTCCAGGGCAGCGCCCTGGCCTTCTCCTTCCACTTCTCCTCAAATGCGATGGCCCTGCCGTGTATGCATGCTCGAGCGCCGGTTCGGTGTGGTCGGCCGACGGTGCACCCTGCAGCGGATCGACGTCCAGGCGGCCGCCCAAGCCATGCCTGAAGGGCGCAAGCCCGTCTTCGCAACCAGTTCTGGCGAACACGTTGGGAATGGCGGGTAGCGCCCCCAAGGGGCAGCTGCTGATCTGCATCGGTCAGCCGTGCGAGAGTGCCGGATAGAGGGCGCGGTAGCGGCACAACCGACGATGGCTTGCCTCGGCCCAGACCATATTGGGCTCGACCGTCTCGACCCGGTCCGGCGGCACGCACACGGCTTGCGGATCCTCTCCGGTTTCCGCCAACCGCGCCAGGCGCGCCGCCCCGAATGCGCCGCCGTGTTCGCCGCCTGTCAGCCGGTGCAGCTTGATGCCGAGCACCGCGGACAGCACCGCGATCCAGGTCCGGGACCGGGAGCCGCCGCCGATCACGTCCGCCTCGGCGACCCGCGTTCCGGCGCGCGCCAACGCATCCAGGCAGTCGCGGATCGAGAAGGCGACGCCCTCAAGCACGGCCCAGCTCATGGCGACGCGGTCGGTCTCGTGCGACAGCTCCGCAAACGCGCCGCGGACCTGTCCGTCGTTATGCGGCGTCCGCTCGCCCGATAGGTACGGCAGGAAGACCGGCACCGCACGCGGCGGCGCCGGACCCAGCTCCGCCATCAGCTCCGCCTCCGACCGTCCCGCGATCCCCGCCCACCAGGCCAGCGAGGCGGCCGCCGACAGCGTCACGCCCATCTGGTGCCACAGGTCGGGCAGGGCGTGGCAGAAGGCGTGCACCGCCTCGCCGGGATTGGGGCGGAACCGGTCGGTGGTGGCCCATAGCACGCCGGAGGTGCCCAGCGAGACGAAGGCATCGCCTGGGTGCGTGGCGCCCAGCCCCACGGCGCCGGCGGCGTTGTCGCCTGCACCCCCGGCCAGGATCGGCGCGCGCGCCATGCCCCAGCGCGCGGCCAGGTCCGGACGCAATCGTCCAGCCGGCGCACTGCCTTCCACCAGGCGCGGCATCGCCGCACGCGACAGCCCCGTCGCCTCCAGCGCCGCGTCAGACCAGTCGCGGCGTCCCACGTCCAGCCACAGCGTGCCCGAGGCGTCCGACATGTCCTCGATTCGCTCGCCGGTGAGCCGGAACCGGATCCAGGCCTTGGGCAGCAGCACGGTGGCCACCCGCGCGAACACGTCCGGTTCCTGCCGCCGCACCCAGAGCAGCTTCGGCGCGGTAAAGCCCGGCATCGCCGGGTTGCCGGTCACGGCGCGCGAGCGTGGGAACGCTTCTTCCAACGCGCGGCATTCGGCGGTCGCGCGGGTGTCGTTCCACAGCATGCAGGGACGCAGAACGGCGCCGGCGCGGTTCAGCAGCACCGCGCCGTGCATCTGTCCGGACAGCCCGATCGCCCGGGTCGCGGCGAGCTCGCGCGGCCGCTCCGCCGCCAGCGCGTCGACCGCCCGCAGCATCGCCTGCAGCCAGTCCTCCGGGTCCTGCTCGCTCCAGCCCGGTGACGGCCGCCGCACCTCCAGCGGCTGGCTGGCGCCGGCCAGCACCGCCTGCGCGTCGTCCACCAGGATCGCCTTGACCGCCGAGGTGCCGAGGTCGATGCCGAGATACACGATGCGGCTCAGGCGCGGGCGAGCGAGGGCACGTCCAGCCCGAGCGCATCGCCGCGCACGGCCCGCTCCAGCGCCAGGCCGGCGGCGTCGAACAGGTGGCAGGCCAGCGGATCGGCCGCCAGCCGGACCACGCCATGCGGCCGTACCGGATCGTTGCCCTCCGTCTGCGCCACCAGCATCTCTCCGTCGGCAAGCGTGACGTGGACCAGGGTCAGGCCGCCGAGGCGCTCCACCAGCCGGACGGTGCCGACGAACGGCCCGTCCGCCGCTTGCCCCAACGCCTCGGGCCGGATGCCGAGCATGACCGCGCTGCCCGGCGCCGGCGCCTTGGCCAGCCGCACCGCGACGACGATGCCGTCGGACAGCGTCACCGGCACCTGCCCGTCCGGCTGCGCGGCGCCTACCGTCCCCGGCAGCAGGTTCATGCGCGGCGAGCCGATGAAGCCGGCGACGAACAGGTTGGCGGGATGGTTGTAGAGCTCCATGGGCGTGCCGACCTGCTCGACCCGGCCGGCCTGCAGCACCACGATCTTGTCGGCCATGGTCATCGCCTCGACCTGGTCGTGCGTGACGTAGACCATGGTGGCGGCGAGCTCTTCGTGCAGGCGCAGCAACTCGATGCGCATCTGGCCGCGCAGCGCCGCGTCGAGGTTGGACAGCGGCTCGTCGAACAGGAACACCCGGGGCTGCCGCACGATCGCGCGCCCGATCGCCACCCGCTGCCGCTGACCTCCGGACAGCGCCCGCGGCCGCTGGCCCAGCAGCGGCTCAAGCTGCAGGATGCGCGCCGCCTCCCTGACCTTGGCTTCCCGCTCCGCCCTCGGCCGGCCGGCCAACTTCAGCGCGAAGCCCATGTTGTCGGCGACCGTCATGTGCGGGTAGAGCGCGTAGCTCTGGAACACCATGGCCAGCCCGCGGGAGGCGGGATCGACGTCGTTCACGCGCGCGCCGTCGATCAGAAGGTCGCCGGCGGTGATGTCCTCGAGACCGGCGATCATGCGCAGCAGGGTGGACTTGCCGCAGCCGGACGGGCCCACGAACACCACGAACTCGCGGTCCGCGACCTCGAGGTCGATACCCTTGATCGTTTCGATTCCGGCCTGGTAGCTCTTGCGCACGCCGCGCAGCGACAGGGTTGCCATCGGGATCCCTCTATTTCACGGCGCCGAAGGTCAGGCCGCGCACGAGCTGGCGCTGGCTGAACCAGCCGAACACCAGGATGGGCGCCACCGCCATGGTCGAGGCGGCCGAGAGCTTGGCGAAGAAAAGCCCCTCGGGACTGGAGTAGGAGGCGATGAAAGCGGTCAGCGGTGCCGCGTTCACCGAGGTCAGGTTGAGGCTCCAGAACGCCTCGTTCCAGCACAGGATCAGCGACAGCAGGGCGGTCGAGGCGACGCCCGGCACGGTGAGCGGCAGCAGCAGGTGCCAGACCTCGCCCCACGTGCCGGCGCCGTCCATCCGCCCCGCCTCCAGGATGTCCCGAGGCATCTCCCGGAAGAAGGTGAACAGCATCCACACCACGATCGGCAGGTTCATCAGCGCGTAGATGCCGACCAGCCCGGTCCGGGTGTCGAGCAGGCCGGTGTTCTTGAACAGCAGGTATATCGGCACCAGCACGCCGACCGGCGGCAGCATCTTGGTCGACAGCATCCAGAGCAGCGTGCCGCGGGTGCGCGCGGTCGGATGGAACGCCAGCGCGTAGGCGGCCGGGACCCCGAGCGCGATCGCGATCGCGGTGCCGCCGATCGAGATCAGGACGCTGTTCAGCGCGAAGTGCAGGTA
This sequence comes from uncultured Acetobacteraceae bacterium, assembly GCA_964247725.1. Lineage (GTDB taxonomy): Bacteria > Pseudomonadota > Alphaproteobacteria > Acetobacterales > Acetobacteraceae > Lichenicola. The sequence goes on along the minus strand of CAXTVM010000033.1, from coordinate 35,023 downwards.
GCTCGACCGCGCCTGCACCTCCACATAGGCCGCCAGCGTGGGATGGAAGAACAGCAGCGGCGGGGTCGAGATCGCGGCGATCTCGGTCTTGAAGCTGGTCAGCGCCATCCAGAAGATCGGGAAGAACAGCAGCAGCGCCACCGCCCAGCCGGCGAGCGGCACGAGGATGCGCCTGAGCCCGGATCGCCGCATCTCAGATATCCATCCGCTTGCCGATCGAGCGCACCAGGAACAGGGCGACGACGTTGGCCAGCACGATCGCGACTACGCCGCCCGCCGACGCGCCGCCGACGTCGAACTGCAGCAGCGCCCGCGCATAGATGAGGAAGGCAAGGTTGGTGGTGGCGTTGCCGGGACCGCCGGAGGTGGTCACGAAGATCTCCGCGAACACGGTGAGCAGGAAGATCGTCTCGATCATGACGACGACTCCGATCGCGCGGGACAGGTGCGGCAGCGTGACGTAGCGGAACTGCTGGAGGGCGCTGGCGCCGTCGAGCCGCGCCGCCTCGACCTGCGAACGGTCGAGCGACTGTACTGCGGTGAGCAGGATCAGCAGCGCGAACGGCAACCATTCCCACGAGACGATGGCGATCACGCTGGCCAGCGGGAAGGTCGCGAACCAGTCCACCGGCTGCAGCCCGAACGTGCGCCACGCGAACCCGGCGACGCCGTAGATCGGGTGCAGCATCAGGTTCTTCCAGATCAGCGCGCTGACCGTCGGCATGACGAAGAACGGCGAGATGGCCAACACCCGGGCGACGCCCCTGCCCGCAAAGGGCTGGTCGAACAGTACCGCCAGCAGCGTGCCGACGACGACGGTGACCGCCAGCACCGCGCCGACCAGCACCAGCGTGTTGACCAGCGAGGCCCAGAAGTCCGGATCGGTGACGAGGTAGCGGTAGTTCTCGACCCCGGCGAAGCCGTGCAGCGCCGGGTTGAGCAGGTTGTAGCGCCGCACCGAGAACCACAGCGTCATCGCCAGCGGCACGATCATCCAGACCAGCAGCACGCCCACCGCAGGACCCACCAGCGGCAGCATACGGCGGCGGGCGCGGCGCTCGGCCGCCTCGCGTTGCGACGCCGGGCGTCGGACCGCGGCCGGCGCGGGTGCGGCGAGCGTCCCGCTCACCGGCCTGGCGCCCCGCCGGATCCGTAGCCGGCCTGCCGCATGGTCCGGTCGGTGACCGACTGCGAGCGCCGAAGCGCATCCTCGACGCTCACCTGCCCGACCAGGGCCGAGGTGACGATCTGGCCCACCGCGGTGCCGATGCCCTGGAACTCGGGGATCGCCACGAACTGCGCGCCGGTGTCCGGCCGCGGCTCGCGCGTCTGGCCGTTCGGGTTGGAGCTGTCGATCGCGTCCAGAACGAAGCCGGCGAACGGCGCCGCCTTGCGGTAGTCCGGCGAGGCATAGGTGGAGGCGCGCGTCCCCGGCGGCACCGCCACCCAGCCCTTCTGCCGCGCCACCAGCTGCACGTATTCCTTCGATGTGGCCCAGGCGACGAACTGCCTCGCCTCGTCCTGGTGGTGCGAGGTGCGCGGGACGCCCAGGTTCCAGCTCCACAGCCAGGTCGGGCCGCCGGCGAAGTCGCCGGTCGGCATCGGCGCGAAGGCGACGCTGCCGGCCACCGACGAGCTCTTCGCGTCGAACAGCGAGCCGGCCGCGACGGTGGCGTCGATCCACATCGCGCAGTGGCCGCCGGCGAACAGGGCCAGGTTCTCGTTGAAGCCGTTCGAGGCGGCGCCGGGCGGCCCGTCCTTCTGCAGGACGTCGACGTAGGTGCCGACCGCCTGGCGCCATTCCGGCGTGTCGATCCGCGCCTTCCAGGCGGTGTTGAACCACTGCCCGCCGAACGCGTGCACCATGCTGGTGACGGTGGCCATGTTCAGCCCCCAGCCCGGCTTGCCGCGCAGGCACATGCCGTAGACCCCGTGCGCCTTGTCGGTCAGCCGGTCGGCGTAGCCGCGCACCTCGGCGTAGGTTGGGTGCGTCGGCATCGTGAGCCCGGCGTGCCGGAACAGATCGGACCGGTAGTAGGTCATGGCGCTCTCGGCATAGAACGGCAGCCCGTACAGGTGGCCCTTGTACGTCAGCCCGTCGCGCACCGGCTTCAGCAGGTCGTCCACATCGTAGGAGGCCGGCATGTCGAGCGGCGACAGCCAGCCCTGCCTGGCCCAGATCGGCACGTCGTAGTTGCCGATCGTCAGCACGTCGAACTGGCCGGCATCGGTCGCGATGTCGGTGGTCAGGCGCTGGCGCAGCGTGTTCTCTTCCAGTACCACCCAGCGCAAGTGGATGCCGGGATGCGACTGCTCGAACCTGTCCGACAGTCCCTGCATGATGACCATGTCGCCGTTGTTCACCGTCGCGACCGTCAGCGTCGCGTCGGCGCGCGCCGCAGGGGCGCCGCCCCATCCGGCGGCCATCGCCGCGACGACTCCCAGGCCCGTGCGCCCGAAGCTGCTTCCCATTGCTTATCCGTCCCATCCAGCGCGTCGCGTACCGGATCCGGCCCGACGTCGTTCTTGTGAAAGCCGTGGTCCTCGTGTCCGCCTGTCGGCTCCGCCCGCCTTGGGCTGCCTGCCTGGCCTCCGTCGTCAGAATGAAAGGGTGTCCGCCGCCTCCGCCAGCGTGCGGAGGCTGCCGACCTCGTAGAGGCGCGCGAGCCAGTGCCCGACGCTGCGGACCAGCTCCGGGTGCTCGCCCAGCTCGCCGAACAGCCCGCGCAGCGACAGCAGCGGCCGCGGGTCCGCGCCGCCCTCCATCGCCCGCTCGCGCAAATTCGCCGCCAGCGGATGGCGGATCTCGATCGGGCGCCCTTGCTCGTCCGCGCCGCGCACGCGCCGCATCCAGGCGGCCAGCGCCAGGGCCAGCAGCGGGATGCCCCCGCCGGCGGCCAGCCGGTCGCGGATCGGGTCGACCAGCACGTTGAGCGGTGCGTCGGTGTTCACCCGTTCCACCGTGTCCCGGATGCCCGGGTTGGCGAAGCGCTCGATCAGGGTCCGCTTGTACAGCTCGAGGTCGATTCCCGGTAGCGGCGGCAGGGTGGGCCCGGTCTCGCGATCCATGAGGGCCGCCATGTAACGCGCGATCAGCGGGTTGCGCAGCGTCTCGTCCACGGTGCGGTAGCCGGCCAGTCGGCCGAGAGCGGAGATCGCCAGGTGGCTGCCGTTGAGCAGGCGCAGCTTCATGAACTCGAACGGCGCCACGTCCCCCACGAACTGTACGCCCACCTCTTCCAGGGCCGGTCGGCCGGCGGAGAATCGGTCCTCGATCACCCATTGGGTGAAGCGCTCGCAGAGGACCGGCCAGTTGTCGGCGATCCCGTAGCGGTCGCGGACATAGGCGCGGTCCTCGTCCTGCGTGACCGGCGTGATCCGGTCCACCATCGTGGCGGGAAACGCACCGTGCTCGGCGATCCACGCCTCCAGCGACGGATCGCGCAGCCGGGCCAGGCTCAGCACCGCGTCCCGCAGCACGGCGCCGTTATGCTGGATGTTGTCGCAGCTGAGCGCCGTGAAGGCAGGCCTGCTGGCCTGGCGGCGGCGGCGATAGGCCTCGACGATCAGGCCCGGCGCCGTGTGCGGCCGCAGCGGGTCGGCGAGATCCGCCACCACCTGCGGATGCTCCGGATCCAGCCTCTTGGTCGAGCGGTCGAGGCAGTAGCCGTGCTCGGTCACGGTCAGGCTGACGATCCGGATCCCCGGCCGGTCGATCGCCTCGAGCAGCGGCCCGGAGTCGGCACCGGCGAAGACCACGTCCCGGATCGAGCCGATGACGGTCGCGGTCTCCTCGTCGCCCAGTCGCTCGACCAGAGTGTAGAGCCCGTCCTGCGGCGACAGCGCCCGCTGCATCCCGATGTCGGCGGGCAGCAGGCCGGCGCCGACGATGCCCCACTCGGCCATGTCGGGCCGGCGCTCGATCAGCTCCTGCACGTAGCGCGCCATGTGGGCGCGATGAAATCCGCCCAGGCCGAGATGGACGATCCCCGGCATCAGCAGCGTCCGATCGAAGCGGGGGGTCCGGACCGGACCGGCGATCCGCCCGAGCGTCTGCCCGTTCAGCGCGATGGCCTGCATCGGACGACGTCTCCCCCATTCATCACGGCAGCAGGCGCCCATTGCCGCCGCGGGACAAAGGAAAGCGCTTCCGGGCACGGCCTCCCTCGCATCGTTGCAGCGCGGCGTGCGGTCTTTTCTGGCACTATCGGCTTCCCGGACCCTTGGCGAGACCGAGGAGCGTGAACACGTCGACCGTGAGCTTGCCGCCGATCACGAAGGCGTCCTGGATCGGCTTCTTCAGGAAGGGCTCGCGCAGGTTGTCAGGGTTGAAGATGTACTGGAGGTTCGGGGTCACGTGGATCGCCGGGGTGAGCTGCACGCCGTAGTTCAGCTCGATGAGGGTCTCGTCCCGCGACGGCGTGCCGCCGATCGACCCTTCGGAAGCCCGGGCCGCGATGATGTTGGAGTAGCCCAGCTTCGAGTAATGCTGGTCGGACACGTCGAAATCGATCGTGTCGTAGGGGCGGCTCTTGAACGGGCCGGTGAACACGACGCCGGCCTCGATCTGGAAGTCCTGGATCTGCCGGCCGCCGGTGCCGCCCAGCACGGCGCCGAAGATCTGCAGCTCCTGCGGGTGTGGTCCCCTGCGCTTGAAGAGCGCCTGGTCGAAGCGGGCATAGGCGATCGAGCGCCCGAAATCCTCCCGCGAGGCAAGGCCGCTGAACAGCGCGCGTCCGCCCCTGACGTCCAGGACCGGATCGTTGTAGCGCGACTGGTCGATCAGCGCGCCGATCGCATAGTTGCGCGGCAGCGGATCGTTGGCGGAGGTGGTGGTGTAGCCGAGCTCCAGCGGGATCACCACGCCGGTGGCGCCGTCGAGCCCGAAGTTGAAGCCGACGTCGTCGACGGTCTGGCTGCTCGGCTGCACCTCGAAGGCGCCGGCATGGAAGAACACCTTCGGCGTGAAGAAGAACTTGGCGTGGCCGCCCCAGGTCGACGGCGGAAAGTAGGTGAAGTGGGCGTCGTTGAAGACGATCTCCGGACTGCCGCAGGTGGCGACGTTCTGGAAGTCGCAGTAGAGCGGCGACACCAGGAAGGCGCCCTGGCCGGGAAGCCGGCCGACCTCGACGTCGAAGCGGTCGTTGAACAGCTTCTGCTCGTAGGTGGCGAGCGTTACGCGCGAGTTCTCCGCGCCGTCGTAGATCTCCTGCGGCGCCAGGCTGTTGCCGATGTAGTCGTTGGACAGGCTGCGGCCGTCTCGCGTCGTGCCGAGGAAGTGGAACGTGCCGCCGGTCAGGCCGAAGATCCGGCCGGCATCGATGTCCACCGCATAGAGGATCTGGTCGGCGTAATCGGTTCCCTTGGCAAGGCCACCGGTCACGTTGCCGGCCGTCTCGCTGACGTAGTTGAGCTGGAAGGTCAGGCCGTTGCCGGCATCGTAGGTTCCGGCAGGCAGCAGGGAGGTCGTCGCAGGGTTGGACTGCACCTCCGTGTTCGTGATGCCCTGCGCATTGGTGGCGCCCGGAAAGCCGGTGCCGTTGCTCTGTTCCCTGTTGAGGACGTTCGTCTGGCTTGCCGCCGCCGCACCGGTTGCCTGCTGCGCGCGCGACGGGAGCGAAACCGTCATTGCGATCATCGCCGGAAGAAGGCCGGCAACGGCGCATGTGTTGGAGAGGATATCGTATTTACGGATGCGCATCGTTTCCTCGCTTTGTCCATTTTTGGATCTTTAAAAAACTGTCGCTCCTTCATAATGATTTGTCAAACTGTAATCGAACTCACTTCCGATTTATCTGATCGGCGGATTTGGACGCTTCAAGGTCTGTTGTGGACGACAAGACAGCCCTGTTTCCGACAGGAGCTTCAACGAACATGCGAATGACGGTGGGATCGGCACGGGAGCGTCCCGAGCGCATATCCGCTCGTTGCTGTATTGCGTCGCCGTCGATACCTACGTCATGGAACTGCCGGCCATGAGGGTGCGGTAGGCGATCTGGTCCTCGAACATCCTTCGGAACACGGCATACTTCGCATCGTGGAACCGCCTGGCCGCATCGGCCGCCGGCGTGATGGCGGCACCCTCGCGGCTCATCCCCGTCATCGCCTCCCGGATGCCCGGGTACAGGCCGCCGGCCACCGCGCCGAGGATCGAGGCGCCCAGCAGCACCGCCTCCGGTTCCCGCGCCAGCACCACGGTGCAGGCGGTGGCGTCCGCATGCTCGCGCAGGAACACCGGGTTCCGGGTGCCGCCGCCCGACGCCAAGATGGTGTCGATGGCGTAGCCGTCGGCGTTCAGGGTCTCGATGATGTGGCGGGTGCCGTAGGCGATCGCCTGGATGGTGGCGAGGTACAGCAGCGCCAGGTCGTCGGCCTCGGCGCCGAGGCGCAGGCCGGAGACCATGCCGCGCAGGCTTGGATCGGCCCGGGGCGAACGGTTGCCGTGGAAGTCCGGCATCACGTGCAGGTCCGCGGTGAGCGCCGCAGGAAACGGCAGGTCGCGCGACAGCCGGTCGAGCCGGGCGTTCAGCAGCCGGTACAGGCTTTGGTCGTCCCGTCGGGCCTGCTCCGCCAGCGCCGGATACGCGGCGTGAGTCGTGATCACGTGGTCGATCAGGCTGCCGGTGGCGGACTGGCCGCCCTCGTTCAGCCAAAGGCCGGGCACCATGGCGTCGAAGTAGGGTCCCCAAATCCCCGGAACGAAATGGGGACCGGGCGAGACCGCCATGTGGCAGCTCGAAGTGCCGCCGATCAGGGCGAGGCGACGCAGCAGGGCGTCGTCGTCCGGCACCCGCGCGTCGCGGGCGGCGCCGATGGTGCCGATGCCGCCGGCATGCGCGTCGATCGCCGACGCGCCGACCGGGATGCCGGCCGGCAGGCCGAACGCGGCGGCCGCCTCGGCGGATAGCCCGCCCACCGGGCTGCCCATCGGCCGGATGGTGGTGCCGATGCGCCGGAAGCCCTCGTCGGCCAGGGCGCCCAGTCCGATGTCGCGGAAGTAGCCCTCGTCCCAGCGTCCCTCGTGGCCGAGATAGGTCCACTTGCAGACGGTGGAGCAGGACGAGCGGATCGTGCTGCCGGTGGCGCGCCAGGTCAGGTAGTCCGGCAGGTCGAAGAAGTGCGCGGCCCGGTCCCAGGCCTTCGGACGGTGCTGGCGCAGCCAGGCGAGCTTGGGCGTCTCCATCTCAGGCGAGATCCGGCCGCCGACGTAGCGCAGCACGTCGTGCCGCCGGGCGTTGATGGCATCCGCCTGCGCCTCGGCGCGATGGTCCATCCAGACGATGACGTTCTGATCCGGCGCATCGTCCTCGCCGACCGCCACCGGGCTTCCGTCGGTGTCCACCACCGCGAGCGAGCAGGTCGCGTCGAAGCCGATGCCGCGGACGGCGACCGTCCCCGCGGCAGCACCGGCCCCGCGCACCGAGCGGCAGACGGCGTCCCAGATGTCCGCGGTCGATTGCTGCACGTGGCCGGGCCGCGGCCGCCAGGTGCGGATCGGGTGGTTCGCCTGCGCCAGCATCCGCCCGTCCGCCGAGAACAGCCCGGCGCGGGCGCTGCCGGTCCCGACGTCGATGCCCAGCACGGCGTCCATGCCGGCGGCCCCTCAGCCGGCCCGGACCGAGGGCTTCAGGATCACCTTGATCGAGTCCAGCGAGTTGGCGACCTTGATCGCCTCGTCCCAGTCGTCGAAGCCGTAGTCGTGCGTCACGATCCCGTTCGAGGTGACCAGGCCGCGGGCGAGCAGGTCGATGGCGATCGGATAGCAGTACGGCCCGAGATGGGCGCCGCGGATGTCGAGCTCCTTGCGGTCGCCGATGACCGACCAGTCGACGCTGGTCTCCTTGCCGAACACGGAGAATTCGACGAAGCGGCCGAGCTTGCGGATCAGCTCGAGCCCCTGGATCACCCCGCCGGGCGCGCCGGTCGCCTCGATGTAGACATCGCAGCCGTAGCCGCCGGTGTGCGAGCCGACGATCGCGCCGGCATCCTCGCTTGCGGGGTCGATCGCAACGTCGGCGCCGAACCTCAACGCGAGGTCGCGGCGCTCCTTGACCATGTCGATCACAATCAGCTTCCTCGGCGTCCGCAGGCGCGCCACCTGGACCATCATCAGGCCGATCGGGCCGGCGCCGGCGATCACCACCACGTCGTCGAGCCGCATCTCGCTGCGGTTGACGACGTGGATCGCGCAGGACAGCGGCTCGATGATCGCGGCGTCGGCGAGCGGCATGGTCCCGGGGATGGCGTGCACCCGGGCGGTACGCGGGATCAGCATGTAGTCCGACATGCCGCCGTCGGCGACCTGGCGCTGGAAGCCGAAGATGTTGTGCACCTCGCACATCCAGTATTGGCCGGCGCGGCAGTAGCGGCAGCGGTCGCAGGGCACGATCTGCTCGGCGATCACGGTGTCGCCCGGCGCCACGCCGAAATGCGCCGCGGCGTCGGCACCCAGCTCGTCCACCACGCCGAAGAACTCGTGGCCGGGCACCACCGGGGGCTTGACCCAGCCGTTCCCGCTGCCGTCGCCCCAGAACATGCGGGCGCCGGACCAGCACTTGCAGTCGCTGGCGCAGATGCCGCAGGCGGAGATCCGGATCACCATCTCGCAGGAGCCGGGATGCGGACGCGCGATCTGCTCCACGCGGTAGTCCTCCGGGCCGTGGCAGACCACTGCGGTCATCCGGTTGTTCTGGCGCTCCATGGGAACGGCGTCTCCGAGGCTGGGCAAGGGGCTGGACTTGGGGCTGGTCATGGGGGTCAGCCGACCGCGCGCCGTTCGCGGCCGATGTAGATCGCGAGCAGGATGATCACGCCCTTGACCACGGTCTGGACGTACGGGTTTACGCCGACCATGTTCAGGCCGTTGTTGAGCACCCCGAGCAGAAGTGCCCCCAGCAGGGTGCCGACCAGCGAGCCGCGGCCGCCGGCGATCGAGGTCCCGCCCAGCACCACGGCGGCGATCGCGTCGAGCTCGAAGCCCTGGCCAGCATTGGGCTGCCCGCTCATCAGGCGGCCGGTAAGCACGATCGCGGCGATCGCCGCCGTCAGCCCGCTCAGCCCGTAGATCAGGAGCTTGGCACGCGGCACGCGAACGCCCGACAGCCGGGTCGCGGTCTCGTTGCCGCCGATCGCGTATACGTAGCGGCCGAACGGCGTGCGCTCGAGCAGGACCCAGGCCACGGCGTAGACCAGCAGCATGACCGCAATCGGCGTCTGCAGCCCCAGCACGCTGCCTTCGCCGAACCAGTGGATCCAGGGAGGCAGCCCGCTGATCGGATAGCCGCCGGTGTAGATCAGGCCGAGGCCCCGCGCGATGCCCATGGTGGCGAGCGTCACGATGATCGGCGGCATGCCGGCGAACGCCACGAACGCGCCGTTGGCCAGGCCGAAGGCGCAGCCGACCCCGATGCAGACGAGCAGGGCGGGCGCCCCGCCCATGCCGCCAGCCATCAGCCCGGCGGCGACCGTGCCGGCCAGCGCCATCACCGCGCCCACCGACAGGTCGATGCCCCCGGTCAGGATCACGAAGGTCATGCCGACCGCGATCAGGGCGTTGATCGAGACCTGGCGCAGGATGTTGGTGACGTTGCCGTAGGACAGGAAGCTGTCGGAGCTGAACGCCATCACGATCGAGACCACGATCAGCCCGACCAGCGGATAGAAGGCGCTGTAATGGGACAACCGGCGGAGAAGGGCCTTGGGCGACGGCGCGCCGTGGTGCGGTGCGGGCATGGTCCTAGACGAGCTCATCGACGTCTCCGGCGGTCGCATGGCGCATGATCTCCGCGGGCGCGATGTCGTCCGCCTCCAGCGTGCGGACGATCCGGCCCTCGCGGAACACCGCGACGCGGTCGCTCATGCCGACGATCTCCGGCAGCTCGGACGACACCATGACGATCGCGTAGCCGCGCGCGGTCAGGCTGCGCATCAGGGCGTAGATCTCCGCCTTGGCGCCGACGTCGATGCCCCGGGTCGGCTCGTCGAAGAACAGGATCCTGCAATGGTGGTTGAGCCAGCGCGCCAGCACGACCTTCTGCTGGTTGCCGCCGGACAGGGTCTCGACCGCGGTCGACATGCCGGGCGCCTTGACGCCGACCTGGCGCATCATCTCGGCGGTGGTGGTGCGTTCCAGGACGAAGTCGAGGAAGAAGCCCAGCGAGCGGTACTTGCCGAGGTTGTTGATCGAGATGTTGTCGCGGATGGTGAACCCGGTGATCAGCCCCTCGGTCTTGCGGCTCTCGGGCAGGATGCCGAGGCCCTTCGCCAGCGCGCCGGCCGGGCTGGACAGGCGGACGACCTCGCCGTTGATGCGGACGGTCTTGGCATGGGCGGGATCGGCGCCGAGCACTGCCATCACGGTCTCGGTGCGGCCGGAGCCGACCAAGCCGGCGAAGCCCAGGATCTCTCCCTCGCGGAGATGGAAGGCGTTCACCGGTCCGCCGCGCTCGAGCTGGAGGTCCTCGACCTCGAGCACCAGCCTGGCATCGGGGGAGCGGGGCGGCTTGGGCGGGAAGCTCTGCTCCAGCCTGCGTCCGACCATCATCTGGACCAGCCGGTCCATGTCGGTCTCGGCCACCGGGGTCACGCCGATGAACCGTCCGTCGCGGAGAACCGTGATCCGGTCGCAGATCTCGAAGATCTCGTCCATGTGGTGGGAGATGAAGATCATCGCCACGCCCTGCGCCCGGAGCGCGCGCATGATGACGAACAGGTGCTCGGCATCGGCCGGCGTCAGCGTGGCGGTGGGCTCGTCGAGGATCAGGATCCGGGCGTCCAGCGCCAGCGCCTTGGCGATCTCGATGAACTGTTGCTGCGCCACGCTCAGCGTCCGCACCTCGGCGTCTAGGTCGATCGCCACGCCGAGGCGCCCGAACAGGGCGGCCGCCTCGCGCCGCATCGACGCGCGCCGCAGCAGGCCGAACCGCCGCCGCTCGCGGCCGAGGAAGATGTTCTCGACCGCGTTCAGGTGCGGGATCAGCGAGAACTCCTGGAACACGATGCCGATGCCGGCCGCGACGGCGTCATGATAGTTGCCGAAGTGCCGTTCCTGGCCATCGACGATGATGCGGCCTTCGTCCGGCTGATGGATGCCGGACAGGATCTTCATCAGGGTCGACTTGCCGGCGCCGTTCTCGCCCAGCAGCGCGTGGATCTCGCCGGCGGCGACCGTGAGGTCGATGCCGGACAGCGCCTTCACGCCGGGGAACCCCTTGGTGATGCCGCGCAGCTCGAGGATCGCGGTCATCGACGCGTCTCCGCTCCCGTTCCGGGCCGGCCCGCCGCCGTCACCAGTGGAACGTCTTGGCGGCCTGGGCGTCGACCTGCTTGACGTCGATCGGGACCAGCTTGGGCACCGTGTTCCTGGCCCCCCAGTAATCGGCCAGCGCCAGGCCGAGGCCGATCCGCACCATGTCGCCGGGATACTGCGCCGAGGTCTCGATGAACCTGGAGCCGGGCCTGGCGATCGCGGCCACGGCGTCGGGCGCGCCGTCGACCGAGGTCAGCTTGATGTCCTTGCCGCTGGACTCGATCGCCGACAGCACGCCCATGGAGCCGCCGTCATTGACGCTGAAGACGCCCTTCAGGTCGGGGTGGGCCTGGATCATGTTCTCGGTGACGCTGAGCGCCACGTCGCGCTCCTGCTTGCCGTTCTGGGTGTCGACGACCCTGACGTTCGGGAACTTCGCCAGCCCGTCCTTGCAGCCGCGGACGCGCTCCAGGATCGGCACAACCGCAATGCCGTCTAGGATGGCGACGCTGCCCGATCCGCCGATCGCCTGGGCCAAGTAGGTGCAGGACATGACGCCGGCGTCGTGGTTCTTGGAGCCGACGAAGGCATCGACCGGACCGTTGGCGTTGGCGTCGATGGCGACGACGATCACGCCTGCCTTGTGCGCCTCCGCCACCGCGGACTCGATGCCGGCGGAATCGGTCGGGTTGAGCAGGAGGATGTCAATGCGCTGCTGCAGCATGTCCTCGACGTCGCTGATCTGCTTGGACACATCGTGATGCGCGTCGGTGACGATCACGGTGGCGCCGATGCTGGCGGCGGCGCTGCGCAGGGCCTTCTGCATGGTGACGAAGTAGGGGTTGTTCAGCTCCTGGAACGTCATCCCGATCCTGATCGGCGCCGCGGAGGCGGCGGTGGTCATGACCGTGAGGGCGACGGCACCGAACAGGATGTTTCCGCAGCGTGACATGATGGTTTCCCGATCCTTCTTGATCATGAGGATTGTCCGTGGAACCAGGCCGTGGGCCCGTTTTCGTTCTGCCTGTGCCGGCGCCTGAACTCGGAAGGCGACATGCCCTTGTGAGCACGGAACTGACGGTTGAAGTTGGCAAGGTTGTTGAAGCCGACCTCGAAGCAGATCTCGGTGACGTGAGCGTCGTTCGCGATCAGAAGCTCGCAGGCGCGGTTCAGCCGGATGCCGTGCAGGTAGCGGATGAAGCTGGTGCCGGTCTCGCGCTTGAAGGCGCGGGAGAAGCCGCTCGGAGTATAGCCGCTCAGCGCCGCCAGATCGGTTTCCCGGAGGTCCGACGCCGGGTTGGCGGCGATCTGGGCCAGGGCGTGGTTGAGGGGTTGCTGCATGTAGAGATCGGGCATCGGCCGGTGCCGCGCGGTAGCGAGCGGCTTGGGCGCCGGCGCGTCGTGTAGCAGCGACATCAGCGAGAAGAACAGCTCGAGTCGCCGCGGCCCGGTGGTGGCGAGCATCTCGCGCATGATCGGACGCGCGGCGGTCCCGGTAGCCTTGTGGAACTCGAGACCACGCATGGCCGCCGCCAGCATGGCCGGCAGAAAGCTCAGTTCGGGAAACAAAGCGATGCACCCGGTGATGAAAGTATCGGTGAATTGCAGAACCAAGCAGCGTTCCGCCACGACGCCGTCAGGCGGTATGTCGCTCAGCCAGTTGTGCGGCACGTAGGGACCGAGCAGGACAAGGTTGTCAGGTTTGAACTTGCCGATGTAGTCGCCGACGAACGTGCGGCCGCTGGTGGTGGTGATCAGGTGGATCTCGTACTCGGGATGGAAATGCCAGCGCACCGTCGGATAGGGTAGGCCGTGCAACCAGATCTTGAGGCAGGACTCTGCGCTGACGTTTACCAGTTCAAGCGATGGGTGCGAGGCTGTGGAGTTGGCTCCAGGGAACGGCGTGCGTCGTCCTGCGGCTCGGCATGTCCCAGACGCTGTCCCACGGGACACGGCTCTACTATGCTGGATCACTAGACGTTCCTCTGGCGGCGCCCGGGAAACCCTTGAGCAACAACCTTGAGTCGATGGTAGGCGGTCGAAGAGGGGCGATCCACTGCATTATCGACAGGACACCAATACTATTTTAACCGTCTCGTCATGATCGGGGACGCGTCGGCAGTATCCATGCCCGCCGTATCGGCCATGGTGGTAGCGGTCCGTGCCGATCGGGCGACCGGCGACATCGTCTCACCGACTCATCGCGACTGAAGAAGCCTGTCGTCCACGTCGTTCATGACCAGCCCAGGAGCGAAGCGGATTCGGCGGCTGATGGAGCTGGAGACCGAGGGCCGTAGGGGGGGCTGGTACCACAAGCGCAGTCCGGACCGGCGGGTGCGGCGCAACAACTACCGACAGCGGAATCTGCCGACCCGGGTAGCCATAAGGTGTTGAAGGAGTTCCGAAGCAGCGGACGCCCATCGGAGAACGGAGCAAGGACGTCGAGGATTGATCACCCTCTCACAGCCCTTCTCGTTCTTGCAATCGGACTTCAAGCTGCGCCAGCCGTGGCGAAGCCCTGTACCAGCCTCGTGGTTCTGGATGACAGCTACTCGGACGCGGGTAATCCACTCGTAGCTGTGGATCGGCCTCCAAAACTGGCTCTGACGCACCTTTGGTGATGCTGGCTGTTTCTGTGGCTGCAGGTCCGCACGAGGTCACCCGCATGTCGAAAGCTTTTCGTCCGTCAGAGTTGGTTTCCGATGGTTTGGACGTGGAGAGTGCGGTGCTGGATGGCACGTGCACGGTCGCCACGGTCCGGGGGCTGAAGGCTGCAAGCGGGTGCCCTGCCGGCGGCGGATCTGCGGGACGGACCCACAGCCGCTACCTGAGGACGCTCCTCGACCTGCCGTTCGGCGGCAGGGTGGTCAGCCTGGTGTTCATGGTCCGACGCTTCCGCAGTGACGCAGCCCGGTGCAGCCAGCGGATCTTCACCGAGCGCTTCTGCGGGGAGATCCTGCGCCCCTGGGGCTGCCGGACCGCGCGGGTCGATGATCTCGTCCACCAACTTGGGCTGGCACCTGTGGAAGGCCAGCGGAGGGGTGGCGCCGGAACCAGCGCTACGGGACCCTGATCTGCGGTCGGGAGCGTTGGCACGTGGTCCGCCTGCTGCCAGATCGCGAGGCTGGCAGGTCAGCCTCAGGTCACCGTCGCCGCGCGCGACCCGAGAGGCAGCTACGCCCTTGCGGCAGCACGGGCGCTGCCGCAAGCGGTGCAGGTCGCGGACCGCTGGCACCTGATGGAAACGCCGGCAGGGCCTTTGGGGAGGCCGCGCTGCAGTCGATGCGCTGGGTCCCGCAGGTGATCGAAGCCACGACCTTGAACTTCGGGCTGCTCACGGCGGCCGAACGGATCCGGTACGAGGCGACCTGATCAGGCGGGTGGTGCGAGGCCAGCGATCCGCTGTGTCCGGGGTCCGGAAGAGCTCGCTCAAGCTTCATCTGCCCGAAGGGTGGGAGACACGCCGCAGGCAGGCCGACAAGGTCGATCTCGATCGGCTGCGGCGCGTGCCGTTCGCCCGCACCATCACCCCTTGCTGACGACCGGCCGCGATAGCCTCAACCGATCGCAGACGGTTTCGGTCGCCGCCATCGAAACCGGGATCCCGGCACTGATCGAGGTGCAGGAGATCATCGCTGCCTTCCGCGTCATGATCCGCAAGAGGGCGTGCGAGCCTCGAGCCGTGGATCGCAGAGGCCAAGGGCAGCCTGGTGAGCTCGTGTGCCAACGGCATCACCCAGGACCAGGTGGCGGTGCTGGCTACCGTCAGCTCGCCCTGGTCCCGCGGTCAGGTCGAAGGCAGATCGAAGCGAGGCTCGTCCGCAGCCCGTGATCAGCTGCACCAGATGTGCGTCAGAGCCAACGTTCAACGCCGACCCACAGCCAGAAGAATCGTTAGGGTGGCGGCTCGGCTACGTCCGCCTCGGGGCACTACGCCCGGACCATTGGAGATGAGCGCCTACCGGAACAGACGACTCTAGCTGGGCCGCGAAGCTGAGGAGAGCAACCAAAACCGTTCCAAGGACGCAGGCGCCAAAGACCATGAACGACCTCAAGCCCCACTGATGACGCTTCTGATCCGGCTGGCCAGGGCCTCCATGGCGAACGGCTTGGTCAGCAGGTGCATACCGGCATCCAGGTGGCCGTTGCCGATCACGGCGTTCTCCGCATAGCCAGTGATGAACAGAACCTTCAGGTCCGGACGCGTCACCCGGGCTGCATCGGCCAGCTGCCTGCCGTTCATGCCGCCAGGCAGGCCGACATCGGTCACCAGCAGATCGATGCGCGTGTTCGAGCGCAGAACCTGCAACCCGGCAGCGCCGTCCGTTGCCTCGATCGCGGTATAGCCGAGATCCTCCAGCACCTCCGTCACCAGCATGCGCACCGTCGGCTCGTCGTCGACGATCAGCACGGTCTCGCCCTGCTCGGCCCCTGGCCCCTTCTCCAGCTCCGCCCGACTTTCGACATCCGCCTCCGACCCGTAGTGCCGGGGCAGGTAGAGGCACATCGTCGTGCCCTGGCCGATTTCGGAATAGATCCGCACCTGCCCGCCAGACTGCCGGACGAAGCCGTAGATCATCGACAGCCCAAGACCGGTGCCCTGGCCGATCGGCTTGGTGGTGAAGAACGGGTCGAACGCGTGAGCGATCACTTCCGGCGTCATGCCGGTGCCGGTGTCGGTGACGCACAGCGACAGGAACTGTCCGGGTGGCAGGCCTCGGTCGCGCGCCATCCGGTCGTCCAGCCACTTGTTTGCCGTCTCGATGGTGATCCGTCCGCCGTCAGGCATGGCGTCGCGCGCGTTGATGCACAGGTTCAGCAGCGCGTTCTCGAGCTGGTTCGGGTCGATCAGCGCGGTCCACAACCCCGCGCTACCCACCACCTCCACAACGACGGCGGGTCCGACGGTGCGGCGGATCAGCTCTTCCATCCCGGCGATCAGACGGTTGACGTTCGACGGCTTGGGGTCGAGCGTCTGCCGACGTGAGAAGGCCAGCAGCCGGTGTGTCAGCGACGCGGCCCGTCCCGCCGCGCCTTGGGCGGCTGCGATGTAGCGGTCGAGGTCCTTGAGGCGACCAGCCACGAGTCGGCTGTTCAGCAGCTCCAAACTGCCGGTGATACCGGTCAGCAGGTTGTTGAAGTCGTGCGCCAGACCTCCGGTGAGCTGGCCCACCGCCTCCATCTTCTGCGCCTGGAGCAGTGCTTCCTCCGCCTGTCGCAGGGCAGCGGCCTGTTCCTTCTCCGCCGTCACGTCTCGGCCATAGGCGTAGACGAGGCCGCCTTCGCTCGACGTGTTCCAGGAGATCCAAAGCCAGGTGCCGTCCTTGTGTCGACAGCGGTTCTCGAAGCTCGTCAGGTCCCGCCGTGCCAGGGCATCCTCGTAGCCGTGTTGAGTCGGCCCGGCATCCTCAGGCCGGACCAGGTCCAGGACGCTGCGCCCGACCAGCTCGTCCGGCCTGTAGCCGAGCAACGTGGTCCAGGCCGGGTTGACCGCCCGGAAGATGCCGCCCCGCTCCACGACGACGAGCAGGTCACGCGAGTAGCGCCAGATGCGGTCGCGCTCGGCCGTGCGCTCCTCAGCCCGCCGTTCCAGATCGATGTTCGTCCGCTCCAGCGCGTCCACCGCGGTCCGGAGACCCCGCTCGGCCCGCACCTTCGCCGTGGTCTCCACCACGATGGCGATCACGCCTTCCGGTCGGCCGCTCTCACCGATCACGGCGGAGTAGTCCAGGTCCATCCAGACCTGCTCGGGGATGCCGGAGCGGTGGAGGGTGAGTTCCTGGTCTCGATAGCTGAGGGTTCCGCCGCCGAGCACCACCCTCAGGACGTTGTCGTTGAACTCTGCGACCTCATGCCAGCCTCGGCGCACCTTCGAGCCGAGCAGCATCGGATGCCTGCCGGCGGCAAAGCCGGAATAGGCATCGTTGTAGATCATGATGCCGTCTTCGCCCCAGAGCGTGACGATCGGGACGGGCGACCGGATAATCAGCTCGACTGTGGTCTTGAGGCTCTGCGGCCAAGCCATGAGCGGCCCCAGCGGGGTGGAAGCCCAGTCGAAGGCCGCTATCAGAGCAGCCAGTTCACTGCCGCGCGGTAGAAGAGGCTGTTCTGGATCGGCCGCGGCGCTACCGGAGACCATGCACGACATCCCCCAGGCGGAACCGCCGCTGGTCACCCGTTATCCTGCCTCTGTCGAGGCAGCACCCGACCTCCACTATGCGCGTGATCAGCCTCCCAACAAGCGTCGTCCGGATGCTTTCCGGATGAACGAGGCGAGGATCCATGCCCGCTTCAAGAAGCGGGACAGAACCTCTGGATGACCGGGATGAGGGCAAGGCTGCCAGTCAGGTCGTTGTGGAAGCGATGATCAGCCAGAGGGTTGGATCACGACGACGCCTGTTGTGAGGAGCAATCTGAGCGATCGCCTTCGACAGCTACGAGGGATCAGAGCCAGCCTCTTCGTCGGAATGCGGCGAGGTCGACGCCGTCTGGTCCGTACCAGCCGCCATCGCGGTAGCGGGCCCCGAGCTTCAACGCGACCTCCTTGTTGCCGTAGGGGATCCTGAGCGCGATGTCGGCCAATCCGCCAGCTGGGACCGCAGCAGGTGCCGAGGATGATCGAGAGGTGGCCTTGGGGCCGGCTTTCGCCGCCGGCCGGCTTGCCTTGTTGGCTTTCCCCGCGGACGGGCCGCCTGCCGTCACCGCCTTCGACCCGGCGTGCCGGCGAGCCGACTGGGCGGATGGGGCGGCCTCTCCGCCGGGGGCCTGCCTCGGAGACGCGTGCCTGTCGAGGAAGGCACGGCAGGTCGTGCCGGAGCTGGTGTAGCCGCGGGGCGGCTTGATCCCCTTCTGCTTTGCCAGGCTGACGACATAGGCCTTCATCGCCGGCATCGGCGGACGGTCGGGTCCGGCCGGGCCGGGCGCGGACGCGGCGACAAGCGGTGCCGCTCCGCTCGCGGCCCGCTCGGTCAACCGGCCGATGATGCGGGATGCTTGCGCGCACACGGCATCAATCGCGCTCATCATCTCCGTCTGCCCGACCAGCACCTCGTCCAGCAGCCGCTCGAGTTGCGCCGTGACCCCGGGATCGACCAGCGCCGGATCCGCCTTCTTCAGCACGTCGAACAACGCCAGCCCCCGATCGGTCGGCACGATGGCTTTGCCGTCCGCCGCCAGGAACTCCTGCGCCTTGAGCCCTCGGATGACCTCCGCCCGGGTGGCCGGCGTGCCGATGCCCTTGGCCTCGCGCAGGCGCTCGCGCAGCGCCTCGTCCTCCACGAAGCGCCAGGCGTTCTGCATCGCATCGATCAGCGTGCCCTCGTTGTAGCGTGGTGGCGGCCGGGTCTCCTTGTCCTCCACCCGCGGATCGGACAGGGCTGCGGTCTCGCCGGCCTGGAGTGCCGGCAGCAGCTGTGCCTCGTCTCCCTTTTCCTCGGCCGGCTGCCAGTCCGGGAAGGCGGTCCGCCAGCCGAGCTCGATCGGCTGGCGACCGGCAGCGCGGAAGGCGTGGCCCTGCACGTCCAGCAGCGCCGTGGTCTGGCGGTAGCGGAAGTCGGGCATCATCGCCGCCAGGTAGGAGCGGGCGATCACGTCGAACAGCCGGCGCTCGTCCACGCTCAGCCGCGGCCAGACCTCGCGCAGGGTCTCGATCGTGTTGTGGTTGGGGATCACCGCATGGTGGCTGGCGCCCGCCAGCCCCTTGTCGCTGAAGGTTCCGGACATGCCGCGCCGGACCAGCGGCGGGTCGGGCACCGGGACCCCCGCGAAGCTCCGGCCGATCCGGAGGCCGGCGACGATGTGCGGCACCTGGCCAGTCAGGCTTTCCGGCAGGTAGCGGGTCTCGGCGCGTGGGTAGGTGATGATCTTCTTGCCCGACCCGTCATACAGCTCCTGCGCCACCTCCAGGGTGCGCGCTGCCGACCAGCCGAAGCGGGACGCGCACAGCTTCTGCAGCGAGGGCAGGTCGTGCAGCCGAGGCGGGGCCTGGCGCTTCTCCTCTACCTTCACCGACAGCGGTCCGGTCGCGCCCTCCGCTAGCCTTGCCACTGCCTCGGCTGCAGCGCGGTCGATGATCCGCTCCTTCGGCGCGTAGCGCATCCGGAACTGCCCGGCAGCGACCGAGGCGGTTGCCACCACCTCGAAGTAGGGCTGCACCACGAAGTCACGGATCTCCAGCTCGCGCCGGCAGACGATGCCCATGGTCGGCGTCTTCACCCGGCCGACCCCGATGACGGTGCGGGCGCCACGGGCCAGGGTGACGGTCGCGGTGCGGGTCAGGGACAGGTTGTAGATCTGGTCCGCCTGCCGACGGGCGACGGCAGCCTGGTAGAGGGCGGCATGGTCGCTGTTCGGCCGGGCGTGGGTGAAGGCGTCGCGGATGGTGCGGGCGTCCTGGGCGGTGAACATCACCCGCCGGACCTCGCCGCGGTAGCCGTAGTGCTCGAGGATCTCCTGGCCGATCAGCTGGCCCTCGCGGTCGCAGTCGGTCGCCAGCCAGACCCGCTTGGCAGTCCGCAGCGCGTCGCGGATCGTCTTGAGCTTGGAGGCCTTGTTACCGCCATCCGCCGGCTTGGTGCCGTAGAGCCCGTCCGGCCGCAGCAGCACCGGGCCCCAGCGCTTCCAGGCCGGCTCCACCTCCTCCGGCTCGACCAGGTCGAACAGGTGGCCCTCGGCCGGTAGGATCGCGCCGTAGCGGCCACCGACCGCATCGCGGATGTCCCTCGCCTGGCTGGTCTTCTCGGTGATGACGATCTGCTCGGACATGCCGTTCATGATAGGTTCTACAGCGGTCGGTGTTCCAGGGCTTGTTCATCTCGCTTGATCTGATCCGGTCGCGAACACCCGCTCGGTGACGTTGTTGCGCCAGAGGTCGCGGGCACCGTGAACGCGGGTGACGCCCCCGAACACCATCGCGAGGCGCGGATCCTTCAGGTCCAGCCCCGACCCCGGCCAGGCGGTATGCGGTGCCGATGGCAGCGAGGTCGACGCGCAGCGTGCTGACGGCGACGCCCTGGTCGGCGCCGCGGACGGCATGCGGGGCGGGAACTCCGTCGCCGCGGGCCCGGGTCGCGTAGATCGTGGCGCGAGCGGCCAGCGCCCGCAGCTTGGGCAGGTGCGGCCGGGCACCTGCAGCTCGTCCGACGGGTTGGTGTGCAGGGCCAGGCTCTGGCCGTCGTCCCGGAGCGGGGTCCGGGCGGTCCGGGAAACGCGACGGGGGCGGGCGCGGCACATCGAGAGGTGTCCGGGTCATTCATGCCCGATCCTGGCCAGCGCCGATTCCATTCGCAGAGGTCGTCGCAGTGTCTGATCCAACTGCAGCGCCCACGGCACGTGATGTCGAAAGCTCCCAAGAAGACCGAAAGTATCGACAATCTGTTGGCGCGCCCTGGTGGACTCGAACCACCGACCCACAGCTTAGAAGGCTGTTGCTCTATCCGACTGAGCTAAGGGCGCGCAGGGACCGCGTGCAGACTAGTGGGTCCAGTTCTGGCGGCGGTCGGAGCGGAAGTTGTCGGCATAGGCTTTCGGGCGGCGGATGCGGGCATTGGCCAGCTCGACGTCGTAGGGGATGCCCTCGCGCTCCGCGTAGGCCACCGCCTCTTTCTGGGTCACGAAGGTCAGGTGCAGCTGGCTCTGCATATCGCCGCTGCCGAACCAGCCCATCAACGGGTCCGCCCGGCGCGGCTCCGACTGCCCGTACTCCAGGACCCAGTTGTGGGTGTTGGCGTTGCCCGACTGCATCGAGCTCTTCGGCTGCTGGAAGATCCGGGCACGCATGGTCTGCACCTCTGCTGGCTGGTCGGGGCGCCCGGACTCGAACCGGGGGCCTCGTGTACCCAAAACACGCGCGCTACCAGGCTGCGCCACGCCCCGAACCCGCGCGGACCCTATGGGTTGCACCCCACACTGGCAAGATCGGCGCCGGCGAGATCCAGAGCTATCGCATTTAGGAGACGTGAAAGGAGAAGGCCAGCGCTCTGCCCTGGACCCGTTGAGGCCGCGGGCCCCAAACCCCGATTTATGAGGAGATGGTCCCTGCATGAAGGTAACCCTTAACGAATCGGGGTCTGGGGCCCGCGGCCCCAGTGGGGTCCGGGGGCAAAGCCCCTGGCCTTCCTAATGCGATAGCCATGCGGCGAGATCGGCCAGCGCCCGGCGCAGGTTGCCCCCCGCGGCCGCCAGCGCCGCCGCCGCCCGCTCGACGGCCAGGCCGCGCGCCACCAGGATCGCCGGCTTCACCCGCTGCCCGGTCGCCGCCAGCGCCGCCGCCGCGGCCGTGGCGTCGCAGCCGGCCAGCTCGGCCACCATCGCCACCGCGCGGCGCCGCAGCTTGGCGTTGCGCGCCTGCATGTCGACCATGCGGCCGGCGTGCACGCGGCCGAGCCCGGCCATCATCGCGGTCGAGAGCAGGTTCAGCGCCACCTTCTGCGCTGTGCCGGCCTTCATCCGGGTCGAGCCGGCAATTGCCTCGGCGCCGGTGGCGACCAGGACCGCGTGCTGGGATGCCGCCAGCAGCGGCGCTGCGGGGGCGTTGGCGAGCCCGATCGTCAGCGCGCCGCGCCGCCGCGCCTCCCGCACCGCCGCCAGCGTGAACGGGGTGGCGCCGCTGGCCGCGACGCCGATCAGCACGTCGCCGGGGCCGATCGCGGCGGCGGCGACGTCGGCCGCCGCCGCCGCGGCATCGTCCTCGGCGTTCTCGACCGCCTGCACCAGCGCGCGCGAGCCGCCGGCGACCAGGAGCACCAGCCGGTCGCGTGGCCAGTCGAAGGTCGGCTCCAGCTCGGCGCCGTCCTGCGCCGCCAGCCGCCCAGAGCTGCCGGCGCCGGCATAGGCGAGGCGCCCGCCGTCCCGCAGCCGAGGCAGCGCCGCCTCCACGGCCCGCGCGATGGCCGGCAGGGCAGGGCCGACCGCCGCCACCGCCGCCAGCTGCCCTTCCCACAGGCTCTCGACCTGCTCGGCCGCCGGCCACTCGTCGAGCCGCTCGTGGCGCCGGCTGCCCGCCTCGGTCGCCGCCCGGCCGTCCGGCTCAGCCAGCGTCGACGCCCTTGCGCGACAGCGGCGGCACGAACAGCGGCGCGGTGTCCCACGGGAACAGGATCCAGGTGTCCTGCGGCACCTCGACCACGAACAGGTCGGTGGCAGGGCGTCCGGACGGCTTGGCGTAGAGGCAGGCGAAGGTGGCCTTCGGCAGCAGGGTGCGCACCAGATGCGCGGTCACCCCGGAATCCACCAGGTCGTCGATGATCAGGAAGCCCTCGCCGTCGCCGGCGGCGGTCGGCGCCTTCAGCACCTTCGGCTGGCCCTGAGTCGCCTCGCCCGCCAGGCCGCTGCCGCCCTGGTCGTAGGAGACCACCGAGACGCTCTCGATCAGTCGGCAATCGAGCTCGCGGCCGATGATCGCGGCCGGGATCAGCCCGCCCCGGGTGATGGCGACGATGCCCCGGAACGGCCCCAGCCGCATCAGCCGCTCGGCCAGCAGGCGGGCGTCGCGATGCAGCTGGTCCCAGGTGACGGCGGCGTAGCTGGTCGCCATCAGTAAAGCCGTCCGCCGTCCGGCACCGCATGGTCGGGGCGGATCAGCACCACCTCGCCGGCGGCGTCGGGCAGCCCCAGCGTCAGCACCTCGCTCAGGAACGGCCCGACCTGGCGCGGCGGCAGGTTGACCACGGCGCAGACCTGGCGGCCGATCAGCTGGTCAGGCTTGTAGTGCCGGGTGACCTGCGCCGAGGACCGCTTCACGCCGAGCGGGCCGAAATCGATCCACAGCCGGATTGCGGGCCGCCGGGCTTCGGGGAACGGCCGTGCGTCCGTGACCGTCCCGACCCGGATGTCGAGCCGTGCCAACGCCTCCGGTCCTGCGGTGTCCGCGCTGTCCTGATCGGCCGGCCGGGGATCGCTCATGGCGCGTTTTTGCCGGCAACCGGGACGCTTGCCAAGACCACCTGGCTCCCGGAGTAGGGATCGAACCTACGACCGAGCGATTAACAGTCGCTTGCTCTACCGCTGAGCTATCCGGGACCGGCGGCGCACCCTATAGCGGAGCCGCCGCTCGCGCGTAAAGCCCTGCGCGGCGCCGGCATCAGCATAGCTTTGGGGCACCGTCCCGGGAGCCGCAGGCGGTGCCGGTCGCCCGCCCTTACCGCCGCTCTTACCGCCGCCCTGGGGAGACGCCGTGCCGATGGAGACGCCAGAGCCGGGGCCGGAGACTGGACAGGCCTCGCTCCGCCGCCGGACCCTGATCGGCGTGGGGCTGGGGCTCGGGCTGGGAGCGGCCGGCGGCCTCGTGGTGCGCAACCAGATCCGCCATCCGCATCGCGACAAGGCGACGCGGCCGGACGGACGCTTCCGCCGCGTGACGATCGCCTCGCCGCACCCGGCGCACGACCCGGTGCTGATCGTGGCGCAGCGGCTGGGCGTGTTCGCGCGCTACAACCTCGACGTCTCGATCCCAGCCGGCGCCGCCTCCGGCCAGGAGGCGCTCGACCAGCTCCACGTCGGCGGCGCCGACGCGGCGGTGGCGCCAGCGCTGTCCTGGCTGCCGAGGCTGATGGGCGGCCTCGATGCGCAGCTGGCGGCCGGCCTGCAGAGCGGCAGCGCCCGGCTGCTGGTGGACCGAAGCTCGCCGGTCAAGCGGATCGAGGACCTGAACCACGCGTCGATCGGCATCGCCGACGCGCGGATGGGCACCTACGCCAGCGCCGACCGGCTGTTCTTCTCGATCGTGATGCGGCGCAAGGGGATGAACCCGGACCATGACGTGACCTGGGTGCAGATGCCGCCCGCCGACATGCGGGCGGCGCTGGCCGCCCGGCGCGTGCAGGCGGTGGTCGGGCACGACCCGGTGATCTGGCAGCTGCTTCAGGGCGCCCACCTGACCCAGGTCGCCAGCAGCATGACCGGCAGCTACGGCGTCCGCGTCAGCCGGGTGCTGGGAATTCGCGGCGACGTGCTGCGTGCCGATCCGGCACTCGGCGTCCAGCTGGTGCTGGCGTTCGAGGAGGCCGCCGCCACCGTGGCGCGTCATCTCGACGAGGCCGCCAGCGTGCTCGCCGACGATCTGCCCGACATGGATCAGCCTGGCATCGGGCGGATGCTGCACGCCGAAGGTCATTCGGTGCATCCGATCGGCCTCGCGTTGCGCGAGCAGGTCGCCCAGTACATCGACGAGCTGAAGCTGATCGGTCTGGCCAGCGACGACCTCGATTCCGCCAAGCTGGCCCGCCGCTACTGCCCGCTGCTGGTACACGATTGACCGACGCGCGGCGGCGGTTGCGGAAAACACAATCCTGACCTGTTGATACGCCTGGACCTTTCCACGCTTGGTCATGCTGATTATGTTCCCGACGATCTCCAGGGGTTCTACCGCATCATGGGCGTATTTACGGATACTCTCCCAGATCGGCGTGAGACGATCTCGACAGGGCTCAATGCGGTTTCGGCGTTTGCCGCACTGCAGGCGCTGGAGCACGACGGCGCCGATGGTCGGGAGCTGCTGCGACACGCGGTGACGCGGCTGCTGCCAGGCCGGATCACCACGGTGTCCTCGTTCGGCGCCGAGTCGGCGGTGCTGCTGTCGGTCATCGCCGAGATCGACGCCGCGATCCCGGTGGCGTTCCTCGAGACCGGCAAGCACTTCCCCGAGACGCTGACCTATCGCGACGAGCTGGTCGCCCATCTCGGGCTGCTCGACGTGCGCGACGTGGCGCCGGCGCCGCAGGCGCTGGCCGATCGGGATCCCACCGGCGAGCTTTGGTATTACGACCCCGACGCATGCTGTGCGCTGCGCAAGGTCGAGCCGCTCGCCCGCATCCTGGCGCCGTTCGCCGGCTGGATCACCGGGCGCAAGCGCCATCAGGCCGCCACCCGCGCGGCGCTGCCGTTCGTCGAGATCGAGCGCGGCCAGCTGAAGCTGAACCCGATCGCCGACTGGGACGGCGCGCGGCTGCAGGCCGAGTTCAGCGCCCGCCGGCTGCCGGTCCATCCGCTGGTGGCGCGCGGCTACCGCTCGATCGGCTGCGCCGTCTGCACCCGCGCGGTGGGAGCGGACGAGGACGCGCGGGCCGGGCGCTGGTCCGGCAGCGCCAAGGTCGAGTGCGGCATCCATCCGGTACCGACTTCGGTCTGATGGCGTCGGGGCGGTTTACGGACCGCCGTGCCTGCTGGTAACCAGGACCGGCGCGAGAGTGACGGAACGGTAGACGTAGTCGACTCAAAATCGACCGCCGCAAGGCATGGGGGTTCGAATCCCCCCTCTCGTACCAGCCGCCTTGTTCAGCTATCAGCCGCCAGGCCCGGATGACGATGTCGATCGACCGGCCGCGCCTGCGGCCCGCCAACCCGTGCTTCTCCTCCGGCCCCTGCGCCAAGCGGCCGGGCTGGAGCCTGGACGCGCTGTCTGGTGCCCTGCTCGGCCGCAGCCATCGCGCCGGCGACGCCCGCGCCCGGCTGGGCGAGGTGATCGCGCGCAGCCGCGACCTGCTCGGCCTGCCGGACGGCTGGCGGCTCGGCATCGTGCCGGCCTCCGACACCGGCGCCGTCGAGATGGCGCTGTGGTCGCTGCTGGGGCCGCGCCCGGTCGACGTGCTGTCGTTCGAAAACTTCTCCGCCGCCTGGGCCTACGACGTCGTGGCGCAATTGCGGCTGCCGGACGCGCGCGTGCTGGAGGCCGGCTACGGCGCGCTGCCGGACCTGGCGGCGGTCGACTGGTCGCGCGACGTGGTGTTCGCCTGGAACGGCACCACCTCCGGGGTGCGCATGCCGGGCGCGGAGGCGGTGCCGGCGGCGCACGAGGGGCTGGCGATCTGCGACGCCACCTCGGCCGCGTTCGCAATGGAGCTGCCGTGGGACCGGCTCGACGTGGTCACCTGGTCCTGGCAGAAGGTGCTGGGCGGCGAGGCCGCGCACGGCATGCTGGCGCTGTCGCCGCGCGCGGTGGAGCGGCTGGAGCGCGACCCGCCGTCACGGCCGCTGCCGAAGGTCTTCCGGCTGACCGGGCCTGCCCCCGGCGGCGGCGTCCGGCTGCTGGACGGCATCTTCGAGGGCGACACCATCAACACGCCGTCGATGCTCTGCGTCGAGGACGCGCTCGACGGGCTGCGCTGGGCCGAGCGGATCGGCGGCCTGCCGGCGCTGATCGCCCGCAGCCGCGCCAACCTGGACGCGGTCGCGGCCTGGGAGGCGGGCTCCGGCTGGGCCCGCTTCCTGGCGCCGGACCCGTCCACCCGATCCTCCACCTCGATCTGCCTGCGGCTGCGGCCCGACTGGCTGGGTGGGCTCGGCCCCGACCGGCAGGCCGCCGTCGCCCGCCGCATGGCGGCGCTGCTGCAGTCGGAGGCGGCGGCGCTTGATGTCGGCAGCTACCGCGACGCCCCGCCCGGGCTGCGTCTGTGGGGCGGCGCCACGGTCGAGACCGCCGACATGTTGGCGGTGCTGCCCTGGCTCGACTGGGCAGCGGCCACCGCGGGGGTGGAGCACGAGGCGCTCGGCGTCGCCGCGTAACCGGGGTCTCATGACCTGGACGGCCGCAGCCTCGCTTCCGTGGCCGCCGCTCCCGGTGATATGACCCGCTCATGACGGACGACCTGCCCTCCAGCCCGGCGCTGCTGCCCGCCGGCCTGCGCGACCTGCTGCCGCCGGACGCCGAGACCGAGGCGATGGCGGTCGAGGCGCTGATGGCGGTGTTCTCGTCGCACGGCTACGAGCGGGTGCGACCGCCGTTGCTCGAGTTCGAGGACAGCCTGCTGGCCGGTTCCGGTGCCGCCGTCGCCGAGCAGACGTTTCGGCTGATGGACCCCGATACCCATCGCATGATGGGGCTGCGCCCGGACATGACGCCGCAGGTGGCGCGCATCGCCGCCACCCGGCTGGTGAACGCGCCGCGTCCGCTGCGGCTGTCCTATGCCGGGGCCTGCATGCAGCTCCGCGGCGGCCCGCTGAGCTCGGACCGGCAGGTCGGCCAGGCCGGGATGGAGCTGATCGGGCCGGACAGTCCGGAGGCCGACGCCGAGATGGTCGCGGTCGGCGCCGAGGCGCTGGCGGCGCTGGGGCTGTCGCGCATCAGCTTCGACCTCACGCTGCCGCCGCTGGCGCCAACCCTGATCGAGGAGGCCGCCGTGCCGGCCGACGACCGGCCGCCGCTGCTGCGGGCACTTGACCGCAAGGATGCGGCCGCGGTGGCGCGCCACGGCGGGCGGCTCGCCTCCGTGCTGATCGACCTGCTGCTGTCGGCGGGCCCGGCGCCGCGCGCCCTGGCGGCGCTGCGGGCGGCGGCGCTGACGCCGGCGGCGCGCGCGCTGACCGACCGGCTGGAGGCCACCGTCGCCGCGACCCTGGCGGCGAGCCCAGGCCTGCGCCTCACCGTCGACCCGATCGAGTTCCGCGGCTGGCGCTACCATACCGGGGTCTGCGTGACGGTATACGCGGTCGGCCGGCACGAGGAGCTCGGCCGCGGCGGCCGCTATGTCGGCGGCAACAGCGAGCCGGCCTGCGGCCTCACGCTGCGCACGGAGGCGCTGCTGCGGGCCGCCCCGGCGCGGCCGGCGCGGCCGCGCCTGTTCCTGTCGCCGGGCGCCGACCGCGCCGCCGCCGGGCGCCTGCGCGCGGAGGGCTACGCCACCGTGGCGGCCCTATCGGCTCCCGCCGACGCGGTCCTGTCGGCGCCCGCCGACGCCGCCGGGGAGGCGCGCCGGCTCGGCTGTACCCACCTGCTGCGCGGCGAGACGCCGGTTCCGCTGTCGCCTTAGGGGAGCAGTACCATGTCAAACGTCACCGTGATCGGCGCCCAGTGGGGCGACGAGGGCAAGGGCAAGATCGTCGACTGGCTGGCCAGCCGGGCCGAGATCGTGGTCAGGTTCCAGGGCGGCCACAATGCCGGCCACACGCTGGTGGTGGGCGACCAGACCTACAAGCTGTCGCTGCTGCCGAGCGGTCTGGTGCGCGGCAAGCTGGGCATCATCGGCAACGGCGTGGTGGTCGATCCGGAGGCGCTGCTGGGCGAGATCGACCGCGTGCGGTTGCAGGGCCTGCCGGTCAGCCCGGACAGCCTGCGGATCGCCGAGAACGCGACGCTGATCCTGCCGGTGCACGGCGCCCTCGACCGCGCCCGCGAGGCGGCCCGCGGCGAGCGCCGGATCGGCACCACCGGCCGCGGCATCGGCCCGGCGTACGAAGACAAGGTGGCCCGCCGCGCGATCCGCCTGTGCGACCTGGCCGAGCCGGAGACGCTGGACTGGAAGCTCGACGAGATCCTGCTGCACCACAACACCCTGCTGGCCGGGCTTGGCGCCGAGACCTTCGCCAAGGCGGCGCTGCTGTCCTACCTCACGGACTTGGCGCCGCGCCTGCTGCCGTTCATCGAGCCGGTCTGGGAGCGGCTCGACGAGGCCCGCCGCGCCGGCACCCGGGTGCTGTTCGAGGGCGCGCAGGCGGTCATGCTGGACGTCGACCACGGCACCTACCCGTTCGTCACCAGCAGCAACACGGTGGCCGCCAACGCCGCCACCGGCAGCGGCGTCGGCCCGGCCGCGGTCGGCTTCGTGCTGGGCATCGCCAAGGCCTACGCCACCCGGGTCGGCGCCGGGCCGTTCCCGAGCGAGCTGTTCGACGAGACCGGGCAGGGGCTGGGCCGGCGCGGCCACGAGTTCGGCACCGTGACGGGCCGGCCGCGCCGCTGCGGCTGGTTCGACGCCGTGCTGGTGCGGCGCGCGGTGCGGCTCGGCGGCATCAACGGGCTGGCGCTGACCAAGCTCGACGTGCTCGACGGCGTGCCCGAGATCCGCGTCTGTACCGGCTACCGGCTCGACGGCGAGGCGATCCGCCACCTGCCGGCGGCCCCGGCGGCCCAGGGGCGGACCCTGCCGATCTACGAGACCATGGAGGGCTGGACCGGCAGCACCCGCGGTGCCCGCTCGTGGGCGCAGCTGCCGGCGCAGGCAGTCAAGTACGTGCGGCGGATCGAGGAGCTGGTCGAGGCGCCGGTGACGCTGCTCTCGACCAGCCCCGAGCGGGACGACACCATCCTGATGCGGGACCCGTTTGAGAGCTGAAGGAAGGCCAGGGGCCATCGTGTGAAGCACGCTGCGCGTGACGGCCCTTGGCGGGTCCAGGGCAGAGCCTTGGCCTTCACTTCCCCTTAACCACCCTCTGCGAAGCTACGAGTCATCCCAAAGCGGTTGGAGCAATGCGCGGTCGGCAGAACGAGGCGGCGGAGAGCGGCGCGATCATCATCGACCGCCGCTACGTCGTGCTGCCGGACATACCTTGCGGCCAGTTCGCCGGGCTGCCGGCCTTCGTGGTCGACCAGCGGAAGCAGGACGCCGATCGCGGCGGCGACCGCATCCAGCGTCCGCTGATCGCGGTGAAGACCCGCCGCGATGCCCCGCCACCCGCCAACCTGCCGCTGTTCCTGAACGCCTACAGCACCAGCCTGCTGATGCCGGTGGCGCATGGCGCCGGTGCCGGCGACTACTGGATCGTCTGCGACGCGCCGAGCGGGCCGCCTCTGTGCGACAGCATCCCCGGCGCCCCGATCCCGACCGAGGGGGAGCTCGCCGCGGTCTACCTGCGGCCGCTGGCCCTGGCGCTCGGCCGCCTGCAGACGCTGGGGCTGACCCACCGCGGCATCCGTCCGGCCAACCTGTTCCGCTCGACCGAGAGCGGCCGCATCTTGCTCGGCCCGGGCTGCGTGATGCCACCGGCCTTCGCTCAGCCAGCGACCTACGAGCCGCCGTCGGTAGGCATCTGCGCGCCCGCCGCCCGCGGTCCCGGCACGTCGGCGGACGACATCTATGCGCTCGGCGTGCTGCTGCTGGAGCTGGCGCTCGGGCGGCCGCCGATGCGGGAGCTCGATGCGGACCAGGTGGTGCGGCGCAAGCTCGAGTTTGGCAGCTTCCATGCGCTGACCGCCGGCGAGCGCCTGCCGCCCGTGCTGGTGTCGCTGCTGCGGGCCATGCTCTGCGACGAGCCCGACGGGCGGCCGACGCTGGCGGCGCTGGCGGAGACCGGGATCGGCGCCGAACGGCCGAAGGCGCCGCGACCGGAGGCCCGGGCGCCGCGCCCGCTGATGGTCGGCAAGGCCCAGGTCTGGACCGCGCGCATGCTGGCGCTCGCCTTCACCACGCAGACCAAGGAGGCGCTGGCGCTGCTGCGGGCGGGCACCATCGACCAGTGGCTGCGCCGGGCCCTGGAACAGGCGCTGCCGGCCGGCCGGCTGGAGGAGACGCTGCAGGCCAGCCGCGAGCGGGTCGACGACTCCGTCGAGCACATGGTCCTGATGCAGACGATCGCGCTGCTGGACCCGCTGGCGCCGATGTTCTGGGCCGGCCACTGGTTCTGGCCCGACGCGGTGCCGGCGATGCTGGCGATGCAGATGCTCTCGGGCAGCGAGGACGTGGTCAGCTCGGCGATGCGCCACGGCGCGCTGCGGCGCTGGGCTTCGCTCACCAGCCGCGGCACGCGCATGGGGATCGACGAGCTCGAGCGGCGGATGGCGCGTGCGGCGCGGCTGCCGGTGCCGGCGCTGCGGCCCTGGGTGCTGGCCTACAACCTGAACCCGTTCCTGGCCTGCACCTCGCCGGCACTGGGCGGCGCCTGCGTGCTGCATGCCGAGCAGCTCGTGGTGGCGCTCGAGGCGACGAGTGCTGCCCAGCCGGGGACGGTAGCGCGGCTGCTCGACAGCCAGATGCTAGCCCTGCTTGCCGCGCGTGCGGAAGCGGGCTCGGGTGCCCGGGAGCTCACGGTGCCGGCCGACGCCGACGAGCGCCTGCTCGATCTGCAGGCGCTGGCGGAGACCCAGCTGCATGCGCGCAAGCTGGCCGGCCGGCCCGGCGACGCCCCCGATACGTCGTTGCTGAGCCTGCCCCGTCTGGCCGCCCGGCTGCTGCCGGTGGCGCGCGAGCGGCTGAACGGCTGGCCCGGCAAGGGGCGGCGACAGCGGCGGCTGGAGCAGCTCGAGAAGGCCGCCGCCGCTGGCGACCTGGTCGCCATGATCGAGTTGACCTGCCGCGAGGATGGATGGGCCGAGGATGACAGGGCGCTGAAGGAGGTCCGCACGCAGGCGGGCCTGTTGCGGATGGCGCACCAGGCTTCGATCGAGGCGGGTCCAATCCGCGCCAGGCAGGCGCGCGCGGCCGGGCGGGAGATTGCCGTGATCGGCGGCGTGGCGGCATTGCTTGGGGCCGTCATCGTCGGGTTCGTGCTCTGATGGGCCGGGCGGCGGGCAAGACCCGCACCGCCAAGCGGGCCGGCGCCAGCCGGTCCGGCGCGACCGCCCGCGACGCGCCGGGCGGGACCGGACTGTGGTGGGGCGGGCTAGGATGCGGTGCCATGGTGGTGATGTCGCCAGCGAGCGCCATCCTGCTGGCCGCGCTAGCGGCACCGGTGTTGCTGGTGGCCCTGCTGCCGGAAGACGGCGGCGGGCGGCGCGTAGCCCTGGCGGCGCTGCTGTTCGGCCTGGCCGGCAGCGTCAATCCGCTCCGTCGGTTGTGGGAGGGCGACGCCACGGTGTCTGCAGCCATCGCACAGATCCACCAGCCGATAGGATTGCTCGGCGCCTGGACCGCGATCCTAACCGGCTGGTTCGTCGCCGAGATCGCTGGCATCGTCCTGAAGCTGGCAGCCGACCTAAATGCGGCGTCCAAACGACGTGCCTGCATGGCCGAGCTGGCGGCGCTTGAAGATGAGTGGGGACCGTTACCCCCTGCGACGGCTACCGCGCCGGAGGTCACCGTCCCCAGGTAGCAGCCCAGGTAGCGGCGACGAGGGCGGTGGCAGGGCGGACTTCTTACCATGTCCGCCCCACTGTCCCGTCGCCCATCCAATCATCGGGCGATCAAGCTGCCTGGTCGGCGAGTCGCCGCGTGGTGACCTGGGCCTTCATCGCCTTCTGCACCTTCTCGAAGGCACGGACCTCGATCTGTCGCACCCGCTCGCGCGAGATGCCGTAATGCTGCGACAGGTCCTCCAGCGTCGACGGCTCCTCACTCAATCGGCGCTCGACCAGGATGTGCCGCTCGCGCTCGTTCAGCATCTGCAACGCGGTGCCCAGCAACGCCTTGCGGCCGCTGAACTCCTCGCTCTCGGCCAGCGTCTGCTCCTGGCTCTCCGCATCGTCGACCAGCCAGTCCTGCCACTCACCCTCGCTGTCGGCGCGCACCGGCGCATTGAGGCTGTGGTCGGGGGCCGCCAGGCGACGGTTCATGCTGATCACGTCGGCGTCGGACACGCCCAGCGTGGTGGCGATGTGGTCGACCTGCTCTGGCTGCAGGTCGCCGTCCTCGATCGCCTGCATCTGGCCCTTCAGCCGGCGCAGGTTGAAGAACAGCTTCTTCTGCGCGGCGGTGGTGCCCATCTTCACCAGCGACCAGCTGTGCAGGATGTATTCCTGGATCGCGGCGCGGATCCACCACATCGCGTAGGTCGCCAGCCGGAAGCCGCGGTCCGGGTCGAACCGCTTCACCGCCTGCATCATGCCGACGTTGCCCTCGCTGATCAGCTCGCTGATCGGCAGGCCGTAGCCGCGGTAGCCCATTGCAATCTTGGCTACCAGACGCAGATGAGAAGTCACGAGCTTATGGGCGGCCTCGGTGTCCTCGCTGTCGCGCCAGCGCTTGGACAAGGATAGCTCCTCTTCGGGCGCCAGCATCGGAAACCGGCGGATTTCCTGGAGATACCGCGACAGGTTGCCTTCCGGGCTGACATTGATGACGGCTGAGACCATCGAACGGCTCCTTTCGCCCGATCGGCTGCGGGGGATCGCCGTCCTTACGGCACAGCGGGGTCACGGTTTCGCAGCAGGTCGGCATGGGCGCGGGTGAGGACTTCACGTCCCCGGCACATCCCCCTCGACGCGGGCGGGAGGAACCGGGACGTCCAGACCGGCGGGCGCGCCCGCTCGTCGGAATGAGCTGAGATGTATCAGGACCGCACAGGTCCTGTCAACGATAGGAGATGCTTGGCATCTTAACTTTGGTTCATCCCGACGGCTCGAAGATGCGGTCGTGCAGCGCCTGGAAGTCGGCTGGCGGCTTCGTCTCGAAGCGCAGCGAGGCTCCGGTCACCGGATGGCGGAAGCCGAGCGTCGCGGCGTGCAGCGCCTGGCGCGGGAAGTCGAGCGCGGCGCGGCTCCCGTCCGCCGGCAGCAGCCGGGCAGCGGCCGGCAGCCGGCGCAGATAGACCGGATCGCCCAGCAGCGGGTGGCCGGCGGCC
The DNA here is from genome assembly GCA_964247725.1 of uncultured Acetobacteraceae bacterium. Classification (GTDB taxonomy): domain Bacteria; phylum Pseudomonadota; class Alphaproteobacteria; order Acetobacterales; family Acetobacteraceae; genus Lichenicola. Next base: position 1,572 of record CAXTVM010000033.1, on the reverse strand, counting down.
GAGAAGTGCACCCGGATCTGATGGGTGCGCCCGGTGGCCAGCCGCACCTCCACCAGGCCAATCGCGGCTCCGGCCGCCGCCAGCGTCCGGTAGTGGCTGAGCGCCGGTTTGCCGCCGCGGGATACCACCGCCATGCGCTTGCGGTCGCGCGGATCGCGGCCGATGGCACCCTCGTAATCCCCCGCCGCCGGCGACGGCACCCCCCAGCACAGGGCCAGGTAGCTGCGCTCGATGTCGCGCCGGGCGAACGCGTCGGAGAGGCGGACGAGCGCGTCCCCGGTCTTTGCCACCACCATCGTGCCTGAGGTGTCCTTGTCGAGCCGGTGCACGATGCCGGGCCGGCGCTCGCCGCCGATGCCGGGCAGGCTGTCGCCGCAATGCGCCAGCAGCGCGTTCACCAGCGTGCCGTCCTCGTTGCCGGGGGCCGGGTGGACCACCAGCCCGGCCGGCTTGTCGAGCACGATCAGGCTCGCATCCTCGAACAGGACGGCGAAAGGGATCTTCTGCGCGGCGGGCCTGGCGGCCGTGGGGGCGGGCGGCGTCACGGCGAAGCGCATGCCGGGCCGCACCGGCTCGGCCGGCAGCCTGATTACCTGCCCGTCGCGGCGCACGTGCCCGGCCTCCATGAGGCCTTTGATGCGCGAGCGCGACAGGCTAGGGATGGCCTCGGCCAGGAAGCGGTCGGTCCGCATCCCGTCATGCGCCGACGCCGCCTCGATCAACAGAGGATCGGGCAGCAGCGGTTCCGGCCCGCCGGCGCCGGGCGTGGGCGGCGGCGGCCCGGTCACGGCGCCGCCCCGCCCGGGCCAAGGAGTGGATCGATGCGGGGAACCCGGGCGCTGCTGGCGCTGGTGATCGCGATGGGCGTGCTGGTCGTGGTCGGCACCACCGCCCTCGTCGCCATCGTCGTGCATCGGCTGACCCATCCGAACGCCGTGGCGGCGGACGGCGCGCCACCCGTCCCCGCGACAACCGCTCCCGCCACGGTTCTGGCAGAGGAGCCCGCCGGCACCCGGATCACCGCCCTGGCACGGCAGTCCGACATGAGGCTGGCGATCGCGCTCACCGGTGGCGGACCGGATCGGGTGCTGGTCTGGGACATCGCCGCTGGCCGGGTGCTGGCCGAGATCCGGCTCGGTCGCTGAGACTGCGTGAGCATGGCCGTCTCCAGACAAGGTTGACGCTTAATTAGACAGAGCCTGCACATGAGCTATGCAATCGGATGCCTCGACCTGATCCGGGAGCCTTCCTAGATCGAGCGCCGCTGGACGGACTTGGCCGTCTTCGTGAAGCTGGATCCCCTGTCATGTCGCCGATCACTCGAATGCCGACCCCGCCGACCCGCGGCCTTACCACGATCGTCTCGAGCTGCGCGGCCGTCGCCGTCTCCGCCCTGTTCGCCGGCGGCATGCTGCTGATCATGCGCTGAGCCGCCGCCCCGGGACTGGTTCGTCCCGGGCCGACGCTCGGCGCGGATGGCCGTGTCCATCAGGTGCAACGCACGATGCGTGTCATGGGGAACGCTGGCGTCCCGTAGGGGATTCGAACCCCTGTTACCGCCGTGAGAGGGCG
>CAXTVM010000032.1:7385-38639 GCA_964247725.1 uncultured Acetobacteraceae bacterium | reverse complement strand
AAGTTCGCCATCCAGCTCGCCGCGGGCGAGCCGGCGCCCCGCCGCGCGCCGGCTCGCCTCACGCCGCACGACGCGCTGGCGCGCGAGGTCGCGGCGCACTGGCGCCTGGTGGCGTCGCAGGGCCAGGTGCCAAATGCTGCGATGCAGGCCGCCGCGGTGCAGGCCGGCTCGGCCCGGGTCGCCTACGCCCCGCCCGCGGCGGCCGGCCGCTCGCTGGTCAGTGCCGGCAACGGCTGGGGGCGGCCGCCGGTGCTGCCGGTGGCGGCCTGGCGTCCGGCGCGGCCGAGCTGGTCGCAGGTGCGTCCGGTCAGCTATTCCGCGCCGGTCGGCTACGCCCCCGCGGTGGGCTCGGCGCTCGGCACCTCGCATCCCGGCCTCGCCGCCCCGGTGCCGCTGTCGGACGGCAACTGAGCGGTGGCGGACCTCGACCGACCCGGTGGCACCGCGCGCGGCGACGCGCCGAACGGTCATGAGACCGTGGTCAGCGTCACCGGGCACGACCTGGCCCGGCGGGCGGCGCTGGAGACGATGCGGGTCCGGCTGCTGGCCGCGGCGGCAGGGTTCGCCTGCCTGTTCGGGGCGGTCTCGGTGAAGCTCGCACTCGCGACCGTGCTGCTGCCGATGGCGCCGGCGAAGCGCCAGATCGCGCCGCAGGTGCCACAGATCCCGGTGATCCGGGCCGACCCGCACGGCCTCTATGCCGACGATGCCGGGCTGCCGCAGGTGCGCCGCGCCACCGTCACCGACCGCAACGGCCAGATCCTGGCGATCTCGCTGCCGATGGCGGCGGTTTTCGCGAACCCGCTCGAGCTGATCGACCCGGTCGACGCCGCGCGGAAGCTGAAGACCGTGCTCCCGACGCTCGACGTCGCGGAGACCACGCGGAGGCTCAGCGAGAAGAAGCAGTTCGTCTACATCGCCCGCGACCTGCCCCCCGACCGCGAGCTGGCCATCAACGACCTCGGCATCCCGGGGATCTATTTCGAGCCGGGCGAGAAGCGGCACTACCCGCTGGGCCGCACCGCGGCGCAGATCATGGGCGCCGTCGACATCGACGACCACGGCGTCGGCGGCGTCGAGCGGTTCTTCGACCACCGGCTGAACACCGACCACGCGACTCTGCGGCTGTCGCTCGACGCGCGCGTGCAGGGCGTGGTGCGGGAGGAGCTGCTGGCGGCCATGACCAAGTTCTCGGCGATCGGGGCCTGCGCCATCGTCATGGACGTGCGCACCGGCGAGATCATCGCCATGGTCAGCCTGCCGGACTACGACGCCAACCTCTACAACAAGGCGACCGACGACGAGCGCTTCAACCGCGCCGTCACCGGGATGTACGAGCCGGGCTCCACCTTCAAGCTGCAGACGGCGGCGATGGTGCTGCAGGACGGCATCGCGCACGTGTGGGACAAGTTCTCGACCCGGCCGATCCATGTCGGGCGGTTCACCATCAGCGACATGAAGACCGACCATTTCGCGCCCTGGCTGGCGATGCCCGAAGCGCTGGCGCTGTCGTCGAACCCGGCCGCCGCGCACATGGCGCTCGATGCGGGAGCGAAACGCCAGCAGGACTGGCTGCGGCAGATGGGGTTCTTCGAGCGGGTGCCGGTGGAGCTGCCGGAGGCGGCGCGGCCGCTGCTGCCGCGCTTGAGCAACTGGGGCCAGTCGGCGGTGATGACGGTGGCGTTCGGGCACGGCGTCGCGGTGCCGCCGCTGGCGATCGTGCGCGGCACCGCGGCCACCGCCAACGGCGGCATCCTGGTCCGCCCAACCCTGGTCGCGCGCGACGAGCCGGGCGGGGACGGCGGCCCGCCGTCCGCCCTGCAGCAGGTGGCGGACACGCTGCCGTCGGCCCGGTCGGAGGGGCGCCAGTCGGAGGAGGGGGCGCAGCCGGACGGTGCAACACCGGGGGCCGCGCCGGAGCCCGAGATCCAGCCGATCGGCACCCGCGTGCTGTCCGCCGACACCTCGTCGCTGCTGCGCCGCATCCTGCGCATGGTGGTGGCCGGCCCGGACGAGGAGCGCACCGGCAAGCGGGCGGACATCCCCGGCTACTTCGTCGGCGGAAAGACCGGCACCGCCGAGAAGGTCGGTGCCGGCGGCGCCTACCTCAAGCACGTCAACATCACCGCGTTCACCGGCATCTTCCCGCTGAACGCCCCGCGCTACGCGGTCTACGTGATGCTGGACAGCCCGATCGCGATCCCGGAGACGCACGGCTGGTACACCTCGGGATGGAACGCGGTGCCCACCTGGCGCAGCATCGTCGCCCGCGTGGCACCCATGCTGGGGCTGTTCCCGGTCACCGAGAACGTCGACCGGATCGAGGCCGAGCTGTCGATCCCGATGTCGCCGCCGGTGGGCCTCGGCGCCCGGGCGCTCGGCCCCGGCAACGATCCCGGCGACCCGCTGGCCGGCGGCCGCGCCGCCCGGCCGGAGCGCCAGGCCGCCGCGCACGCCGCGACCGCGCGCGCCGAGGCCCCGCACGCCGAGACCGGGCACGCCGCTGGGCGCTCGTCGCTGGGGGCCGGCCAGCACGAGGCCCGGCTGCTGCCGGCGCCGGTCCCGCTGCGCCGCGATGCGAGCTACGCGAGGCCGTCCGGGTGAACGCGATCCCGACCACCCTGCCCCGGCCCCAGTCCGTGTCGCTCGCCGCCCTGGCCGAGGGCATCGTCGCACTGCCGGCCGAGGCTCGCGGGCTGCGCGTGACCGGCATCGCCGCCGACAGCCGCGAGGTGGCGGCCGGCGCCCTGTTCGCCGCCCTGCCGGGCACCAGCCGGGACGGCCGGCGCTACATCGCCGAGGCGGTGGCGCGGGGTGCGGCGGCGGTGCTGGCGCCGGCCGGCACCGCGTGGCCGGAGGGCGTGGCCCGCGTGCCGCTGATCCAGGCCGCCGAGCCGCGGCAGGTGCTGGCGCGGCTGGCCGCGCGCCGCGCCGGCCGGCAGCCGGGGCGGGTCGTCGCCGTCACCGGCACCAACGGCAAGACCAGCACGGTCGAGTTCCTGCGCCAGCTCTGGACGCTGGGCGGCCGCGCCGCCGCCAGCATCGGCACGCTGGGCGTGGCGGCGGACGTGGCGCTGCCCGACGCCGGCCCGGCACTCACCACGCCGGACGGGGTGGCGCTGGCCGGGCTGCTCGGGGCGATGGCGGCGGGCGGGGTCGAGGCGGCGGCGATCGAGGCCAGCTCGCACGGGATGGACCAGTTCCGGCTCGACGGCGTGCGGGTGGCGGCGGCCGGGTTCAGCAACCTCACCCGTGACCACCTGGACTATCACGGCAGCCTCGACGCCTACCGCGACGCCAAGCTGCGCCTGTTCGCCGAGCTGCTGCCGGCGGGCGGGCTGGCCGGCGCCAACGCCGACATGGACCCGGACACGCTGGGCCGCCTGCGCCGGATCGCCGAGCACCGCGGCCTCGTGCTGCGCACCGCGGGCGTGGCGGGCGAGACGGTGCGGCTGCGCCGAGCGGTGCCGCTCGCCGACGGCCAGGCGCTGGAGCTGGAGTCGCAGGGCCGCACGGTCGAGGCGCGGCTGGCGCTACCGGGCCGCTACCAGGCCGACAACGCGCTGCTGGCGGCGATCCTGGCCGAGGCCGAGCCGGACGCGCTGCAAGCGGTGCTGTCGCGGCTGCCGCGGCTGGTCGGCGTGCGCGGCCGCATGGAGCTGGCCGCCCGGCTGCCGAACGGATCGGCCGCCTATGTCGACTACGCGCACACGCCGGACGCGCTGGAACGCCTGCTGCTGTCGCTGCGGCCGCACGTGCGGGCGGATGGCGGCCGGCTGGTGGTGGTGTTCGGCGCCGGCGGCGACCGCGACCGCGGCAAGCGGCCGCTGATGGGGGCCGCCGCCCGCCTCGCCGACCTCGCCATCGTCACCGACGACAACCCGCGGGGCGAGGACCCGGCGGCGATCCGGAGCGCGATCCTGGCCGGCTGCCCGGGCGCCGTCGAGACCCCCGACCGTGCCCGGGCGATCGCCGAGGGGCTGTCGGCGCTGCGCCCCGGCGACGTGCTGGTGGTGGCCGGCAAGGGCCACGAACAGGGCCAGACGGTCGCGGGCGTGGTGCACCCGTTCGACGATGCGGACGTCGTGCGCCGCCTGGCGGGTGCGCCGTGACGGCGCTCTGGACCGGCGCGGCGCTGGAGGCGGCCACCGGCGGCCGGTTCGGCGGCCGGGCCCCGGCGGCGATCGCGGGCGTCTCCATCGACAGCCGCACGGTGGCGGCGGGCGAGCTGTTCGTCGCCCTGGCCACCGACACCGGCGACGGCCACGACCACGTGGCCGGCGCGCTGGCACGCGGCGCCGCGGCGGCGCTGGTGCACGACACCGGCCGGCTGCCGGAGGCGCTGCGCCCTGATCCGCGCCTGCTGCGCGTGGCGGACAGCTTCGCGGCCCTGCACGCGCTGGGCCGGGCCGGGCGCGCCCGCTTCCGCGGCCGGGTGGCGGCGGTGACCGGGAGCGTCGGCAAGACCACCACCAAGGAGATGCTGCGCACCGCACTTTCGGCGACCGGGCCGACGCACGCCGCGAGCGCCTCGCACAACAACCACTGGGGGGTGCCGCTGACCCTGGCCCGGCTGCCGGAGGAGGCGCGGTTCTGCGTCTGCGAGGTCGGCATGAACCATCCGGGCGAGATCGCGCCGCTGGCGGCACTCGCGCGGCCGCACGTGGCGGTGGTGACGAACGTGGCGGGCGCGCATCTCGGGCCCATGGGCGGGCTGGAGGCGATCGCGCGCGAGAAGGCGGCGATCTTCGGCGCCCTGGAACCGGGCGGGACGGCGATCTTCCCGGCCGACGCGCCGCATGCGGCGCGCCTGGCCGACGCCGCCGCCGCGGCCCGGATCGTGCGGCTCGGCGCCGGCGGCGACGCCTGGCTGGACCGGCTGGAGCTTGGGCCCGGCGGCTCCTCCGCGGTCGCGGTGCTGGGCGGGGACCGAGTGACGCTGCGGCTGCGGGCGGCAGGCGCCCACATGGCGGCGAACGCGCTCGCCTGCCTGGCCGCGGCGCAGGCGCTGGACGCCAACCTCGAGGCCGCCGCCGCGGCCCTGGCTGGGTTCGTGCCCGGCGACGGCCGCGGCGCGCTGCGTCCGCTGTCGCTGCCGGGCGGCGGCAGCGCGGCACTGCTGGACGAGAGCTACAACGCGTCCGGCAGCTCGGTCCGGGCCGCGCTGTCGGTGCTGGCGCTGCTGCCGGCGCGGCGGCGGGTCGCCGTGCTGGGCGACATGCTGGAGCTGGGCGCGTTCGCGCGCGCCGAGCACGAGGGGCTGGACGGGGACGTGCGCGCCGCGTCCGACCTCGTGTTCTGCGCCGGCGAGATGATGGGCCACCTGTTCGAGCGGCTGCCGGCGGCGATCCGCGGCGGCCGGGCCGGCGACGCGCGCGGCCTGGCGCCGATGGTGGCGGCGGCACTCCGCGACGGCGACCTGGTGCTGGTCAAGGGCAGCCACGGCAGCCGCATGGGCGACGTGGTGTCGGCGCTCGTGACGGCGACGGTGCCGGGGGCGGATGCGGCCTGATGCTCTACAACCTGGCGCACCCGTATGCCGAGCAGTTCGCGCTGTTCAACCTGTTCCGCTACATCACCTTCCGCTCCGGTGCGGCGTGCGCCACCGCGTTCGTGATCAGCCTGGCGATCGGGCCGGCGGTGATCGCCCGGCTCCGCCGCATCCAGCGCCACGGCCAGCCGATCCGGGCGCTGGGGCCGGAGCGCCACCTGGTCGAGAAGGCCGGCACGCCGACCATGGGCGGCGTGCTGATCCTGTCGGCCTGGCTGCTGTCGACGCTGCTGTGGGCGGACCTGTCGAACGGCTTCGTCTGGGCGGTGTCTCTGGTCACCCTGGCGTTCGGCGCGGTGGGCTTCGCCGACGACTACCTGAAGCTGTCGCGGCGCAACACCAGGGGGGTGTCGAAGCGCATCCGTCTGGCTTGCGAGTTCGCCGCCTCGCTGGCGGCCGGCTGGTGGATCGACGGGCTGATGCCGGCGTCGCTGGCCGGCGACGTCGCGTTCCCGTTCGTGAAGGAGGCGCTGCTGCCGCTCTCGTACGGGTTCCCGATCTTCGCCATGCTGGTGATCACGGGCTTCGGCAACGCGGTCAACTTCACCGACGGGCTGGACGGGCTGGCGATCGTGCCGGTGATCATCGCGGCGGTGGTGTTCGCACTGATCTCCTACCTGGTCGGCAACCGCATCTTCGCCGACTACCTGCAGCTGCACGCGGTGCCGGGCACCGGCGAACTCGGCGTGTTCCTGGCGGCCCTGATCGGCGCCGGGCTCGGCTTCCTGTGGTTCAACGCGCCGCCGGCGGCGGTGTTCATGGGCGACACCGGCAGCCTGTCGCTGGGGGCGGCGCTGGGGGCGGTGGCGGTGGCGGTGAAGCACGAGCTGGTGCTGTGCATCGTCGGCGGGCTGTTCGTGGTCGAGACGCTGTCGGTGATCATCCAGGTCGGCTGGTTCAAGCGCACCGGCCGGCGCGTGTTCCTGATGGCGCCGCTGCACCACCATTTCGAGAAGATGGGCTGGCAGGAGCCCAAGATCGTGATCCGGTTCTGGATCGTCTCCATGGTGCTGGGCCTGGCGGGCCTGGCCACGCTGAAGATCCGATGAGCGCCGCGTTTACCTCCACCTTGTTCGCCGGGCGCCGCTACGCGGTGCTGGGGCTCGGCCGCAACGGCGCCCCGGCCGCGCGGGCGCTGGCCGGCATGGGCGCCGAGGTGCTGGCCTGGGACGACGGCGAGGCCGGACGCGCGGCGCTGGACGATGCGCGCGTGCGGCTGGCGCCGGTGGGCGACCTGCGCGGGTTCGACGCGCTGGTGCTCTCGCCCGGCATCCCGCACCGGCTGCCCGCACCGCATCCGGTGGCGGCCATGTCGCACGCGGCCGGGGTGCCGGTGCTGTCGGACGCCGAGCTGCTGTTCCAGGCGGTGCGCGCCTCCGGCAGCCGGGCGCGGTTCGCCGGCGTCACCGGCACCAACGGCAAGTCCACCACCACGGCGCTGCTGGCGCACATGCTGACCGAGGCCGGCATCGCCAACGCCGCCGGCGGCAACCTCGGGCCGGCGGCGCTGGCGCTGCCGCGGCTCGGCGACGACGGCGTCTACGTGCTGGAGATGTCTAGCTACATGCTGGAGCGGCTGGCGACGCTGCGCTTCGACGCCGCCTGCCTGCTGAACCTGTCGCCCGACCACCTCGACCGGCACGGCGACATGGAGGGCTACGCGGCGGCCAAGTGCCGAGTCTTCGACCGGCAGGCGGCCGGCGACCTGGCCGTGGTCGGCACCGACGATCCCGGCAGCCGGCGGGTGGCCGGCCAGCGGTTCGCGGCCCGGCTGGTCACGGTCGGCGGCGACGATCCCGGGCCGCTGGAGCGCGCGATCGCCGGCGCCGGTGCCCTGCCCGGCCCGCACAACGCGCAGAACGCGCTCGCCGCCGCCGCCATGGCCGCCCATCTGGGCGCGGACCAGGCGGCGATCGCGCGCGCGATCGGCAGCTTCCCCGGCCTGGCCCACCGCCAGCGCCGGGTGGCCCGGATCGGCGGCGTCGATTTCGTCGACGACAGCAAGGCCACCAACGCCGACGCCGCGTCGCGGGCGCTGGCCTGCTACGAGCGGATGATCTGGATCGCCGGCGGGCTGGCCAAGTCGGGCGGCATCGAGATGCTGGCGCCGCATTTCGGGCGCATCCCGCTCACCCTGCTGATCGGGCAGGACGCGCTGGTCTTCGCGGACACGCTGGCGCGGCACGGCGCCGCGCATCGGATCGCCGGCAGCCTCGACGAGGCGGTGCCGCAGGCGCTCGACGCCGCCCGCGCGCTGGGGGCGCCTGTGGTGCTGCTGTCGCCGGCCGCCGCCAGCTTCGACCAGTTCGCGAGCTTCGAGGCGCGCGGCGAGCGGTTCGCCGAGCTCGCCGCAGGGTTGGAGGCACGCTGATGTCGCAGTTCTCGCGCGCCGACAACTCGGCGCTGGCCCGCTGGTGGCTGACCGTCGACCGCTGGACGCTGGGCTGCGTCGGGCTGCTGATCGGCTTCGGCTACGTGCTGATGCTGGCCGCCTCGCCATCGGTCGCCGCCCGCATCGGCGCGTCGCGCGACATGTTCATCCTGAAGCAGGTGGTGTTCCTCAGCATCGCCGGCGTGATCGTTCTGCTGACCTCGATGCTCTCGCCGCGCGGCGTGCGGCGGGCCGCGCTGCTCGGCTGCCTGGTGGCGCTCGGCCTCACCGCGCTCACCCTGGTGCACGGCGTCGAGATCAAGGGGGCGCGGCGCTGGATCGCGCTGCCGATGATGTCGGTGCAGCCGTCGGAATTCCTGAAACCGTGCTTCGCGGTGGTCACCGCCTGGCTGCTGGCCGAGGCGCGGCGGGTGCGGGCGTTCCCCGGCACGCTGCTGGCGTTCGGGGTGTTCGGCGCCATCGTGATGCTGCTGAAGTCGCAGCCCGACATCGGCATGCTCTCGGTGATCACCTGCGTGTTCATGGCGCAGCTGTTCGTGGGCGGGCTCAACCTGTTCCTGGTCGGCGTCGGCGTCGGCTCGATGATGGCGGCGTTCGGCGCCGCCTATGCGGTGTTCCCGCACGTGCGCTCGCGGGTGCAGCGGTTCCTGCACCCTGGCCAGGGCGACCACTACCAGATCGACACCGCGATGCAGGCGTTCGGCAACGGCGGCCTGCTCGGCCGCGGCCCCGGCGAGGGCCGGGTCAAGGACCTGCTGCCGGACGCGCACGCCGACTTCGTGTTCGCCGTCGCCGGCGAGGAGTTCGGGCTGCTGGTCTGCCTGTTCATCATCGGCGTGTTCTGCCTCGTCGTCGTGCGCACGCTGCTGAAGCTGCTGGCCGAGGACGACCCGTTCGTGGTGCTGGCCGGCGCCGGGCTGGTGACCGGCTTCGGGCTGCAGGCGTTCGTCAACATGGCGTCCAGCCTGCACCTGATCCCGACCAAGGGCATGACGCTGCCGTTCATCTCCTATGGCGGCTCGTCGGCGATGTCGGTGGCCCTCACGATCGGGCTGGTGCTGGCGCTGACCCGACGGCGGCCGCAGGCGGTCCGCGCCCGGATGCCGGCGCGGACGCCGCACCGGCAGTCGGTGCCGGCATGAGTGCCGGCATGGGGGGGGCCATCGTCGTCGCCGCCGGCGGCACCGGCGGGCACTTCTTCCCGGCCGAGGCGCTGGCGGCCGAGCTCGGCCGCCGCGGCCACCCCCTGGTGCTGATGACCGACGCGCGCGGCGGCAGGCGGGACGCGGGCGCGTTCGCCGGCTGCGGGCAGCACGTGCTGCCGGGGGCCGGGATCGCCGGCCGCGGGCCGGGGCCCAAGCTCGCCGGCGCGCTGGCGCTGGCACGCGGCACGCTGGCGGCGGCGCGCATCCTGGCGCGGCTGCGGCCCGCCGCGGTGGTGGGCTTCGGCGGCTACCCGTCGGTGCCCCCCCTGCTTGGCGCCCGCCTGCTGGGCAGGCCGCGGCCGGTGCTGGTGCTGCACGAGGGCAACGCGGTGCTGGGGCAGGCCAACCGGCAGCTGGCCCGGTTCGCTGACGCCGTCGCCACCAGCTTCCCGTCGGTGGCCGGCCTGCCGGCCGGCGCCCGGGCGGTGCTGACCGGGATGCCGGTGCGGGCCGAGATCGCGGCGGCGGCCGACAGCCCGTACCCGGCGTCTGACGGGGCGCTGCGGCTGCTGGTGTGGGGCGGCTCGCTCGGCGCGCGGGTGTTCGCCGACGCGGTGCCGCCGGCGCTGGCCGCATTGCCGGAGGGGCTGCGGCGCCGGCTCGCGGTGGCGCAGCAGGCGCGGCCGGAGGATGTGGACCGGGTGCGCGCCGCCTATGCGGCCGCGGGCATCGAGGCCGAGGTGGCGCCGTTCCTGGACCGCGTCGGCGCGCGGCTGGCGGCCAGCCATCTGGTGATCGGCCGCGCCGGCGGCTCCTCGGTGGCGGAGCTGGCGGCGGTCGGGAGGCCGTCGGTGATGGTGCCGCTGCCGATCGCCGCCTCCGACGAGCAGGGCGCCAACGCCGCCGCCATGGTCGCGGCCGGCGGCGGCTGGATGCTGCGCCAGGCGGAGCTCACCCCGGACCGGCTGCGCCGGCTGCTGGAGACCCTGCTGGCCGATCCGGCCGGGCTGGCGGCGGGGTCCCGAGCGGCGGCGGGGCTCGGCCGCATGGGCGCCGCCGCGGCGCTGGCCGACCTGGTCGAGGCGTGCTTGCGCGCGCGGGCGGCAGGGGCCATCCCCGGCCACGGCACGACCCGGGAGATGCCAGCATGAGAGCCCTGCCGCTATCCATCGGCACCCTGCACTTCGTCGGCATCGGCGGCATCGGCATGTCGGGCATCGCCCAGGTGCTGCACAACCTCGGCTACGCGGTGCAGGGCAGCGACATCGCCGAAAGCGCCAACGTGCAGCGGCTGCGCGCCGCCGGCATCCCGGTCTCGGTCGGCCACGACGCCGCCAACCTCGGCGACGCCCGCGTCGTGGTGACCTCGACCGCGGTCGGCCGCGACAACCCGGAGGTGGCGGCGGCCTGCGCGCGGCTGATCCCGGTGGTGCGGCGGGCCGAGATGCTGGCCGAGCTGATGCGGCTGCGCTGGTCGATCGCGATCGGCGGCACGCACGGCAAGACCACCACCACCAGCCTGGTCGCCGCGGTGCTCGACGCGGCGAAGCTCGATCCCACCGTGATCAACGGCGGCATCATCGAGGCGTACGGCTCCAACACCCGCATGGGCGAGGGCGACTGGATGGTGGTGGAGGCGGACGAGAGCGACGGCTCGTTCCTGCGCCTGCCGGCCGTGATCGCGGTGGTCACCAACATGGATCCCGAGCACCTCGACCACTGGGGCACGGCGGAGGCGATGATGCAGGCCTACGACCAGTTCGTGGCCAACATCCCGTTCTACGGCTTCGCGGTGCTGTGCGTGGACCACCCCAACGTGCAGCAGATGATCCCGCGCCTGTCCGACCACCGCGTGGTCACCTACGGGTTCAGCCCGCAGGCCGACGTGCGCGCCGAGCGGATGGTGGCCGACAAGCGCGGCGCCACCTTCGAGGTGGTGGTCACCGACCGCCGGCAGAAGAACCGCAGCCGCAAGCTGGGGCCGTTCCGGCTGCCGATGCTGGGCAGCCACAACATCCAGAACGCGCTGGCCGCGGTCGCGGTCGCGGTCGAGATGGAGATCGACGAGGCCACCATCCGCAGCGCGTTCGCCGACTTCCGCGGCGTGAAGCGCCGGTTCACCCGCACCGGCGAGGCGGGCGGCATCACGGTGGTCGACGATTACGGTCACCATCCGGTCGAGATCGCCGCCGTGCTGAAGGCGGCGCGCCAGGCCGGCGCCCGCGACGTCGTCGCCGTGGTGCAGCCGCACCGGTACTCGCGGCTGCAGAGCCTGTTCGCCGAGTTCTGCACCTGCATGAACGACGCCGGCACCGTCATCGTCGCCGACGTGTATGCGGCCGGCGAGGCGCCGATCGAGGGATGCGACCGCGATGCGCTGGTGGACGGGCTGCGCGCCAGCGGCCACCGCTCGGTGGTGCCGCTGCCGGGGCCGGAGCACCTGGCGGAGATGGTGCACGCGATCGCGCGCGCCGGCGACTTCGTGATCTGCTTAGGTGCCGGCAACATCACCGCCTGGGCGCAGGCGCTGCCGGGGGAGCTCGGCCGGCTGCAGAAGGGCCGCGGGGGGTACGCCGCATGAGTGCGGCCCGCCTCGCCGACGCTCCGGACTGGGTGGCGGCGCTGCCGCCGGTGCGCGGCCGGCTGGAGTGCGGCGCGGCGCTCGGGGCCCAGACCTGGTTCGGGGTCGGCGGGGCGGCCGAGCTGCTGCTGCGGCCGGCCGACGCCGGGGAGCTGGCCGCGGTGCTGGCCGCGCTGCCGCCCGAGCTGCCGGTGCTCGCGATCGGCAAGGCGTCCAACTTGATCGTGCGCGACGGCGGCATCCCCGGGCTGGTGGTGCGGCTGGGGCGCGGCCACTCCGAGATCGCGGCGGAGCCGGACGGACCCAGCCCCGGGATCGTCTGCGGCGCCGCCTGCCTCGACATGACGGTGGCCGAGCACGCCGCGGGTGCGGCCCTGCGCGGGCTCGAGTTCCTGGCCGGCATCCCGGGCTCGATCGGCGGCGCGGTGGCGATGAACGCCGGCGCCTACGGAGCCGAGATCGCCGACGTGCTGGACTGGGCCGAGATCGTCGACCGCTCCGGCCAGCTGTTGCGGCTGGCGGCGCCGGCGCTCGGATACGGCTACCGCCGCTCCGGCCTGCCGCCGGGGGCGGTGGTGGTGCGGGCGCGGCTGCGCGGCGAGCCGGCCGACCCCGCCGTGCCGCGCGCGCGGATCGTGGAGATCCGCGCCGCCCGCGAGGCCTCGCAGCCGACCCGCGCCCGCACCGGCGGCTCCACCTTCCGCAACCCGGATCCCGAGGCCAGCCCGCTGCGGGCCTGGCAGCTGATCGACCAGGCCGGCTGCCGCGGGCTGGCGATGGGCGGCGCCCAGGTGAGCGAGAAGCACTGCAACTTCCTGCTCAACACCGGCGGCGCCAGCGCCGCCGACATCGAGCGGCTGGGCGAGGAGGTGCGCCGCCGCGTGCGGGACAGCTCCGGCGTGGCGCTGCTGTGGGAGATCAAGCGGGTCGGCGTGCCGCTGCCGGCCGGAGGCGTCGCGGCATGAGCGGGCACCCCGGCGTCGCCGTGCTGATGGGCGGCATCTCGAACGAGCGCGCGGTCAGCCTCAGCAGCGGCGCCGGGGTGCTGTCGGCGCTGCGGGAGGCCGGCTACCCGTGCCGCGCCATCGACGCCGGGCCGGATCTCGGCGCGCTGGTCGCCGAGCTCGACCGCGAGCGGCCGGGCGTGGTGTTCAACGCCCTGCACGGCCGCTACGGCGAGGACGGCGCGATCCAGGGCGTGCTCGACTGGATGGGCATTCCCTACACCCACTCCGGGGTCCGCGCGTCGGCGGTGGCGATGGACAAGGCGGCGGCGCGCGCGGTGTTCGCCGCCGCCGGGCTGCCGATCGCGCACGGCACCGTGGTCGAGATCGAGCGCTACGCCGAGGCCTGCCCGCTGCCCGCCCCCTACGTGATCAAGCCGCTGAACGAGGGCTCCTCGGTCGGGGTCGACATCGTGCGGACCGCCGGCTCGAACCGCCGCGGCGAGATCGCCGCGGCCTGGCGCTACGGGCCGCTCGCTTTGGTCGAGGAGTTCGTGCCCGGCCGCGAGATCACCGTGGGCGTGCTCGACGGGCGGGCGCTCACCGTCACCGACATCACGCCCAACCCCGGGCTCGCGCACGGTTTCTACGACTACGAGGCCAAGTACGGCGCCGGGGGCTCGCGCCACGCGCTGCCGGCCGACATCCATCCCGACGCCTTCGCCGAGGCGCTGCGGATCGCGTCGGCAGCGCACGCCGCACTCGGCTGCCGCGGGGCCACCCGCACCGACCTGCGCTACGACGACACAGCGCACGGCAGCAGCCGGCCGGGCCGGCTGGTGCTGCTGGAGGTCAACACCCAGCCGGGCCTGACGCCGACGTCGCTGCTGCCCGAGCAGGCGGCGCACTGCGGCATCGGCTTCGCCGAGCTGTGCGGCTGGATGGTGGAGAACGCCGCATGCCGCGTGTGAGGCCATCGCAGCCCCGGGCCGGCGGCCTGATCGACCGCCCGTCCCGGTTCGGCATCTTCGCCCGGCGCCAGCGCCGGCTGGCCCGCCCGCTGCTGGCGGCGACCGTCGCCGTCTGCCTGGCCGGCGGCGGCCTGCACCTGGCGCGCCTGATGCGCAGCGAGGCCAGCTTCGCGCCGCTGCGCGCCGAGCTCGGCCACAGGGTGGCGATGCGGGTCACCGCGATTGCGGTCAGTGGCCGCGACATGACGCCGCAGGCGTCGGTCGAGGACGCGCTCGGCGTGCGGGTCGGCGACGACATCCTCGGCTTCTCGGTCGAGGCGGCGCGCCGGCGGCTGGACGCGCTGGGCTTCGTCGAGCACGCCACCGTGGAGCGGCGCCTGCCCGGCACGGTCGTGGTGCAGCTGGTCGAGCGGCGGCCGTTCGCGGTCTGGCAGCACCAGGGCCGCTTCGTGCTGATCGACCGCAAGGGTGCTGTGGTCGCCGACCACGGCATGAACGGCAAGGACGCCGAGGCCTTCGCCGAGCTGCCGCTGGTGGTGGGGCTGGGCGCGCCGGAGGCGGCCGAGGCGCTGATCGCCGCCCTCGAGGCCGAGCCCGCGGTGCGCGCCCACGTGCTGGCGGCGGTCCGGGTCGGGCAGCGGCGCTGGAACCTCACGCTGCGCAACGGCTGCGACGTGATGCTGCCCGAGGGCGAGGAGCCGGCGGCGCTGCACCGGCTGGCGCTGCTGCAGCGCGACCAGCAGCTGCTGGTGCGGCCGCTGGCGGCGATCGACATGCGCCTCGGCGACCGGCTGGTGGTGCGGCCGCGGCCGGTCTCGGCCGACGGCGCCGGTCCGCCTGCCGGCCAGACCTCCGGCAAGCCCGTCGGCAAGCCGGCGGACGCGCCGGACGCCCAGGACGCACCCGACGCCGGCCGGAGGCCCGCATGAACGAGCTGACCAGCCCGCCCGTCGCCCGCACCGGGCGCCGCGGCCGCCGCGCCGCGGCGGCCCCCGTCGAGGAGGCCGGCCCGGTACGCCTGCTCGCCGCCCCGGCCTCGGAGCGGTCGCGGCTGCTGGCGCTGCCGCCGGCGGAGAGCAACGCGTCGCGGCGGCGCCCGTACCGGCCCGGCGTGTTCGGCGTGCTCGACATCGGCACCACCAAGATCACCTGCCTGATCGGCCGCGCCGACCCGGACGGCACGCTCAGGGTGATGGGCTGCGGCTGGCAGCGCTCGCGCGGGGTGCGGCTCGGCGGCATCACCGACCTTGCCGACTCCGAGCGCGCCATCCGCGCCGCCGTCGGCCAGGCCGAGAGCCAGGCCGACCACCATCTGCGCGCGGTCACCGTCAACCTGTCCTGCGGCCAGCCGGAAAGCCGGCTGTTCAACGTGCGGTGGCCGGTCGGCGGCCGCGCCGTCACCGACGCCGACATCCGCCGGGTGGTAAGCGAGGGCCGCGCCCGGGCCGCGACCGAGGGCCGCGACGTCATCCACGCGCTGCCGCTCACCTTCTCGGTCGACGAGACCACCGGCGTCGAGGACCCGCGCGGCCACCATTGCGACGGGCTCGCCGCCCGGCTGCACGTGGTCGACGCCTCGGCGACCTCCCTGCGCAACCTCGCCGCCGTGCTGGCGCGCTGCGACCTCGACATCGCCGAGCTGGTCGCCGCCCCGCTGGCGTCCGGTCTGTCGGTGCTGGTCGAGGACGAGCGCGAGCTCGGCGCCACCGTGGTCGACATGGGCGGCGGCACCACCTCGATGGCGGTGTTCGCCGAGGGCCAGATCCTGCACACCGCGCAGCTGCCGGTGGGCGGGCTGCACGTGACCAAGGACATCGCCGGCATGATCTCGACGCCGCTGGGCAGCGCCGAGCGGCTCAAGGTGATCTACGGCAACGCCGAGACCAGCGCCGAGGACGACCGCCGGATGCTGGACGTGCAGCTGATCGGCGAGGACGAGCACCAGTTCACCCGGCTGCCGCAGGGCCGCATCGTCAGCGTGATCAAGCCGCGGCTGGAGGAGACCTTCGAGCTGGTGCGCGACCGGCTCGACGGCGCCGGGCTGGGCCGCGCCGCCCTGGGGCGCATCGTGCTGACCGGCGGCGCCAGCCAGCTCGACGGCATCACGCCGATGGCCGCCCGCATCCTCAACCGCCAGGTGCGGCTGGGCCGGCCGATCGGGGTGCGCGGCCTGCCCGAGACCGCCACCGGCCCGGGCTTCGCCACCGCGGTCGGGCTGCTGGCCTGGGCCGCCGGCGCCGGCCGCACCCTGCACGACATCGATTTCAGCGAGCCGCGGCCCCCGGGCCTGATCCGGCGGCTCGTCGAATACCTGCGCGAGCGCGTCTGAGCCGCCTTCGCCACGAACCCGTCCATCCAGAAGACCATCCGGGAGACCGCTCGATGACCCTGAACCTGACCATCCCGCAGCAGACCTACGCCGACTTCACGCCGCGCATCACCGTGATCGGCGTCGGCGGCGGCGGCACCAACGCCGTCGACAACATGATCTCGCTGCAGCTGGCCGGGGTCGAGTTCGTGGTCGCCAACACCGACGCGCAGCAGCTCACCCACAGCCGCGCCGACCGCCGCGTCCAGCTGGGCCCGCACCTGACCCAGGGGCTGGGTGCCGGCGCCAAGCCGGAGATCGGCCGCGCCGCCGCCGAGGAGGCGGCCGACGAGCTGGCCCGCCACATGGACGGCGCCCACATGATCTTCATCACCGCCGGCATGGGCGGCGGCACCGGCACCGGGGCGGCCCCGGTGATCGCCCGCATGGCGCGCGAGCGCGGCATCCTGACCGTGGGCGTGGTGACCAAGCCGTTCACCTTCGAGGGCGTGCGCCGGGCGCGCGCGGCCGAGACCGGCATCACCGAGCTGCAGCAGTTCGTCGACACGCTGATCGTGATCCCGAACCAGAACCTGTTCCGGCTGGCAAACGAGCGCACCGGCTGGAAGGAGGCGTTCAAGATGGCCGACCACGTGCTCTACATGGGCGTGCGCGGCGTCACCGACCTGATGGTGGCCCCGGGCCTGGTCAACCTCGACTTCGCCGACATCCGCACCGTGATGGCCGAGATGGGCAAGGCGATGATGGGCACCGGCGAAGCGGACGGCGAGAACCGCGCCATCCGCGCCGCCGAGGCGGCGATCTCCAACCCGTTGCTGGAGGACACCTCGATGGCCGGCGCCCGCGGCCTACTGATCAACATCACCGGCGGCGAGGACATGACGCTGTTCGAGGTCGACCAGGCCGCCAACCGCATCCGCGAGGAGGTGGCCGAGGACGCCAACATCATCTTCGGCTCGGCGATCGACGAGAACCTGTCCGGCCGGGTGCGGGTCTCGGTGGTGGCGACCGGCATCGACACGCCGTTGCCTGCCGCCGAGCGGCCGCGCCTGGTCGCGGTGGGCCAGGGCGGCGCGGTGCCGGCGGGGGAGCCGGCGTCGCACCAGGCGGCGCCGGTCGGCCCCGCTCCCATCCATACCGGGCCAATCGGGGCGCCGGTGCTGAACGCGTCCGCGGCCGCCGCCTATGCCGACGCGGCGCCGTCGCCGTCGCCGGCTCCGGCTCCGGCCGCGCCGATGCCGGTCTCGATCGGGGCGCTGCGCCCGTCGGCGCCGCACTATGCCGCCGAGGCGGCGGTGCATGCGCCGCCCGCCCATGCGCTGCCGCACCAGCTGCCGAATGCGCGCACCGCGACGCCGCGTGGCGGCCTGTTCTCCGAGCCGCCGCGCCAGCAGGCGGCCGAGCCGCCGCCGCCGCCCGCCCGCAGCCTGTTCGGGATCGTCACCGGCGCCCTGCGCAGCCGGACCGCGCCCGCGGCGCCGGCGGCGCCGGCGGCGCGCGCGGAGCCGACGATGGAGCAGGAGGCCACCGTGCGGCCGGCGGTCGGCGAGGAGGTCGGGCTCGACATCCCTGCCTTCCTGCGCCGGCAATCGTCCTGACGGGTGGTCTGAAACACAATGAAAACAATCAGGTGAGGCGAAACAACCGGCAATAAACGTTGACTGGCAGAGACCGCCGCCCTCGCATACACCTCATGGGGGGCTACCCGGCGACGTCGCCGGGCTACCTGGGGGCGAGCGCATGGACGGCCTGTCTGCCGGCGTCGGGATCGGTTACCGCCCGGAGCCGCACCATGGTCCAGGCATTGCGGATGCCGATCTCCCGGACTGGGATTGCCAGCACACCCTGCGCAACTCGATCGGCTGCGCCGGCGTAGGCCTGCATGGCGGCGCCCCCGTCGCCCTGACCCTTCGTCCGGCGCCGGCGGGCACCGGCATCGTGTTCCGGCGCATCGACCTCGGCGTCGAGATCCCGGCCACGTTCGACCGGGTGAGCGACACCCGGCTCTGCACCGTGCTGTCGCGGCCGGACCGTCCGGACGCGCGGGTCGGCACGGTCGAGCATGTGATGGCGGCCCTTGGCGCCTGCGGGATCGACAACGCCGCCGTCGAGCTCGACGGGCCCGAGGTGCCGGTGCTGGACGGCAGCAGCGCCCCGTTCGTGTTCCTGATCGACTGCGCCGGCCGCATCGCGCAGGCGGCGCCGCGCGCGACGATCGAGGTGCTGCGTCCGGTCCGCGTCGGCGGCCCGGACGGGTTCGCCGAGCTGCGGCCGTCCTATGCGCCCGGCCTGTCGCTGTCGCTGTCGATCGAGTTCGCGGCACCGGCGATCGGCCGCCAGTCCTACGCGATGCGGCTCGACGAGGGCCGCTTCCGGGACGAGCTGGCGGACTGCCGGACGTTCGCGCTGCGCGGCGAGATCGAGGCGATGCGGGCCGCCGGCTTGGCCCGGGGCGGCTCGCTCGACAACGCGGTGGTGGTCGACGAGGACACCGTGGTCAACCCGGCCGGGCTGCGCCGTCCGGACGAGTTCGTGCGCCACAAGATGCTGGATGCGGTCGGCGACCTGGCGCTGGCAGGCTACAGGCTGCATGGCGCCTTCGTCGGCCACCGCTCCGGGCACGGGCTGAACAACCGCCTGCTGCGGGCGCTGATGGCCGACCGGCAGGCCTGGCGCCTGGCCGGGGCGGCCGCGGCGCAGCCGGAGCCCGCCGCCGCCTGACGGCGGCACGGCTATCGCATGAGGGAGAAGGCCAGAGGCTTCGCCCCTGGACCCCACTGGGGCCGCGGGCCGCAGGCCCCTATCATTTAGGGCTTTACTTCCAGACGCGGGCTATCTTCCTACGAGTCGGGGTTTGGGGCCCGCGGCCCCAACGGGTCCAGGGCAGCGCCCTGGCCTTCTCCTTCCACGTCTCCTCAAATGCGATAGCCCTGGAGCCGGCCGCGGCACGGCTTCTCCCGCTCCGCCCGCGTGATATAAGGCGGTCCCACTGAAGATCCGGCAGGTCGATGGCGTCCCTCTTGCAGCATGTCTCCCGCCTGATTCCGGTCGCGTTGGTGCTGGCGCCGCTCGGCGGCTGCGCCACGCTCGACAGCCTCAACCCGTTCTCGGACACGAAGCCGGCAGCGCAGGCGGAGAAGGGTCCGCAGACGCCGGAGGGCCTCTACAACAACGGCGTCGACGCGTTGCATGGCGGCCGCTATGCGCTCGCCGTCACCCAGTTCGAGAACATCCAGCAGAACTTCCCGTATTCCGGATACACTGCGAACGCGCAGCTGCTGGAAGGCTACGCCTACTACCTGCAGAACCAGTATTCCGACGCCGTGCAGCAGATCAACCGCTTCCTGCAGCTGCACCCGACCAGCGGCGACGCCGCCTACGCCTACTACCTGCGGGCGCTATGCTACTACGAGCAGATCGCCGACATCCAGCGCGACCAGCAGGGCACCGTGCAGGCGATGAACGCGCTGCAGGACGTGGTCGCCCGGTTTCCCGACACCGCCTACGCCCGCGACGCGCGCCTCAAGATCGACCTCTGCCGCGACCACCTTGCCGGCAAGGAGATGCTGATCGGCCGCTACTACGAGCGGCAGCACTACTATGAGGCCGCGATCAACCGCTACCAGCGCGTGGTGCAGGACTTCCAGACCACCAACCACGTCGCCGAGGCGCTGCACCGGCTGGTCGAGGTGTACCTCAAGCTCGGCCTGACCGACCAGGCGCGCCGCGCCGCCGCCGTGCTCGGCTACAACTACCCGGGCAGCAGCTGGTACCAGGACAGCTACGCCGACCTGCGCCAGGCCGGCGCGCTGGCGCCGGGCGACACCGGGGCCGCCCCGCCGGCGCCGGCGCCGCAGCGCGGCTTCTTCGGCCGCGCCTACCACTCGGTGTTCTGAGCCTGTTCGGGAACGCGCCGTGCCGGCAATCCGACGCGCCGTCCAGCGCTTGCCGTCGCTCACGGCCATTACGGCCGCTCCGGTCCGGTTCGGCCACGCCCGTTCGGCACGCCCCGCTCCCGAACAGGCTCTGAGCGGGCCGGCCTTCCGGCGCGGGGACCGTTCCCGCCGACCCGCGACCACCCCATGTTGACCGCATGCTGACGCAGATCTCGATCCGCGACGTCGTGCTGATCGAGCGGCTCGACCTCGCCCTCCATCCCGGCCTCACCGTGCTCACCGGCGAGACCGGTGCCGGCAAGTCGATCCTGCTCGACAGCCTGGGGCTGGCGCTGGGCGAGCGCTCGGCTGGCGGGCTGGTGCGCGCCGACGCGGCGCAGGCCAGCGTCAGCGCCTGCTTCGACATCGCCGCCGGCCATCCGCTGCTGGCGCTGCTGGGCGAGCACGGCATCGTCCACGAGGCGGGCGAGCTGGTGGTGCTGCGCCGCGTCGTCACCCGCGACGGCCGCTCGCGCGCCACCGTCAACGACCAGCCGGTCGGCGTCGGCCTGCTGCGCCAGGCGGGCGCGCTGCTGGTCGAGATCCAGGGCCAGCACGAGCAGATGGGGCTGGCCGACCCGTCCACGCACCTCGACCTGCTCGACGCGTTCGGGGTGGCGCCGGCGCTGCGGCACGCCGTGCGGGCCTGCCACCGCGCCTGGGTCGGCGCCCGCCTCGCCCTGTCGGAGGCGCGCGGCGCGGTCGAGGCGGCGGCGCGGGAGGAGGAGTGGCTGCGCCAGTCGGTGCAGGACCTGTCCGGCCTGAACCCGCAGCCCGACGAGGAGGCCGAGCTCGCCGGCACCCGCCAGGCGCTGCAGCAGGGCGAGCGGCGCGCCGAGGCGATCGCCGCCGCGCTGGCCGAGCTGTCGCCGCGCGACCGCCGCAACGGCGGCCCAGGTGCTGCGCTGCGGGCGGCCAGCCGGGCGCTGCAGCGCCTGCTGCCGGCGGCGTCCGACCCCCACCCGGCCGGCGCGGAGGCGGAGGGTCCCGCCCAGGGCACGGCGCAATCCCGCGCGCAGGCGGCGCTCGACGCGCTGGACCAGGCCGAGGGGGCGCTCGCCGACGCCGAGGGCCTGCTGTCGCGGCTGGCGGCGGACCAGGACGGCGACCCGCGGCTGCTGGAGCAGACCGAGGAGCGGCTGTTCGCGCTGCGCGCCGGCGCCCGCAAGCACGGCGTCGCGGTGGCGGAGCTGCCGGGCCTACTCGCCGGCCTGCGCGCGCGGCTCGACTCGCTGGAGGGCGGACAGGCACGCATCGGCGTCCTGGAACGGGCGGTGGCGGAGACCCGCGCCGCGTTCGAGACCGAGGCGGCTGCGCTGAGTGCGGCGCGGACCACGGCCGCGCGGCGGCTGGAGCTCGCGGTGACGGCCGAGCTGCGGCCGCTGCGGCTCGAGCGCGCCCGCTTCCACGTGGCGCTGGAGCCGCTGCCTCCCGAGGGCTGGACCGCGCGCGGCATGGAGCAGGCGTCGTTCCTGATCGCCGCCAACCCCGGTCAGCCGCCCGGGCCGCTGGCCCGGGTCGCCTCGGGCGGCGAGCTGTCGCGGCTGATGCTGGCGCTGAAGGTGGTGCTGGCCGGGCGCTCGGCGATCCCGACCCTGGTGTTCGACGAGGTCGACAGCGGCGTCGGCGGCGCCACCGCGGCCTCGATCGGCGAGCGGCTGGCGCGGGTGGCCGACGGCGTGCAGGTGCTGGTGGTGACGCACAGCCCGCAGGTGGCCGCCCGCGGCGACCACCATCTGCGCATCCTGAAGACCGTGGCCCGCGACCGCACCGAGACCCGGGCCGAGCCGCTGCAGGGCCGCACCCGGCGCGAGGAGATCGCCCGCATGCTGGCCGGCGAGACCGTCACCGAGGCCGCGCGCGCCGCCGCCGACAGCCTGCTCGGGATCGCCTGATGGCACGCCGGGCCCCGGTCCGGGACCCTGGCCGCGACGGCGCGCGCGACCCTGGGCGCGACCCGTCGGCCGTCGACGTCGCCGAGCTGGACGAGAGCGGGGCGGCGGCGGAGCTGGCGCGGCTCGCCGGCCTGCTCCGGCGCCTCGGCCACGCCTACCACGCGCTCGACGCGCCGGAGGCGACCGATGCCGAGTACGACGCGCTGTTCCGCCGCAACCAGGCGGTCGAGCGGCGGTTCCCGGCGCTGGTCCGCGCCGACACCCCGTCCGCCGCGGTGGGCGCGCCGCCCGAGGGCGGCTTCGCCAAGCACCGGCACCTGGTGCCGATGCTGTCGCTGGACAACGTGTTCGACCGCGCCGACTTCGAGGCGTTCGTCGCCCGCGCGCGGCGGTTCCTGGGGTTGGACCAGGCGGCGGCGCTGCCGCTGGTGGCGGAGCCCAAGATCGACGGGCTGTCGATCAGCCTGACCTACGAGGACGGACGCTTCGTGCGCGGCGCCACCCGCGGCGACGGCGCCGTCGGCGAGGACGTGACCGAGAACCTGCGCACGCTGCGGGGCCTGCCGCAGCGCCTGGGCGACGGCGCGCCGGCGCTGATCGAGGTCAGGGGCGAGGTGTTCCTGCGCAAGGCCGATTTCCTGGCGCTGAACGAGCACCAGGCCGCCGCCGGCCAGCGGCCGTTCGCCAACCCGCGCAACGCCGCCGCCGGCTCGCTGCGCCAGCTCGACCGGCGGATCACCGCGGCGCGGCCGCTGTCGCTGTTCGCGTATGCCCAGGGGCGCTCCAGCGAGCCGGTCGCGGCGACCCACTGGGACTACCTGGCGCGGCTGCGCGGCTGGGGGTTCGCTGTGAACCCGCTGTCGGAGCTGCTCGACGGCGCGGATGCGGCCGAGCGGTTCCAGGCGGCGCTGGCGCTGCGGCGGTCGTCGCTCGAGTACGACATCGACGGCGTGGTCTACAAGATCGACGAGCTGGCGCTGCAAGCGCGGCTCGGCTTCGTCGGCCGCTCGCCGCGCTGGGCGGTGGCCTGGAAGTTCCCGGCCGAGCAGGCCGTCACCCGCCTGCAGGACATCCTGATCCAGGTCGGCCGCACCGGCGCGCTGACGCCGGTGGCGGTTCTGGAGCCGGTGAACGTGGGCGGCGTGCTGGTGACGCGGGCGACGCTGCACAACGCCGACGAGATCGCCCGCCTGGACGTGCGGCCGGGCGACCGGGTGCAGCTGCAGCGCGCCGGCGACGTCATCCCGCAGATCCTGGGCCGCATCCAGGAGCCCGGGGTCGCGCGCGGCCCCGCCTTCGCCTTTCCCGACCGCTGCCCGGTCTGCGGCGCCCACGCGGTGCGGCCGGACGACGAGGTGGTGGTGCGCTGCACCGGCGGCCTGGTGTGCCCGGCGCAGACGGTGGAGCGGCTGATCCACCTCGTGTCCCGCACCGCGTTCGACATCGAGGGGCTGGGGAGCAAGTCGATCCGGGAGTTCCACGAGGCGGGGCTGATCGCGGCCCCGGCCGACATCTTCCGGCTGGCCCCGGAGCGGATCGCCGGCCGCGAGGGCTGGAAGGCGGTCTCGATCGCCAAGCTGATGCGCGCGATCGAGGAGCGGCGGCGGATCCCGCTGGCGCGGTTCATCTTCGGGCTCGGCATCCGGCGCATCGGCGAGACCAACGCGCGGCTGCTGGCGCGGCATTACGGCAGCTATGCGGTCTGGCGCGCGCAGATGCAGGCGGCGACCGTCGTCGGCTCGGACGAGCGGCTGGCGCTGGGCAGCATCACCGGGGTCGGCGAGGCGATCGCGACCGAGCTCGCGACCTTCTTCGCCGAGGCGCACAACCGGCGTGCAGTCGACGATCTGGCGGCCGAGCTGCGGGAGATCCAGGACGAGGCGGCCGCCGCATCGAGCGCCTTGTCTGGCCAGGTGATCGTGTTCACCGGCAGCCTGGTCAGCCTGACGCGGCCGGAAGCGAAGGCGATGGCGGAACGGCTCGGGGCGAAGGTCACCGACAGCGTGTCGAAGAAAACTGACCTCGTGGTGCTGGGCGCCGACGCCGGCTCGAAGGCGAAGAGGGCCGCCGAGCTCGGCGTCGCCACTGTCGACGAGGCTGGCTGGCGTGATCTGGCCGGACTGCCGCCCCTCGTCACCGGGGACCCCTTAGAGGAAGGCCAGGGTCCTGCCCTGGACCCGTTGGGGCCGTCACGCGAAGCGTGCTTGCGCACGACGGCCCCAAACCCCGATTCGTAAGAAGATACTCCCAGCATGAGGATGGAACCTTAACGAACCGGGGCCTGGGGCCCGCGGCCCCAGTGGGGTCCAGGCGCAAAGCGCCTGGCCTTCTTCACGCCGCCGGCCTGGCCTCCTCCGGAACGAACAGCCGGGCGAACAGCCGCAGCAGGTCCGGATCGAGCTTGCCGCGCATCGGCGCCATCAGCGCCGCGGCGTCGGAGGCGGTCAGGGACGGCTTGTACGAGCGCTTCTCGATCAGCGCGGTGAAGACGTCGCAGATCGTGGCGATGCGGACCTCGTCGGCGATGTCGGCCGCCCTCAGGCCGTCGGGGTAGCCGCTGCCGTCGAGATACTCGTGGTGGTGGCGGGCGATCGCGAGCGTGGTCGGGTGGTGGTCGGCCTGCGCCAGCAGCAGCTCGTGGCCGGAGGCCGGATGCTGCCGCATCAAGGCCATCTCCGCCGCCGTCAGCGGCCCCGGCTTGTTCAGGATCTCGATCGGCACCAGCGCCTTGCCGACGTCGTGCAGGATCGCGGCCCGGGTCAGCCGGTCGCAATCGTCCGGCCTGAAGCCCAGAGAGACCACGAACGCCGCCATGATGCCGGCCATCAGCAGGCAGTGGCGGTAGCTCTGGTCGTGCACCTGGGACACGGTCTCCATCCAGCGGCCGACATCGTTGTCGCGGATGGTGCCGAGCAGCAGGCGCGAGGCCTCCGCGGTCACGCCGACGCCGACGTCCCGGCTCGAGGCCGCCGACACCATCAGGTCGGCGATGGCCACGCCGACGTCGGCGACCGCGGACTCGACCGCCGTCGCGCGCTCGGCCCGGCGCAGGCCGCCGCGGGACCGGGTCAGCTGCTGCAGCACGTCGGCGACGCGCCGCAGCGGGGTATCGGCCGCCAGCACCGCGGTGGCGCCGATCGCCCGCGCCTGCACGTCGTCGCGCGCCGACGGGTTGTCGAGCAGGCACAGGACCGGCACGCCGCTGTCGAGGAACGGGCGCAGCGCCTTCTGCACGTCGCCGAGCGAGCCGCCGCGCCTGAACGCGATGCCGCTGACCACCACCGCATCGGGCACCACCGCGGGCACGGTGGCGGTCGTCCGCAGCGCGCGAGTCTCGACCGGGCACAGCAGCCGCAGGTTCCGGGCCATCGGCCGGCACTGCAGCTCGTTCTCGCCGATCAGGAGCAGGCTCCGCTTGGCGACGCGCATCGCGACCATTCCCTCCTGAACCGCCTGTTCCCCGGGACGACACGCGGAGTGGCCGGGCCGTACGCGCCGGGTGCGACCGCCATGGCCGCCCGCACCCTTCCGCCGGCGACGATGCCCGACAGTGCTTACCGGCAGGTAAAGAACGGCATTTGGGATCATGGACCGAAACGATCGTTCGGAGCCGGTCGAGGATGGGGCGTGCCGGACGGGAATGTCGCGCCGACGGCACGGCCGGCGTGGCCTTGAGGGCCGCGAGCCCCGGGCTCGAGCGCGGATGGGCGCGTCGGATCGCCGGCATACCCCATCCTCGAACCGGCTCTCAGCCGCGCAGCCAGAGCGGGTCCTTCATCCGGGCGACGAACGCGCGGTGCGCCTCCTCCTCGGCCGCCGTCGGCAGCATCGGGCGCGGCGCGCGGGCGCCGGACAGGGTGTAGGACACCGCGGCGAGGCCGCCCGCCTGGACCGCCAGCTCGAGGCCGCGCTGCCGGCCGCCCATCAGCTCGACATAGACCTGGGCCAGCAGCCGGCAGTCCAGCAGCGCGTTGTGGGTGGTGCGCTCGCTGAGGTCGATCGCGAACCGGCGGCACAGCGCGTCGAGGCTGTTGGGCAGGCCGGGATACCGCGCGCGCGCCATCTCCAGCGTGTCGATCATCCGGTGGGCGCCCAGGGCGGGCAGGCGCAGCCGGGCCAGCTCGGCGTCGACGAAGCCGAAATCGAACGGCGCGTTGTGCGCGATCAGCATGTCGTCGCCGACGAAGGCGAGGAAGTCGTCGACGATCTCGCCGAACTTCCGCTGGCCCACCAGGTGCGCCCGGGTGTAGCCGTGCACGCGGGACGCCTCCTCGGCGACGTCGCGCTCGGGGTCGATCAGCGTGTGGTAGTGGCGGCCGGTCGGCAGGTCGCCGACCAGCTCCAGTGCGGCGATCTCGATCACCCGATCGCCGGTCAGCGGATCGAGCCCGGTCGTCTCGGTGTCGAACAGCACCGCGCGCCTCATGGCCGAGCCCTCCCCTTGCCGCCCTCGCTCCGCAGCCGGACCAGCAGGCGGCGGACCTGCCGCACGCCGTGCCAGCGCGACAGGCCGGTGCGGATCACCACGTCGGCCCGGGCGCGCTTCTGCGCGTCCGGCATCTGGCGCGCGATCAGGGCGGCCGCCTCGGCCTGGCTCATGCCGCGGCGGCGGCCGATCCGGGCCAGCTGCAGCGCGCGCGGGGCCGAGACCACCAGCACCAGGTCGCAGTTGCGGTCGCCGCCGCCCTCCAGCAGCAGGGGGACGTCGAGCACCGCCCAGCGCCGACGGCGGGCGCGGGCGCGGCCGAGGAAGCGGCGCTGCTCGGCCCGCACCATCGGGTGCACGATCCGCTCGAGCCCGGCCAGCAGCGCCGGGTCGGCGATCACCGCCCGCCGCAGCGCCGCGCGGTCGACGCGGCCGTCCGGCACCGCGTCCGGCACCAGGCGCGCGATCGCCGGCACCGCGCGGCCGCCCGCCGCCTGCAGCGCGCGCACGCTGGCGTCGGCGTCGAACACCGGCAGCCCGGCGCGCGCCAGGGCGGCGGCGACGGTGGACTTGCCCATGCCGATGCCGCCGGTGAGGCCGATGACCCTCATGCCTCGCCTGCGATGGCGCGGGCGAGGTCCGGATCGATGGCGGGCAGCGTCCCGAACCAGGCGGCGAAGCCGATCCGCGCCTGGTGCAGCAGCATGCCGACGCCGTCCACGGTCCGCAGGCCGAGCGCCTCCGCCTCGGCCAGCAGCGCGGTGCGGCGCGGCGCGTACACGATGTCGCAGACCACGAGGCCGGCCCCGGCGCGCTCCAGGCCGCAGGGCGTGCCGGGTTGGGCCGCCATGCCGATCGCGGTGGTGTTCACCAGCAGCGCCTGCGGGAGCAGAGCCTGGCGGCCGAGCGCGTCCGTGCGGGCGTCCCAATCGCAGACCCGGATCGGCGGCGCCGCGGCCGGCGCGGTGCGGTTCAGGTCGGCGGCAAGCGACTGCGCCCGCGCGGCGGTGCGGTTGGCGAGGTGGACGGCGACGCCGCCATCCTGCAGCGCCGCCGCAACGGCGCGCGCCGCGCCGCCGGCCCCCAGCACCAGCGCCGGTCCGGCTTGGGGGTCGATGCCGGCCGCCCGCAGCCCGTCCACGAACCCCCGGCCGTCGGTGTTGTCGCCGCGCAGGCGGCCGTCCGCGTCGAACACCAGCGTGTTCAGCGCCTGGCACCGCCGCGCCGCCGGCGACGGCGCGCCCGCGAGCCGGAACGCCTCCTCCTTGTGCGGCAGCGTCACGTTGACGCCGGCGAACCCCGCCGCCTGGAGGCCGCGCAGCGCCGTCTCGAGCCGGCCCGGCGCCACCGGCAGCGGCACGTAGGCGCCGTCGATGCCGTGCCGGCGCAGCCAGTGATTGTGCAGGAGCGGCGAGCGCGAGTGCGACACCGGCCAGCCGACGATCCCGGCCAGGCGGGTGCCGCCACCGATCCCCGGCATCAGTCCGGGGTGCCCGGCGGGAGCGGGCCGGCGCCGCCCGGCTGGCGCCGCGGGTCGGGCATGCCGCGGCGGGCACTCCGCGGCGGCGGCGGCGCGGCGGCGCCGGGTGCGCGGCAGGCGGCCACCGCGACCGGCAGCAGCCGGGCCAGCCGCTGGCCCCAGGCGCGCTGGCCGGCTTCGGTCGCGATCAGGTCCTGGCGGATCTCCAGCTCGACATGCAGCAGGCCGCGCTGCTCGCCGTGCACCGGCACCGTGTAGTCGTCGAGGTCGGACAGGCTGTACGGCTCGTTATCGCCGACGACGAGGTCGCCCTCCCGCTGCAGCAGCGCCATCAGGCCGCGGCCGAGGCGGGGATCGTGGTTGGTGAGCAGCCCGACGTGCCAGGGCCGGACGTGGCCGGCCATCTCCGGCGTGAAGCTGTGCACCGCGACCAGCACGGGGCTGCCGCCGGCCGCCGTGCGGGCGTCGAGGACGGATGCGATCGCGTCCTGATACGGCCGGAAGATCGCGGCCTCGCGGGCGTCGCGGTCGGGCTGGCCGAGGCCGGCATTGCCGGGGATGTCGGTGCCGTCGCTGTGCGGCGCGATCGAGGTCGGGTGGCCGGGTGCCCGGTTGCAGTCGATCACCAGCCGCGAGTAGCGCTGCGCGACCAGGGTCGCGTCAAGCAGCGCCGACAGGTGGCCGCCCACGCCCATCGCCCCGATGTCCCAGGCGATGTGCCGGTCGAACTCGGCCTCCGGCAGCCCGAGCCGGCCGAGTGCGGCCGGCACCGCGCGGCCGGCATGGTCGACCACCAGCAGCAGGTCGGACGCCCCGTGCGGGCGCAGCACCTCCACCGGCGGCGGATCGGCTTGCGCCAGCACCGCATGCTCGGGCAGGCTCGCCGTGCGGCTCATGCGGCGGGGCCTTCGCTCATCAACGGTTGGTTCACTTCTTGCTGTCATCATCGGGTCCCGGGGTCCCGGGCGGCGACTCCGTCCGTCGCCGCCCGGGATCCGGGCGTCCTTATAGCCTGATCCAGACGACACCCAGGAATCCGGAAGGACCCGGTCGATGGCGGTTCTGACAGTCGAGCACGTCACCACCTACCGTTACCGGCGCGTGGTCGGGTTCGGCGAGCACCGGATGCTGTTCCGGCCGCGCGACTCCGCCGACCAGCGGCTGCTGTCGTGGGAACTGGCGATCTCGCCGCGGCCGATCGAGCTGCGCTCGATCCCCGACGCGTTCGGCAACGTCGGCACGGTCGCGCGCTTCGCCGGCCGGGCGCGCGAGCTGCGGTTCGAGAACCGGCTGGTGGTCGACCACACGGCGACCCAGCCGGAGGCCGGGCAGCTGGCGCCGTACGCCCGCCACTGGCCGTTCACCTACGATCGCGACGACGTCGTCGACCTGGCCCGGGTACGCGAGCGGCACTACGACGATCCCGACCACGTGGTCGATGCCTGGGCGCGCTCCTTCCTGCGGGACCGCGGCGCCGCCGGCACGCTGGACCTGCTGGTCGACATGACCCGGGAGATCCGGCGCGGCTTCACCTACTCGGCGCGCTACGAGGAGGGCGTGCAGGAGCCGGCGCGGACGCTGGCGCTGCGCAACGGCACCTGCCGCGACTACGCGGTGCTGATGATGGAGGCGGTGCGGGCGCTCGGCATGGCGGCCCGCTTCGTGTCGGGATACGTCTACTCGCCAGGCGCCGACGGCAGCACCCGCGTCGGCGGCGGCTCCACCCATGCCTGGGTCGAGGTGTTCCTGCCGGGCCTCGGCTGGACCGAGTTCGATCCCACCAACGGCATCGTCGGCAGCCGCGACCTGATCCGGGTGGCGTCGGTGCGCGACTGGCACCAGGCGGTGCCGCTGGCCGGGACCTGGACCGGCTTTCCCGCCGACAGCCTCGGCATGACCGTTTCCGTCAAGGTCGGTATGCGCGCGGCGGAGGTGGATTCGGGATCGGAGTCTGGCACAAGCGCGGCGTCGCCCGGGGGGGCCGATCCCCAGGCCGGCGTGGAGGCCGGGATCGTCAGGCTGCCGGCCAGGGACGGCGTCGGCGGATCGTCCGCGGCCGGAACCTGGCCGGACATGGGCCGTTCGGCCGCGACCGCCGGCTGACGGGCACCGGGCTGCCCGCACGGGACGGTGAACACAGGGGGGAACGCATGCTGATCCGGGCCGGCTACGACATCGCCTTCAACGCGCCCGCCGCGACCCCGCTGCTGCTGATGCTGAGCCTGCATCCCGAGCGCGAGCCCGACCTGCGGACGCCGCAGCAGATGACGTTCGACCCTTGCGTCCCGGCGCACCACTATCGCGACGGGTTCGGCAACGTGTGCACCCGCGTGCTGGCGCCGCCCGGGCTGCTGCGGATCACCAGCCAGTTCACCGTCGCCGACGGCGGCCAGCCCGACGCCCACGTGCCGGACGCGCCGCAGCACGCGGTGGAGGACCTGCCCGACGACGTGCTGGTCTACCTGCTGGGCAGCCGCTACTGCGAGACCGACCGGCTGT
Organism: uncultured Acetobacteraceae bacterium; assembly: GCA_964247725.1. GTDB lineage: Bacteria > Pseudomonadota > Alphaproteobacteria > Acetobacterales > Acetobacteraceae > Lichenicola. The sequence continues at coordinate 8,491 of CAXTVM010000032.1, read as the reverse complement.
CCGACACCGCCTGGTCGCTGTTCGGGCACGTGCAGCCGGGCTGGGGACGGGTGCAGGCGATCGTCGACTACGTGCACGACCGGATCAGCTTCGGCTACGAGCACGCGCGCGCCACCCGCACCGCCTACGAGGGCTTCATGGAGCGCCGCGGCGTGTGCCGCGACTTCGCGCACCTGGCGGTGGCGCTCTGCCGCTGCATGAACATCCCGGCCCGCTACTGCACCGGCTACCTCGGCGACATCGGCGTGCCGCCGGTCGAAGACCCGATGGATTTCAGCGCCTGGTTCGACGTCTACCTGGGCGGTGCCTGGCACACCTTCGACGCGCGGCACAACCGGCCGCGGATCGGCCGCATCCTGATGGCGCGCGGCCGGGACGCCACCGACGTCGCGATCTCGACGGCGTTCGGCAGCGCCTGGCTGGCGGGGTTCGAGGTGATCACCTACGAGCAGCAGGGGTAGGTGTAGTATGGCTGCTGATGATGGCTAGCAACTTCCTCGGAGAGTTAGGTTGATGGGGTTCCTGTCCGGACTCTTTGGATCGCTCTTTACGACGACCGATTCGCCCGCTGATGCGACCGTGACCACGATCACCACCGTTCCCTGGCCCGAGCGCGGACGAGACAAGCCGGGCGGTGGGCGCGATCATCGAACCAACAGCGGACAGGACCGGACGCCGGCGCAGCGAAGGGGCGATGCTGAGCGTCGAGGTCCACGGAACGCATAGCGAATCAGCCTTTCTGCAGGCTTCCGCTTCGTAGAGCATCCCAGCGGTAGCCCGCCTTGCCGGCATGGCACTGAAAGTGCCCTGCCAGTTCTCACGCCACAACGATGACCTCATGGCACTGTTCCTCCGTGCCGTAGCGGCGGTTGAACTACCGCTCGCCGAGCCCTTTCCGGACCTGCACTGCATTGCGACACAAAGGATCAGAATCGAGCGGTGTGGGTCCACCAGTAGGCAGCGCCACCACGCAATGCTAGCAGGGCGATCGGTGCAAGGATTAGGTAGAGTTCAAGTCCAGTCACGGGATCAGCCTCCCCAGCACGGCTTGTGCCGCCACATGCAGCCCAACACCAGCGATCAACCAAACGACTCCGATCAGCGGC
>CAXTVM010000032.1:0-7285 GCA_964247725.1 uncultured Acetobacteraceae bacterium | reverse complement strand
TGCCGCCACATGCAGCCCAACACCAGCGATCAACCAAACGACTCCGATCAGCGGCATCAACCCACCAGATGCTCGACCAGTGCCGCCGCCTCAGGCGTCGCCCAGTCGACCGGCCCCTCCAGCCGGGCGACCTCGCGTCCCGCCTTGTCCACCAGCAGCGTGACCGGGATGCCGTCCAGCCCCAGCGCCGCCAGCGCGGCACTGTGCGGATCGAGCAGCAGGGGCAGCGACCGGATGCCGTGGGCGGCGTAGAACGGCCGCACCGCGTCAGCGCCGCGATGGTCCAGCGAGACCGTCAGCACCTGGATGCCTAACGGCGCCAGCGTGCGGGCCAGGGCGTCGAGGGCGGGCATCTCGGTGACGCAGGGCACGCACCAGGTGGCCCACAGGTTGAGCACGAGGCCGTGGCCCCGGTAGCGGTCGAGGGCGACCGGCAGGCCTGCCGCATCCACGAACGATAGCGCGGGCAGCGCCGTCGGCGGATGCGCCTTGATCGTGGACAGCGGCTGGAACGGCGGCGGCCGGTCCCCTTGCGCCCGGGCGGCGAGGTGTTTGCGCAGGACTGCGGCCGCCATTACGGTCCCGCCGGCGCCGAGCACGAGGCGGCGGGGGATGCTGCGCATGATGTTGGACATCGCGTGTCTTTAGGTGACGACGGTTCGGCTGCAAAGCCGGCGGGACCCTCGGACAAGGGGACCAACGCGCAGTGGGGCGGGCGCTTCGCCGAGGGTCCGTCGGCGATCATGCAGGAGATCAACGCCTCGATCGGCTTCGACCAGGCGCTGTGGCGGCAGGACCTGCGCGGCTCGCTGGCACATGCGCGCATGCTGGCCGAGACCGGCATCCTGGAGGCCGGCGACGAGGCGGCGATCCGGGCCGGGCTGGAGGCGATCGGCCGCGACATCGAGGCGGGCCGGTTCGCGTTCGACGCCGCCCTCGAGGACATTCACATGAACATCGAGGCGCGGCTGTCGGAGCGCATCGGCGAGCCCGGCCGCCGCCTGCACACGGCGCGCAGCCGCAACGACCAGGTGGCGACCGACTTCCGGCTCTGGGTGCGCGACGCCATCGACGGGCTGGGCGCGCAGCTGGCGGCGCTGATGCTGAGCCTGGCCACCCGCGCGGCCCAGCACGCGGCCGACCCGATGCCGGGCTTCACCCACCTGCAGACCGCGCAGCCGGTGACGTTCGGCCACCACCTGCTGGCCTATGTCGAGATGCTGGCGCGCGACCGCGGCCGGCTCGACGACGCGCGCCGGCGGCTGAACGAGTGCCCGCTGGGGGCGGCGGCGCTGGCCGGCACCTCGTTCCCGATCGATCGCCAACGGACCGCTTCGCTGCTCGGCTTCGACCGCCCGACCCGGAACTCGCTCGACAGCGTGTCCGACCGCGACTTCGCGCTCGAGTACCTGGCGGCGCTGGCGATCCTGTCGGTGCACCTGTCGCGGCTGGCCGAGGAGATCGTCACCTGGTGCTCGCCGCCGTTCGGGTTCATCGCGCTGTCGGACGCGTTCACCACCGGCTCCTCGATCATGCCGCAGAAGCGCAACCCGGACGCGGCCGAGCTGACCCGGGCCAAGACCGGCCGCATCGTCGGCGCGCTGGTCGGGCTGCTGACGGTGATGAAGGGCCTGCCGCTGGCCTATGCCAAAGACATGCAGGAGGACAAGGAGCCGGTGTTCCAGGCGACCGCGGCGGCCGCGCTGTGCGTCGCCGCCACCGACGGCATGGTGCGCGACATGACGGCGCGCACCGACCGCATGCTGGAGCTGGCCGGGTCCGGCCACGCCACCGCGACCGACCTCGCCGACTGGCTGGTGCGGGTGCTGAGGCTGCCGTTCCGCACCGCGCACCACGTGACCGGCCGGCTGGTCGGCCGTGCCGACGCGCGCGGCGTCGGGCTGGCCCAGCTGTCGCTGGCGGAGATGCGGGCGGAGGAGCCCGGCATCACCGAGGCCGTGTTCGCGGTGCTGGACGTGCAGGCGTCGGTGGCGTCGCGGACCAGCGAGGGCGGCACCGCGCCGGCGAACGTGGCGCGGCAGGCGGCGGACTGGATCGCAACGCTGCGCGCGGAGCCCGCGGCATGAGCCGGACCCGGTCCCGGCGGCTCCGCCTCGCGACGGCGATGCTGGGCCTCGCCCTCGTGCTGGCCGCGGGCCTGGCCGGCTGCGGCAAGCGAGGCTCGCCGGAGGCGCCGGGGCCGCCGGGCCAGGTCACCTACCCGCGGACCTATCCGGCGGACTGACCGCGCCCGCTCCCAGCAGCGGCACGGCCACGCCGCCGGAGGCCGGCTGCGCCTCGATCTGAATCCCGATCGCCGCCCACTTCCCGTCGGGCCGCCGCCACAGCAGCGGCGCGCCGCTGGTGCCGCGGGTGGCCTGGCAGTCGTGCGCCAGCAGCCGCCGGCCGGCGGCGTCGCGCAGCTCGCCCAGCACGTGGCAGCCGGGTCCCGCCACCACCACCTCGTCGCGATCCTGCCCGTAGCCGCCGAGCAGCGCCGGCGCCGGCAGCACCGCCGGGACCGGGCCCAGGGGCAGCGCCGCCGAGGCCGGCAGCAGCCGGTGGTCCAGCACCAGCACCGCGCGATCGACCCCGGCGGTGGCGGCCTCGTCATGCGGCCGATAGCCCTTCGCGACGGCGAACCGAACCACCCGGGCATGGGCGGCATAGCGCCCGAAGGCATAGCGCAGCAGCACGTGCACCGAACCGGGCTGGATGAAGCGGTCGACCCTGGGCAGGAACAGGCAGTGCGCCGCGGTGACCGCGACCTGCGGCGCCACCATGAAGCCGGTGCAGCGCTCGCCGAGCTCTGTCTGCACCCGCACCAGCGCGGCCCAGGGCGGCTGCCCCATGTCGACCGCGACCCGCCGGTCGACCGGCCCGACGCCGGGCAGCAGGCCCCGGCCGGACGCGCCGGACCCGGCGCCCGCGAGCGCCGCCAGCAGGAAAATCGCGGCCCACTTAACCATTCCTTCGTGACTGCGCGCCGAAGCTCGGCGCCACGCCATCAAGGCGCCACACATCACCCCCAACCATCAATGAAAGCGGAGCCGGGAGCGCATGGTGAACCAGTCCGACCCTTCCCACGAAAGCCGCCTCCTCCCTCGCGACGGCCATGGACGCGCTCCGATGCCCGTCCATGACCGGATCGCCGCGAGGGCGCTCCGGAGCGGCGTGCCCGGACTCGCCCGGACCGCCCGGGAGTGGTCGGCGCAGGCGGAGGACGGACTGTGTCGCCGCATGTTCCGGGACGCCTCGCCTGCAGGACCCACCCGCGATGTCCCAATCCCCACCATGTCGTGACGCCCGTCACGGCGTCATCGTCATCCACGCCTTCGGCAAGTATCGGGAAGCCCAGTTCCTGGAGGATCCCGTCCTCATCGACACCCTGATCGCCGAAGGCCACAGCTGGCGGATCGCCGATGCGGTGCTGCTGGCGAAGGATCCCTAAGGGTGGCCTCCGCGCCGGTCAGGCGGCGGCGAACGACAGCAGGTCGGCGTTGAGGCGCTCCCGCTCGGTGTAGAACATCCCGTGCGGAGCGCCCTCGTACTCGATGAGCCGGCTGCCGGGAATCATCGCCGCCGCGCGCCGGCCGCTGGCCTCGATCGGCACCGTGCCGTCGGACAGGCCGTGGATCACCAGGGTCGGCCTGTCGAAGGCCGGCAGGTCGGCGCGGAAGTCGGTTTCCGAGAACAGGCGCACGCAGGCGACGGTCGCCAGTGCCGAGCCCTGCAGCGCCATGCCGGCCGACCACTGCAGCATCTCGCTCGAGACCGGTGACATAATCAGGCCGGCGCCGTAGAACGTCTTGCCGAAGCCCGTGAGGAAGTGCGCGCGGTCGGTCAGGAGCTGCTGCACCATCTGGTCGAACACCTTCGCGTCGACCCCGTCCGGATTGCTCGCGGTCTTCAGCAGGAACGGCGTCACCGCCGACACCAGCACGCAGCGCGCGATCCGCCGACTGCCGTGCCGGGACATGTATCGGGCGACCTCGCCGCCGCCCATCGAGAAGCCGACCAGCGTCACCTCGGTGAGGTCGAGCGACTCCAGCAGGCCGTGCAGGTCATCGGCCAGGACGTCGTAGTCGTAGCGTCCGCCGGGCTGCCCGGAGCGGCCGAAGCCGCGCCGGTCGTAGGCAATCGCCCGGAGCCCGTTCTGCACCATCGGCACCATCTGGTAGTCCCACATGTCGGCGTTCAGCGGCCAGCCGTGGATGAACACCACCGGCTTGCCGACGCCCCAATCCTTGTAGAACAGGTCGGTGCCGTCTGCGGCTTTGACGAAGGCCATGAGCGTCCCCTTGCGCGTCTCGCGACCGCTCAACGACGCTCCGCGGAATCGGGTTCCGCCGCCGCCGCCGCCGTTAACCGGCATTTAATCCCGGGTCGTCCAGGGTCCGCGACGCAATGCGGGACGGGGCCATGGCGACGGAGACCACGGAAGAGCTTGATCCGGGACGCGGCCGATGCGCGGCGGCGCCGGTGCCGGCCGTCTCGGCGGCCGTGCCGGACCGCGCGGCGCTGTCGGCGATCCGCCTGCTGTTCGACCGCGCCCACTACCTGTCCACCCATGCCGACGTCGCCGCCAGCGGCATCGATCCGCTCGATCACTTCCTGACCTGCGGCCTCCAGGAGGGCCGCAGCCCGTGCGCGCTGTTCGATCCGGAGTTCTACCTCGGCCAGGCCGGCGCTCCGCGCACGCGGGACGGGCTGTTCCTGCACTACCTGCGGGCCGGGGTCCGCAGCGGCCTCGATCCGCACCCGCTGGTGATGTCCGGCCACTACGCCGCGCAGGCGCCGACGCTGGCGGACGGCACCAACCCGCTCGTCCACATGCTCGGTGTTGGACGGCGCGAGAACCGCCGCCCCAACCCGCTGTTCGATCCGGCCTTCTACGCCAGGCGCCTGCGCGGCGGGACGCTGCCGCAGCATCCGCTGATCCACTACGCGCAGGCCGGCTGGCGGGCGAAGCTGCAGCCGCATCCGCTGTTCGATCCCGCCGCCTACCTGGCGCAGCGACCCGACATCGAGGCGGCGGGGCTCGATCCGCTGGCGCACTACCTGCGGCACGGCCGCCTTGAGGCGACGCGTCCGACCTGGCTGTTCGATGCCGGGCACTACGCCGCGCATTGTCCGGTACCGGTCGAGCCGGGCGACGCGCTGCTGCATCTCGCGCGCCACGGCAGCGGCCCCGGACGCCGGCCGAACCCGCTGTTCGACCCGGAGCACTACCTCCGCCAGCATCCGGACCTCGCCGGCACCGGCGCCGATCCGTTCCTGCACTTCCTCGAGTTCGGGCTGGCCGAGAACCGCGATCCGCACCCGCTGTTCGAGACCTGGTTCTACCGCAGCCGGAACGCCGACGTGGTCGAGACCGGTATCCCGCCCTTCGTCCACTACCTGCGCCACGGGGCCGGCGAGGGCCGCGATCCCAACCCGTTCTTTCCGGCGCGCGTCTACCTGGATCGGCATCCCGAGGCGGCCGCCGAGCCGGGCGGCCCGCTGGTCCACTTCCTGCGCACGCCGGCGGCGCATCTCGACCGGCTCTGCGACGGGTTCGACCCGCGCTACTACCTCGACTGTCATCCCGGCTGCCGCGACGCCGTGGCCGCCGGCGTGCCGCCGCTCTCGCACTACCTGGCGACCGGGCGCGCCGGCGGCCTGTCGCCGCGGCCGCTGCCGCTCGACCGGCACGGCTGGAGCGTCCCGGCCGCCGCCGCCGCGGGCCTGGTTCCGGCGGCCGGTGCCGTGCCGATCCTGCTCGTGCTGCACGACGCGTCGCGCGGCGATGCGGCATTGTGCGCGCTGCGGGCCGTGGCGGAGATGGCCGCCGATGCCGCCCTCTCCTGCCGGGTGGTGATCCGCCAGGACGGCGTGCTGGCGCCGGCGTTCGCGGCGGTGGCGCCGACGCTGGTGATCGGCGCCGCCGGCACCGGCGAGACCGACCGCATGGCGGAGATCCTGTACTCGTTTCGCGAGGAGCCCGGCCATGACGGGCAGGGCGGCGTCGTGATCGCGACCAGCGCGGCACTCGGCGACGTGGCCGCCCTCGCCGGCCGGCTGCGGCTCCGGCTGCTCGCCTGGCTGCACGAGATGCCGATCTCGATCGACAGCCTGCTCGGCGGCCGCGAGACCATGCAGGTGCTGGCGCTGGCGGCATCGCGGATCGTCGCCCATTTCGACGCCGCGCGCGACGCCCTGCTGACGCATTACGCGCTGCCGCCGCGGCAGGTGGTGGCGATCGCCGACGGCGTGGCGCCGCCGCCGCCGGGGGTCGATGCCCGGGACGCGGCGCTGTCGCTCCGCCAGCGTCTCGGCCTGCCGCCCGATGCGCTCGTGGTGCTGGGCGGCGGCGCGGTCGACTTCCGCAACGGCACCGACCTGTTCGTCCGCGTCGCCGCGCAGGTGCTACGCCGTTCGCCGGACGGCACCGCGCTGCGCCAGGCCTACTTCCTGTGGACCGGCACCGCCGACGACCGGCTGTTCGCCGGGCTCTGCCGCAACGACATCGACCGGCTGGGCATGGCCGACCGCGTGCTGCTACTGGAGCCGCAGGACGAGCCGGCGCAGCTGCTGCTCGGCGCCGACCTGTTCCTGCACACCGCCCGGGAGCCGGTCCCGGGGCTCGCCGGCCTGGAGGCGCGGACCAGCGGGCTGCCTGTGATCGGCTTCACCGGCTGCGGCGGCGACGCGGCGACGTCGGCTGCGGGCGCGGTGACCGAGATCGCCTATCTCGATCTGGAGGCCATGGCCGATGCGGTCCTGTCGCAGGGCTGCCGCCCCGCGCGCCGCCGCGCGCACCGGTCGCCCGCCCTGCCCGGCCGGAGCTGGGCCGTCTGGCACGCAGCGCTGCGGGCGCTGCTGTCGGACAGCTTCGGCATCCCCGGCCCGGACTCGGCGCCGGTCGACCGGCGGATCGCGGAGCGCGTCGCCCCGGTGGCCCCGATCGCGATGCCGCCGCCAGCGGATGCCGGCGACGCGCGCTACCGGGGCTTGGCGGACGACTGGCGCGTGCGCGACCGGCTGCCGATCGGGGCCGCCGCAATCCGGGTGCAGCCGGCGGCGTAGGGCCAGCATCCCGGCGCATGAGTAAGAAGACCAAGGGCTTCGCCCCTGGACCCCACTGGGGCCGCGGGCTCCAGACCCCGATTCATTAGGGCGTACTTCCACGTACGGATGATCTTCTTAACGATCGGGGTTTGGGGCCCGCGGCCCCAACGGGTCCAGGGTAGCGCCCTGGCCTTCTCCTTTCACGTCTCCTCAAATGCGATAGCCGTAAGCGACG
>CAXTVM010000031.1:0-39113 GCA_964247725.1 uncultured Acetobacteraceae bacterium | reverse complement strand
ATTTGGGGCCCGCGGCCCCAACGGGTCCAGGGCAGCGCCCTGGCCTTGCCGGCCCCAGCGTCCTGGGCTACAGGCCGGCGCCGGGCGGGCGTGGTGGAATTGGCAGACACGCCAGATTTAGGTTCTGGTGGCGCAAGCCGTGGGGGTTCAAGTCCCTCCGCCCGCACCAGGACCGCGCCGCCGGCGTCGTTCCATGTACGAGAGGATCGCGTCGCCCATGCAGGTCACTGAAACGCTGAACCAGGGCCTGAAGCGCGGCTTCACCGTGGTGGTGCCGGCGCGGGAGCTGGATGCGAAGCGGACCGCGCGGCTGACCGAGCTCGGGCGCACCATGAAGCTGTCCGGCTTCCGGCCCGGCAAGGTCCCGTTGGCGGTGGTCCGGCAGCGTTACGGCACCGCGGTGGCAGGCGAGGTTCTGGAGCAGGTGGTGAACGACGCCACCCGCGACCTGATGACCGAGCGCGGCCTGCGCCAGGCCTCGCAGCCCAAGGTCGAGCTGGTCAGCGGACAGGAGGCGAAGCCGGAGGCCGACCTCGAGTTCACGCTGGTGCTGGAGCTGCTGCCCGAGATCACGCAGCCGGACCTCAGCCGGCTGTCGCTGACCCGCCTGAAGGCGGACCCGGACCCGGCGACGGTCGACCGGGCGCTGGCCGACATCGCCCGGCGCCAGCGCTCGTTCGAGGCCATCGAGGAGGCGCGCGGCGCGCGGACGGGCGAGGTGCTGACGGTCGATTTCGTCGGCACGATCGAGGGCGTGGCGTTCGACGGCGGCACCGCCGGCGACGTCGACGTCGAAATCGGCGGCGAGGGGTTCATCCCCGGCTTCGCGGATCAGCTCGAGGGCCTGGCGGCGGGGGAGGGCCGCACGATCGCGGTGACCTTCCCGGCCGACTACCAGGCGGCCGAGCTCGCCGGCAAGGCGGCGAGCTTCGCCGTCACCGCGAAGGCGCTGAAGCGGCCGGTGGAGCCGGCGATCGACGACGAGCTGGCCAAGCGGATCGGCTTCGAGGGGCTGGAGCAGGTCCGGGACGCGGTGGCGGGCCAGGTGCGGCAAGAGTACGAGCAGATGTCACGCCTGCGCATCAAGCGCGAGCTGCTCGACCAGCTGGCGGCGCAGACCGATTTCGACGCGCCCGAGGGCATGGTCGAGGGCGAGTTCAACTCGATCTGGTCGCGGGTCGAGGCGGACCTGAAGGCCGGCCGCCTCGACGAGGAGGACCAGGGCAAGGACGAGGCGACGCTGCGGGCCGACTACCGCAAGATCGCCGAGCGCCGGGTGAAGCTGGGGCTGCTGCTGGCCGAGATCGGGCGGGCCAACGGCGTCACCGTCACCTCCGAGGAGATGGTGCGGGCGATGCGGGCCGAGGCCGGGCGCTATCCGGGCCAGGAACAGCAGGTGATCGAGTTCTTCCGCGGCAACCCGCAGGCGGCCGAGACGCTGCGCGGGCCGATCTTCGAGAACAAGGTGGTCGACTACGTGCTCGAGCTGGCCAGCGTCGAGGAGCGCACGGTGACGCCCGAGGAGCTGGCCGAGGTGCCGCCGGCGGAGCTGTAGCGGCGACGCGGCACGGCCGGGCTTTCAACCGGCCGGATAATCTCTATCTTGTCGGGTGCAGCACGGCTCCGCGGTCGGGGGCCGGCGACCCCGGGGGCAGGATGAGCAAGATGTGGGACCGCGATCCGGTCGAGATCTACGGCAACGCCCTGGTGCCGATGGTGGTCGAGCAGACCTCCCGCGGCGAGCGCGCGTTCGACATCTTCTCCCGGCTGCTGCAGGACCGGATCATCTTCCTGACCGGGCCGGTCTACGATCAGGTCGCGGCGCTGATCTGCGCGCAGCTGCTGCACCTGGAGAGCGTCAACCCGTCGAAGGACATCTCGTTCTACATCAACAGCCCGGGCGGCGTGGTCTCGGCCGGCCTCGCGATCTACGACACCATGCAGTACATCCGCAGCCCGGTGAACACGGTCTGCATCGGCCAGGCGGCGTCGATGGGCTCGCTGCTGCTGGCGGCCGGCACCCGGGGCAAGCGTCTGGCGCTGCCGAACGCCCGGGTGATGGTGCACCAGCCGTCCGGCGGCGCGCAGGGCCAGGCCAGCGACATCGAGATCCAGGCCAAGGAGATCCTCTACCTCCGCTCGCGGCTGAACGGGATCTACGAGCAGCATACCGGGCAGACGCTGGAGGAGATCGAGCGCAAGCTCGAGCGCGACAGCTACATGTCGGCCGAGGAGGCGATGCAGTTCGGCATCGTCGACGAGGTGCTGGCGAACCGTCCGACGCCGGTGAACGAGGACTCCAACCGGAGCTGAGCCGGGGTCCGGCCGGGCGCCGCACTTGATGAGGTTTTAGGGACGGGTCTAGTCTTTCCGGCTGGACCTCGGGCGGCGGTGGCCACCCGCCCTCGGGAGGAGTTGTCATGCCAAGACCGAGCGACACCAAGAACACCCTGTACTGCTCGTTCTGCGGCAAGTCGCAGCACGAGGTGCGCAAGCTCATCGCCGGGCCGACGGTGTTCATCTGCGACGAATGCGTCGAGCTGTGCATGGACATCATCCGCGAGGAGCACAAGACGCACCTGGTGAAGTCGCGCGACGGGGTGCCGACGCCGAAAGAGATCTGCAAGGTCCTGGACGACTACGTGATCGGCCAGTTCCACGCCAAGAAGGTGCTCTCGGTCGCGGTCCACAACCACTACAAGCGGCTGGCGCACGGCGCCAAGAACAACGACGTCGAGATCGCCAAGTCCAACATCCTGCTGCTGGGCCCGACCGGCTCGGGCAAGACGCTGCTGGCCCAGACCCTGGCCCGCATCCTGGACGTGCCGTTCACGATGGCGGATGCCACCACGCTGACCGAGGCCGGCTACGTCGGCGAGGACGTCGAGAACATCATCCTGAAGCTGCTGCAGTCGGCCGACTACAACGTCGAGCGGGCGCAGCGCGGCATCGTCTACATCGACGAGATCGACAAGATCAGCCGCAAGTCGGACAACCCGTCGATCACCCGCGACGTCAGCGGCGAGGGCGTGCAGCAGGCGCTGCTCAAGATCATGGAGGGCACCGTCGCCTCGGTGCCGCCGCAGGGCGGCCGCAAGCACCCGCAGCAGGAGTTCCTGCAGGTCGACACCACCAACATGCTGTTCATCTGCGGCGGCGCCTTCGCCGGGCTGGAGAAGATCATCGGCGCCCGCGGCAAGGGTGCGGGGGTCGGCTTCGGCGCGCACGTGCAGGCGCCGGACGAGCGCCGCACCGGCCAGGTGCTGCGCGAGGTGGAGCCGGAGGACCTGCTGAAGTTCGGGCTGATCCCGGAGTTCATCGGCCGCCTGCCGGTGGTGGCGACGCTGGAGGACCTCGACGAGGCGGCGCTGATCGAGATCCTGACCAAGCCGAAGAACGCGCTGGTCAAGCAGTATGCGCGCCTGTTCCAGATGGAGGGGGTGAAGCTCAGCTTCACCGAGGACGCGCTGAAGCACATCGCGCTGCGGGCGATCGCCCGCAAGACGGGCGCCCGCGGCCTGCGCTCGATCATGGAGAACATCCTGCTGACCACGATGTTCGACCTGCCCGGCCTCGACAACGTCGACGAGGTGGTGATCAACCGCGACGTCGCCGAGAACAAGGCGAGCCCGGTGTTCGTCTACGGCAAGGAGCGTCCGGCCGAGCAGTCGGCCTGACGGCCGCCCGATACGCTCGCCTGGGCACGGCGGAGCCGTCTTCGGCCGCGTGCGGAGGCCGGGCTTGCCAAGGGCGTCCGCAGGCCCGACATCGTTGAGGCGTCATGACGCTGTCATGGCCACGCGGGCGATCGGGCACGCCGCGCTTGGGTGCCCGGCCGCGACTGTCCTTCAGGAGGTCAAGATGGTGAACGATACCGACGGCGGGCCGGACGGCACGGCCGACCGGGGCGGCGAGAACGTTGGCGACGAGCAGGCCGGCGACCCGCAGGCTGGCGACGTGCAGGCGGAGGTCGAGGCGCAGGCCGAGGCAGGCCTGCCGGCGACGGCGCGGACGGGCAGCCACGACATCCTGGCGGTGCTGCCGTTGCGCGACATCGTGGTGTTCCCGCACATGATCGTGCCGCTGTTCGTGGGCCGCGAGAAGTCGGTGCGGGCGCTGGAGGCGGTCACCAAGGACGACAAGCAGATCCTGCTGGTGGCGCAGAAGAACGCGAGCCAGGACGATCCCACCGCCGACGACATCTATCGCTGCGGCACCGTGTCCACCATCCTGCAGCTGCTGAAGCTGCCGGACGGCACCGTGAAGGTGCTGGTCGAGGGCGGCCGGCGCGCCCGCATCGCCAAGTTCCACGAGACCGAGAGCCACTTCGAGGCGTCGATCGAGGAGATGCCGGAGATCCCGGCGGAGGGCGGCGAGGTCGAGGCGCTGGGCCGCACCGTGGTCGGCCAGTTCGAGCAGTACATCAAGCTGAACAAGAAGATCGCGCCCGAGGTGTTGGTCTCGCTGAACCAGATCGAGGAGCCGAGCAAGCTCGCCGACACCATCGCCAGCCACCTGAACCTCAAGATCTCCGAGAAGCAGGAGCTGCTGGAGACGATCCCGGTCCCGGAGCGGCTGGAGCGGGTGTTCGCGCACATGGAGGCCGAGATCGGCGTCCTGCAGGTCGAGAAGCGCATCCGCAACCGCGTCAAGCGGCAGATGGAGAAGACGCAGCGCGAGTACTACCTGAACGAGCAGCTGAAGGCGATCCAGAAGGAGCTGGGCGAGGGCGAGGACGGCAAGGACGAGACCTCCGAGCTCGAGGACCGCATCAAGAAGACCAAGCTGTCGAAGGAGGCGCACGACAAGGCGACGGCCGAGCTGAAGAAGCTGCGCGCCATGAGCCCGATGTCGGCGGAGTCGACGGTGGTGCGCAACTACCTCGACTGGATGCTGTCGATCCCGTGGAAGAAGCGGGCCAAGCTGCGCCTCGACGTGGCCGAGGCCGAGACGGTGCTCGACGCCGACCATTTCGGGCTCGACAAGGTGAAGGAGCGCATCCTCGAGTACCTCGCGGTGCAGAGCCGGGCCAACAAGCTGAAGGGGCCGATCCTGTGCCTGGTGGGGCCGCCCGGCGTCGGCAAGACCTCGCTCGGCAAGTCGATCGCCAAGGCCACCGGCCGCACCTTCGTGCGCATGTCGCTGGGCGGCGTGCGCGACGAGGCGGAGATCCGCGGCCACCGGCGGACCTATATCGGCTCGATGCCCGGCAAGGTGATCCAGGGCATGAAGAAGGCGAAGACCTCGAACCCGCTGTTCCTGCTCGACGAGATCGACAAGCTCGGCGCCGACTGGCGCGGCGACCCGACCTCGGCGCTGCTGGAGGTGCTGGACCCGGAGCAGAACGCCACCTTCGCCGACCACTACCTGGAGGTCGACTACGATCTGTCCGACGTGATGTTCGTGACCACCGCGAACAGCCTGAACATGCCGCAGCCGCTGCTCGACCGCATGGAGATCATCCGCATCCCCGGCTACACCGAGGACGAGAAGGTCGAGATCGCGCGCCGGCACCTGCTGGCCAAGCAGAGCGAGGCGCACAGCCTCAAGGCCGACGAGTGGTCGGTGTCGGACGACGCGCTGCGCGAGCTGGTGCGGACCTACACGCGCGAGGCCGGCGTCCGCTCGCTCGAGCGCGAGATCGCCAACCTGGCGCGGAAATCGGTGAAGGAGATCGTCACCGCCAAGGTGAAGAAGGTCGCGATCACCCGGAAGAACCTGGAGAAGTATGCCGGCGTGAAGCGGTTCCGCTACGGCGAGGCGGAAGCCGAGGACATGGTCGGCGTCGTCACCGGACTGGCCTGGACCGAGGTCGGCGGCGAGATCCTGACGATCGAGAGCGTCATGGTGCCGGGCAAGGGGGTGGTGAAGTCCACCGGCAAGCTCGGCGACGTGATGCAGGAGAGCGTGTCGGCGGCGCTGTCCTACGTGCGCAGCCGGTCGATCAACTTCGGCATCAAGCCGACCCTGTTCGAGAAGCGAGACTTCCACGTCCACGTGCCGGAGGGCGCCACGCCGAAGGACGGCCCGTCCGCCGGTATCGCCATGGCGACGTCGCTGATCAGCGTGATGACCGGCATCCCGGTGCGCCGCGACGTCGCGATGACCGGCGAGATCACGCTGCGCGGCCGCGTGCTGCCGATCGGCGGCCTGAAGGAGAAGCTGCTGGCGGCGATGCGGGCCGGGATCACCACGGTGTTCATCCCCAAGGACAACGAGAAGGACATCGCCGAAATTCCCGAGTCGGTGAAGAAGGCGATCAAGCTGATCCCGGTCAGCCACGTCGACGAGGTGATCGCGCAGGCGCTGGTGACACCCCCCGAGGCGATCGAGTGGCAGGAACCGCCGGAGCCGGTGGCTGCGGCGACTGCGGTCGGGCACAGTCCGTCGCTGCCGCACTGACCAGGAGCGGGCGGTTAGCTCAGCGGTAGAGCGTCTCGTTTACACCGAGAGGGTCGGCGGTTCGAATCCGTCACCGCCCACCAGGAAGGACGGCCAGGTGCTGTCCTGGACCCCACTGGGGCCCGCGGCCCCAGTGGGGTCCAGAGGCGAAGCTCCTGGCCTTGACGGTCCGGAACCGGGCCTCTACACCGCCGCTCACGCCAGATGCGGGTGTAGCTCAGTTGGTTAGAGCGCCGGCCTGTCACGCCGGAGGTCGCGGGTTCGAGCCCCGTCACTCGCGCCACCGTTCACGGTTTGTTGGCGTAGCCATCGCATCGTCACACGGCCTTGTGGCAGCCCGGCCAGTCCCCAAATGCTGCGCTGCACTTTGCGATGACGCCGCCACGGACTAACGTCATGCCAAAGCTGCCCGGATCGGTGTGATGCAGAGCGTGTTGTCGGACTACTTCCCCATCCTGGTGTTCATCCTGATCGCGATGGCGGTGTCCGGGGCCATGCTGGGCGCCTCGCTGCTGGCGGGCGAGCAGAAGCCGTATCCGGAGAAGGTGGCCGCCTACGAGTGCGGCTTCGACGCGTTCGACGACGCCAGGCGGCGGTTCGACGTCAGGTTCTATCTGGTGGCGATCCTGTTCATCATCTTCGACCTGGAGGTGGCTTTCCTGTTCCCGTGGGCGGTCAGCCTGGCGCAGATCGGGCTGTTCGGCTTCCTGTCGATGCTGGGCTTCCTCGGCGTGCTGACGGTCGGTTTCGCCTACGAGTGGTGCAAGGGCGCCCTGGATTGGGAATGAGGATATCATGAGCGATCAGCTCGCACGGGCCGGTGCCGACATGTCGAGGCAGGAGACCGCTCCAGTTGCCTGGAATCGCGAAGCGCTGGCGCCCGGCCCGGCGCAGGACGCGGTGGTGCGCGGGATCACCGGCGAGATCACCGAGAAGGGCTTCGTGGTCGCCAACGTCGACAAGCTGGTCAACTGGGCCCGCACCGGCAGCCTGTGGCCGCTGTCGTTCGGGCTGGCCTGTTGCGCGGTCGAGATGATCCACGCCTTCATGCCGCGCTACGACCTCGACCGGTTCGGCATCATCCCGCGCGGCAGCCCGCGCCAGGCCGACGTCATGATCGTCTCCGGCACGCTGACCAACAAGATGGCGCCGGCGATGCGGCGCATCTACGACCAGATGGCCGAGCCGCGCTGGGTGATCAGCATGGGCAGCTGCGCCAACGGCGGCGGCTACTACCACTATTCCTACTCGGTGGTGCGCGGCTGCGACCGCATCGTGCCGGTCGACATCTACGTGCCGGGCTGCCCGCCGACCGCCGAGGCGCTGGTCTACGGCATCATGCAGCTGCAGAAGAAGATCCAGCGCACCGGGACCATCCTGCGTGGGTGAGCCGGTCGTAGGCAGCCTGGCCGGCCGGTTGGGCTCGATGGCGTTCGCGCTGTCGACGGGCCTGGGCGGCGTGCTGTCGGCGGCGGTCGAGCGAGGCGAGCTGGTGCTGCGCGTGCGGCGCCAGTCCCTCGTCCCGGTCATGCGGGTGCTGCGCGACGATCCGCGCTACGCCTTCCAGCAGATGATGGACCTCTGCGGCGTCGACTACCCGGACCGGGCCGAGCGCTTCGACGTGGTCTACAACCTGCTGTCGGTCACGCTGAACCAGCGCTGCCGGGTGATCGTCTCCACCGACGAGGTGGCGCCGGTGCCCTCGATCCACCGGCTGTGGTCGTCGGCGACCTGGTGGGAGCGGGAGTGCTACGACCTGTTCGGCGTGCTGTTCTCGGACCAGCCGGACCTGCGCCGCATCGTCACCGACTACGGCTTCGAGGGCCATCCGCTGCGCAAGGACTTCCCGCTCACCGGCTACGTCGAGGTGCGCTACGACGTCGACCGGGGCGCCGTGGTCTACGAGCCGGTGAAGCTGGTGCAGGACTTCCGCAACTTCGACTTCGCGTCGCCCTGGGAGGGCGTGATGACGCTGCCGGGCGACGAGAAGGCGCACGAGACCCGGCAGGGCATCGTCGCCGGCCCGCCCGGCCAGAAGCGTTGAGGCACACGCGTTGAGCAGGGGAGACGGACGATGAGCGACATCATCCTGCGGGACGACATCCCGGACGCCATGCAGCCCGACCGGGCCGGCGACGGACGCAGCCTGAAGACGGTCGAGATCGACAGCCACTCGCTGAACTTCGGCCCGCAGCATCCCGCCGCGCACGGCGTGCTGCGGCTGGTGCTGGAGATGGACGGCGAGGTGGTGGCGCGCGCGGTGCCGCATATCGGGCTGCTGCATCGCGGCACCGAGAAGCTGATCGAGTACAAGACCTACATGAAGGCGCTGCCGTATTTCGACCGGCTCGATTACGTCTCGCCGATGTGCCAGGAGCACGCATTCGCGCTGGCGACCGAGAAGCTGCTCGGCATCGAGCCCCCGGACCGCGCCAAGTGGATCCGCACGATGTTCGCCGAGATCACGCGCGTGCTGAGCCACCTGCTGAGCGTGACCTCGTTCGCGCTCGACTGCGGCGCGCTGACCCCGGCGCTGTGGGGCTACGAGGAGCGCGAGAAGCTGCTCGAGTTCTACGAGGCGGTGTCCGGCGCGCGCTACCACGCCAACTACTTCCGGCCGGGCGGCGTCGCGCGCGACATGCCGGCGGGGCTGACCGACCGGATCGCGGCCTGGGCGGGCGACTTCCCGAAGTTCGTCGACGACCTCGAGAGCATGCTCACGGGCAACCGGATCTGGAAGCAGCGCACGGTCGGCATCGGCGTGTTCACGTCCGAGCAGGCGCTCGACTGGGGCTTCAGCGGACCCAACCTGCGCGCGTCCGGCGTGCCGTGGGACCTGCGCCGCACGCAGCCTTACGACATGTACCACAAGGTCGAGTTCGACGTGCCGGTGGCGCGCAACGGCGACTGCTACGACCGCTACCTGGTGCGGGTCGCCGAGATGCGGCAGAGCGTGCGCATCGTCGAGCAGTGCCTGGCGCAGATGCCGGGCGGTCCGGTGAAGATCCAGGACACCAAGATCTCGCCGCCGAGCAAGACCGACATGAAGCGCTCGATGGAGGCGCTGATCCACCACTTCAAGCTGTACACCGAGGGCTACCACGTGCCGCCGGGGACCACCTACACCGTGGTCGAGACGCCGAAGGGCGAGTTCGGCGTGTTCCTGATCGCCGACGGCAGCAACCGCCCGTATCGCTGCAAGATCCGCTCGACCGGGTTCGCGCACCTGCAGGCGCTGGACGAGCTGTCGCGGCGCCACATGCTGGCCGACACGGTCGCGATCATAGGCTCGCTCGACCTCGTGTTCGGCGAGATCGACAGGTAGGGGGATCATGTCCGGCCAGTTCACCGCCGAGAACATCGGCCACGGCACGCCCGGCCACGCGCCGCGGCCGGCGACCGACCAGCAGCCGACCAGCTTCGCGTTCGACGCCGAGAGCGAGGCGGAGATCGCCGCGATCCTGTCGCGCTATCCGGAGGGGCGGCAGTCGAGCGGCGCGATTCCGCTGCTGTTCGTGGCGCAGAACCAGATGAAGCGGACCGCGGGCAGCGCGTGGGTGCCGCGCGTGGCGATGGATGCGGTGGCGAGACGCCTGTCGATGCCGCCGATCCGGGTCTACGAGGTCGCCACCTTCTACCTGATGTTCAACACCAAGCCGGTCGGGCGCTACCACCTGCAGGTCTGCACCACGACGCCGTGCTGGCTGCGCGGGTCGGACGACGTCGTCGCCGCGGTCAAGGCGGAGGCGGGCCTGCGCGCGTTCGAGGAGACCAGCGCCGACGGGCTGTTCACGATGACCGAGGTCGAGTGCCTCGGCGCCTGCGCCAATGCGCCGATCCTGCAGGTCAACGAGGACTACTACGAGGACCTCGACGACGGCCGTACGCGGGCGCTGATCGCGGCGCTGCGGCGCGGCGAATCACCGCAACGTGGTCCCACGATCGACCGCTACAACTCGGCGCCGGTGGGGGGACGCACCACATTGCTGGAAGAGGTCGGCACGAGACATGCCGACGGCCAACCCGGCACGATGCCGGACGTGGTTTGAGGGCGAGCGCCATGCTGAGCGACCAGGACCGGATCTTCACCAACATCTATGGCCAGAACGATTGGCGCCTGGCCGGCGCCCGGGCGCGCGGCGACTGGGACGGCACCGGCGCCATCCTGGCGCGCGGGCGCGACGCGATCATCGCCGAGATGAAGGCCTCCAACCTGCGCGGCCGCGGCGGCGCCGGGTTCCCGACCGGGATGAAGTGGTCGTTCATGCCGAAGAACTCGGACGGCCGGCTGGCCTACCTGGTGATCAACGGCGACGAGAGCGAGCCCGGCACCTGCAAGGACCGCGAGATCCTGCGCCACGAGCCGCACAAGCTGGTCGAGAGCGCGCTGATCGCCTCCTTCGCGATGGGGGCGCACACCGCCTACGTCTATGTCCGCGGCGAATATTACCACGAGGCGCGGCACCTGCAGGTCGCGATCGACGAAGCCTATGAGGCTGGGCTGATCGGCCGCAACGCCAGCGGCTCGGGCTGGGATTTCGACCTTCACATCCATCGCGGCGCCGGCGCCTACATCTGCGGCGAGGAGACCGCGATGCTGGAGAGCATGGAGGGCAAGAAGGGCCTGCCGCGCATGAAGCCGCCGTTCCCGGCGGCGATGGGGCTGTACGGCTGCCCGACCACGGTGAACAACGTCGAGAGCATCGCGGTGGCGGCGACCATCATGCGCCGCGGCGGCGCCTGGTTCTCCTCGTTCGGGCGGCCGAACAATTCCGGCACCAAGCTGTTCGCGATCTCCGGGCACGTGAACCGGCCCTGCGTGGTCGAGGAGGAGCTCGGCATCCCGATGCGCGAGATCATCGAGCGCCACGCCGGCGGCGTGCGCGGCGGCTGGGACAACCTGCTGGCGGTGATCCCGGGCGGCTCCTCGGTGCCGCTGGTGCCGAAGGCCGCGTGCGACACGGTGCTGATGGATTTCGACAGCCTCCGCAACGAGAAGTCCGGGCTCGGCACCGCCGGCATGATCGTCATGGACAAGTCCACCGACGTCATCCGTGCGATCGCGCGGTTCTCGCGCTTCTACAAGCACGAGAGCTGCGGCCAGTGCACGCCGTGCCGCGAGGGCACCGGCTGGATGATGCGGGTGATGTACCGGATGGTGGAAGGCCGGGCCGAGCCGGAGGAGATCGACATGCTGGAGCAGGTGACGCGTCAGGTCGAGGGCCACACCATCTGCGCGCTGGGCGACGCGGCTGCGTGGCCGATCCAGGGCCTGATCCGGCACTTCCGTCCGGTGATGGAAGAGCGCATCAACGCCTACAAGCGGGCGCACGCCGGGTCCGGGCTGGCGCCGACGCCGTCCAACCTGCCCGTGCCGATGGCGGCGGAGTAGCCGATCATGGCGAGGGTCACGGTCGACGGCATCACCGTCGAGGTCGCGAACGGTTCGAACGTGCTGCAGGCCTGCGAGGCGGCGGGCAAGGAGATCCCGCGCTTCTGCTACCACGAGCGCCTGTCGATCGCCGGCAACTGCCGCATGTGCCTGGTCGAGATCGAGCGCGCGCCGAAGCCGGTGGCGTCCTGCGGCTATCCGGTGGCCGACGGCATGGTGGTGCGCACCGACACGGAGATGGTGCGCCGCGCCCGCCGCGCGGTGATGGAGTTCCTGCTGATCAACCACCCGCTCGACTGCCCGATCTGCGACCAGGGCGGCGAGTGCGACCTGCAGGACCTGGCCTACTCGTACGGCTCGGACCACTCGCGCTACGCCGAGAACAAGCGCGCGGTGCAGGACAAGTACCTCGGCCCGCTGGTGAAGACGGTGATGACGCGCTGCATCCTGTGCACGCGCTGCGTCCGCTTCGCTTCCGAGGTGGCGGGGGTGCCGGAGGTCGGCGCCACCTCCCGCGGCGAGAACATGGAGATCGGCACCTACGTCGAGAAGGCGCTGACTTCGGAGCTGTCCGGCAACCTGATCGACATATGTCCGGTCGGCGCGCTCACCTCGAAGCCGTACGCGTTCGTGGCGCGGCCTTGGGAGCTGGTCCGGACCGACAGCATCGACGTGACCGACGCGGTCGGCACCAACATCCGCGTGCATGCGCGCGGCGGCGAGGTGCTGCGCATCCTGCCGCGCACGAACGATGCGGTGAACGAGGAGTGGATGGCCGACAAGGGCCGGTTCTCGTTCGACGGCTTCCGGCGCCGGCGGCTCGACCGCCCCTGGGTGCAGGTAGGCGGCAAGCTGCGGCCGGCGAGCTGGCAGGAGGCGTTCCTGGCGATCGGACGCCGGCTGGAGGGGGTTGGGCCCGAGCGCATCGGCGCCGTAATCGGCGACCTGTGCGACGCCGAGAGCATGCTGGCGCTCAAGGATCTCATGGCGGCACTGGGCTCGCCCAACGTCGATTGCCGGCAGGACGGCGCCCGTTACGACGCGTCGCGCCGCGAGTTCTACAGCTTCAACACCACCATCGCCGGCATCGAGGAGGCGGACGCGCTGCTGCTGATCGGCTGCAACCCGCGCCGCGAGGCGCCGGTGATGAACGCGCGCATCCGCAAGCGCTGGCTGGCCGGCGGCTTCCCGGTCGGCGTGATCGCCGCGGCCGGGCCGGACCTCACCTACGACGTCGAGATGCTGGGCGACCGGCCGTCGGTGCTGACCGGGCTGCTGGAGGGCAGCGTCGGGTTCGCGGAGACGCTGCGGGCGGCGAAGCGGCCGATGATCGTGGTGGGTCAGGCGGCTCTGGCGCGGGACGACGGCGCGGCGGTGCTGGCGGCGGCGTGGGCGCTGGCCGACGGCGTCGGCGCGCTGGCCAGGGACTGGCACGGCTTCAACGTGCTGCACCACGCCGCATCGCGGGTCGCGGCGCTCGATCTCGGCCTGGTGCCGGGCGAGGGCGGCCGGTCGGTGGCCGGGATGATGAGCGGCGGCGTCGACGTGCTGTGGCTGCTGGGCGCGGACGAGATCGGGCCGGGACGGATCGGGCCGGACACCTTCGTGGTGTATCAGGGCCACCACGGCGACGCCGGCGCCGCGCGCGCCGACGTGATCCTGCCGGGGGCGACCTACGTCGAGAAGTCCGGCACCTACGTCAACACCGAGGGCCGGGTGCAGGTCGCGTTCCAGGCGGTGTTCCCGCCTGGCGAGGCGCGCGAGGACTGGCGCATCCTGCGGGCGTTCTCCGAGGTGGTCGGGCACACGCTGCCGTACGACGACATCGAGGCGCTGCGGCGGCGGATGGTCGAGGTGAACCCGGTGTTCGGACGCCAGGGGCTGCCGCGGTTCGGCGCCGGCGACCGGTCGGCGCCCGCGGGCGACCCCGCCGCGATCGGCAACGCGGCGTTCGGGCACGCGATCCACGACTACTACCAGACCAACCCGATCAGCCGGGCCAGCGCCACCATGGCGGAGTGCTCGCGCATCTATTCCGCCCCGGTGCTGCAGGCGGCGGAGTAGGCACGGGTGGCGCACTTCTTCCTCCACACCGCGCTGGGCCTGCTGCTGCTGACGGTGGCGGAGTGCGTCGCCATCCTGGTGCCGCTGCTGATGGGGGTGGCCTACCTAGTGTTCGCCGAGCGCAAGGTTCTGGGCGCGATGCAGCTCCGCAAGGGGCCGAACGTGGTCGGCCCGTTCGGGCTGTTCCAGACCTTCGCCGACGCGATCAAGATGCTGACCAAGGAGACGGTGATCCCGGCTGGCGCCAACCGGGTGCTCTACCTGCTGGCGCCGTTCCTGACCTTCGTGCTGGCGATGATGGCGTGGGCGGTGATCCCCACCAACGACGGCTGGGCGATCGCCGACATCAACGTCGGCGTGCTGTACCTGTTCGCGGTGTCCTCGCTCGGCGTCTACGGCATCCTGATCGCCGGCTGGGCGTCCAACTCGAAGTACGCCTTCATGGGCGGACTGCGGTCGGCTGCGCAGATGGTCTCCTACGAGGTCTCGCTCGGGCTGGTGATCGTGTCGATCCTGCTGATCGTCGGCAGCCTCAACCTCAACCAGATCATCCTGGCGCAGCGGCACGTGTGGTTCTGCCTGCCGATGCTGCCGATGTTCGTGATCTTCTTCGTCTCCTCGCTGGCGGAGACCAACCGGGCGCCGTTCGACCTGCCGGAAGGCGAGAGCGAGCTGGTGGCGGGCTTCTTCGTCGAGTACAGCGCGCTGGCGTTCGGGCTGTTCTTCCTTGGCGAGTACATGAACATGATCCTGATGTCGGCGATGACCAGCATCCTGTTCCTGGGCGGCTGGCTGGCGCCGTTCGGGGTGGCGCCGTTCACCTGGCTGCCGGGTCCGGTCTGGCTGATCCTCAAGATCTGCCTGGTGCTGTTCATGTTCGTCTGGGTCCGCGCCACCTTCCCGCGCTACCGCTACGACCAGCTGATGCGGCTCGGCTGGAAGGTGTTCCTGCCGTTCTCGCTCGCCTGGATGGTGCTGACCGCCGGGTTCCTGATGTGGACCGGGCTGCTGCCCGGCCTTCCCGTCCCTCCTGCCCATGGTATCGGCTGATGGCCCTGCTCGACCGCACCGCGCGTTCGTTTCTGCTCACCGAGCTGCTCGGCGGCATGGCGGTCACGTTCCGCTACATGTTTAAGCCGAAGGCGACCATCAACTATCCGCACGAGAAGGCGCACTACAGCCCGCGCTTCAAGGGCGAGCACGCGCTGCGCCGCTACCCCAACGGCGAGGAGCGCTGCATCGCCTGTAAGCTGTGCGAGGCGGTCTGTCCGGCGGAGGCGATCACCATCGAGGCCGAGCCGCGCGAGGACGGGTCGCGCCGCACCACGCGCTACGACATCGACATGACCAAGTGCATCTATTGCGGGCTGTGCGAGGAATCCTGCCCGGTGGACGCGATCGTCGAGGGGCCGAACTACGAGTTCGCCACCGAGACGCGCGAGGAGCTGATGTACAACAAGGACAAGCTGCTCGCCAACGGCGACCGCTGGGAGAGCGTGCTGGCGCGCCGGCTCGAGCAGGACGCGCCGTATCGATGATCACCCAGCTCGCCTTCTACCTGTTCGCGGCCGTGCTGCTGCTGTCCGCCGTCATGGTGGTCAGCGCCCGCAACCCGGTGCACGCGGTGCTGTTCCTGATACTCGGCTTCTTCAACGCCGCCGGGCTGTTCCTGATCGCCGGCGCCGAGTTCCTGGCGATGATCCTGGTCATCGTCTACGTCGGCGCGGTGGCGGTGCTGTTCCTGTTCGTGGTCATGATGCTGGACGTGAACTTCAACCAGCTGCGGGAAGGGCTGCAGCGCTACGCGCCGGTAGGGGCCGCGGTCGGGGTGGCGCTGCTGGCCGAGCTGGTGTTCACGATCGGGCACCTGCGGCTGATCCCGGTGGCGGCAGCGGTGCCGGGGGCGCCGGCGGTCGGCAACACGCAGGCGCTGGGGCGGCTGATCTACACCGACTACGTGCTGCTGTTCCAGGCGTGCGGGCTGGTGCTGCTGGTGGCGATGATCGGCGCGATCGTGCTGACGCTGCGCGAGCGGCCGTCGGCGCGGCGGCAGGACATCGCCGCCCAGCACCGCCGGCAGCCGGCCGACACCATGCAGCTGATGACGCTGTCGCTGGGGCAGGGCACCGACGGGTCCGGCGGCTACCTGCGTCCGCCCGAGGGCTACGGCGCCACCGCCTCGCACGGCAAGGGCCGGGCGCCGCAGGACCACCAGACCGACCAGCGGCTCGGGGCGTAGACCGTTCATGACACATGGAATCCAGCTGGTCGGGCTCGGGCCCTTCCTGACGGTGGCGGCGTTCCTGCTGGTGCTGGGCGTGTTCGGGATCTTCCTGAACCGGAAGAACGTCATCATCATCATGATGTCGATCGAGCTGATCCTGCTGGCCGCCAACCTCAACCTGGTGGCGTTCTCGGCTGCCCTCGGCGACCTGTCGGGACAGGTGTTCACCCTGTTCACGCTCACCGTCGCGGCCGCGGAGGCCGCCATCGGGCTTGCCATCGTGACGGTCTACTTCCGCAACCGCGGCTCGATCCAGGTCGAGGACGTCACGCTGATGAAGGGCTGAGCATGCTGCCGGTGCACCTCCTGTTCGCGCTGGCGGTGTTCGCGCCGCTGCTGGGCGCGGCGATCGCCGGCCTGTCTGGGCCGGTGATCGGCGCCCGCGCGTCGATGGCGGCCTGCATCGCGCTGATGGTCGCGGCCTCGGTCGGCGCCGTCGGCGCGCTGTGGATCGGCTTCGACGATGGGTCGCCGACGATCGCGGTGCCGATCTCGACCTGGGTGCAGGCGGGCGGCTTCCACGCCTCCTGGCAGCTGCGCTTCGACTCGCTGTCGGCGTCGATGGCGGTGATGGTGACGGTGGTCTCGACGCTGATCCACGTCTACAGCGTCGGCTACATGAACCACGAGAAGATGCCGGTCTCGCGGTTCTTCGCCTACCTGTCGCTGTTTACCTTCGCCATGCTGATGCTGGTCAGTTCCGACAACCTGATCCAGCTGTTCTTCGGCTGGGAGGGAGTCGGGCTCGCGAGCTACCTGCTGATCGGCTACTGGTACGACCGGCCGAGCGCCACCCGCGCCGCGGTCAAGGCGTTCGTGGTGAACCGGATCGCCGACCTGTTCTTCATGGTCGGCATCGCGCTGCTGTTCCTGCAGTTCGGCACCGTCGCATATGACAACATCTTCGCGCTGGTGCCGGCGCACGCGGACTCCGCCTACGCGCTGTTCGGCACCACGATCCGCACCTACGAGGTGATCGGCGTGCTGCTGTTCATCGGCGCCGCCGGCAAGTCGGCGCAGCTGTTCCTGCACGTGTGGCTGCCGGACGCGATGGAGGGGCCGACGCCGGTCTCGGCGCTGATCCATGCCGCCACCATGGTGACCGCGGGCGTGTTCCTGATGGCGCGGATGTCGCCGCTGCTCGAGTTCGCGCCGGCCGCCAAGGCGATCGTGGTGGTGATCGGCGCCAGCACCTGCTTCTTCGCCGCCACCGTCGGGCTGGTGCAGCCCGACATCAAGCGCACCATCGCCTACTCGACCTGCTCGCAGCTCGGCTACATGTTCATCGGCATCGGCGTCGGCGCCTACCAGGCGGCGATGTTCCACCTGACCACGCACGCCTGTTTCAAGGCGTTGCTGTTCCTGGGCGCAGGCTCCGTGATCCATGCGCTCGGCGGCGAGCAGGACATGCGGCGGATGGGCGGGCTGTGGCGCCGGGTGCCGGTGACCTACGGCGCCATGTGGGCCGGCTCGCTGGCGATCGCGGCGATTCCGCCGTTCTCGGGCTGGTGGTCCAAGGACGCGATCCTCGACGGCGCCTGGGTCGCCGGCGGCATCGGCCTCTATGGCTGGGCGCTGGGCGTGGCGACCGCCTTCATCACCGCCCTCTACAGCTTCCGGCTGATCTTCCTGGTGTTCCACGGCCGGCCACGCGACGCCGGGCTCGCCGCCCACGCCCACGAGAGCCCGCCGGTGATGACCGGGCCGCTGCTGGTGCTGGCGGCGGGCGCGGTGTTCGCCGGCTGGCTGCTCTACGCGCCCTATGTCGGCGCCGGCCAGGCCCGGTTCTGGAACGGCGCCATCTTCAGCGGTACCGACAACCACGTGCTGGCCCGCCTCGAGCAGCTGCCAGCGCTGATCACGCTGGTGCCGACGGCGGCCTCGCTGATCGGCATCGCGGCCGCGTGGTACTGCTACATGGCGCGGCCGGGGGTGCCGGCGCTGCTGGCGGCGCGGTTCCGCGGCCTCTACCTGTTCCTGCTCAACAAGTGGTACTTCGACGAGCTGTACGACGCCCTGCTGGTGCGGCCGTACCGGGTCCTGGCCGGCGGCCTCTGGCACGTCGGCGACGACCGGGTGATCGACGGCGTGCCCAACGGGTTGGCGCGGCTCGCCGGCGGCGGCTCCGCGCAGCTGGTGCGGATCCAGACCGGCTCGATCGCGGTCTATGCCTTCACCATGCTGATCGGGCTGCTGACGCTGACCTCGGTCTTCCTGATCTTCCGGTAGCGCCCATCTCATGATTGACCGGCCATGATCCACTGGACCCTCGCCCTGCCGGAGATCGTGCTGTCGGTCTGCGGCCTCGCCATCCTGCTGTTCGGTGTGGTGCAGAAGCGGGCCAACCCGAACGTCGCCTGCACCGTGCTCACCCTGGTCGCCTACCTGGCGACGGCGGTGCTGGTGGTGCTGGCGCCGGACGGAGCCGGCTATCGCGGCACCTTCGTCGACGACGGCTTCGCGCGGTTCATGAAGCTGCTGAGCCTGGCCGGGGCCGCGCTCTGCGCGGTGCTGTCGCTCGACTACAACGGACGGCAGAAGATCGACCGCTTCGAGTTCCCGGTCCTGCTGCTGTTCGCCACCGTCGGCACCCTGCTGATGGCGTCGTCGGAGAACCTGATGACGCTGTTCGTCGGGCTCGAGCTGCAGAGCCTGTCGATCTACATCCTGTGCGCCTTCGCGCGCGACGAGCTGACCTCGTCGGAGGCCGGCCTCAAGTACTTCGTGCTGGGCTCCCTGGCCTCCGGGCTGCTGCTCTACGGCATCTCGCTGGTCTACGGCTTCGCCGGCACCATGGAGTATGGCGGCCTGCGCACGGCGCTGATCGGCGGCGGCGCGGTGCCGGCCGGCCTGGTGATCGGCATCGTGTTCGTGTTCGTGGCGCTGGCCTTCAAGCTGTCTGCCGCACCCTTCCACATGTGGACCCCGGACGTGTACGAGGGCGCCCCGATCTCGGTGACGGCGTTCATGAGCGGGGCGCCGAAGGTGGCCGCGTTCGCGCTGCTGCTGCGGGTGATGGCCGGGCCGTTCGGCCACCTCACGCACCAGTGGCAGCTGCTGGTCGAGCTGGTGGCGATCGCCACCATGGCGCTGGGCTCGCTGGCCGCGCTGCAGCAGACCAACGTCAAGCGGCTGATGGCCTACAGCTCGATCGGCCACATGGGCTACGCCATGATCGGGCTGGCAGTGGCGACGCCCGCCGGCATCCGCGGCACCCTGGTCTACCTCGCCACCTACCTGTTCATGACCACCGGCGCGTTCGCCTGCATCCTCGCCATGCGCCGCGACGGCCGGGCACTCGACCGCATCAGCGACCTGTCCGGCCTGTCCCGCACCCGGCCGATGCTGGCGCTGGCGATGGCCGTGTTCATGTTCGGCATGGCCGGGATGCCGCCGCTGTCGGGCTTCTTCGGCAAGCTGCTGGTGTTCGCGGCCGCGGTGCAGGCGGGCATGTGGACGCTGGCGGTGGTCGGCGTCGTCACCAGCGTGATCGGGCTGTTCTACTACTGGCGCGTGGTGAAGGTGATGTACCTGGACGGCCCGGTGCCGGCGTTCGACCGCGGCGTGCGGTCGGTGTCGGCGGTCACCGGGGCGATGGGCCTGGTCACTGCCCTGTTCCTGCTGGTGCTGGGCCCGGTGGTGGGCGCCGCCCAGGCCGCCGCCGCGGTGCTGTTCCGTTAATCCCTTGACGACGCCGCCCGATTTCCGGATCGACTGGCGGTTCGAGGATCACGACGAGCTCGCCTCCACCTCCGACCACTGCATCGCGCGTGCCGAGGCGGGCGAGCCGGCGGGCCTCGTGGTCACCGCCGACCGCCAGACGCGCGGTCGCGGCAGCCGCGGCCGGAGCTGGGCGGGCGCGTCCGGCAACCTCGCCTGCTCGCTGCTGCTGCGGCCGGCCGCAGGGGACGGCCGGGTGGCGGCCTGGCCGTTCCTGGCCGGGCTCGCCCTGGGCGACGCACTGTCCACGGCGACGACCGGTTCGCGGCTGACGCTCAAGTGGCCGAACGACGTGCTGCTGGACGGGCGCAAGCTGGGCGGCGTGCTGGTCGAGCGCAGTGGCGACTGGCTGGTGATCGGCTTCGGCGCCAACCTGGCGGCGGTGCCGGAGCTCGGCGCGCGGCCGGGCTCCCCGAGCGCCGCGTGCCTCGCCGAGCTCGGCCCGCCGCCGGTGCCGCGCGAGGTGGCGCGGCGGGTGGCGGCCTCCGTCGGGCACTGGCACGGCGTCTGGACGCGGGACGGCTTCGAGGCGATCCGGTCGGCCTGGCTGCACCGCGCGCACCCGCCCGGCACCGCGCTTGCAGTCCGGATCGCGGACGTGCAGACAGAGGGAACATTCGTCGGGCTCGATGCCGACGGCGCGCTGATGCTGCGGACAGGTCTGCGGACCGTGCGCGTCGACACCGGCGAGATCCTCTTGCTGGATGGACGCTGACCGCAATGCTGCTTGTGGTCGATGCCGGGAACACCAATATCGTCTTTGCGGTGCACGACAACGCGACCTGGCGCGGGATCTGGCGCATCTCGACCGACATCCAGCGCACGTCGGACGAGTATGCGGTCTGGCTGCTGGCGCTCCTGGCGCACGCGAAGCTGGCGCCGCGCCAGATCGACCGGGTGGTGATCGGCACCGTGGTGCCCGCCGCCCTCTACAACCTGCGGCGGCTCAGCCGGGACTGGTTCCGGACCGAGCCGCTGATCGCGACGATCGGGCTCGACTGGGGCTTCCCCGTCAACCTGGAGCAGCCGGGCGAGGTCGGCGTCGACCGGCTGCTGAACGGTCTGGCCGCGCACCGCATCCACGGCGGGCCGCTGATCGTGATCGACTTCGGCACCGCGACCACGTTCGACGTGGTCGACGGCTCCGGCGGCTACAACGGCGGGGTGATCGCGCCGGGGGTCAACCTGTCGATCGAGGCGCTGCACCAGGCGGCGGCGCGGCTGCCGCGGATCGCCATCGGGCGGCCGACTGCGGTGATCGGGCGCAGCACCATCGCCGCCATGCGGTCGGGCGTGTTCTGGGGCTATATCGGCCTGGTCGAGGGCATCGTCGCCCGGATAAAGGCCGAGTTCGGCCAGCCCATGAAGGTGGTCGGCACCGGCGGCCTGGCGCCGCTGCTGGCCGAGGGCACCGACATCATCGAACGGATCGATCCGGAGCTGACGCTCGAGGGTCTCCGAATCCTCGCGGGGCGCAATCCCCATCCGCTGCTGAGCAACGAACGAACCAAACTGATCGAAGGCGACTGATGACGGATAGCAAGGACGGCCTGATGTTCCTGCCCCTGGGCGGGACGGGCGAGATCGGCATGAACCTCAACCTGTACCGGTGCGACGAGACCTGGCTCGCGGTCGATTGCGGCATCGGCTTCGGCGGCGCCGACACGCCCGAGGCCGAGATCCTGATGCCGGACCCGGCCTTCATCGCCGAGCGGCGAAAGGCCCTGATCGGGCTGGTGATCACCCATGCGCACGAGGACCATGTCGGCGCGGTGGCGCATCTGTGGCCGCAGCTGCGCTGCCCGGTGTACGCGACCCCGTTCGCCGCCGCGGTGCTGCGCCGCAAGCTGGGCGAGGCGCAGCTCACCTCGCAGGTGCCGCTGCACGTGATCCCGACCGGCGGCCGCTTCGAGCTGGGACCGTTCCGGCTGCAGTTCCTGCAGATGACGCACTCGGTGCCGGAGGCGCAGGCCCTGGTGCTGCGCACGCCCTACGGCACCGTGCTGCACAGCGGCGACTGGAAGCTCGACCCGCACCCGCTGGTGGGGCCGCCGACCGACCTGGAGGCGTTCGCGGCGCTGGGCCGCGAGGGCGTGCTGGCGCTGGTGTGCGACAGCACCAACGCCATGGTCGAGGGCGAGAGCGGCTCCGAGGCCGAGGTCCGCCGCAACATGGCCTCGCTGGTGCGCAGCATCTCCGGCCGCGTGGCGGTGACCTGCTTTGCCAGCAACGTGGCGCGGGTGGAGAGCATCGCGCTGGCCGCCGAGGCGGCCGGGCGCTCGGTGGTGGTGGTGGGGCGATCCTTGCGCAACCTCGAGGTGGCGGCGCGCGATTGCGGCTACCTGCGCGACGTGCCGGACTTCCTGTCCGAGCAGGCGGCCGAGGACATCCCCGACGACAACCTGCTGCTGATCGTGACCGGCAGCCAGGGCGAGCCGCGTAGCGCGCTGTCCCGGATCGCGGCCGACACCCACCAGAACATCTCGCTGGGCCAGGGCGACACCGTGGTCTATTCGAGCCGGATGATCCCCGGCAACGAGCGCGCGGTGATGGCGGTGCAGGACAACCTGGTGCGGCGCGGCGTCCGCGTGCTGACCGACCGCGACCACAGCGTGCACGTGTCGGGCCATGCGGCGCGGGACGAGATCCGGCGGCTCTACGGGCTGGTCCGGCCCCGCTACGCGGTGCCGACGCACGGCGAGTGGCGGCACCTCACCGCGCATGCCGAACTGGCGCGGGAGGAGGGGGTGACCCCGGTCCTGCTCGAGGACGGCGACATGCTCAACCTGGCCCCCGGCCGGGTCGAGGTGGTGGACAGCGCCCCGGTCGGACGGCTGGCGCTCGACGGGCACCGGCTGCTGCCGATGACCGGCGGCGTGCTGTCGGCGCGCCGCAAGATGCTGTTCAACGGCATGGTGCTGGCGAGCCTGGTGGTGGACGGCGCCGGCCGCCTGATCGGCATGCCGAAGCTCTCGGCACCCGGCCTGTTCGACGCGGCGGACGGCGAGTCGGAGCGGGTCGCCGAGCTGTTCGCCGCAGGCCTCGCCGACATCCCGGCCGGCGTGCGGCAGGACGAGGACGGCTTCAGGGACGCGGCCCGGACGGCGCTGCGGCGGGCACTCGGCCGCCGGCTGCAGAAGCGTCCGCTGGTCGACGTCCACCTCATGCGGGTGTGAGCCGGGAATTTCGCGAAAAAACCGGTGCCGCCGCTGGTGAGGCGGCGGACACCCTAACCCTGGCCTGCACGGGTCTTGTGCTGGAACGGCCAGGTCGTGTTGTTGTTGTTCGACCCGTCGTCGATCCGGCGTCCGGACCTGCAGATCATCTCCGGTAGAGAGAGTTGACGCTCTTCTTGCCGTGTGACTGACGTTTTCTCCCTAAACTCGGCTCATACTCTTGATCCGGGCGTCGTGGGCACTCTGTAGAACCGCATTGCCGTTCTGTCATCAGGAAATCGCAACTATAGCGGCGATTTCTACTTGTGCGGTGCGGCATCGTTCCAATCCTCTTCTTGTGCGCCGCACAAAGGCCGGGTCGGTTTCGCGCGGGCCCGGTTTGCCCTAGGGTCCGACCTCCGCCCGTGTCCCTTCCGCGAGAGCCCCGCCGTCGATGCGCCTGTCCCGCAGCTTCATGCCGACCCTGAAGGAAACCCCGGCCGACGCGCAGATCGTTTCGCACCGGCTGATGCTGCGGGCCGGGCTGGTGCGGCAGACCGCGTCCGGGATCTATGCCTGGCTGCCGGCGGGCTTACGGGTGCTGCGCAACATCAGCCGGATCGTCCGCGAGGAGCAGGACGCGGTGGGCGCCCAGGAGGTGCTGATGCCGACCCTGCAGCCGGCCGAGCTGTGGCGCCGCAGCGGGCGCTACGACGCCTACGGGCCGGAGATGCTGCGCATCCAGGACCGCCACGAGCGCGACCTGCTCTACGGGCCGACCAACGAGGAGATGGTCACCGACCTGCTCGGGCAGTCGGTGACCTCGTATCGGGGGCTGCCGCAGACGCTCTACCACATCCAGTGGAAGTTCCGCGACGAGGTCCGGCCGCGGTTCGGGGTGATGCGCGGCCGCGAGTTCCTGATGAAGGACGCCTACAGCTTCGACGTCGACCATGCCGGCGCGGTGGCCAGCTACCAGCGCATGATGCTGGCCTACCTGCGCACCTTCCAGCGCCTCGGCGTCGCGGCGATCCCGATGGTGGCCGACACCGGCCCGATCGGCGGCACGCTCAGCCACGAGTTCATCGTGCTGGCGCCGACCGGCGAGAGCGGCGTGTTCTACGACGGCGCCCTCGAGGGGCAGGACTGGCTCGGCACGCCGGTGGACGTGTCGGACCCCGCCTCGCTGGACGGGTTCTTCCGCCGCGTGAACGCGACCTATGCGGCGACCGACGAGAAGCACGACCCCGCCGCCTGGGAGGCGGTGCCGGCCGGGCGGCGGCGCGAGGGGCGGGGGATCGAGGTCGGGCACATCTTCTACTTCGGCACCAAGTACACGCAGGCGATGGGGGTGTCGCTGGCCGGTGCCGACGGCGGCAGCTTCCATCCGGAGATGGGCAGCTACGGCATCGGCATCTCGCGCCTGGTCGGCGCCATCATCGAGGCCAGCCACGACGAGGCCGGCATCGTCTGGCCGGATGCCGTGGCGCCGTTCGCGGCCGCGATCCTGAACCTGAAGCCGGGCGACGCCGCCTGCGACGCGCTGTGCGAGCGCCTGTACGCGGCCGCACCCGGGCGGCTGCTGTATGACGACCGCGCCGACCGCGCCGGCGCCAAGTTCGCCGACGCCGACCTCTTGGGCCATCCCTGGCAGATGGTGGTGGGGCCGCGCGGCGCCGCGTCCGGGCGGGTCGAGCTGAAGCGCCGCGCCACCGGCGAGCGGGCCGAGCTGTCGCCGGAGGAAGCCATGGAGCGGGTGCTTGGCCGTTGAGCCTGTCCGAGGCTGGGCTGTGCCGGCGATCCGACGACGCCTCTCGCGTCCGGCCCGGGCTCACGACCGTGCCGTCGGCGGGCGGCCATTCGACACGTCCCGTTCGCTGAGGGGCGCCGAGGCCTGATGTTCAACGCCTTCGAGCGGACCGTCGCCGGCCGCTACCTGCGCGCCCGCCGCGGCGAGCGCTTCGTGTCGGTGATCGCGGTGTTCTCGCTGGTGGGCATCGCGCTGGGCGTCGCCACCCTGATCATCGTGATGTCGGTCATGAACGGCTTCAAGGCCGACCTGATGTCGCGCATCCTGGGGCTGAACGGCGACCTCAGCGTCTATGGCGCCGGCGTGCCGATCGACGGCTACGAGGGCATCGTCGATCGGATCCGGCAGATCCCCCGGGTGGTGTCGGCAGCACCCATCGTCGAGGGCCAGGTGCTGCTCAGCGCCGGCGCCTACAGCGCCGGCGGGCTGGTGCACGGCATGGAGCTGGGCGACCTGCGCGCCCTGCACGAGATCAGCGACAACGTCCGCGCCGGCTCGCTCGCCGACTTGCGCGGCGACGACGCCGTCATGATCGGCGCCACCCTGGCCGCGCGCGCCAACCTCGACGTGGGCTCGCGGCTGACGCTGGTGTCGCCGAACGGGGCGGCGACCGCGTTCGGCACCGTGCCGCGGGTGCGGGCCTATCGCGTGGTGGCGATCTTCGACGCCGGGGTCAACGACTACAACGCCAGCGTGGTGTTCCTGCCGCTGGCCGCGGCCCAGGTGTATTTCCAGATGCCGGGCGGCGCCTCGCTGGTCCAGGTGACGACGCGCGACGCGGACGACGTGGGCCAGGTGGCGCCGGAGATCCGCCAGGCGCTGTCCGGCGAGGCCTTGCGCGTGCTCGACTGGACGCACAGCAACAACGCGCTGTTCGGCGCCGTGCAGGTCGAGCAGAACGTGATGTTCCTGATCCTGACGCTGATCATCCTGGTGGCGGCGTTCAACGTGATCTCGTCGCTGATCATGATGGTCAAGGACAAGACCCGCGACATCGCGGTGATGCGCACGCTGGGGGCCACCCGCGGTGCGGTGATGCGCATCTTCCTGATGTGCGGCGCCTCGGTCGGCGTCACCGGCACGCTGGCGGGCACCGCGATCGGCATCGTGTTCTGCCTGAACATCGAGCGCATCAAGGACCTGGTGCAGCGGATCACCGGCACCGAGCTGTTCAACCCCGAGATCTACTACCTGGAGCACCTGCCGGCGAAGCTCGAGTGGCCGCAGGTGACCCAGGTGATCGTCATGGCGCTGGCGCTGTCGCTGCTGGCGACGCTCTACCCGAGCTGGCGGGCGGCGCGCACCGACCCGGTCGAGGCGCTGCGGCATGAGTGAGGCGCCGCTGGAGCTGCGGGCCGTGCGCCACGGCTACCGCAGCGGCGACGAGACGCTGGAGCTGCTGCGCGGCGCCGACCTCACGCTCCGGCCGGGCGAGATCGTGGCGCTGGTGGCGCCGAGCGGCACCGGCAAGTCGACGCTGCTGCATCTGGCCGGCCTGCTGGAGCGGCCGGACGGCGGCTCGGTGCGGGTGGACGGGCGCGACGCGGCCGGGCTCGGCGACGGCGAGCGCACCGCGATCCGCCGCCATGCGATCGGCTTCGTCTACCAGTTCCATCACCTGCTGGCCGAGTTCACCGCGCGCGAGAACGTGGTGCTGCCGCAGATGATCGGCGGCGCCGGACGCCGCGCCGCGGCGGCCCGGGCCACCGAGCTGCTGGGGCTGTTCGGGCTGTCGCACCGGCTCGACCACCTGCCCGGCAAGCTGTCCGGCGGCGAGAAGCAGCGCGTCGCCATCGCGCGGGCGCTGGCCAACCGGCCGCGGGTGCTGCTGGCCGACGAGCCGACCGGCAACCTCGACGTGGCGACCGCGGCCGCGGTATTCGACGAGCTGCTGCGGGTGGTGCGCGGGCAGGGGCTGGCGGCGATGATCGCCACCCACAACGTCGAGCTGGCGGCGCGGATGGACCGCATCGTCACGCTGCGCGAGGGATTGATCGTGCCGTTCGGCTGACCGGCCGAACCGGGCGCGTCCCGGCCGGTTGTGCGCGGGTGGGATCGGAGAGGCGGGTGATGGCGGCGAAGGCGGCACGGGAGACGGAGCCCGAGACCGGGACGGTGGCGGCGACCGAGGCGGCGCTGGACCCCCGTGCGGCGGCGCGGGCGGCGCGCCTGCACTACGTCGACGACGGCAAGCCCGGATACGCCCGGCAGATGGGTCCGGACGGCCCGGTCTACCTCGATCCGCACGGCGTCGCGGTCGTCGACGAGGCGGTGCTGGCCCGGCTCCGGAAGCTGGCGGTGCCGCCGGCCTATACCGACGTCTGGATCTGCCGCGATCCGAAGGGGCACCTGCAGGCGGTCGGCCGCGACGCGCGCGGCCGCAAGCAGTATCGCTACCACCCGGACTGGCGCGCGGTGCGCGACGAGGCCAAGTACGGCAAGATGCTGCTGTTCGGCGAGAAGCTGCCGGCCCTGCGGGCGCAGGTGGCGAAGGACCTGGCGCTGCCGGGGCTGCCGCGCGCCAAGGTGCTGGCCACCGTGGTGGCGCTGCTCGAGAAGACGATGATGCGCATCGGCAACGACGAGTATGCGAAGACCAACAAGAGCTTCGGGCTGACCACGCTGCGGAGCCGGCACGCCCGGGTGCGCGGCACCGCGCTGGTGCTCGACTTCCGCGCCAAGCACGGCATCCAGCAGCACATCGAGCTGCAGGATCGCCGCCTGGCGGGGATCGTGGCCAGGCTGCAGGACCTGCGCGGCCAGGAGCTGTTCCAGTACGTCGATGCCGACGGCACGCAGCACGACATCTCGTCGCACGACGTCAACGGGTACCTGCAGGAGGTGACCGGCGAGGAGATCACCGCGAAGGACTTCCGCACCTGGGCGGCGACCAACCTGGCGGCGCTGGCGCTGCACGAGTTCGAGCAGTTCGACAGCGCCGCCAAGGCGAAGAGGAACGTGCTGCGGGCGATCGAGACGGTGTCGAAGCTGCTCGGCAACACGCCGGCGATCTGCCGGAAGTGCTACATCCACCCCAAGATCTTCGACGGCTACCTCGACGGCTCGCTGGCCGACGCGCTGAAGCACCGCGCCGACGCGGCGCTGGCGCACGAGAAGGGGGCCGGCGAGGGGCTGACCGCCGAGGAGATCGCGGTGATGGCGTTCCTCAGCCGCAGCCTGGGCCAGGTGGTGGAGCAGGGTGGGGTCAGGACAGGTCTATCGCACTAGGGGATAGTCCCGGAGAAGAAGGCCAGGGCGCTGCCCTGGACCCGTCGGGGCCGCGGGCCCCGAACCCCGAACCCCGATTCGTAAGAAGATCATCCGTGTGTGGAAGTACAACCTTGACGAATCGGGGTCTGGGGCCGTCGTGCGCCAGCACGCTTCGCGTGACGGCCCCAGTGGGGTCCAGGGGCAAAGCCCCTGGCCTTCTTCCTCGTGCGATAGCCGTTGGGGGCCAGGACCGGCAAGGCGCCTGACGCGGACCGGCCCGGCTGCTAGTGTCGGGGTCATGCCGCACAGCGACTTCGTCCACCTCCGAGTCCACTCCGCCTACTCGCTGAGCCAGGGGGCGATCCGGGTCCCGGAGATCGCGGCGCTGGCCCAGGCGGCCGCGATGCCGGCGGTGGCGATCACCGACAGCGGCAACCTGTTCGGGGCGCTCGAGTTCTCGCAGTACTGCGCGGCCAAGGGCGTGCAGCCGATCGTCGGCTGCCAGGTGTCGCTGGGCGGCCGGGTGGACCGGGGGGTGCCGGTCACGGAGCCGATCGTGCTGCTGGCGCAGGACGCGGCCGGGCTGTCGAACCTGCAGCGCCTGTCGTCGAAGGGGTTCCTGGACAGCGATCCGGCCGATCCCTGCATCACGCTGGAGACGCTGTGCGCGCACGCCGAGGGGCTGATCCTGCTGACCGGCGGCACCCGCGGGCCGCTGGCGCGGCTGCTGGGCGATGGCCAGCAGCCGGAAGCGCGGCGGCTGCTGGCGACGCTGGCGCACGCCTTTCCGGGGCGGGTGGCGGTCGAGATCCAGCGCCATGGCCTGCCGATCGAGGCGGCGATCGAGCCGGGCCTGATCGGGCTCGCCGACGAGTTCGGCCTGCCGCTGGTCGCCACCAACGAGTGCTTCTTCGCGACGCCCTCGATGCACGAGGCGCACGACGCGCTGCTGTGCATCGCGCAGGGGCGGACCATGGCCGAGCGCGACCGCTGGCGCGTGACCCCGGAGCAGTGGTTCAAGCCGCCGGCCGCCATGCGGGCACTGTTCGCCGACCTGCCGGAGGCGTGCGACAACACGCTGGCGATCGCCCGGCGCTGCGCGGTGATGGCCGAGACCCGCAAGCCCCTGCTGCCGATGTGCCCCAAGGTGCGGGAGGGCGCCACCGAGGACCAGACGCTGCGGGCGATGGCCCGGGAGGGGCTGGAGCGACGCCTGGCGGCGATGCGGGCGGACGGGGAGACGGCGGCCGCCTACCGCGCGCGGCTCGAGTTCGAGCTGGGCGTGATCGCGTCGATGGGCTTCCCCGGCTACTTCATGATCGTCGCCGACTTCATCCAGTGGGCGAAGGCGCAGGGCATCGCCGTGGGGCCCGGCCGCGGCTCCGGCGCCGGCTCGCTGGCCGCCTGGGCGCTCACCATCACCGACATCGACCCGATCCCGTTCAACCTGCTGTTCGAGCGGTTCCTGAACCCCGAGCGGGTGTCGATGCCGGACTTCGACATCGATTTCTGCCAGGACCGCCGCGACGAGGTGATCGGCTACGTCCGCGGCGAGTACGGCGCCGACCGGGTGGCGCAGATCATCACCTTCGGCAAGCTGCAGGCGCGCGCCGCGGTGCGCGACGTCGGCCGGGTGCTGGGGCTGCCGTTCCACGTCACGAACCGGGTCTGCGAGCTGATCCCGAACAATCCGGCCAAGCCGGTGACGCTGGCCCAGGCGATCGACGGCGAGCCGCGGCTGCAGGAGATGCGCGCCGGCGACGAGGCGGTGCGGCGGCTGATGGAGATCGCGCTGCAGCTGGAGGGGCTGTATCGCCACGCCAGCACCCACGCCGCCGGCGTGGTGATCGGCGACCGGCCGCTGTCCGAGCTGGTGCCGCTGTATCGCGACCCGAAGAGCGACATGCTGGTATCGCAGTACAACATGAAGTTCGTCGAGCAGGCCGGGCTGGTGAAGTTCGACTTCCTGGGCCTCACCACGCTCACGATCCTGCAGCGCGGGGTGCAGATGCTGGCCAGGCTCGGCGTCGCGGTCGACCTGGCCGGCCTGCCGCTGGACGACGCGCGCACCTACGACATGCTGGCGCGCGGCGACACCGCCGGCGTGTTCCAGTTCGAGGGTGCCGGCATGCGCGACGTGCTGCGGCAGATGCGGCCGACCCGGCTCGAGGACCTGATCGCCGCCGGCGCGCTGTACCGGCCGGGGCCGATGGCCAACATCCCCGACTACTGCCGGCGCAAGCACGGCGAGAAGTGGGAGGCGCCGCACGAGGAGCTGCGCGAGATCCTGGAGGAGACCTACGGCATCATGGTCTACCAGGAGCAGGTGATGCAGATCGCCCAGAAGATGGCGGGCTACAGCCTGGGCGGCGCCGACCTGCTGCGCCGCGCCATGGGCAAGAAGATCCGCGCCGAGATGGACACCCACCGGGAGCTGTTCCGGGACGGGGCGGTGGCGCGCGGCATCCCTGCCGAGAAGGCGATCGAGGTGTTCGAGCTGATGGCGCGGTTCGCCGACTACGGCTTCAACAAGAGCCACGCGGCCGCCTACGCGCTGCTGTCGTACCAGACCGCCTGGATGAAGGCGAACCATCCGGTGGCGTTCCTGGCCGCCTGCATGTCGCTGGCGCGCGAGAAGACCGACAAGCTGGCGGCGCTGCGGCAGGAGGCGGGGCGGCTCGGCGTGGCCGTGCTGCCGCCCGACGTGAACCGGTCGGGGGCGGACTTCGGCGTCGAGGTGGCGGCGGACGGCACGCAGTCGATCCGCTATGCGCTGGCGGCGGTGAAGCGAGTGGGCTTCGCGGCGATGCAGGCGATCGAGGCGGCGCGGGGCCCGCGCCCGTTCGCCGACCTCGCCGACTTCGCGCAGCGGGCCGACGCCCGCCAGCTCAACAAGATGCAGATCGAGTCGCTGGCCAAGGCCGGCGCCTTCGACAGCCTAGACGGCAATCGGGCGCGGGTGTTCGGCGCGGCCGAGACCCTGCTGCGGCGGGCGCAGCTGCAGGCGGAGGAGGCGGCGAGCGGCCAGAGCGGATTGTTCGGCGGGCTGTTCGGGGCGATGCCGGCGCGCGAGACGCTGCGGCTGCCGGAGGTGGCCGACTGGCCCGGCATCGAGCGGCTCGGGCTGGAGGCGGACGCGATCGGCTTCCACCTGACCGGGCATCCGCTCGACGCCTACGCGCCGATGCTGCGCCGGCTCGGCGTGGTGCCGGCCAACATGCTGGAGTCCGCGGCTGCCCAAGGACGGGTCAAGGTCGCCGGCTGCGTCATCGACCGCAAGGAGCGCCCGACCCGCACCGGCACCAAGATGGCCTGGGTGCGGCTGTCGGACGCGTCCGGCTCGTGCGAGGTGACGTTCTTCAGCGAGGTGCTGTCGCGGACGCGCGACCTGCTGGCGGTGGGGCAGGCGGTGCTGGTGACGGCGGACCTGCGCATGGAGGGCGAGATGCTGCGGGTGACGGCGCAGGACGCGGTGCCGCTGGACCGGGCTGCCGCCGAGGATCGCGGCCTGATGCGGATCTGGATCGAGCGGCCGGAGGCGGTGGCGCCGGTGCGCGACCTGCTGGCCCGCGAGCGCGGCGGCCGCGGGCGCATCGTGCTGCTGCCCGCGTTGGACGAGACCTCGGCGGTCGAGGTGGCGCTGCCGGAAGCCTACGTGGTGTCGCCGCGGCTGGCGCAGTCGCTGAAGCAGGTGCGCGGGGTGGCGCGGGTCGAGGAGCGCTAGAGCCTGTTGTCGATCGAAGACGGTCGGGTTTCCGGCTCCATGGGATCATGACTGCTCGCAAGCCGTATCCGTCCGACGTGTCCGATGACGAGCGGGCGCTTGTAGCACCCTACCCGACGTTGTTGCCTGGAAGTGCCAAACAGCGGGAACACCCCGTGCGCGAGGTGTTCAACGGTCTGCGTCACCTGGTACGTCACGGCGTCGCCTGGCGCGGCATGCCCAACGACCTGCCCCCCTGGCGCGCGGTGTATGACCAGGCCAGCCGCTGGCTGCGGGCCGGACGCTTCGAGATGCTGGCGCACGACCTGCGCGCGGTGCTGCGCCTGGCCTCGGGTCGGCCTGAGGAGCCGACCGCCGCCGTGCTCGACAGCCGCACCCTGCGCAGCACGCCCGAGAGTGGCAGCCGGGCAGGCTGGGACGGGCACAAGCGCGCGCGGCAGCAAGCTGCACGTGGCGGTCGACACGCCGGGCCACCTGCTGGCCCTGCACGTGACGCCCGCCGACGAGAACGATCGGGCGGCGGTCGGCACCCTGGCCCAGGCCGTCCAGGACAGCCGCTGGCTGCGGGCCGGACGCTTCGAGATGCTGGCGCACGACCTGCGCGCGGTGCTGCGCCTGGCCTCGGGTCGGCCTGAGGAGCCGACCGCCGCCGTGCTCGACAGCCGCACCCTGCGCAGCACGCCCGAGAGTGGCAGCCGGGCAGGCTGGGACGGGCACAAGCGCGCGCGGCAGCAAGCTGCACGTGGCGGTCGACACGCCGGGCCACCTGCTGGCCCTGCACGTGACGCCCGCCGACGAGAACGATCGGGCGGCGGTCGGCACCCTGGCCCAGGCCGTCCAGGACGCCACCGGCGAGAGCGTCACCCTGGCCTGCGTGGACCAGGGCTGCACCGGCGAGCAGGCGGCCGAAGCTGCACAGCCGCACGGCATCCGGCTGGAGGTGGTCAAGCTGCCAGACGCCAAGCGCGGCTTCGTGCTGCTGCCGCGCCGCTGGGTGGTGGAACGCTCGTTCGCCCGGATGGCGCGCTGCCGCAGGCTCGCACGTGACTACGAGCGCCTGCCCGAGACCGTCATCGGGCTGCATCTCGTCGCCTTCGCCATCCTCCTGCTCCGACGCGCCGCAAGCCCGGCCGTGGTGCACAACAGCCTTTAAGGATCAGGAGACCGGCGCCTGGCAGAACGGCGAGCGCCCGGGCTCGATCCGCACGGCGCCGCGATCGGTCGGGTCGGCGAGGTAGAACAGCGTGAAGTCGCGGGCGCCGAGCGCATCGAAGGCGCGGCCGTCCGGATCGGGGAGCTGGCCCTGGCCGCTGACCTCGTGGATCTCGCGGCCGCCGTCCTGGTTGCGGAAGGTGATCTGGCCGCACAGCGCGTAGTCGTGGGCCTGGCCGCCCCGGCCGCCGGCGTCCGGCACCGAGACCGGGATGCGGACCTCGCTGGTGGCCGCGTCCAGATGCACCGTGGCGACCAGGCTGCCGTCGATGTAGAGACGCGTCACTTCCGCGAGCTCCTCGGGCGCCTTCTGGTCGAGCACCGTGAACCGGGCGGCGCGGGCGGCGGGTGCTGCGCCGACGAGTGCTGCGGCGAGCCAGATGGAGGGCAGGGGACGGATCATGGCCCGGCAATCTAGCAGCGTCGGCAAAGCGGCGGACCAGAGCTTGTCGTCGCTCCGCGACCTGCTGGCGCAGGCCGAGCGGCGGCTCGGGCACGCCGGCATCCCCGAGCCGCGGCGCGAGGCGCGCCGGCTGCTGGCGCATGCGCTCGGGCTGGAGACGGCCGCGCTGCTGGCCCTGGCTCCGGACGCGGCTCTGCGGCCGGACGGCTTCGAGGCGCTGCTGGCGCGGCGCGCGGCGCGCGAGCCGCTGGCGTTCCTGACCGGCCGGCAGGGGTTCTGGACGCTCGACCTGGCCGTCTCCCCGGCGACGCTGATCCCGCGCGCCGACAGCGAGGCGCTGATCGAGGCGCTGGTCGCGGCGCGGCCGGACCGGGGCGCGGTCCGCGACGTGCTCGATCTCGGCACCGGCACCGGCTGCCTGCTGCTGGCGGCGCTGTCGGAGTATCCCGGCGCCTGGGGAGTGGGCATCGACGTCTCGCCGGCGGCCTGTCGGCTTGCCGCCCTGAACGCGGCCTCGAACGGCCTGGCGTCGCGGGCGGCGCTGGTCTGCGGCGACTGGGGCGACTCGCTGGCGGGCCGCTTCGACGTGATCCTGGGCAATCCGCCCTATGTCGGGCGGCCGGAGCTGGACGCGCTGATGCCGGAAGTCGGGCGGCACGAGCCCAGGCGTGCGCTGGATGGCGGTCCGGACGGGCTCGCCTGCTACCGGCGGCTGATGCCGGCACTCGCCCGGATGCTGCGGCCGGACGGGCTGGCGATCCTGGAGGTGGGGATCGGCCAGGCCGACGCGGTGGCGGCCCTGGGCGCCGGAGCCGGGCTCGGGCTGGTGTCGATGGCGTCCGATCTCGGCGGGATCCTCCGGGCGGTGCTGCTGGAGCCGGATGGGTCGGCACGCCGGTGAGCCGGCTCGCGGCGCCGCGGGCAGAAAACGTTTGGCACCGGCTGCGGGCGCGGCTAGGTTCCGGGTCGAGTGCGGACGCCTCGTCCGCCGTCGATGCGGCGGCGGATCCGCGGCACGTTCGCCGCATCCGGGCGTGGGCACGCCCCAGGGGCGTCGCCAGGCGATCGCCGGCCGCCAGGCCGGGATCGATCGGCACGCAGCACATCGCCGCAACAGGACCCGGACGACCGGGACCGCCATCAGGAAAGTGCCGTGACAAGCCGATGAACATGAAACGCATGCGCGGCCGCAACCACCGTCCCGGCGGCGGCACTGGCGGCACTGGCGGCGGTGGCGGTAGCCCGATCCGCCATCACAGCGGCCAGATCCCCCTCAACCGCAACCATGTGTTCGACAGCAGCGGGCCCGACCTGCGGATCCGCGGCACCGCGCAGCAGCTGTTCGAGAAGTACCTGCAGCTCGGGCGCGACGCGACCAGCTCCGGCGACCGGGTGATGGCGGAGGGCTACTTCCAGCACGCGGAACATTACTTCCGCATCCTCAACGCGATCGCGCAGGCGGCACAGCAGGGCCAGCCGGGACCGCATCAACAGCGCCACCGGTCGCAGTCCGACGGCGACCAGGACGATCGGGGCGAAGCGCCGGGCCAATCCGGCCTGCAGGAGGTGCCCGAGGAGCAGCGCGCCCAGCCGGAGCTGTCGTCGATCGAGAGCTGACCGGTCCGGTCGAACCCATCGATGCCGGATCCCGGTCGGTGATCAGACCCGGTCCTTCTCGATCGCGCCGCCGTCGTCAGCCAGGATGGCCCACCCAGTCGGCCGCGACGCCGACCCCGGCAGCCGCCATGGCCGCGAGGATAAAGCTACCCCTGACCACAGGC
This sequence comes from uncultured Acetobacteraceae bacterium, assembly GCA_964247725.1. Classification (GTDB taxonomy): domain Bacteria; phylum Pseudomonadota; class Alphaproteobacteria; order Acetobacterales; family Acetobacteraceae; genus Lichenicola. The sequence goes on along the minus strand of CAXTVM010000031.1, from coordinate 3,956 downwards.
ATCGCCGTCGCGTCGTTCGACGGCGCATTCGAGGAGACCTGGAAGGAAAAGGCCAGGGCTCTGCCCTGGACCCGTTGGGGCCGTCACGCGAAGCATGCTGCGCACGACGGCCCCAAACCCCGGTCCGTAAGAAGATCATCCGCGCGTGGAAGTATAACCTCAACGAATCGGGGTTTGGGGCCCGCGGCCCCAGTGGGGTCCAGGGGCAAGGCACCTGGCCTTCCTCGGGCTCGGTCCGGTCGGCGCTTGATCCAGATGATCGTGCTGGAGAGGGCGTTTCGTCCGGTCCGGGAGGCTGCCGCGCCGGATCGAGCCGCCGACCTGCCGCCTGGGCGAGATCGAGCGGACCTGGACGTCGAGGGGACCGGCGCCGACGTGGCGGTCGCCGGGACCGCCGACCGTTTCCTGGTCGTCGGGATCGCCTTCTATCCGGAGTTGGGCGGACGCGGAGACGTCCGATTTCGGTCAACCGATCGGCGACGTGACCGCGTCCGGCGCCGGTTCCATCCGCACCCGCGTGCGCGGCAGGATCTCGGGCCAGGTCGATTGCAGGTAGTCGAGCATCCGCTCGCGCACGTAGCAGCGCAGGTCCCAGGTCTGGGGGGCGTTGCGTCCGCTGACCAGCATGCGGATCTCGACGGTCCGGTCCTTGATGTCGCTGACCTGCAGGTTGACGACGTTGCCGTCCCAGAGCGGAGTGTCCCTCACCACCTGCTCGAGGCGCTCCCGGAGTGCTGCGACCGGGACGCCGTAATCGAGGTAGAAGAAGACCGAGCCGATCAGCGAGGCCGATTGGTGGGTCCAGTTCTGGAACGGCTTTTCGAGGAAATAGGCGATCGGCAGGATCATCCGGCGCCAGTCCCACAGCCTGACCACGACGTAGGTCGAGCTGATCTCCTCGACCCACCCCCATTCGCCCTCGACGATGACCGCATCCTCGATGCGGATCGGCTGGGTGATCGCGATCTGCACGCCGGCGATCAGGTTGGTCAGCAACGGCCGGGCGGCCAGGCCCACCACCAGGGAGGCGGCGCCGGCGGAGGCGAACAGGCTGAGCCCGTACTGGCGGACCGGGCCGAAGGTCATCAGGGCGGCCGAGACCGTGACGACGAACACCAGGATGTCGACCGCACGCTTCAGGATGCGGATCTGGGTCACCTGCTTGCGGGCGAGCAGGTCGTCCGGCTCGCCGGTCTTGAAGCGGTGCAGGTAGAGCTCGGTCGAGACCCGGATCGCCATGCTGGCGCCCCAGCCGAGCAGCAGGACGAACACCACCAGCAGGATCTGGGCGATGGCGGTGAAGGCGAACGGCGACAGCCCCACGGCCGGCAGCGCCAGCCCGACCGCGATCACCACCACCAGGATGCGGAGCGGCCGCCTCACCTCCTTGGCGAAGGAGCGGAAGAAGGCGCGTCGCGGCCCGGGGATGCGCAGGAACAGGTTGGTCGCCAGCCGGCTGCAGAGCAGGGCCACGATGGCGGTCATGACCAGCACCAGCGCGGCCGCCAGCGGTGCCGGAGCCCAGTCGAGCGAGCCGCGCACCGCCGTCACGAGCTGCAGGAACTGGTGCCTCATGGGCCTCGATCTCCGCCGGTCCGGGGTGAGACCGGTTCCATGCCAGAGGCGGATGCTGCATTGCAACGGGCGTGGCCGTTGACTTGGGACCGGCGGTTTCGTATCTGACCGCTCCCCGCGCGATGGCGGCGTAGCTCAGCGGTAGAGCAGGAGAATCATAATCTCTTGGTCGGCGGTTCAAATCCGTCCGCCGCTACCACCGCGCGGGATCGGCTTTCCCCTCGCACGCTCCGCGTCCTCGCCCGTCGCCGATGTCGGCGCGGGGCCGTCGCCGTTATATGTTGCGGATGCAGCTTGGGTCGATGACAATTCCGTGGTGCCGGCGATGCCGGTCGACGTCGCCAGGACCCCGTCCCGGAACGATCGGATACACCAGTGCATCAATGGCGAAGCTGCATCATCGACGTGACATGGAGTCGGCATGCGGCGACAGGAAAGCCGTAGTCGGACTCAACAGTCTCCAATCCGTTACGATAACGAATCAATGAGGGCGGCGCCATCTGCCGGACTCAACTCGCCAACAGGCTGACCCGGCGAGGCTCACGCGATCGCTCCCAGCACAACCTGCAGGACTCATGATGAAGCTTTTGAAGGTCACCCTTCTCGCGGTCGTCATATCGCCGGCGGCTGTCGCAGTTGCGGACGGCGTGCCGTTCGGGGGTGCGGCGGTCGGCACGCCCTCGGCGACCGCCCTTGCGGTGCAATGCCCGAACGGCACGCTCTCCTGCTTCGGATCGGGCGGCTCGACTGCCGCCGCGACGCAGCCGGTCGCCGTGACGCCGACGACGATCGTCGCCGCCGGCATCTATCAGCAGGCGGCGCCCTCGGGCAGGGCCATGACCAACGGCGGCTTCATCCAGCCCGGCGCCGGTAATTCCGGCCTGATCTGCGTCGATGTCAGCGCCGGCGCATCCGCCGGCCTGACGACGCCGAGCGGCGGACAGATCTGTCAGATCGCCGCCGGGTCCACCGCCCCGATCACGTTCCCGCCGACACCCGGCGCCGTCTACGTGTACGGCACCGTCAAGGGCGACGTGTTCTCCGGGAGCGTTTCCTGATGCGCCGCGCCGCGTGGCTGCTCTCGACCGTCGCGCTGCTGCCGTCGCTGGCTCATGCCGCGGGCGGCGGCTGGGGTGCCGGGGGGGGATCGGTCGCGGTGGACACCACGGCACGCGCCGCCGCCGCGGCCGCGATGACGCTGGCGCAGGGCTCGACGCAGCAGACGAGGAACCTGTCCGACCTCGCGAGTGCGGCCACGGCATTGGGCAATCTCGGCGGTATCCCGGCCACCATGGTCGGCGCGCCATCCGGGGTGGCGGGGCTGGGTGCGAACAGGCTGCTGACGGCGGCGCAGATCCCGTTCGGCAGCGTGACCGGGACAGTTGCCGATGGCGGGGTGTCGGCGGCGATCGCGGCGACGGCCAACGCGGCGATCCCCGGCAGCATGATCGGGGCGGCGTCGGGCGTGGCCGGGCTTGGTGCGAACAGGCTGCTGACGGCGGCGCAGATCCCGTTCGGCACCGCGTCGGGGACCGTCGCCGACGGCGGGATGCTGGCGGCGACTGCGGCGACGGCCAACGCGGCGATCCCCGGCAGCATGATCGGGGCGGCGTCGGGCGTGGCCGGGCTTGGTGCGAACAGGCTGCTGACGGCGGCGCAGATCCCGTTCGGCACCGCGTCGGGAACCGTGGCGGACGGCGGGGCACTGGCGGCGGCGGCGGCGGCGGCGAACGCGGCGATCCCGACCTCCATGCTCGGAGCCGCGTCCGGGATCGCCATGCTCGACGGCAACAAGCTGCTGCTGACCTCGCAGATCCCGTTCGGCAACAGTGCCGGCCAGGTCGCGCCGAACAGCCTGATCGCCAGCATCCAGGGCACCGCCAACGGCGCCGTGCAGGCGGGAAGCTCGGCCACGCCGGGCGGCGACGTCTCCTTCGCCACCTTGGTCGTCAACGGGGTGAAGACCGGCGTCCAGACGATGTTCCAGTCGATGGTGACCGGAACGTCCTCCTATGGCCAGATCCTCGCCGGCTACACCGGGAACACCTTCTTCTCGGCTGCCGGCGACACCGCCGCACGCTCGATCGCGGCCTGGGCCGGTGACGTCTACAACGTGGCCGATCACGGCGCCAACGGTACGGCGGCCGGCGACGACGCCGCCGTGGTCAAGGCGTTCGCCTACGCGCGCCTGCACCCGGGGACGCACGTCCGCTGGCCTTCTGGAACCTTCCCGATGCTGGCGACGGCGGGCCAGACCTATCCCATCCCGAGCGACACGTCGCTGGAGGGTTCCAGCCAGTTCGCCACCGACATCACCTGGAACGACGCCAACACGGGCAACATCCCCGCCGGATATACCGGAACCTGCCAGCAGTATGTCG
>CAXTVM010000030.1:0-35000 GCA_964247725.1 uncultured Acetobacteraceae bacterium | reverse complement strand
CTGCGGCTCCGGCCAGACGAACAGCATCCCGCTCGATGCTGGGATCGCAGTGCGGAACATCAGCCCAATCTCCTGCTGGCGCGGCGTCTGCGCCATCTCCACCGTGAAGGCGTGGCGGACGCCGTCATGGCCGACGATGGCGAGCGGCGCCTGCCGCAGCGTGGGCTGCGCCGCGATCGGCTCGGCTTCCTGCGCGCGCGCGAGGCCGCCGCCAGCGAGAACTGCGGCGAGCAGGGACACCACCGAGAGAAATGGCCGCAACGCGAGGATCCTTACCTGCTAGACCGGACCCCGTCTCCGGGTCCTGGCGCCGCACTGGAGCCGTCCGACGCGCGCGGCGCAAGGGGGCCTACAGGAACGGGTTGGCCTGGCGCTCGTCACCGATGGTCGAGCCCGGCCCGTGGCCGGGAATGATGGCGAGGCCGTCGTCCAGCGCCAGCAGCTTGGCCTTGATGCCGGCGATCAGCGCCGGCCCGTCGCAGTAGGGGAAGTCGGTGCGGCCCACCGAGCCTCGGAACAGGGTGTCGCCGACCAGCCCGAACCGCCGCGCGCCGTCGATGAACACGACGTGGCCCGGGGTGTGGCCGGGAACATGCCGCACCTCCAGCCGGCAGCCGGCGAACTCGAGCACCTCGCCCTCCTCCAGGTAGCGGTCGGGTGCCGCGTCGCGCATGCCGCCGATGCCGAGTGCCGACGCCTGGGCGGCGATGCCGCACAGCAGGAAGGCGTCGCGGCGATCCGGTCCGACGATCGGCACCCTGGTTCCGTCCGGACGTGCCGGCAGCACGTCCTGCAGCTCGGCCGCACCGCCGGCATGGTCGAGATGGCCATGCGTGAGCAGGATCGCCTCGACGGCGAGCCGGTTCGCGGCGATGCGTTCCAGGATCCTCGGCACGTCGCCGCCCGGATCGACCACGATGCCGTTCCGGGTGTCGGGGTCCCAGAGCAGCTGGCAGTTCTGCTGGAACGGGGTGACGACGACGATCTCGATCTGCGGGGCCGCCATCGCGCATGCTCCATTCCGGGCCTTGCGCTCTTATATGGAGGACCACGCGCTGGCGATCCAGCGCACCCCAGGACCCTGCACCGGAGTCGATGGATGGCCGAACACAGTCCCGCACCGTTTCCGGTCCTGCCGGACGACGCGCTGGCGCAGGCGGCACGCTGGCACGCCGACGGCCAGAAGATGGCGCTGGCCACGGTGGCGGAGACCTGGGGCAGCGCGCCGTGCCCGGCCGGCAGCGTGATGGCCGTCGGCGCCGACGGCCGCATCGCCGGCTCCGTGAGCGGCGGCTGCGTCGAGGCCGCCGTGATCGAGGCGGCGCTGGAGGCGCTGCAGGACGGCCTGCCGCGGCTGCTGTCGTTCGGGGTCAGCGACGACAGCGCCTGGTCAGTCGGGCTCGCCTGCGGCGGCACCATCCGCGTGTTCGTCGAGGCGATAGGCGGGGCGGTAGGCGGGCGGTGACGCCGGACACGCTGCATCGCCTGGTGGCGGCACGGCGGGCGCGGCGGCTGGCGGTGCTGGCGACGCGGCTGCCGGACGGGATACAGCTGCTGCTGCAGGACCGGGACGGACAGTTGGCCGTGGAGCCGGACGACGACGCGGCACCGACTGCGGGAGGCGGACCGATGGTCGAGCCGGTGGTCGCGGCAGCGGTCCGGGCGGTTGCCACCGGGCGGTCGGGGCCGGTGCTGATCGAGGGCCGCGAATGGATCCTGGCCCTGCAGGCGCCGGTGGCGCGGCTGCTGGTGGTGGGGGCGGTGCACATCGCCCAGGCGCTGGCGCCGATGGCGCGGCTGGTCGGGCTGCAGGTGGCGGTGATCGATCCCCGCGCCGGCTTCGCCACGCCCGACCGGTTCCCCGCTACCGAGCTGGTGCCGGCCTGGCCGGACGAGGCGCTGCGGGCGCTCGGCGTCGACCGGCACAGCGCGGTGGTGACGCTGACGCACGATCCGAAGCTCGACGATCCGGCACTGGACGCGGCGCTGGCGAGCCCGTGCTTCTATGTTGGCGCGCTCGGCTCGCGGAAGACGCAGGCGCTGCGCCGGGAGCGGCTGCGGGCACTGGGCCACGACGGGGCGGCGCTGGCCCGGATCCACGGACCGGTGGGGCTGCCGATCGGCGCCGTCGGCGCGGAGGAGATCGCGCTGTCGATCCTGGCCGAGCTGGTGGCGACACGGCGCGGCGCGGCGTTGGGCCGGAGCGAAGGCGGGAGCGGCGGCTGAGCGGGGTCGGCGCCCTGGTCCTGGCCGGCGGCGCCGGACGGCGCGCGCTGCCGCTGGACAAGCTGCTGGTGCGCGACCCGGACGGCCGCACCATGCTCGAGCGCACGATCGCCGCGGTGCGCGGCAGCGGGGCGGATGGGGTCGTGCTGGTCGTCGGCCACGGCGCGGCACGGCTGGACCGGATCTGCCCGGAGCTGCCGCGGGTGGCGGCGGAGGACCACGCGGAGGGGCTGGCCGCGAGCCTGCGGCACGGCCTTGCCGAGGCCGAGCGGCTCGGCTGGACGGCGGCGCTGGTCTGCCTGGGCGACATGCCGCTGGTGCGCCCGGGCACGATCGACCGGCTGGTCGCCCATCACGGTGCCGATGCGGCCGACGTCGTGCTGCCGCTCGCCGACGGCCGACGCGGCAATCCGGTGCTGTGGGACCGGCGCATGTTCCCGGCGCTGCGGGCGCTGCGCGGCGATGGCGGCGGCCGGTCGCTGCTGGCGACGCCGGGCCTGCGCGTGGCGGCGCTGGAGACGGGCGATCCCGGCGTGCTTGCAGACTTCGACACGCCGGAACGCCTGGCCGCCTTCGCCGCCGGCCTCGACTGGTCCGACCACCGTTGACCGGCGGGCGCGTCGCGGCCAGAGATGCCCTGCCGCGTTGGAGCCCGTCGATGAGCATCTGCATCCCGCACCGGGCCTGGCCCTTCGCGGCCGCCGCGCTGGGCTGCGTGCTGGGCGGCTGCGCCGCGCCGCAGGACGGCGCCCAGCTGGACCGGCAGCAGGAATGCGGCCGGCAGGCCGACCAGGAGTTCAACAAGCAGAACCGCTACCAGCTCTCGGAGGAGGATCAGTCATCCAGCCCGTTCTCGTCGAGCGGCCTGATCGGGGTGCCGAACAAGGGGCTGGCCGACCAATACCGGCGCGACCGGCTGGTGGATGACTGCCTGCACAGCGCGCCCGAGACCACGCCGACGATCCTGCCCAACCGAAGCTGAAAGCGATCCCCGCGCCCATCAGCCACACGCCCCGAGGAGCATGCCGATGACCAGGATCCTGCGCACCGAGCCGAACCCGATCATGTCGCGGGCGGTCGAGTATCATGGCTTCGTGTTCACCCAGGGCATGGTGGCGCGCGACCTGTCGGGCGACGTCGCCGCGCAGACCCGCGACGTGCTGGAGCAGCTCGACGCGCTGCTGGAGCAGCACGGCACCGACAGCACGCGTCTGCTGCAGGCGCAGATCTGGCTCAAGCACATCACCGACCGGGCGGCGATGAACGCGGTGTGGCAGGCATGGCTGCCCAAGGGCGGAGCGCCGGCGCGGGCCTGCGTGCAGGCGGAAATGGCCGATCCGCAGATGCTGGTCGAGATCATGCTGATCACCACCAAGTAGCATTCGTTGCCGAAAAGCCACGGTGTGCTGCATGACGTTGCCATCGCGCCACGAAGGCTAGAACTAAGCTGGGAGACCCGGCATAAAGCCGCTGTCGTCCCAAATCCTTTGCCTCGATGGGACCGCAGTCCTAAAAACCTTCCCGGTTCGATTCGGATTTCTGAAAACTTACGTAACAGCGGCCCGGTGGGCCATGGACCGCTTGTCAGGGTTGCATCCGTCTGGTTACCAGCCAGTCACGAGTTGGTGAGGTTGGAGACGGGGATGCAGGCGATCGCGTTCAAGGGGCTGTTGCGGAGCTTGGTCCTGGCCGGTTCGTGCCTGGTCCTGGCATCCGCCGCCGACGCCCACGTCCGGCTGCACGGCGCCGGGCACGGCATGTCCGTCCGTGTCGGCTATGCCATGGCCGGCCGCCATGCCCACGTGATCCAGTGCGTCGCCTTCGCCCGGTCCGACAGCGAGGTCGCGCTGTCTGGCAACGCCGCCAACTGGTGGCAGAACGCCGAGGGCGTATATGCCCGCGGCTCGGCGCCGGAGCCCGGCAGCGTGCTCAACTTCCGCGCCAACCAGCGCATGCGGCTCGGTCACGTGGCGGTGGTCACGGACGTCGTCGACAGCCGCACGATCCAGATCGACCAGTCGCACTGGAACGCCAACGGCATCAGCCGCGACGTCACCGTGGTCGACGTGTCCGAGAACAACGACTGGACCGCGGTTCGGGTGGCGATCGGCCGCGAGGGCAGCTTCGGCGCGATCTATCCGACCTACGGGTTCATCTACGCGCGTCCCGACACCGGCCGGATCGTGACGGCGCGCTCCGACGTGATCGTGCCGCGTACCGCCAATCCGGCGCCAGCCGACCTGCGCGGCACGACCGAGGTGGCCGAGGCCCCGCCGGCGTCGCACGGCATCGACCTGTCGGTCTCCGCCCTGTCCGACGACGCGCCCGACCGCAGGCTGCGCTAGCGCCCGATCCGAGCCGCAGGGACGCAGCCCGGTCCGGCTCGGCCGGAAACGTTCCGATCGCCATGACCAGCCCTTACTCCGGCCGCATTCCGGTCCGATGAACTGGGCCGACGCGGACGGGAGTGCGACATGCGACTGGATGGTGTGGCCAAGGGTGTCGGCGCGTTGCTGGCCGGGCTTGCGATGCTTGGCCCCATGGCGGCCGACGCAGCGCCCGGCGTCGTGACGCAGAACATCAACCTGCGCGCCGGCCCCGGGATCGACTATCCGCTGGTGGCGCAGCTGCCGGCGGGCACGCCGGCGGAGATCTTCGGCTGCCTGCAGGGCTGGGGCTGGTGCGACGTCGCCATCCAGGACGCGCGCGGCTGGGCAGCGGGGGCCGGGCTGCAGCTGCTCTACGACGACCGTCCGGAGCCGCTGGTCAACTACGGCGCCGTCATCGGGATACCGCTGGTCGGGTTCGACGTGGACAGCTATTGGGGACGCCATTATCGCGGCCGGCCTTGGTATCACGACGTCGGCCGCTGGCGCGGCGAAGGCCAGCATGGCGGCCCGCCGGGCGGGTTGCCAGGAAGGTTCCGGGGCCAGCCCGGCGTCGCGCACCCGGTCGGGCCGGCGGCGTTCCAGGACCATGCGCCGGGGCCGGGCCGGGAGCCTGAGCCTGGTCGTCCGCCCGAGCCGGGCCGGGGACCACAGATGGGCCGCGCACCGGAAGTCATCACGCCGCACGCGGCGACACGGACCGCCGAGCCAGGCCCGCGGCCCGGGCCGCCGCCCGGACCACGGCCGGAACCGGGGCCACGGCCGGGACCGGCACCGGCACCTGCGCAGGTCCAGCCGGGACCTCGTCCCGAACCCAGACCGCAGGGCCCTGCCCCGGTCGGGCATCCTGACCCGGGCCGCCCCGCCGGACCGCACGGCGGACGGGAGCCGCCGCATCCCTGATGCCTGATCGCGCCCGGGCGAGACGAGTGCCGCGCGCCGATCGGCCGGCTCAACCTGCATTGCAGGCAGCGGCGATGTCGCCCTAGCCTGCCGGATGCGCCGCTTGGCACGCCGCTGGCGGGAACCGTGGTGCTATCCGGAGGTGCGGTCGCGAGCTTTGCGGCCAGGCGTCCCGCCCGGAGGTGCCGTGCCAGCTGCTGGCGCCGCCGCTGCTGCTTCGGCCGCATGCCGATGGCCGGACGATCAGCAGCGGCCTGGGCGTGCTCGGCTGGCTGTCCGATCCCGCCCAGCCGTTCCATGACGTCAACATCCCTGGCTACGACAGCTCGAGGTCGGGGCCCCACGCCGTGACCGTATCGGTCGCCAAGGTCGGCATCCGGGTCGATCCGGGATACACCGCGACCGACCTCAACGATCATCCCGGCCATAGAACGGTGGAGGAAGCGGCTACCGGGACCGTGTAGCTGGCGTGCCATGGATCCTCCGGCCCGACCGGCGGCTTCTGCTTCGAGCCGGACCGTGTGCCGTGGTGACGACCGCCGCCAGGCGGTCCCCTCAGGGTCGCCCGGCGCGGTGGTAGGGGTGGCAGGCGGCAATCGAGCGGGCGCGGTAGAGCTGCTCGGCGAGCAGGCCGCGCACCAGCATGTGCGGCCAGGTCATGGCGCCGAGCGACAGGGTGGCGTCGGCGCGCGCCAGAACGGCGGCGTCGAGCCCCTCGGCGCCGCCGATCAGGAAGCAGACCGGCCGCGAGCCGCCGAGCCACGTCTCCAGGCGGGCGGCGAAGGGCAGGCTGGCGACCTGCGCGCCCGCTTCGTCGAGCGCCACCGCGAACGCCGCCGGCGGCAAGGCGGCCAATAGCGCCTGCGCCTCGCGCCGCTTGATCTCGACCGCCGCACCGCGTCCGTCCGGCACCTCGACCAGCTCCAGCGGCGGCCGCAGCCGCTGCGCGTAGCGTTCCAGCAGCGCCCGCTCGGGACCCGGCCGGCTCCGGCCGACCGCGATCAGCCGCACGCGGCCTCAGATGTTGCCGCCGTCGTCGGACGGGGCCGCCGGCTCGTCGAGCTCGGCGCCCCACATCCGCTCCAGCGCGTAGAGTGCGCGCGCGTCCGGCTTGAACAGGTGGATCACGATGTCGCCGGCATCGATCAGCACCCAGTCGGAGCCGCCGGCGCCCTCGATCAGCACGCGCTTCAGGCCGGCCTCGGCCAGCTTCGTCTCCAGGTGCGTCGCCATGGCGCTGATCTGGCGGTCGGCGAGGCCGGTGGCGATCACCATGCGGTCGGCGAACGAGGCGCGGCCGGTAAGGTCGAGGGTGACGATGTTCTCGGCCTTGTCGTCGGCCAGGCTCTCGGTGATGACGCCGAGATAGGTGTCGAGCCGGGTGACGTCGAGCGGGACCCGCGCCGCCCTGGGTCCGCGCACGGGCTGCGGCCCGGCGACGGCGGCCTTCTTGCGCGGCGTGCCGAGCGCCTTGGCGGCTTCCGCCAGCGACGGCAGCGGCTTGGACGGGGCCGGGCGTCGCGCATCGGCGCCGGCAGCGCGCGTGCCGGAGCCGGACTCGGCGGTTGGCTTCCTGGCGATGGCCGATCTCCCGTCATGAAGCCGAGGCTTCGGGTTGAGGCCGCTTATCGGCCGCCTGCGGGCTCGGGCCAAGTCCCGCCCGCGGCGGGGGCTGAGTTCCGCCTGCGGCTTGCGGGCCCAACGCCGCCTGCGCGCGGATCGCGGTCGCGGAGATGGCGGTCTGCGGCGCCGGCAGGAAGATCCAGGCCGGTGCGGCACGCGCCGCCAGCATCGGGGCTTCCCGCGCCGGCCGCCGCGCGCCGGCCAGGGCACGGGCGGCGGCGCCGGCGAGGGCGCGGTGGTTGTAGCCGGGCCGCGGCAGCACCAGGAGCGGCAGCGCGCGCGCGAGCTCGCGCCAGCGGCGCCAGCGCGGCAGCTCGGCGAGGCCGTCGGCGCCCATCAGCCAGACGAAGCGCACGTCGGGAAACCGGCGCTGCAGGGCGCGGACCGTGTCGAGGGTGAAGCGGGTCCGCAGCACCCGCTCGATGTCGGTGGCGACGATGCGGCGGCCGTCCACGGCCGCGCGGGCGCCGGCGAGCCGGCTCTCCAGCGGCGCCATCCCGGCGCGCGGCTTCAGCGGGTTGCCGGGCGAGACCAGCAGCCAGACCTGGTCGAGCCGCAGCCGACGGCGCGCCAGCCGCGCCACCTGCAGATGCCCGGAATGCGCTGGATTGAACGATCCTCCCAGCAGCCCGACGCTCACCCGCCTCCGATCCCCGTAATGAGGAAGTCCCTTATGATTGATTTCCAAAGGCTCCGTCTTCGGCGGGGTCCAGGGATAGAGCTTCTGGTCTCAGGGCTATCGCATCAGGGACACGGTCCTGGGGAAGAAGACCGGGGAGCTGCCCTGAACCCGTTGGGGCCGTCGCGCGAAGCGTGCTTGCGCACGACGGCCCCAGTGAGGTCCAGGGGTGAAGCCCCTGGCCTTCTCATGCCCTGACCTGCCCGGTCCCCACCACCTCGTACCGGAAGGTGGTGAGCTGCTCGAGCCCGACCGGCCCGCGCGCGTGCAGCCGTCCGGTGGCGATGCCGATCTCGGCGCCGAAGCCGAACTCGGCCCCGTCGCAGAATTGCGTCGAGGCGTTCCACAGCACCACCGCGCTGTCGGTGCCGGACAGGAAGCGGGCGGCGGCCTCCGCGTCCTCGGCGACGATCGCCTCGGTGTGGGCGCTGCCGTGCCGCGCGATGTGGTCGAGCGCCGCGTCCACGCCTTCCACCACCGCGACCGACAGGGTCGGCCCCAGCCACTCGGTATCGAAATCCCCGGGTGCGGCCGGCGTCAGGTCGGCGACGATCGCCCGGGCGGCGGCGTCGGCGCGGAAGTCGCAGCCGAGCGCCCGCAGGTCGGCGACGATCGGCGGCAGCAGCGCGGCTGCCACCGCGGCGTCGATCAGCAGCGTCTCGGTGGCGCCGCAGATGCCGGTGCGGCGCATCTTGGCGTTGGCGACCAGGCGGCGCGCCATCTCGGGGTCGGCGGAGGCGTGCACGTAGGTGTGGCAGAGCCCTTCGGCGTGGGCGAGCACCGGCACCCGCGCCTCGCGCTGCACCCGCTCGACCAGCGAGCGGCCGCCCCGCGGGATGATGAGGTCGATGCGGCCGGCCGCCCCCAGCATGGCGGCGACGTGGGCGCGGTCGGCGTCGGGGGCGATCTGCACGCAGGCGTCCGGCAGGCCGGCCTCGGCCAGGCCCTGGCGCATCGCCGCATGGATGGCGCGCGCGCTGTGCAGGCTGTCCGAACCGCCGCGCAGGATCACGGCGTTGCCGGATTTCAGGCACAGCGCGGCCGCGTCGGCGCCGACGTTGGGCCGGCTCTCGTAGATCATGCCGATGACGCCGATCGGGACCGCCACCCGCCGGAAGCGGAGCCCGTTCGGCCGCGACCACTCGGCCAGCACCCGTCCGGTGGGACAGGGCAGCTCGGCGATCCGGTCGAGGCCCTGCGCCATCGCCTCGATGCGGATCGGGCTCAGCCTCAGCCGATCGAGGAAGGCGGCCGGGCTGCCGCCGGCGGCGTCGAGGTCGTGGGCGTTGGCGGCCAGGATGAGCGCGCTCCGCGCCCGCAGCGCGCCCGCGGCGCAGCGCAGCGCCTGGTCGCGGGCGTCGGCGCCGAAGCCGGCCAGCGCGCGCGCCGCGTCGCGGGCCGCCGGTGCCGCGCGATCGAGCCAGGCGACGGGGAGCGCAGCATCCATCGGCCGAGGCTAGCGCGACCGGCCGACGCTTCGCCAGCGGTGTCGCCTGAGCATAAAAGAGAAGGAAGGCCAGGGCGCTGCCCTGGACCCGTTAGGGCCGCTGGGCCCCAAACCCCGATTCGTGAGAAGATGGTCGCAACCTGAAGGTAGACCCTTAACGAATCGGAGCCCGAGGCCCCAGTGGGGTCCAGGGGCAAAGCCCCTGGCCTTCTTCCTGATGATTTCGTCAGATGCCGCAGACCTGGAGAACCCGCATGGATGAAGGCCAGCGCTCCGCGTTCGGGCGGCCGCTGCGCAATCTCGTCGGCGGCATCGCCTTCGTGCTGACCGTGATGGCGGCGGCGATCGGCGCCTACGTGTCGTGCGGCTGGTCGCTCGGCGACGCGCTCTACTTCACCGTGCTGACGGTGTTCACGGTCGGCTACGGCGAGGTGCACCCGATCGTGGGGCCGGAGCTGCGGACCATCACCATCGGGCTGATCACGCTGGGCTGCTCGGGCACCATCTTCCTCACCGGCGCGCTGGTGCAGTTCATCGCCTTCAGCCAGCTGGGCGACATCCTGGGGACGCGCCGCATGAAGAGCCAGATCGAGGCCATGTCCGACCACGTCATCATCTGCGGCTACGGCCGCATCGGCACCATGCTGGCGCGCGAGCTGACCGCCGGCCGGGCCCGGTTCGTGATCCTGGAGCGCGACGAGGAACGGCTGCTCGAGGCGCGCGCCGAGGGCTATGCGTGCATGAAGGCGGACGCCACCGAGGAGGACGCGCTGCAGCAGGCCGGCGTTGCGCGTGCCCGCGCGCTGGCCACCGTGTTGCCGGACGACGCCGCCAACGTGTTCATCACGCTGAGCGCACGCAGCCTGAACGACACGCTGACCATCATCGCCCGCGGCGAGGCGTCGTCCACCGAGCGCAAGCTGCTGCAGGCGGGCGCCGACCGGGTGGTGCTGCCGACCCACATCGGCGCCGAGCGGATCGCCGAGATCATCCTCTATCCGGACCTGTCCGAGGCGCTGCGGCGGCCGGCGGACACCGAGGATGCGGCGCACGGGCTGCGGCTGCTGGGCCTCGAGCTGCACGTGGTGACGGTCGAGGCGGGCAGCGCGTTCGCCGGGCGGACGATCCTGGAGATCGAGCGCCGCGCCGAGCACGGCTTCCTGATCCTGTCGGCGCAGGCCCGGCCGGACGGCGCGGCTCGGCGCGCCGAGCCGGAGATGCGGGTGGAGGCCGGCGCCGGGCTGACGCTGGTGGCCCGCACCGGCCGCGCGGTGACGCTGGACGGCTTCCGGGCGACGATGGGCAACGGCCGCGCCGCGGTGCGTCGCTAGCGAGGACCGGAGATGCAGCTCTACGGCGCACGCGGCTGCGGCTCGGCGATCGTCGAGGCGATGCTGGCGGTCGCCGGCTGGCCGTGCGAGTTCGTCGATGTCGGCGGCTTCGAGCGGGCCGGACCGGCCCGCGACAGGCTCGCGCGCGTGAACCCGCTGGTCCAGGTGCCGGCGCTGGTGCTGGACGATGGCGGCATCCTCACCGAGACCGCGGCGATCGCGCTGTTCCTCGCCGACCGCGTCCCCGCGCTGGCGCCGCCGTGCGGCACGCCGGAACGGACCCGCTTCTACCGCCTGCTGATCTGGCTGGTGGCGAACGTCTACCCGACCTTCACCTACGGCGACGTGCCGGGACGCTGGGTCGGCTCGGCGCCGGGCGAGCTCGACGCCTCGACCGGCAGGCACCGGGAGCAGCTGTATCGATGGCTCGACGGGGAGCTGACCGAGCCATTCGCGCTGGGCCTGAAGGTCTCGGCACTCGATGCCTACCTCGCGGTGATGGTGGCGTGGCGGCCAGGGCTGCCGTGGTTCGAGCGGAACGCGCCGCGGATCGCCAGGATCGCCGGGCGGACCCGCGCGCTGGCGCCGGTCGCCGGGATCATGCGGGCGAACGGCTGGTAGGGCGGCGTCCGGCCTCAGACCCTGAGGTGGGCGAGCACGGCCGGCAGCATCCGGGCCGCGGCCGCCTCGGCGGCGTCCGGGCCGGGCCCGAAGGCGCCGCCCAGGGCCAATACCGCGAAGCCGTGCACGATCGACCAGCAGGCGACCGAGGGCGCGCAGGCCGGATCGCCGGGCGGCGCGGAACCCGCGTCGCCGCGCACGAGCCGGTCGAGGGCGCGGAATGCGCGGCGGCTCGCCGCATCGAGCGCCTGACTCGAGAAGTCGAGCAGGGCGCTGCGCCACATCAGCCCGAACCGCCCCGGGCGCGCGATCGCGAAGCCGACATAGGCGATCCCCTGGTTCAGGATGCGGGTCTCGCGGTCGCCCTCGGCGCCCTCGGCATCGAGGGCGTCGGCCAGCTCCGCGAACGCCCGTGCCGCGAGGGCGGTGAGCAGCCCGCGGGCATCGCCGAAATGATGCGACGGCGCCGCCGGCGACACCCCGGCCCGGCGCGCCACCTCGCGCAGGCTGAAGGCGTCGACGCCGCGCTGTTCGATCAGCGCGGCGGCGGCGGCCAGCAGCGCCGCCGGCAGGTCGCCGTGATGGTAGGGGCGGGCCGGCGACTCTTGTCTTGACACTGTTCAGTTTATCCCGCAGCCTTATTTGAACGTCGTTCAGATAGGGATGATCCATGCCGGACCCTACGCTCGTGTTCCGTGTCGGCAACCTGGTGGCGATGGGCTGCTGGCTGGGCCTGTTGGCATCCCTGGCGGCGCCCGGAGTGCGCGGGCGTCTCTGAAGCGCGACCGGGCTCGGCGCGCCGGCCCTGTTCGCGATGGCCTATGTCCCGCTGCTGATCGCCGGGTTCCGGGCCGGCACCGGCGGCGGCTTCGGCTCGGTGCCGCAGGTGCGGGCGCTGTTCGCGAGCGATGCCGGCCTGGTCGCTGGTTGGCTGCACTACCTGGCCTTCGACCTGTTCGTCGGCACCTGGATCGCCCGGGAGGGCCTGGCGGCCAGGATGCCGCGCCTGCTCATAGCGCCGTGCCTGCCGCTCACCTTCCTGTTCGGGCCGGTCGGACTGCTGCTGTTCCTGGCGCTGCGCACGCTCCGCTCGCGCCGGCTTGGGCTGGCGGTCGCCGCATGAGCGCCGGCATGGTCCCCGGGGCGGCCGGGTGGCTCGGCCCGGCCGGCCGCCTGCTCGCCGAGCTGCTGCGGCGGCAGCGCGCGCTCTGCCTCTATGGTCTCGGGATGCTGGCGCTGGCGGTGCCGCTGCTCGGTCTGGCACAGCTCGACCCGCGGCTGCTGCACGGCGTCGGCGTCTGGGACAAGCCGATCCGGTTCTGCGTCTCGACCGGTGTCTTCGCGCTCACCGCCTGCTGGTTCTTCGGCCTCGTCCGGCCGGAGCGGCGGGAGTGCCGCCGCCTGCGCCGGACCGTGCGGCTGCTGATCGCGAGCGGCAGCTTCGAGGTCGCCTGGATCGGCTGGCAGGGCGCGCACGGCCTCGACTCGCACTTCAACATGAGCTCGCCGTTCTATGCCGGCATGTTCGCGCTGATGGGGGTGTTCGCGCTGCTGCTGGTGTGCATCTCGCTGCCGCTGGCCTGGGAGATCGGACGGCGGCCGCGGCCCGGCCTGCCGCCAGGGCTGGCGGCGGCGGCCGTCGCCGGGCTCGTGGCGTCGACGGTCCTGTCGGCGGTCACCGGCTACACCATGGCCGCCCATCTCGGCCATGCCGTCGGCGCCACCGGCGGGCGCCTGGCGCTGTTCGGCTGGAACCGCTCTGGCGGCGACCTGCGGGCCGCCCACTTCCTGGGCGTCCATTCGGAGCAGGCCATCCCGCTGATCGGACTGGCGATGCGCCGCCTGCGGCGGCCGCTCCGGCCCATCCTGACCGGCGCAGCGACGCTGCTCTACGTCGCGGCGGCGGCGGCGGTGTTCGCGCAGGCGCTGACCGGACACCCGTTGCTGCCGAAGTAGGGGTTGCCGAAGCAGGGCGGGATCCTTGGGCCCACGCGATCGGATCATGCGCTGGCACCGCGGCATCCCGGAAGGCGGTCGCCGCGTTCGCGTCGCGGGGTGGGGGAGGATCCCGGCTTCCCCGGAAGCTGGACGGCCACCCGGGCCGGGACGACCGAACCCTCATCACGACGTGGCCGCGGCGCCGGGCGCGGCCACGTCACGTCGTGACGGATGCCCGCTCCATGGAGGTCGCCAGAGACGTCGTCGCGATCGGCGCCTGGTCGACCACCAGGCGGGCCTGCAGCCGGTCGAGCCGGTCGCGCAGCAGGCCGAGGTCGGCCTCGGCGAGACGGCCCCGGCAGCCCTCGTAGACGCGGTGGCCGCGGGCGGCGAGGCGCAGGTGCAGGCTAGCATCGCCGGTGGTGGACGCGATGTCGTCGAGTGCCCGGAGCAGGCGCGCGCTGACCACCACGTCCGTCACCGCGTAGTGACGGATCTGCTCGAAGGCGGTGTCGAGCAGCCCGTCCATGTCGATCGCCGGCATCACCACCCGCACCACGTGCGGCGGATCGGACAGGATGATCTCGGGCCCGTAGCGGGAGATCCAGCGGATCAGGATGCGGCTCAGCTGGTCCAGGCAGGTGATGGCGGTGCTGGGGTCGTTGACCGCGGGCGAGATCGCCTTCAGCGCGATGTCGACGATCTGGATCACCCCGAACTCGACGTCCTGCTGCAGCGTGCGGATCGGGCCGATGTCGAACGCCGCCAGCAGGCGGGCCACCAGCTCGGGCTGCAGCCGCCGCCGCCCATGGACCAGCAGCAGCGGGATGCCGGCGGGGACGAAGTGGCCGGTCCGGCGCAGCACGCGGAGCTGGAACCCGCTCGCCTTGGCGACCGCGACCAGGTTTTCGGTGTCGACGTAGCGGATGTAGCCGGACACCACGTTCAGTACCGGGCGCACCTCGCCGGGCAGGTCGATGGCGAGCGGGCCGTGCCGATAGTCGTTGGCGCGGCCGTGCGGCATCAGCGTGTCGATGATGTCCTCGGTCTCGCTGGCGATGCGGTCGACGATGTGGTTGACGCTGATCGCCTGGCTGATGTGCTGGATGAAGAAGATCAGCCAGCCGACGCACAGCAGCGCCAGCGCCATGGCGCCCACCGTGGTGGCGATCGGCGCGAACGCGGTCGGCACCGTGCGCGCCGCCGGCAGGGCGCCCAGGCAGTAGGCAAAGGTGCCGAGGAACAGGCCCAGCGTCCATTGCGTGGTGCGGTCACGCACGAAGCTGACCAGGATGCGCGGCGAGAACTGCATAGAGGCCAGGGTCAGCGTCATCAGCAGGATGGCGAACACGATCGAGACGACGGTCATGATGGATGCGGCGATGCCGGCCAGGATGACCTGGACCACCTGCGGATCCGAATGGCTCGGGAACAGGGTCCGCGGCACCCAGGCCGCCAGGATCGGGTAGGTCTCCTCGAGCGAGGACAGCACGGTGCCGGCCAGGCCCAGCGTGATGGCGATCACCATCGGGCGGACCAGGAAGCCGCCGCGCAACGAGTAGAGGACGTGGCGCAGCAGGGTGGCAGGGCTGCGGCGGACCCGTGGCCGGGCGGCTTGCGACAGGGGTGGCTGGCTCATGGCGGACGATCCGGCGGGAAGGCGCCGGCGGAAGCTGCCGGACGGCCTCCAGGACCTGCACCGGGCGCCACCGATGCGCAAGCGTTCCCGCGGCACCTGATCGTCTAGGGTGGAATCAGCCCGGGACGTGGATCAGCCGCCCAGCCGGAAGGTTACAGCTCCACCTGCCGGCCGATCTCGATGAAGCGGTCGCGCGGCAGCGCGAAGCGGTCCGGCGCCCGCACCGCGTTGCGGTAGAGGAAGCCGAACATCATCCGCCGCCACGCCGCCAGCTTGGGCGCGGTCTGGCTGGCGGTCACGTCGTCGTTGGCGGCGAGGAACAGGACGCGGTCGAGGTCGATCGGGCAGCCCTGCTGCCGCGCGCCGCGCAGCGCCTCGACCAGGTTGGGGATCTCGAAGAAGCCGAAGCTCACCTTGATGTACCAGACGCCGTCGGCCACGGTCTCGATCCGGAGACGGTGCTCGGCCGCGACGCGCGCCACCGGCAGGAACTCGATGTAGAGCGTCGCCATCTCGCGCGGCAGCGCGCCGTAGAGGGTCAGGTAGCGAGACATCAGCGGCGGCAGCTGGACGGCGCGCCGGCTCAGGAAGATCGCGCTGCCGTTGGTCCGCGGCAGCTCCTGCCGCCGCAGCAGCGACAGCACCTCGCTCTCGGGGCATGTCTCCCGCGGCAGGCCGGCCCGCACCAGGGCGACGCCGCGATGCCACGTGATCATGATCGTGAACAGGGCGCCGCCGAACAGCAGCGGCACGAAGCCGCCGTCCAGGATCTTGAGCAGGTTGGCGCAGAAGAAGGCGACGTCGATCACCAGGAACAGACCGACCAACGGCATTGCCGCCGCCCGCGACCAGTGCCAGCGCTCGCGCATGACGTCGTAGAGCAGGAACGTCGTCAGCATCATGGTGGTGGCGACGGCGGTGCCGAAGGCGCCGGTGAGCGCGGCCGAGCTACCGAAACCGACCGTGATGGCCAGGGTCGCCACCATCATGATCCAGTTCACCACCGGCACATAGATCTGGCCGTACTCGACGTCGGAGGTCTGGCGGATGACCATGTTCGGCAGCCACCCCAGCTGCATCGCCTGGCGCGTCAGCGAATAGACCCCGGTGATGATCGCCTGGCTGGCGATGATGGTGGCGACCGTGGCCAGGGCGACCAGCGGATAGACCGCCCAGTGGGGCACCTCGGAGAAGAACGGGTTGGACGCGAGCTTGGGGTCGCGCAGCAGCTGGGCCGCCTGGCCGGCATAGTTCAGCAGCAGCGCCGGCAGCACGATGGCGGTCCAGGCGATGCGGACCGGCCGGCGGCCGAAATGCCCCATGTCGGCATAGAGCGCCTCGCCGCCGGTGAGCGCCAGGAACACCCCGCCCAGCACCACGACGCTGCCCCAGCCGTGGGTGCCGAGGAAGCGCAAGCCCAGCAGCGGGTTGAAGGCCGCGACCACGCCGGGGCTGCGCACGATCGCCACCAGCCCAATCGCCCCGATCACCGCGAACCAGACCAGCATCACCGGCCCGAACAGCCGCCCGAGCTTGGCGGTCCCGAACGGCTGCGCCGCGAACAGGGCGACCAGGACCAGGACCGCCAGCGGCAGCACGTACGGCTTGAAGACGCTGGTGGCGACGTTCAGCCCTTCCAGCGCGCTCAGCACCGAGATCGCCGGCGTGATGATGCCGTCGCCGTAGATCAGGGCGGCGCCGAGCAGGCCGGCGGCGATCAACAGCCCCCCCCGGTTCAGCAGGCTGCCCTTGATCGGACGGCTCAGCATCGACATCAGGGCCAGGATCCCGCCCTCGCCCTGGTTGTCGGCCCGCATCACGACCAGGCAGTACTTGATGGAGATCGTCAGGATCAGCGCCCAGACGATCAGCGACAGGCTGCCGAGCGCCACCTCGGCGCTGATCTTGCCGCCCGCGTCGCCGACCACGGTCTGGAAGGTGTAGAGCGGGCTGGTGCCGAGATCGCCGAAGACGATGCCCAGCGCCGCCACGCTCATCGGCAGCAGCCTGGCGGATTTCGAAGTCGGATGGGCCATGCACTCAAGCTCGCGGTACGATTGCTGCGGGCCAACATGGCGAGGTTGGGCTCAAGAGGACATCCTGGAGCTGATGATCCTGATAAAGATCGCATAAGGACAATGGCTGAGCGGTGTAAAGAAAGGCCAGGGGCCCTGCCCCTGGCCTTTCTAAACGTTGAACCGGAACAACAGCACGTCGCCGTCGCGGACCAGGTAGTCGCGCCCCTCGACCCGCATCCGGCCCGCCTCCTTTGCACCGGCTTCGCCTCGACCAGCGACGTAGTCGGGGTAGGCGATGGTCTCGCAGGCGATGAAGCCGCGCTCGAAATCGTTGTGGATCACCGCCGCCGCCTGCGGCGCCCGGGTGCCGGCGGTGATGGTCCAGGCCCGCGTCTCCTTCGGGCCCACCGTGAAGAAGGTGGACAGGCCGAGCAGCCGGTAGCCGGCGGCGATGACGCGGTCGAGGCCGCTGTCGGACAGGCCGAGCCCATCCAGGAACTCGGCGCGGTCGGCGTCCGCCAGCTGGCTGACCTCGGCCTCGATCGCAGCCGAGACCACCACGCAGGCGGCCCCCTCGGCCGCGGCGCGGGCGGCGACGCGGGCCGAGCGCGCATTGCCGGTGGCGGCCGCCGCCTCCTCGACGTTGCAGACGTAGAGCACCGGCTTGGCCGTCATCAGCTGCAGCCGGCGCACCGCCTCCGCAGCACCCGTCGGAACGGCGGCGCGCGCCGGCTGGCCTTCCCGAAGCGCCTCCAGCAGCGGCTCCATGACCGCGACCTGCGCCGTGGCATCGCGGTCGGCGTTCTTCGCCTTCTTTTGGAGCGACGGCAGGCGCTTCTCCAGGCTGTCCAGGTCGGCCAGCATCAGCTCGGTCTCGACCGTCTCGGCATCGCGGATCGGGTCGACCGAGCCCTCGACGTGCGTCACGTCGTCGTCGTCGAAGCACCGCAACACGTGGATGACGGCATCGACCTCGCGGATGTTGGCGAGGAACTGGTTGCCCAGCCCCTCGCCGCGCGAGGCGCCCCGCACCAGGCCGGCGATGTCGACGAACTCGAGGCTGGTCGGCACGATCTTCTGCGAGCGGCCGATGGCGGCCAGCACGCCCAACCGCGGGTCGGGCACCACAACCCGGCCGACGTTGGGCTCGATGGTGCAGAACGGGTAGTTCGCCGCCTGCGCCTGCGCGGTGGCGGTGAGCGCGTTGAACAGGGTCGACTTGCCGACGTTGGGCAGGCCGACGATGCCGCAGTTGAAGCCCATGGTCCCTCACACTCCGGCGTGCAGCGCCACCCGCGTCATGAACGGCTCGGGCCTATCGGACGGCAACCCTTCGGCCAGCAGCGGCGCCGCGTCGGCGACCGCGTCGAGCAGGCCTGCGAGCCAGTCCTGGTCCACCTTGGCGAAGTCGCCCAGCACGTGGCCCAGCACCCGCTCGCGGATGCCGGGATGGCCGATGCCGAGCCGCACCCGCCAGTAGTCCGGCGTGCCGAGCTGGCGGTCCATGCTGCGCAGGCCGTTGTGCCCGGCCGCCCCGCCGCCCCGCTTCACCCGGACGCGGCCCGGTGCCAGGTCGAGCTCGTCGTGGAAGGCGGCGATCGAGGCGGGCTCGATGCGGTAGAACGCGGCTGCCTGCTGCACGCTCTCGCCGGACGCGTTCATGTAGGTGAGCGGCTTCAGCGCCAGCACCTTCTCCGGGCCGACCTGCCCCTCGGCGACCTCGCCGCGGAAGCGCCGGCGCCAGGGCGAGAAGCCGTACCGGCGGGCGATGGCGTCGATCGCCATGAAGCCGATGTTGTGGCGCTGCCGGGCCATCGCCGGCTCGGGGTTGCCGAGCCCGGCCCAGAGCAACATCCGACCCGCCCGACGGCCCGGGGCGGGACTACTTCTTCTTCGCGGCCGGCTTGGGCGCCGCCTTGGCCGCCGGGGCCGCCGCCGCGGGCTTGGCGGCCGCCTTGCCCTTGGCCGGCGCCACCGGGGCAGGAGCGGCGGCGGCGACCGGCTCGGCCTCGGCCGCGACCGTCGGCGCCGCCACGGTGGCGATGACGAAGTCGCGGTCGGCGATCACCGGGGTGACGTTGGCGGTGTCGGCGCTCCCGCTCACGAGGTCGGACCAGCGCACGTTGTCGTTGATGTCGAGCGGCGAGAGGTCGACGGTGAAGCTGGTCGGGATGTGGTCGGGGTCGACCGCGACCTCGATGCTGTGGCGGACGATGTTCAGCACGCCGCCGCGCTTGATGCCGACCGAGGTATCCTCGCCGGTGAAGGTGACCTGCACCGCCACCCGGATCCGCTCGCCCGGCGCCAGGCGCTGGAAGTCGACGTGGATCGGCCGGTCGCTGACCGGATGCAGCTGCACCTCGCGCATCAGAGCGCGGATCGGCGCCTCGCCGGTGCTGACCTCGTAGAGCCGCGAGCGCCAGCCGCTCTTGGTCAGCTCGCGCAGCACCACGCGGGGGTCGAGCGCGATCAGGCTCGCCTCCTGCTTGGCGCCGTAGATGACGCCGGGCACAAGCCCGTCCCGCCTCGTTGCGCGCGCCGCCCCCTTACCTGCCCTCGCGCGCACCGACGCCTCGATCGTCGTGAAGTTGGTCACTGCCTGCTCCTGAGCACCGAACGCGCCGGCCTCCAGGGGTGCCGGCGCGCGAGGCGCAGGCCCTAGCGAAGAACGGGCGGCAAGGCAAGCGGAACGCTGGGCCGCGATACCACCGTTGCATGAGGAAGAAGGCCGGGGGCTTTGCCCCTGGACCCCACTGGGGCCGCGGGCCCCAGACCCCGATTCGTTAAGAACACAACCTTCATTTGGGACTGCTTTCTCACGAATCGGGGTTTGGGGTCGTCGTGCGAGAGCACGCTTCGCGTGACGGCGCCAACGGGTCCAGGGCAGCGCCCTGGCCTTTCTCTCCAGGACGACGTTCAAAAGACGATAGCCCTGCGGGTGACAACCCGTGCGGGGAGCTGACGACGCCCCGAGCAGTAGAGGAACGGTCCGGTGAACGCCTGCCACCAGGGCGCCAGCACCGGCTCCAGCGCCCCGCTGTCGAGGTGCGGGCACGGCCACTCCTCGAACAGGTGGATGATGCCGGTGCCGGCCGGAGCCGCCAGGCTCGACCCGCATCACCTCCCCGTGCCGGTCGAGGTAGGCGGGTGCGGCCGCAGTGGCGAAGCGCTGCCGGCGCGGCCCGATCGGCACCGCGATCATGTCCTGCTCCAGCCGCTCGTCGTAGCGGATGCCCGCGTCGCAGCCGGCGGCCAGGACGTCGACGAAGCCGTCGTCGGCGACGATGTCCAGGACGATGTCGGAATAGCGGGCAAGGAACGGCGGCACGATCGCCGGCAGCACGAGCCGCGCCGCGCTGACCGGCACGTTCAGCCGCAGCGTGCCCGCCGGCCGACCGCGGAACCGGTCCACCGCATCCGGCACCGCCTTGACCTCGCCCCAAGGCTGGGGCCCGGCCGCTCCGGCAGGCGGGCGCCTGCCTCGGTCGGCGCGACGCTGCGCGTGGAGCGGTCGGACGCCGAGGCCGGCCTCCAGACGCCGCACCGCCTCGCTCAAGCCGGAGGCGCTGCCACCGCTGGTGCGGGCGTCCTCGTGGAGGCCGCCCGCGCCCGCCGTCACCATGAAGGCGACCAGCTCGCCGAGATCCATCATCGTCGTTCGTCGCTCCGAACAGGCCGTGCCGATAGGACCGTGGTGTCGCGCAGGGGCGGGGCGTCTATATCCAGGGCCGAATCAGGGAGAGCAGACATGACCGACGACGGCAACGCCGGATCCTTCGCCCTCGGCGGCCGCGCCGTGCGGCGCCTCGGCTATGGCGCCATGCAGCTGGCCGGGCCCGGGGTATTCGGGCCGCCGAGGGATCGCGACGGCGCGCTGGCGGTGCTCCGCGCGGCGGTGGCGGCGGGCGTGAACCACATCGACACCAGCGACTTCTACGGCCCGCACGTCACCAACCAGCTGATCCGCGAGGCGCTGCACCCCTATCCCGACGACCTGGTCATCGTCACCAAGATCGGCGCGCGGCGGGGCGAGGACGCATCCTGGAACCCGGCCTTCTCGTCCGAGGAGCTGACGGGCGCGGTGCACGACAACCTCCGCAACCTGGGCCTGGAGGCGCTCGACGTGGTGAACCTGCGCTGCATGTTCGGCACCCACGGTCCCGCCGAGGGCTCGATCGAAGCCCCGCTCGCGGTCCTGGCCGGGCTGCAGCGGCAGGGCCTGATCCGCCATATCGGCCTCAGCAACGTGACGGCGACGCAGGTCGAGGAGGGACGCCGCATCGCCGAGATCGTCTGCGTGCAGAACAACTACAATGTCGCCCATCGGGAGGACGACGCGCTGATCGACACGCTGACGGCGGCGGGGATCGCCTACGTGCCGTTCTTCCCGCTCGGCGGCTTCTCGCCGCTGCATTCGACCGTGCTGAGCGAGGTGGCGGCCGGACTCGGCGCGACCCCGATGCAGGTGGCGCTCGCCTGGCTGCTGCGCCGCGCGCCCAACATCCTGCTGATCCCCGGCACCTCGTCGCTCGCCCACCTGCGGGAGAACCTGGCGGCGGCCGAGCTCGACCTGTCCGAGGCCGCCCTGACGGCGCTCGGCCGCATCGGGACGGAGGACGCACGCGCTAGGTAGAAGGCCAGGGGCTTTGCCCCTGGACCCGTTGGGGCCGTCGTGCGCAGCACGCTTCGCGTGACGGCCCCAACGGGTCCAGGGCAGCGCCCTGACCTTCCTTCTCCGGGGACTAACCCTTGATGCGACAGCCCTGCAGGAGGACCCAGATGGCCTTGCATGGTCCGGCCGCATGTTCAACAAGGGCGGCCGCCACCCCCAAGGATGCCGGCGCAGGCCGGTGGTCCGGTGCCATGGGGTTGCAGGTGGGGGGTCCGATGCGGTCGAGGCCAACATCCGAGCGGTCGAGGCGGTGATGACGCTGCCCCTGGCCGAAGAGCGGCGGCTGCCCGACGAGCTCGCCGCCGGACTGCAGTTGCAGGCCCGGCGCCATCTGTCCCTGGCCGAGCGCCTCGCCGCCCAGGTTCCGGGGATCGATCCCGCGACGCCGGCGATGCCGGTGCGGCACGTCGGCGTGATCGGCGCCGGCACGATGGGCGGCGGCATCGCGATGAGCCTCCTCAACGCGGGCGTCCCGGTGACGCTCGTCGACGCGACGGAGGCGGCGCTCGATCGCGGCGTGTCGGTGATGCGCGCGAACTACGAGGCGTCGGTCCGCAAGGGGAAGGTCCCGTCGTCCGAGGTCGAGGCGCGCATGGGCCTGCTCACGACGTCGCTGCGCATGGCGGATCTGGCTCCCGTCGACCTGGCCATCGAGGCGGTCTTCGAGCAGATCGAGGTGAAGCGGGAGATCTTCCGACGCCTCGACGCGCTCGCGCGGCCGGATGCGATCCTCGCCACCAACACCTCGTATCTCGACATCGACCGGATCGCCGGGTTCACCGGCCGTCCCGGCCGCGTGGTCGGGATGCACTTCTTCTCGCCGGCGAACGTGATGCGCCTGCTCGAGGTGGTGCGCGGGGCCGCGACCGAGCCGTCGGTCATAGCCACCGCGATGGCACTCGCGCGGACCATCGGCAAGATCGGCGTCACCGTGGGGAACTGCACCGGCTTCGTCGGCAACCGCATGCTGGTCGCCCGCCAGTCGCAGGCGGACCGGCTGGTGCTCGAGGGGGCCATGCCGTGGGACGTCGACCGCGTCTTCCGGGAGTTCGGCTTCGCGATGGGCCCGTACCAGATGCGCGACCTCGCCGGCAACGACGTCGGCTGGGACCGCAACAGGACGAGCTCCTCAAGCGTGCGCGAGATCCTGAACGAGCGCGGCCGGCTCGGGCAGAAGGTCCGCGCCGGCTTCTACGACTATGACGACGGGCGACGCGGGACCCCGTCCCCGGTCGTCGAGGAGATCGTGCTCGCGTTCGCCGCCTCGCACGGCATCGCGCGACGGCCGGTCACGGACGGAGAGATCCTGCAGCGCTGCCTCTATCGCATGGTCAACGAGGCGTTCAGGATCCTAGACGAGGGCAAGGCCAGCCGCGCGTCGGACATCGACGTCGTCTGGGCTCACGGATACGGCTGGCCCGCCCACCGCGGCGGGCCGATGTTCTGGGCCGAGAACGAGGAGGGGCTGGCCGGCATCCTGGCCGGGCTCCGCACGCTCGAGGCTCGCCACGGCGACGGCTTCCACCCCGCGGCGCTGCTCGGGACGCTCGTCTCCGAGGGGCGTCGCCTCGACACCGCCCGAACGGACCCCCCATGACCGCAGCATCACCGGCCACCTTGCGACGGGCCGCCATCGTTTCGCCGCTCCGGACCCCCGTGGGCAAGTTCATGGGCGCGCTGTCCTCGGTCGCCGCGGGCGATCTCGGCGCCCATGTCATCCGTGCGCTGGTCGAGCGCACGGCGATCGATCCGCACGCGATCGACGACGTCGTGTTCGCGCAGGGCTTCGCCAGCGGCGAGGCGCCGTGCATCGCGCGCTGGTCGGCGCTGGCCGCCGGACTGCCGCTCCGCGTTCCCGGCTACCAGCTCGACCGCCGCTGCGGCAGCGGCCTGCAATCGGTGATCGACGCGGCCATGATGGTGCAGACGGGCGCTGCCGACGTCGTGATCGCGGGCGGCGTCGAGAGCATGAGCAACGTCGAGTTCTACAGCACCGACATGCGCGCGGGCGTCCGGTCGGGCTCCAGCGTCATGCACGACCGCCTCGCCCGCGGCCGCGCGATGGCGCAGCCGATCGCGCGGTGCGGCGTGATCTCCGGCATGATCGAGACGGCCGAGAACCTGGCCCGAGACTACGGGATCAGCCGGCGGGAGTGCGACGAGTTCGCCGCGACGAGCCACCAGCGCGCCCACGCGGCCTGGGAGGCGGGCAGGTTCGACGACGAGCTGGTGCCGATCCTGGTGCCGCAGCGGCGGGGCGAGCCGGTCGCCTTCGCGCGCGACGAGGGGGTGCGCGCCGACGCGACGCCGGACTCGCTGGCGCGGCTGCGGCCGATCGAGGAGGGCGGCGTCGTCACCGCGGGGAACGCCAGCCAGCAGAACGATGCCGCCGCCGCCTGCCTGGTGGTGGCCGAGGATCGCCTCGACGCGCTGGGCCTGCGGCCCATGGCCTGGTTCGTCGGCTGGGCCGCCGCCGGCTGCGATCCGTCGCGCATGGGGATCGGCCCGGTCCCCGCGGTCGAGCGGCTGTTCGCCCGCACCGGCCTCGGCTGGAAGGACATCGACCTGGTCGAGCTGAACGAGGCGTTCGCCGCGCAGGTGCTGTCGGTGCTGAAGGGCTGGGGCTGGGCCGATCGCGACCGGCTCAACGTCAACGGCTCGGGGATCTCGCTGGGCCATCCGATCGGCGCGACCGGCGGCCGGATCCTGGCCACGCTGCTGCGCGAGCTGCATCGTCGCGGGGGGCGCTACGGCCTGGAGACGATGTGCGTCGGCGGCGGTCAGGGGATTGCGGCGATCTTCGAGCGCGCCGACGGCTGAACGCCGCCGTCGGGCACCGGCGGCCGGCCGCGGTCGGAGCCACGCGCGGCAGCCCGCCCCCGACGCCCGGACAGGAGCCGGGGCAGGCGGCCGTCGATGCAGGCCAGGCCGGCGCCGATCAGCGCCATGCCGCCGAAATGCCGCGGCGACGGCGTTTCGCCCAGCACCAGCGCTCCCAGCAGGATGGCGCTGACCGGGATCAGGAACGTGACGAGCAGGAGGTTGGTGGCGCCCGCCACGGCGAGGATGCGGAAGTACAGCACGTAGGCCAGAGCGGTGGAGAGCAGGCCCACCCCCAGCACCGCAGCCCAGGTGGCCGCGTGCGGCAGCGCCAGCGTCCAGGGCCGGTCCACCAGCAGCATGAGGGGCAGCAGCAGCACGGTGGAGGCGCACACCTGCCCTGCCGCGGTCGTCATCGGCGCCATGCCCATGCGCCTGAAGCGGCGGCCGAAGATGCCGGCGAAGGCGTAGGCGAGTGCCGCGCCCAGGCAGGCCAGCTGCGCCGCGACGCCCGTGCCCAGGCCGCCCAGCAGGTCCGGGCCGATCATGACCACCGCGCCGGCGAAGCCCGCGGCGACGCCGGCGGCTTTCAGCGGCGTCAGCGTCTCGTCGGGCGTCAGCAGGTGGGCGACGAGGACCGTGAACAGGGGCGTGGTGGCGTTCAGGATCGAGGCGAGGCCGCCGGCGATGTGGTGCTGGCCCCAGACGATCAGCACGAAGGGTGCTGCGTTGTTGAGCAGCCCCATGCCGAGGAAGGCGGCCCAGACCCGGCTTGAGGTCGGCATCCGGTGCCCGAGCAGGCGCAGCACCGCGAGCAGCGCCACCGCCGCGACGGCGACCCGCAGCCAGACCAGGGTGAGGGAGGGCAGCTCCCGCACCGCCACGCCGTTGAAGAAGAACGATCCGCCCCAGAGCACGGAGAGGCAGAGCAGCATGGCCCATTCCCGCCTGCCCATGGAAGGAGAGATCGCAAGGTCCTGTGTCATGGTTGCCGTTCCCGATCCGAGCGGGCAGCGTCGGCGCGCAGGCCGGCTTGTGCCTTCCCGGTCCTTGCTGCGGCATTCGAAATCGGCGCGACCATTCAGTCCGCTACGACGGGTCGGGCGAGCCCTCACGCTTCAGCGTGCGCAGGGTGAACACGGAGCGGCAGCTGCGGATGCCGGGTAGGCTGTAGAGGCGCTCGCGCAGGAACACCTCGTAGCCGGCGGTGCCGTCCACGGCGACGCGGGCGAGGTAGTCGTAGTCGCCGCTGACCATGAACACCTCCAGCACCTCCTTCATCCGCACCAGCCGCTCGCCCAGCTCGCGCACCAGCGCCGCGTCGTGGCGGTCCAGCGTGATCTCGATGAACACGGTGTCGGCGACGCCCAGCGCCTTCTGGTCGATGGCGGCGGCATAGCCGGTGATGACCCGCTGCTCCTCCAGCCGGCGCACCCGGTTCCATACCGGCGTCGGCGACAGCCCGACCAGCTCGGCCAGCCGCGCGTTGCTGAGCCGGCCGTCGGCGCGCAGCGCCGCCAGGATGCGCCGATCGGCGGCGTCGAGAGCGATGTCGGGCATGGCAGCCTCCTGGAAGGAGACGGTCCTGCCATGAAACGCTGGTTCTGAAGATCGAAATTCCGCGGAACACCCCCGCGCCGGGTCAAACGGCAAGAAAATCCTGCCGCTCCTGGCGCATCCTGCCGTCATGATCAGCCATCCCCCGATCGCCGGACGCCGCTTCAACCCCGACGCGCTGCTGTTCGGGGTGACCCCGCTGCTGTTCGCCGGCAACATGCTGGTGGCGCGGATGATCGCTGGCGACGTGCCGCCGGTGACGCTGGCCTGCCTGCGCTGGAGCATCGCTGCCCTGGCGCTGCTGCCGTTCGTGCGGAGCTGGCGGGCGCATCTCGGCCGCATCGTCTCGCCTGCCTTTGCCCTGCTGGTGCTGACCGGCGCGGTGCTGGCGGTGGCGCCGATCTATGCCGCGGCGGCGCGCACCGGTGCGGGCAACATCGCGCTGCTGGTCTGCGCCGCCCCCGCCTTCGTGCTGGTGGCCGAGTGCCTGCTGTTCGGCGCCCGCCTCGGCGCGCCGGCGGCCTGCGGCGTGGCGCTGGCCGCGTGCGGCGTCGTCACCGTGGTCACGCACGGGGCACCCGGCGCGCTGCTGGCGCTGCCGGTGGGCGGCGGCGACGCGCTGGCGTTCGCCGCCATGCTGGCCTGGGTCTGCTACACGCTGCTGGCCAAGCACCGGCCGGTGGCGCTGCCGCCGATGGTGGGGCTGGCGGCCCTGGCGACCGGCGGCGCGCTGATGCTGCTGCCGGCGGCGGCGGTCGAGCTCGCCCGCCAGGCCGCCCGGCCGCATCTCGGGCTGGTGCTGACGCCGGCGAGCCTGGCGGCGGTGGTGTTCCTGGGGCTGGTGCCGTCGATCGGCGGCTACGGCAGCTACGGGCGGCTGGTGCGCGCGTTCGGCCCGGCGCGGGCGGCGCTGTCGATGTACCTGGTGCCGGTCTATGCGGTGCTGCTGGCGGCGATGCTGCTGGGCGAGGCGCTGCACCGCTACCACGCCGTGGGGTTGGCGCTGATCCTGGGCGGGGTGTCGCTGTCCAGCTGGGGGGCCAGGGCCAGGGGCGGCGCCGCGGGCGGCCGGGCCGGGCGCCTCCCGCATGCGGCGGCGGCGCCCGACCGGCCGGTGCCGACGGTCAGCTGAGCGGGTCGGCAGCCTCGCCGAGCAGGCTCAGCACCGCCGGACCGCGCTCGGCCGGGCAGCACAGGTAGCGCTTGGACGCCCCGTGGGGCGCGCCGTCCAGCGGCCAGGCCTCCAGGCCGAGGTCGGCATAGACGTCGAGCAGGGTCGGGCCGACGCGCCAGAAGATCGGCTCGCGGCCCTCCTGCACGGCGAGGTCGCGCAGCCGCCAGATCGTCGAGACCTGGTCCGACGCGGGCCCGGCCGGGTCGCCGAGACCGGCCAGCAGCCGGCCGATGCGGCGGAACGGCAGCACCGCGCGACCGGTCTCGCCCAGCATGACGCCGTCCGGGTCGCCGAGCGCCAGATCGCCGGGCACCGGGTCGCCGGGCGCCGGATCGCCGGGCGCCTGGCCGCCGAGCATCCGGCAGCGGGCGCGGGTCGCCTCGCTCCAGGGCAGCGGGCAGATCCGCGCGGGCAGGATCAGGCGCGCGATCGCGGCCAGGCCCAGCACCACCGACAGCCCGACCGAGACCCGCATGCGGTCGTTGAGGCCGGCGGCCAGCACCAGCTCCAGCCAGCTGCTCTGGTCGACGCTGCGCAGCGCCGGCTCCAGCCGGGCCAGGAACAGCACGCAGCCGAGCAGCAGCAGCAGCGGCACCACGGTGGACGGCGCCAGCGGCTCGCTGAGCAGGCGGGCATGGCGGTAGTAGGAGCTGCGGAACGGGGCGATCACCAGCGCCGACAGGATCAGCACGCCGGGCACGGCCAGCGGCATGCCGCGCAGCGCGGTCAGTGCGGCAGCCAGGCAGAGCAGCGCCAGCGTGGCGCCCCAGGCCAGGGTCACGCGCTGCGACAGCCCGATCGCCAGCGCCATCAGGGCGGCGCCGAGCAGGGAGGGGATGTAGTCGCCGGCGGCGACCAGGAAACGGGCGAGGCCGCCGTCGCCGCCGCCGAATGGCCCCACCGCCGGCGGCAGCGCGAAGGCGAGGTCGGGCGTGTCGTCGAGGAGGCCGGTGGCCAGCAGCATGGCGCCGCAGAGCATCACCGCGCCCACCGCCACGGTCACGGCGAAGTCGGCCTCGCTCTCGCGGATCGCCAGCGACGGCCGCAGCCGGACCGGGCGCCCCGGGCCGCGGCGGTGCGCCAGCAGCACGTCGCCGCGCAGCAGCAGCTCGTGGCCGGCGAACAGCAGCCCGGCCAGGAACAGCGGCACGATGTAGTAGAACAGCCGGAACACGACGATGACGCCGATGGCGTCGGCGGCGGGCAGGAACGGCGACAGCCCGAGCACCATGGCGCCGTCGAACACGCCGAGCCCGCCCGGCACGCTGGCGGCGAGGCCTGCGGAATAGGAGGCGATGTAGATCGCGAGGAACGCCGTGTAGCCGAGGCGGATGCCGGCCGGCAGCAGCGCGTAGGCGATGGCGGCGGTGGCGGCGACGTCGAGGGCGGCGACCAACACCTGGGCGGTCGCCAGGCGCGGGCCCGGCAGCGGGATCGTCCAGCGCCCGCAGCGGATCGCCGGCAGGCGGGCGGCGGCGGCGAGGTAGAGGGCCACCAGGCCCCAGGCGGCGAGGCCCGCCAGCGTCAGAAGGACGCGCGGGACGTGGGCGGTCAGCATCGGCAGCGAGCCGGGCTCGAGCAGCAGCACGCCGCCGATCAGCGCCGACGCGCCGAGCAGGTAGGTGACCGAGCAGAAGGCGATGATGCGGGTGATCTGGAACGTGTCCAGGCCCCAGTTGCCGTAGAGGCGGAAGCGCACCGCGGCGCCGGAGATCGCGGCGAAGCCCAGGTTGTGCGACAGCACGTAGGAGCAGAACGCGGCGAATGCGGTGCGGCCGAAGCTCAGGCGGTGGCCGACATGGATCGTGGCCAGGCGATCGTAGAAGGACAGCACGGCGTAGGACAGCAGCGTGAAGCCGGCCGAGGCCAGCAGCCGGCGGTGCGGGATCGCCAGCAGGCTGTCGCGGATCTGGCCGATGCTGAGGTGGCGCGCCTCGCGCTGCACGGCGTAGATCGCGGCCAGCATGAGGAGGAGGCCGATCAGGGCTGGGAAGCGGCGAAGGAAGGAAGGAAGGCCAGGGCCCTGCCCTGGACCCGCTGGGGCCGTCACGCGCAGCGTGCTCCGCACGACGGCCTCAGACCCCTTGACGAAGGGTGTCCAGAGGCTCCGCCTCTGGTGGGGTCCAGGGGCGAAGCCCTTGGCCTTGCTTCCTTCACGACCGCACCAGCGCCGTCTCGATCAGCGCCACGGTCTCCCGGATGCCGTAGAGGGCGACGAAGATGCCGAAGCGCGGCCCCTCGGTCTGGCCCAGCAGCACCTCGTAGAGGCAGCCGAACCAGGCGCGCAGCGGCGCGAAGGCGTGGCGCTTGCCGACCTCGAACACGACGTCCTGCAGGGCCTCCGGCTCCATGGCGCCGTCGATCCCCTTCAGCGTCTCGGCGAGGTCGCGGAGGGCGGCGCGCTCGAGGTCGGAGGGGGCCCGGTAGGTCTTGGCCGGCCGCACGAAGTCGCGGTAGTAGGCCACCGCGTGCTCGACCAGCCGGCCCAGCAGCGGCTCGGTCTCGGGGGCCGCACCCGGCTGGTAGCGGGCGAGGAAGCCCCACAGCACCTCGGCGGTGTCGGCGTTGGCGACCGAGGCCAGGTTGAGCAGCATGCCGAACGAGACCGGGATCGGGGCGCCGGGCGGGCGGCCGCCGTCGACGAACCAGGCCGGGTTGCCCATCAGGGCCGCGTCGTCCTGTTCGGCGGCCTTGGCGCGGTTGGCGAGGTACTCGTCGCAGGCGCGCGGGATCACGTCGAAATGCAGGCGCTTGGCGCGGGTCGGCTGGTTGAACATGTACTGGGCCAGGCTCTCCGGCGGCGCGTAGCGGAGCCATTCCTCGACCGAGATGCCGTTGCCCTTGGACTTGCTGATCTTCTGCGCGTGCTGGTCCAGGAACAGCTCGTAGGTGAGGCTGACCGGCGGCTCGGCGCCGAGCACGCGGCAGATGCGGGACGACAGGCGCACGCTGTCGATCAGGTCCTTGCCGGACATCTCGTAGTCGACGCCGAGTGCGGCCCAGCGCATCGCCCAGTCGGCCTTCCACTGCAGCTTGGCGCCGCCGCCCAGCACGGAGGTCTCGTAGCGGGCGCCGGCCTCGTCGGCCCAGCGCACGGTGGCCGCGTCCACGTCGATGGCATCGATGCGGACCTGCATGACGATGCCGGTGACGGGGTGGATCGGCAGGATCGGCGACCAGGTGACGCGGCGGTCGGGGCCGAGCGTGGGTGCGACCACGGCGACGATCTCGTCGTGCGCGGCCAGGGTGCGGCGCAGCGTGTCGTCGAAGCGGCCGGCGCGGTAGCACTCGGTGGCGGAGACGAACTCGTAAGCGAAGCCGAAGCCGTCGAGGAAGGCGCGCAGGCGGGCGTTGTTGTGGGCGCCGAAGCTGGCGTGGGTGCCGAACGGGTCCGGCACGTCCGTCAGCGGGCGGCCGAGGTAGCCGGCCAGCATGCCGGCCCGGGGCACGTTGTCGGGGACCTTGCGGAGCCCGTCCATGTCGTCGCTGAAGCACAGGATCCGGGTCGGGCGGCCGGTGAGCGCGGTGTAGGCCTGCGCCACCCAGCCGGTGCGGGCGACCTCGCCGAAGGTGCCGATGTGGGGCAGGCCGGAGGGGCCGTAGCCGGTCTCCAGCAGCGCCGGGACGTCGTGCGGCCGCCCTTCCATGCGGGCGGCGAGCCGGGCGGCCTCCTCGAACGGCCAGGCCTTGGGCAGCGCGGCCTGGCTGGCGGCGGGCGGGATGAGGGTCGGCACGGCGGAGGACATGTGGCCGAGGCTAACGCAGATGCGGCCCGGCGGGAACGGCGTTGGGGGACGACCGGGCCGGGTTGGGGCGGGCCGGGCGTCGTCGGTCGGGCGGCTTCGGTGGGTGGCTAGGCGGGAGGACGGGCGCCGGGCGATCGGGCGGGGCCGGGGCGGCGGGGGCCGGCCGGCGGCGCGGGGCGTGGCCGAGGGTCGGGGGGAGCGGTCGGCATGGGGTCGGCGTCCTCGGCGGTTCGAGCGGGGTGGAGACTACGGCGTCCCAAGGGCGGGACGAAGCGGATTCCGGGTGGATGGGGGCTCGACGGGGGGCGTTGGGACGGGCGAGCGTGGTGTCGTGAGCTGGTGTCGCGATCCCGTGCTGGAGGTTCTGATGCGGGATCCGCCCGACAGGACCGTCCAGTGGGAGTCGCTCGCGCTGGCGCTGCGGCGGACGGGGGGACGGGTGGTGGAGACGGAGGGGTTCCACCTGTCGGTGGAGCGGGGCGGACGGGTGGCGCGGTTCCATCACGCGGTAGGGACGGCGCGGGGGTATCAGCTGGTGGCGCTGCGGGCGTTCCTGGAGGAGACGGCGTGACCGTGCTGCGGCGGCGGGGCTACGTGGCGAAGGTGGAGTTCGACGCGCGCGACCGGGTGCTGGTGGGGCGGGTGCTGGGGATCGACGACGC
This sequence comes from uncultured Acetobacteraceae bacterium, assembly GCA_964247725.1. Lineage (GTDB taxonomy): Bacteria > Pseudomonadota > Alphaproteobacteria > Acetobacterales > Acetobacteraceae > Lichenicola. Next base: position 3,557 of record CAXTVM010000030.1, on the reverse strand, counting down.
GGTGACGTTCCACGGCGACAGCGTGGCGATGCTGGAGAAGGCGTTCGCGATCGCGCTGGACGACTACGGGGCGGCGTGCGCGGCGCTGGGGCGCCGGGCGCAGCGGAGCCACAGCGGCGAGCTGCGGCTGCGGATGTCGCCGCGGACGCACCGGATCGGGGCGATGGCGGCGGAGGCGCGGGGGATGAGCCTGAACGCGTGGATCGAGGAGGCGATGCTGCGGACGGGGCGGCTGGATCTGGGGGTGGTGTAGGAGATCTGAACTTCGCACATTATACTGTCTGGATGACGCGGCCTCTAGCGACAGCCGGTAGTCGGATATTATTTGGGAACAGATAACAGGAATTATCGCAACCGCAGCCAGTTCGCACCGATGGCGATCTCGGTGCAGCGCATGTGTGACAGGCAAATTAGCTAATGGCCGCTGAATCTGAAACACCAGAACTCAACAGTACCATTCTGTCGTTAGTTCTAGTCTTCATTCCTGGTATTCTCTGCTATGGTATAATTGCGGCGCTTGCAGAAAAGAAAGATCGCAGCAATGTCACGATGTTCCTGCAGATCTTTATGTATGGCGTTTTCAGCTACCTTATCCTCGCCTTTGCGCATTGGACACGACCGAGTTTAATTTCCGGTCTAGAGGGCATGTCTATTTTGAAGCCATCAGAAATAGCTAAAGCCACAATCGATCCAGGTACTGTCGCATGGGCGAGTTTCTTCGGCGCCATCCTTGGGATCGGCATATCGTTAAACCTCAACCGCCAATGGCTTCTAAAGCTTTGTCGTCGTCTGCGCTTGACAGAGCGTTTTGGCGATGAGGACGTGTGGACACTACTGCTAAACTCTACGGATACAGACAACTATGTAACGATAAGGCACAAGGAAAGGAAACTAGTTTATCAGGGATACGTATCGGGGTTTTCTAGCGGCGGTGATACGCGTGAGCTTCTGGTAATCAATGTAGGCGTATACGCAGATCCAGCAGATCAGGATGAGACTGATAACAAGGAAAGAGAAGAAGCCATTGCCGCAAGAGGCGGATCTTTACAACAGGTAGGAGAAATTCCCTTCCTCTACATGAGCTTCAGGGATGAGGACGTAATCCTTGAATTTGGGCGAAAGCCTGATATGTCTCCTAAGAAGGAGTTGTCTAATGACCAATCGTAGGCCACCGGTAACTTTCCACGAGGGTACCGTCAAGAAGGGTGGCTTGAATCCCCCACCTAGCAGTTACAGGCCGCCGCCGCCGCAGTCCTTTACACCCAGGCCTGCCGGATCAACCTCGCAAACCAGACCGGTTGCTCCTCCTTCTGGACCACGTCGCGATGACCGATAGGCGCTCGGATAAGCCTGCTGACGTTCGCGCCGCAATGGACGGTGCGATGAAACCGCCGCCTACTTCCTACCGGCCGGCTGCTCCTACCTCCCACAAACCTACCGTATCGGCTAAGCCGACAGGAACTTCACCTACCAAGAAGTAATTGGCCTGAAAGGAGAGCTACGAGCCAGCACGTTTTCACGCATGTGATGGCGACCGCTACACTCGTCGATGGTCCAGGCCTATCTGTAGCGGCGTGCAATCGAAATGTGGCAGACGCGCAATAGTGTGTCCTTCCCGGCCCACATTAGCTGAGACGGACGCCCCTGCTCAACACACAATTGATGAGACACAGCCCACGCTCAGTGAGACGGACGCACAATAGCCGGCGGGTGGTGCATAGCCGCCGGACTCGACCAACTGCAGACTCTGGACCCGTCGGGGTATGAACGGCTTTCAACCGGCCGGCGTGATTTGGTCTCGCAGGACGAGCTGGAAGTTCTTCGTCAAATTGCCCCGGCGAGCCTTCACGGCCACAACCGGAAGAACCGGCTTGCTAAGAAGCGTCCTCAAATCGAAAAGCGTGTTCGGACCAGCCTGGACCCCGTTGATTTGGTTGATACGATCTCCAACGAGCATTCCCACCTGTGCCGCCGGGCTGTCGGCGGCGACATCTACGACTTCCAAATCACGACCACCCGTGAGCCCGAGCCAGAGGCCGCTGCGGTCATATTGATCGGCTTGGCCTGATAGGGAGCCGGGTACGAGCCACATCATGCGATGGGTGTAATCGAACGAGACGATGAAGTGCTTCAGCACACCCATGCCGATACTTCCCGCATAGTTGCTCCGGGTGAAGGAGCCACTTCGTTGGAGCGACAGCCGCGTCACAGGCGCAGCGATATCCAAGCCGGCCATGGTGAAGCTTTTCGGGCGCCCGATGATGCTCCGGATTGGACCTCCCACCCCATAGCCCGTCATGGCAGTGACTGTGGGACCGATCGTGCGGTCGAGCTGATGAGCACGCCAAAACGGTCCGTACAGGGTCAACCCCGAGCGGTCGCCGGTGTCGACCTCGAACGTCCCGGCGACGCCGTTCACCGTTCCGGAGAACACCGGCATGCCCTCGTTGTTTACCGGCGTGTCGTCTTCGATCGTGATCGGAATGCCGATTGCATTGTGGGATGGCCGGAAGGCTGCCGACGCATCAATGGTCAACAGCCCTTTGACTGGATCGATCGTGACGACGTTCTGTCGGAACAGTGCAGTCCCAAGAATCCCATCACACCTATGGAAGCCAACGACCCGGGCGAGCTGGGTCAGATCAATGGCAGGTGCGTCGATGGGTCCCATAGATATCAAACCCACGGCGTAAGAGGCAATATGCACGTCCGAATAGGAGACCTGTTGTTCTCCGGCGCCCCCACCACGATCATCACGGACCTTAGGAAGCGCCAGCTGCTTCACCAAGCCAGGGCTTACCGTCGTGTCAAACGATCCGGTGTCGACCAGGAAATCGAATGGCCCATGCCCGTCAACTTGGACATGGACGAATACGCGATTGTCGACGATTGAAAATGGCACTGCGTCTGGACGCTGCGACGCCGCCTCAGCGGAGGCTGACTGAATCAGGCACAACGCAAGGGCTCCGATACCCGCGCCGATCGGTCTTTGAAGACGGTGCCTCATCAGGGTGCGCTTTCTGCTACAGATCGAGCATAGGCGGAACAGCTGATAGAGCTATGATAATTGCAACCGGATCCAGTGGCAGCGGGCGCATGAGAGATTTTCCTTGTTAAGAAAAGCGATCAATCAGTTCCGTTATTCAAAGATCTTGCGCCCGAGGCCTACACTCAGCTTCTAAGCCCAGTTAGCAACCGGTTCGAGAGTCGCCTTTAGAGCCTTCATGCTCAGAACAATATTTCCGTAAACCTCAAATCCATAGATGGTATCCTGTTCCTGGCCAATTTCCTTCCAATGAGCTAGTAATTCTACCCAGGCTCCGGCCCGATCTTGTCCCCATCCCAACATCCACAACAGTTTTCGCTTGTCGATGACCACAGCGCCCTCAAGCGTGAGGTCTTTTAGAAGAGAACGCAGTGAAGCAGACTCGGCAGGCATGACGCCCTCTCTTTTGACGGTAAAACATCATTCCCATGACAGGGTTCATTTTTCAACAGGAAATTGGATTCCTTCAGACAAACTAGATCACCCCTGATAACGTCCTTTATCAGGGGTG